>JAJXWO010000020.1 GCA_021781535.1 Deltaproteobacteria bacterium | reverse complement strand
GCTTTTTTTGTCAACTTTAAAATTTACTTTTTTAATGAATGCTCATTCCTGTGTTATCCCGTCCCATTTTCTGCTATGTAAACACATTTAGGTTTCCTCAAGTTCATGTGAGTCTGGAAGGATATTTCATGTCCAACGGATCATGTTGAGCATCAGTCTCTTCAGGATTCTGAAAATTGTATGGGTGGGAGTTGTTTCCATGGTTAGCTGGTGCGTATGAAAAGTAACTAGACAACAGGACTCCGACCAGACTAAGAAGCTATCCGGACGGGTCAACGGCCAAGCGATAATGACATCTTCCACTGCTGAATGCAATAAAACTGGAGCAAACTGTATGATATTTGACAAGACAACCGACTACGCACCGAAACCAAACAACAATAATCCAGTTGGCTATATCCCGTTGACCCCTGTCGATGATGCAGACGAAAAATCAAATTATTTCAGTGCACTGAAGTTCGCAATTGATAGCGAACATATATGCAACATAGCGCTTACCGGCCCATTTGGTTCCGGTAAGTCCAGCATCATCAAGACCTTTGAAAAAAACAACCAGTATAAATTCCTCAACATTTCCCTGGCTTCCTTCAAGGAAGAAGCTGAAAATCAGATTTCTAACAATTTGATAGAAAGAAGCATATTGCAGCAAATGCTATATGGCACAGATGCGAGCAAATTACCGTATTCAAGATTCAAGAGAATAGCTGTACCCAATAAACCGCTCATAAAATCGGCTCTTTTTGTATTTTGGGCTTTAGTGATTGGCTATATTTACCTAAATAGAGTCGATCTCTTAAGCCTGAATAGCTTTAACATTCGAAATACCATTAATGTTTTTTTAATCTTATATGCTCTTGCCTTTCTGATTGCCCTAGTTTTGAATATCTATAAATCATTCTTTGGTATTACATTAAAAAAGTTATCACTTAAAAATGCAGAAATTGAGGCAGTTGATACCCCCGAAAATTCAATATTGAACAGACATCTTGATGAGATAATCTACTTCTTTCAGGAAGTTGATTATAACGTTGTGGTTATCGAGGATCTCGATAGATTTAACTCCCCAGAGATATTCGTAAAACTTCGTGAAATCAATAAGCTTATTAACGACAACAGTCCCCGTAGTAAAAAAATAAAGTTTCTCTATGCTCTCAAGGATGACATGTTCATCCACAACAATAGAGTGAAGTTTTTCGACTTTATCATTCCAGTAATTCCGATTGTCAACAGCTCTAACTCGCTGGAAATGATGCGGAGGCGCCTGAAGGACAATCAGAATACGGACAAGATAGCAGAGCACTTCATCAGGGATGTTGCCCTGTATATTGATGACATGAGGCTTATTCATAATATTTTCAATGAATTCGCTCTCTATAAATCAGAGTTGCATAGTGACAGCCTGAATTCAACAAAACTGCTGGCCATGATGATCTACAAAAATGTTTATCCTGATGATTTTGAGAAATTGCACCATGGTGAAGGGGCTCTTTACGAGATCGGCAACTTGAGGGCCACCCTTATTATCTCAAACAAACAGAAAATGAATGATGAGATAGCCAGCCTCAAAAAGGATTTGGCAGCATCTGATGAAGAGGAAGTGGAAAATGAGCATGAACTGATAAGTATTTTCATTGGCCATATAGTGTCATCAACGGATCAACCGGTTCATGCAGTGTATATCAATCAGCAGCCCAAGCTATTTTCGCAACTTAAGGATTGGGAACTGTTTGCACAATTGTTCGACGTCCCAAATGTCATTCTTTCATATGTTCAGCCCGGATATAATCCTAGACAATATCCTCTTGGAAAGTCATTTGATAAATTGCAGTCAGAAATCAGCCCCAATCAAACCTTCGCCCAGCGGAAGGAAAAGATCGAAAACAAGGCGGCAGCAAGACGTTTAGAAATACATACCAGAATTCATGAACTGGAACAACTTAAGGGCGCCATCTCGCAACTCCCCCTGTATGAGCTTATTTTGAAGAGCAACTTCGATATCGATGAGGCGCTTTCAAGTAACAAAATTTCAAACATGCAACCTTTGACTTACCTTATTAAAAACGGCTACCTGGACGAAACCCATTATCTCTATACTTCCAAATTCTACGAAGGCCAGTTGACTAGAAACGACCATGACTTTTTGGTTACGATCCGTGACTTCAAGAAACCTGACCCGAAACAGCCGATTGATACCCCTTATGAAGTGTGCTTAAGCATGAGGCCTGAGGATTTCGCCCATAACTACACTCTCAATGTCGCACTTGTCGATTATCTACTTACGGATAATGCCAACAATCGGGAATACCTCCGCTCTGCAGTAAGGTTCATATCTACCAACTTCTCGGATTCAGAAGAATTTTTCACCGCATACTGGGATATCGGCCAAAATGTTGTGGGGTTCGTAAGGGCTATTGCCGAGTTGTGGCCTGGGTATGGGTCTGCTGCAGTAAAATCTCCACGTGCACCTGAGCATCTTGCGCTGATCCTGCAACATGTTGATGAAAATCACGTTGTCGAAAAGATGAATTCAGGAAGCAACCTGACATGCTTTCTCGCAACGGATGGATACCTCGTTTATGCTTCTGATATTACGCCTCCTGACAATTATGTCGTCCTGAAAAAATTGAAAGTAGTGTTCGGCAGTCTAGCCAATCTAGCCGGTAACAAGAATCTCATCGCATTTGCCCATCACGAAAACCTCTACGAAATCAATCCCGAGAATATCGGCCTTTTACTTGACACATATAGCGTCAACAAGGTGGCGTCGCACCTCGAACACACTGATGCTAACTATTCAGCAATCTCTGCTTACGGCAGTCCGGAACTTAAGGGGTATGTCGATGAAAATCTTTCATTGTACCTCGACAAGGTATTTTTTACCCTCCCTACAAACACTAAGGAGACCCCCGATATCATCAAACTACTCCTCAATTCTGACCAGATAAGTAATGAACAAAAGATAAAAATTGTATCAACGCAGGAGGTGAAATTTGAAAGTTTCACCGGGCTTCCTGACTATCTGTGGGGAGATATCCTGTCTAGTGAAAAGGTCAACGTTTCCTGGGAAAATATTTTATGCTATCTGAGCTATGAGAACCTTGAGAAGGGTGCTGTGACGCATCTTTTTAACCGGACATCAGTGGTTGACGTCCTCTCTGAACAGAAAATTGACGGAATTGATGCAAAAGGTGAGACCTTATTGGCAGAGTTTATATTTGGGAATGATGCAATAAATGATTCCGGGTATTGCAAACTGGTCCCTTGTTTAACCACAAAATATACCGATTTCCCTGGGACAATTTCTAGTGAGAAGGCCAAGTGCCTGATAAAAGCGAACGCCGTAGAATTATCAGTAAGCACATTTAAAAGTGTGAAAGATGATAATCTGTTGGCCGCCATGCTCCTAGGTTACAATGTTGCTGAATACATTGCAAATAAACAGGAATACCCTATCACCGATGATATCCGGGCCAAACTGCTACTCAACAATATGAGCACAAAACAGAGATATGAGATATGTCTGGATGCAACCCCGGAAGGAGTTATAGCAAACGAGGAATTGGCCAAACAGATTGCGGAAGTGCTTAAGCTGCCGAATACAGATTATTCCCCTTTCGACAGCAGAGTCATTGCAACTGCGATAGCAAGTGTTCGACAAACCGACAGTTCGGTTCAGATCTTGATAAAGTGCATACCAGCATGGGATAGAGAAATGATCATGAAAACTCTAGAGCAGCTCCCCGCACCATACAGCGAAATAACGGAATATAGCAGGAGCCCGAAAATACCCGATACCCCAACCAATCGACTGTTAGCAAAACTTCTGGTAGAGCACGGAATCGTTTCTTCCATCTCTGAAAAGAAAGATTCGATCCGGATAAATACATTCAAATCGGCCGATTAAGTATGGTCTTTCCTGTTATCTTGTATGACAGGAATAAGCGAGATCATCAGTTGACCGTGTTCGATACCGTCCTACCGGATAAGCTGGTCTTGTGGGCCAACTGAGTCTCAGCTGAAATTTTCTGCCAACCACCAAGGAACCTCAATCTTATGATCGAAGACATCAAAAAAACCCTCTGGGCCACCGCCGACAAACTCCGCGCCAACATGGACGCTGCCGAATACAAACACATCGTACTCGGCCTCATCTTCGTTAAGTACATCTCCGATACCTTCCAGACTCGCCGTAATGAACTCACGCGACGTTTCGCCGATGCTGCCGACGATTACTTCCTGCATGGCGCCGATATGGCAGAGGAGCTGGAAGACCGGGACTATTACAAAGAGGTCAACGTCTTCTGGGTGCCGGAAGCAGCGCGTTGGGAAAGCCTACGGGCACAGGCCAAGCAGCCGGACATTGGTAAGCGCATCGACGAAGCCCTGACTCTGATCGAAACCGAAAACCCCAAGCTCAAAGGTATTCTCGACAAACGCTATGCCCGCGTGCAGCTTCCCGACGGCAAGTTGGGAGAGCTGGTGGATATGGTTTCTACCATCGGCTTTGGGACGACCGGACAGAGTGCCCGCGATCTACTCGGCCAAGTGTACGAATACTTCCTCGGTCAGTTCGCCAGCGCCGAAGGCAAACGGGGCGGCCAGTTCTACACCCCGGCCAGTATCGTCAAAACCCTGGTAGCGATACTCGCTCCGCATCAGGGGCAAGTATACGATCCCTGTTGCGGCTCGGGCGGCATGTTTGTGCAATCGGAAAAGTTCATTGAAGCACATGGTGGCAAGATCGGAGATGTCTCAATCTACGGGCAGGAATCAAATCCCACTACCTGGCGGTTGGCGGCTATGAATCTTGCCATTCGCGGCATCGACTTCAACCTTGGCAAAGAACCTGCCGACACCTTTGTCCGCAACCAGCACCCCGATCTGCGTGCCGACTTTGTCCTCGCCAACCCGCCTTTCAATATATCCGACTGGTGGCACGGTAGTCTGGAAGGCGACCCGCGCTGGGTATATGGCACACCGCCGCAAGGCAACGCCAACTATGCTTGGCTGCAACATATCCTCTACCACTTAAAATCAGCGGGCAGAGGCGGTATCGTGCTGGCCAACGGCTCCATGTCTTCCAGCCAGAACTCCGAAGGTGACATTCGTCGGGCCATGGTTAAAGCCGACAAGGTGGAAGTCATGGTGGCCATGCCTGGTCAACTGTTCTTCAACACCCAGATCCCCGCCTGTCTCTGGTTTCTCGTTAAGCAGAAGAGTAAGCGTCAGGGAGAGGTGTTGTTTATCGACGCCCGCAAACTTGGCACCATGATCAGTCGGGTGCAGATCGAATTTACCGACGCCGATATTCAGAGAATCGCCGACACCGTTAGTGCCTGGCGGGGCGATGGAGAAGCTGATGCCGAGTATGCCGACGTAGCCGGTTTCTGCCGCAGTGTGACACTGGACGAAATTGCCGAACACGGCCATGTCCTGACGCCGGGGCGTTATGTTGGCGCGGAAGCGGTTGAGGATGACGACGAAGCCTTTGTCGAGAAGATGCAGCGATTGACGGAGACGCTGGGTGAACAGATGGCCAAGGGTGCAGAGCTTGATGAGCTGATCCGGCAGAAGCTGGGAGGGCTGGGGTATGAGTTTTAAGTCTGCATCTTTCGGTTCCCTTTTTTCTTCACCACAAAAGAACGGACTTACCCGACCCAAAAGTGTTCGAGGTTCAGGTATTCCTATGGTGAATATGGGTGAGCTTTTCGCTCATTCAAGGATTCACAACATAAGTATGGACTTGGTGCCTGTAGGTGATGGCGAAGCCCATTTTCTGCTGCAATCAGAAGACTTACTTTTTGCAAGACAATCTCTGGTTTTGGCAGGTGCTGGGCAGTGTTCAATATTTGTAGGAAATCAATTGCCCACTGTTTTTGAATCCCACATTATTCGATGTCGACTAAACAAAACCATTTCAAATCCATACTTTTACTTCTATTTTTTTCGCTCACCTTCTGGGCGAACAGCGATAGAAACTATTGCTGAGCAAGGTGCAGGTGCATCAGGAATTAGGGGAAGTGACTTAGTAAAGTTGTCCGTACCTTGTCCACCAAAGGCGTATCAAGATTCTGTTGCGGAAGTGTTAACCTCCCTCGACGACCGAATCACCCTTCTCCGCGAGACCAACTCCACCCTCGAAGCAATCGCCCAAGCCCTGTTCAAATCGTGGTTCGTGGACTTCGACCCCGTCCGCGCCAAGCAGGAAGGCCGCGAACCGGAAGGGATGGACGCCGATACCGCATCGCTCTTCCCCGACAGCTTCGAGGAATCGGAACTGGGGTTGGTGCCGAAGGGGTGGCGGGGCAAATCGCTCGATACTATCGCCGAATACTTGAATGGCTTGGCATTACAAAAGTTTCCTCCTGATGAAGATGACTGGTTACCCGTAATCAAAATTGCTCAATTGCGAAAAGGCGATACGAACGGTGCTGACCGTGCGAACCGACGTCTCAAGTCTGAGTACATCATTCAAAATGGCGACGTACTTTTTTCATGGTCTGGAAGTCTTGAAGTTGTTGTTTGGTGTGGCGGTGAAGGCGCGTTGAATCAGCATTTGTTCAAGGTAACATCGAAAGATTATCCGAAGTGGTTTTACTACTTCTGGACAAAACATCATCTTGTCAGTTTTCAGCAAACTGCCGCAAGCAAGGCCACAACGATGGGACATATACAACGAAAGCACCTGACAGAGGCCAAAGTGGTTGCACCGCCGATTGAAATCATCCAAGCAATCAGTGTATATTTTGCGCCATTACTTGAAAGATGGATCACCAATGAGCTTAAAGCCCAAACTCTCGCCACTCTCCGCGACACCCTGCTCCCACGCCTGATCTCCGGCCAGTTGCGTCTGCCGGATGCCGAAACGACGGACGATGAAGTTCTCATCCAGCTTGTAAAGGATCGCCAGGAAGAGCATAGCGTCAAGGTGTCGCTTGATGAATTGTGAATTGCAGAAATGTTTGGTCAGCAGCCTGCTGACCAAATCTCGTGGCTATTGGGAGGCTCTGAAGTGACTGAAAAACGATCTAATGTCATACAGCTTCCCCAATTTACTTCCGATGCGAAGAAACGGTGGCAGCAAATTCCAGTAGCAGGACAAAAAGAACTCATGGACAATGTCTGGTGTGGGCAATGTCGGACAGTTACAACGATACGACTTCAAGACGGGAAAATGTGCGGCAACTCTCTTTTATTAAGTGGTTCCTGTAAAAAATGTGGTAGTGCGGTGGCACGGGTTATTGAGGCAGATGGTGAGGTTTGATGTTGTAGGGGCGACGCCGGTGGCTCGCCCGCCTTTGATTTTTATTTGTTTATAAATTGCTACTGGTTGGCTATTGCATCAGGGCGACCCGACGGGATCGCCCCTACGAAAAACGATACTGTATTGCAACTACCGAGGATTTCTCGGTAGTTCTAAAAATACCGTTGGAGAAACAATGACTGAAGACCAACTCGAACAGGAAACCTTATGCTGGCTGACCGAAACCGGCTACAGCCACCGCTACGGCCTGGACATTGCCCCTGATGGCCCCGCACCTGAACGGAGCAACTTCAGCCAAGTGCTGCTGGTGGGCCGACTGCGCGAAGCGATCGACCGGCTGAACCCGACCGTGCCTCCAGTGGCCCGCATTGACGCTTTGCAACAGGTAATGAATCTGGACACGCCGGTGTTGCTGGCGGCCAATCGTGCTTTCCATCAACTGCTGGTCAATGGTGTTCCGGTCGAGTATCAAAAAGATGGCGAGACACGCGGCGACTTTGTGCGCTTGATCGATTTTACCGATGTGGCAGCCAACGAGTGGTTGGCGGTGAACCAGTATTCCATCAAAGGGGCAAAGTACACACGCCGCCCGGATATCATCCTTTTTGTCAACGGCCTGCCGCTGGTGTTGCTGGAGTTGAAGAATCCGGCTGACGAGAAGGCGGACATCTGGAAGGCTTATGATCAGATCCAGACCTATAAAGAGCAGATACCGGATGTGTTCCAGTATAACGAACTGCTGGTGATCTCGGACGGCACCGAAGCGCGCCTCGGTTCGCTCTCGGCAAATGTTGAACGTTTTATGGCCTGGCGTACCATTGACGGCCTGACGCTCGATCCACTCGGCCAATTCAACGAACTGGAAACCCTGATACGTGGCGTACTAGCCCCGGCCTACCTGCTGGATTTCCTGCGCTTCTTTGTCCTGTTCGAGGATGACGGCACCCTGGTTAAAAAAATTGCCGGTTATCACCAGTTCCATGCGGTGCGTTCGGCCATTGATCAGGTAGTTGCCGCATCCCGCCCCGGCGGCGACCAGAAAGGGGGCGTGGTCTGGCATACCCAGGGATCGGGCAAGAGCATCACCATGACCTGCTTTGCGGCGCGAGTCATGCGCGAAGCTGCCATGGAGAATCCGGCCATTGTGGTTATTACCGACCGCAACGATCTGGATGGGCAACTGTTTGGCGTATTCTCGCTGTCGCAGGAGCTGCTGCGGGAGCAGCCGGTGCAGGGTGAAACACGGCAGGACTTACGGGCCAAGTTGGACAATCGGCCATCGGGCGGCATTATCTTTGCCACTATCCAGAAGTTCATGCCGGGTGAGGATGAGGACAGCTTCCCGGTCCTCTCCGACCGCCATAATATCGTAGTTATCGCCGACGAAGCCCACCGCACCCAATACGGCTTTGAAGCCAAGTTCAAGGGCGATGCCAAGGGCTATCAAGTGGGCTATGCCCAACATCTGCGTGACGCGCTCCCCAACGCAACCTTTGTGGCCTTTACCGGTACACCGGTAGCATCGGAAGACCGTGATACCCGCGCCGTGTTTGGTGATTACATCAGCATCTACGACATGCAGCAGGCTCGTGACGACGGGGCAACGGTGGCGATCTATTTTGAATCACGTCTGGCCAAGCTGGGGTTGAAGGAAGATATGTTGGTTGGTATCGACGCCGAGGTGGACGAATTGGCGGAAGATGAAGAAGACGACCAGCAGGTTAAGCTCAAGAGCCAATGGACGGCCTTGGAAAAGGTCGTTGGTGCCGAACCGCGAATTAAACAGGTAGCAGCTGACTTGGTGTCACACTTTGAAGAACGGAGCAAAGCACAGAGCGGCAAGGCCATGGTAGTCGCCATGAGCCGAGAGATCTGCGTCCATCTCTATAACGCCATCATTGCCTTGCGGCCAGAGTGGCACGATGAAGATCCGGAAAAGGGGATTATCAAGGTTGTGATGACCGGCTCCGCCAGCGACAAACCACTATTGCGGCCACATATTTATTCCAAGCAGGTTAAGAAACGACTGGAAAAGCGTTTTAAAGACCCGGCAGATCCGATGCGGTTGGTAATTGTGCGGGATATGTGGCTAACCGGTTTTGATGCTCCCTGTGTGCATACAATGTATGTTGACAAACCGATGAAAGGGCACAACCTGATGCAGGCCATCGCCCGGGTCAACCGAGTGTTCCGCGACAAACAGGGCGGACTGGTGGTTGATTACATCGGCATTGCCAATGACCTGAAACAGGCGCTTAAGGAGTACACCAACAGCAAAGGGCGTGGGCGCCCGACGGTTGATGCCCACGAAGCATTTGCGGTACTGGAAGAGAAACTCGATATACTGCGCGGCATGCTGCATGAATTTGATTACAGCGCTTTTCTCACCGGCGGCCATAGCATTCTCGCCAAGACGGCCAACCATGTGCTAGGGATCAAGGATGGTAAGAAACGCTTTGGTGATACCGCGCTGGCGATGTCTAAAGCCTTTACCCTCTGCTGTACGCTGGATGATGCTAAAGCCATACGCGAAGAGGTGGCCTTCTTCCAGGCGGTAAAGGTGCTGTTGACCAAAAGATTTGTCACAGAGAAGAGGCGCACTAATGAAGAGCGCGAGCTGGCGATTCGTCAGATTATCGGTTCGGCGCTGGTGTCGGATGAAGTGGTTGACATATTCGATGCTGCAGGGCTGGAAAAGCCGAATATCGGCATCCTTGACGAGGACTTCCTAAACGACGTGCAGAACCTGCCGGAACGGAATTTGGCGATAGAACTGTTGGAGCGCCTTCTGGAAGGTGAGATCCGGACCCGCTTTGCAACCAATGTGGTCCAGCAGGTGAAATTCTCAGATCTACTTACCAATGTCTTAAAAAGATACCAGAACCGAGCCATTGAAACCGCCCAGGTGATTGAAGAGCTGATCGCCATGGCAAAGAAATTTAAAGAAGCCATCGGCCGGGGTGAAGAACTCGGTCTTAATGCCGACGAACTGGCCTTTTACGACGCGCTTGCCAACAACGAGGAAGCGGTTCGCGAGATGGGCGACGAGGTTTTAAAGAAAATTGCCCACGAATTAGCAGAAAACCTGCGCCAGAATATCAGCGTTGACTGGGCAGTGCGGGACAATGTTAGGGCGAAACTGCGTCTGATGGTGAAACGCATTCTGCGCAAATATAAGTATCCACCGGACCGTCAGGAAGTGGCGGTACAACTGGTACTGGATCAGGCGGAGACACTGAGTGCTGAGTGGGCATAGAACAGGGCAGATTTGACGATAACACCTAATGATAAAGCAACTTGTGAGCCATTTAGCTGTCAGGGCATCATCTCTGCCGCATATTTTTCCTCAAACTCTTGATCGATCTCGCCTAAAGCTTGAGCATACGCCTTGTCTATCTCATCACGCAGATAAACTACTGCGTCCTGACCCTCCTGCGCCACCAACCTTGCCACAGCAGTTTCAATTGCACGTTTGATCCCATGTACCGATTTTTCGACAAACAATTCTTCGTCCTGGGCTTCTCTGGACCACACTAAAGCTTGTTCAAGCAGGTACGGAACGGCTTCATCCAGCACAAACGACAGAGCTTTTAGTGTATCTGGGGCCAAACGGGCTGCTGCAAACCCATCTGGCCAATGAAAATAATCTTGCCTCAATCCCTCTATTCCGAAGTCAGAGATATCAAAATCGCAGAGGAATTTGCTGGCGGTATCGCCAATTCTTACCTTCTCCATCGCTTCCTGGGTTACTCCGCCTTTTAACCCGACAATAGCAGCAAGAACAGCGGCAGATGTTGCAGGAGAGCTGGTGAGCAACAGACACTTGCGGCCATCATCTGCCGACATGAGGACAATTTCTCCATCAACATATGTTGTTTTAACAAATTTTGTGAATTTGTTTTCTTCTATCAAACTTGGCAATAGGGCAGCCAAATCAGAGAGAAGGCCTTTTGCCTCTTTTGGCGGCTCCCACACTCTTCCGGACAGCAGTGGATAGCCATAGGACAGATACGCCGGATCAACCAACAGGTGTTCAGCCAGCTTAACTGTTGCTGCTTCAGGTATCCCGTAAGCTCCACGCTCATAACTTGCGATCGATGCCTGCTTAATATCAACTTTCCCTGCCAGACCCTCTTGAGTATAGCGGTTGAGTATCCTGAGGATCTTCAGCCGTTCATGCTTATCCATTATTTAAACCCTCCTCAGCCATAATACTATAATCGGAATATTAAACACAATGATAATTCGGTCTTGACAATATCTTATAATCGGATTATAAGAAGAAAAGAGAGCAACAAAACGCGGGTGATGAAGAAATTTTGAGAGATCTTGTCCCCCCCCTGCGGATTGTATAAACAAAACACAAAGACGGTTTAAAACCGTACGAGGGAGGATGTCATGGTTTTAGCAGTTTGTGAGATGCAGAAAACGATTGTTGGCGAAGCGAGAGAGGTTTTGGTGTGGGACGGCGGTGAGGATGAGGGTGGGGATACGGTTGCAACAGAATCGCTGCTTATTGACAAGAGCGGACGGTGGTTTTTGGCCAAAGCTGGATCAGCTGATACGCACAGTGACGTTCCAATTGAGTTCATTACTCCTGTTGAAGTTTGTGAGTGGCTGGCCAGGAGATCCGCTTGATGCCGGATGTCAAAGCAGTATTGCGGCTGCATGAGGCAAACAGGAGAGAAAAAGCCCTACTTGCGGAACCATCAATAGACGGTTTTCTGCCATTTAAATTTTCTGACACTGGCTTTTGCATTCAATCGCTGAATTTTTGCTGCAGCGTATGTGGTGAAAACATCGCACTTAGGGACATTCACGGCACGAACTCAAATCTAGTTGCGCGAGTTCTCGATCTTGATCTCATTGGAGTATGCAGTTGTGGAGTTGCCACCCCGTATCGGATTCGCGTGCACAGCAACCGCTGGTGCGACTGGTTGAATTCGGACGGGAGTTGGCAGCATTTCAAAGTTTACGCACCGACCTGGATCGGTGTACGGGCAGCGCTCAAAGATTTGCGGGCGGTAGTCGGGGAACGTTTTCTTGGGCATCGCGGGAAAATGTAGTTGAGTCGCATATAGAGAGGCAGAAGTTCTTAATTACGCGTTGCATATATGATTGCAGGGAGCGGTGCAAATACAGCAATACGGGGAGGCGGTTATGAGCAAATCAGCGGAAAATCTGGCTATGGAGCAGGCAGTTGTGGAAGTAATTTATTGTGCTGGCAAATCGGGGAAAATATCGGTACCTGGCCTGGAGTTGCAGGCGGTTAAATATGCGTCTGCCAAACGTCTCGATGTTCTTGATGCACTTAAAATTGCCGGCGAGGCGATTAAGCGCTGTTGTTCAGTTAAAGAGGCGGTTTGGTTCGGCTACAATGCCTGGTAGGTAGTGCATCCTGGTGCAGTAATGACTGTAACGTGTCACTTGTTTGATACTAAGTTCACAAAATAGGGGGCCGCGCATCCCGCACGCGGAGATAGGGAGATGAATATGGAACAAATCATTGCAGTAACGTACCTGGGCATGATCGCAACAATGTTGGCAATGGGGATTTTTTGGGTCTGGCAGCTTGTTGATTGCCTAAAATCAGACTTCAAAAAACAGAACGACAAAATGATTTGGCTGATTGTTTTGTTGCTGGCGGGACCCCTCGGCGCTCTCATCTATACCTTCGTTGGTAAGAGGCAGAAAGTTGATGGTTCCGGTGATGGGCTGAGTGTAGAAGCTAAATCTGCGGAGTAACAACTGTTTTGAGGAGCAGGAAATGGCACTCACATATGTAAAAAAATTCCGCGTAGAGCGGCTAAAGCTGGCAATTAATGCAAATCATCAGAAGCATGGAAAGCCGCTTCCGATGTCCGAAGTTGAACGGCTCGCGAAAGAATTCGACGTCCAGGCTGGCTGGGTGCGGCGCATCGAACGCCGCGACGATATTGATCTGGATGCACTCGCAAATTATCGCAAAACGATGAATAAAGCAGGTGTAGATGCCGACACAGCGGCCGGCGATCGTGTTTGTGTCGGCGGAAAAGCATCAACCGCGAGAAAACGTAAAGGCATGCGGGAGAGAATGACAGCCCTCCTTGATCAAGACCTTGAAGTTGATCTTGTGGAGATAGCAGAGGAGTTCGGCGTCAACGAGAAGTCAAACTGGCCGAAGATCATCCTTTGTGAGCTTGAGAAGGAGAGGGCAGAGGGAGAAAAACGGCCAGTGTCTCCGGCTCAGCGCGAATTGGTTATCGACATTTTGCGCTCAATGGGCGGCGATTTTGGTCTACCAGGGCAGTCTACTAGACACAAGGAAGCTGTTGACTCGCTGCTGGATCGCTATTCGATGGCGCAGATCCATAAAGCAATCAAAAATCTGTATCACATTCAGAAAACAGAGAGGGCTATGCGGTCAGATTTTGCAAAGCGGGTAGTAAGGCCGCTGTTGCAGGCCGTTGATTTTCAACTCTTTAGGTAGGCTATTGCTCAGACTCAGATGAGAATTAAGCAAAAAAGGTCATTATAAAAATTGGCGGAATAACATTGGTGGTTATCATGTTTTTTCGCTCCCTTGCTGGCAGCGCCTATGCGGGCACAACTGTGCGAGAAGATGGCCCCAGAAATTCAAAAAAAGGGGGGTTTAGAAATGAGATCAGAAGAAAAAAAGATTGAGGATTTGTTTTTGGATTCAGTTAAAAAGTTTTATGCCAATCTCCACGATGCCCATGTCCGGCTTCGTGATCAGCTTTTTGGGGATCAAGCAGATGCTTGTAGAATTTTGGATTATTTGCAAGATGCTCCTAATTGCATGCAAATTGCTAATTCAAAGATAATAAATTGTATCTTAGCCCGTCTAAATGCAGAGCCTATTAATCCTTATGGTTTGCATAAAATCCAACAATATAAAACTGATTGGGGCGTTTTAAACAAGGAACATATTGGATTTGATAAAAATTATCCATTGGATCGCAATATTTATTGCGCCGTTTGGTTTCCGCAACTGGAGGTATTAGATGCGTAATGACATTTCTTTGACGTTGGAACAAAGTAAAAAAGAAGGGGTAAAAGTATATCCCAGGGCAAAGAATATATTGGGAGTCTAAGCACGATTGCATATCTAGAATCGATTCAGTCCTGGTCCGGAGGAGATGGGGTCGTCAGTCAAATATGTAAAACCAATAATGGGAATTGGTTTCGCCTCGAAGTTGCTTTTTGCGCAGGTGAAATTGGCAGTAAGTCCGTCACCCCGCTCAGAGTTGAAGAGGCTAAAAACATATTATCAAGCTCATCTGAAATATATGAGCAATTCTTTGGAAAACCAGAAACAGCATAGCTTCAGGTAAGAACCGTCCGGTGGAACCTCTTAATTGTGCATATTTGATACAGATCGCACAACGAAGGAGGCGAGTATGAATAAAAACAGATTCGAAGCTTACGCAGGTTTTTCTCAGGGCCGTATTGATATTAGGGTTCCAGGTATTAACGACTGGCCTGACAAGGATGATCTCCCTGTGAGGGCGCTACATCTCAACAAGCCGACAAAAATGGTCGGCGGCAGGGATTATATCGTAGCTGAATCGGCCAAAGGTTCTATTTACGTTAACCATGGCCGAGCCAGTGGCGTTCGTAAAGGTGGCGGCGTAAAGGATTTTTGGAAGCCAGGGAAAAAGGATTTTTTCATTTTGCTCGAAGCGTGTGTCCAACGGGGTTATGAGGTTGTTGGTCAGATGCAGGATGATGGCAGATGGGTGAGCGAAAAATACCGGTACCCGAAGGTTCCCTTCCCCAAAGCCCGAGTTTAAAAAAATTGTTCGAAAGTAGGCGGTTATGCAGCGTTTGATTTCTGAAATAGCCGAAGCACATGGATTAAATTTCGACACCGCCTGCAGCTTAGTTGAGCGAGCTGCGAGCAGCAGTCTGACTGCGGTGATGAATATCGATGCCTACGCCCGCTTTGATGGTGAAAAACTCGGGTTTTATCGATTTGATGTAGATCGCGGCGAAGTGGAAATCCGGGCAAATAACATCCATAAGCGTGTCGCCAGGCGGCTGCGGTATGAAATTGACAGATTAATATCATCCGAAAGTGCGGCAAATGATGTAGAGCAGGCGCGGCGTTTGCTCTACCGAATCGTCATTGGTCGAATACGGTCGTTCACACCTGAGGGAGTACACGCTACTGTCGATCTCCCGAATGGAGGAACTGTTACCGCCTACTGTCCGGCATACGCTATGTCGCCAAAAGATGCTCCTCAATATGGAAGACGGCTGAGTTGGTACGTTTCAAAGGTCATTGTGCGAACAGGCAGACCGCCACGAATTGAGATGCTTCTTTCGAGAACATCAAAGGAATTTGTCGCGGGTCTGATCCGCGGAAAAGCAGAGTTTGTACATGCAGATCTAAATTTCAAGGTAACCAAAAGAGTACCTGGTCTGTTTGTAAAAATAGAAGCGAGCTCATTTATTCCGCCGAACATAATTCAAACCGTTGCCCTCGATTTGGGCGAACGGATTCTAATCAAGAAGGGGAAAACCTATGACAACCGAGGCGGCAGTAAAAACAGTTAAACCACAGAAAGCAGAACCCTCTAAAAGGGCAGGGGGCACTGCAAAACGGCCAGGCAGTCCAGTATTCAGCAATTTTGCCGATCGCAACAAGCGTGAATTGACGCCAAATCTGGCCGAAACCCACAAACTCCTGACTGCTGTCCAGTTCGGAGATCGAGCTGCATTGCTCGTCCGGAAGCGCATGAGCTTGACCGATTCGGGACCGCTCCCTGCAACAAAGGCCCTCGGGTTGCTTGAGCAGTACGATACGGCGATTAATAACTACGTTTCTGCAGTGGATGCGCTCTGCAGATCTGTTGGTATCGATCGCGTGAAACAATCGAAGCCCACTACAGGAAAGGGAAAGAATAAAAAAACCTCTTCTCACTAACACGTGTCAGTTGCATGTCACGTAAATCACAACGAAAGGAGCAACAGATGAAAAAAACACGATTGGCAACGGCATTATTGGCAATGGCAGCAATGACAACAATGACTGGGTGTGCGGAGGCCATGTTGTCCGGCGCGTACAAAATGGCGGTTACGTCGAATACCGCTGGAGATTGCGCGGGGCTGAAGGGCAAAACGCTGGAGGATGCCGAATCTAAACTCAAGCTTAAGCCTGATACGCTTGACGATCTGGCGGACGGTAAGCAGAAAGCCGTGTTCACGAAAGGGTATTTCGAAGCCGAGATTGTCCTCGATAGCTCCGGGAAAATCGAATCAACAATGTGTGGTGATGCAGATCGTCTGCGAAAACAGCGACTACTGAACCGATATGGAACGCGTGCAGACGGAAAGCCAGCGATCCCCTTTATTTAACCTGTGAGGGGGCCGCGCATCCGACACGCGGAGAAAGAAGTTTTTATGAGATTTAAATTTCTGATGGTCGCGGCAATGGTTTTGTGCATGGCTACTGCTGCTATGGCGGATAATTGCACCAACACAATGCAAACTGCATGTAATGGCGCAGAGTTTGTTGGGCCTCCAGCCCCTCCTGGTGTTTCAGAAGCAACAGGAAGCCGGGGCGATATCTTCACGACTGGCAATGTGGTCGCCGTATTGGTCTCACCAGTTGTCGTGCCAGCAAATCTTTTGTCGGTACCTTATTATGGTGCGATCGAGGCGTTAAAGGGAATCGACAAGATTCCGTGCAAGGCCGGCAGGGTAGCGAGCATGGTGGCATTAGCCCCACTGATGGTGCCATCAGCTATATTGAACTTTCCCTCAGTGCTATTGAGCGCGACAGGGCTGACAACCAGCCTCTAATAGAGGTTGTATTATTAAATTTGAAAGCGGATACCCCGCAGCAAGGAAGCTGCGGGGTAATTCTGTTTGTAGAAGGTCTTACCGCTGCTTCTTATATTATCAAGGAATGACAGAAACCAGCCGGCGCAAGCCACCAGGTTTTAATCCGTGCGGAGTGTCACTATCGAAACAAACACGTTTAACAGGACATCAGGCGGTACGTATAACGGGACATCACACGATGCATCAGACGATATGTATAACGTTCAGGTACCAAAAAATAGTAAAAAAAAGTTGACATATTTATAATGTGTCGCTAGAGTGTCCACAAGTTGTTTTTTTGTCGGCTTGTTCGCAAGCCGATCCTAGGCGGCCGCGAAAGCGTGTCGTGCACTGTTCTGGCTCCCTCCCATGCTTTTGTGGTGCACACCAGACCCTAAGTCCTCAGGCATCTGTTTTTGACTGAGGCTAACCAATATTCAGGTTATGACACCCGACTTGCGCCTTTTGCGTAACCGGGTTTTTTTGGACCTGATATATCTCAATTACAACACCTCGGTATCGGCTCCTTTGGAGTGCAGATCCCGGGGTTTTTTATTATCCCGAATCGAAAGGAGTTGCGAATGGTACACATCGTTACGAAGACCGGCAAACACGATTTTGTAAAAGAATCGATGCTAAGCTATTTTGTGGGTACAGGATACGTTGCTTATGTTTTGGCGTATCCTTTTCCTGCTTAATTAGCACCCCCGCTGGGAGCCTAGGTAACCAGCGGGGTGCCTGTATTTCGTTACGATATAACCACCCGAAGCGTGGTAGGCAGCAAAAAGCCCCGGTTACAGTTTCTGCGGAAATTTGGCATCGAGGTTTTTTGCTGTCTACCACGCCACTCACGACGTATCGCATGCGCGACGTATTATGCTGTGGGGGTTAATAAGGAGGGTTTTATCATGCATCATTCGACACCAGCTGCTTTCGTAATCGGGAGAATCACCTACATTGCTTTTGTTGGCCTTTTTTTGTACTCAGCTCTTTGGTTGGGTCTGCAGTTTTTCAGCATCTATGAGTCTGCTCACAAAGCGAATTCGCTCAGAGTAGATAACTACCAGGTTGAAAAAAACGATGCCCATCAGATTGACCGCGTATCAACTGTAACAGCGGTCAATTATGCTGCCAGCAACAAACCGGCCACAGGAAATGCAGTGAAGGACTACTACACGGATTTTTAATTTATCAGCCATTTGGCAACAATCATTCACATCAACCTGGGGAACGTTTCAATTCCCCAGGGGGGTTGTTGCGTTCTCCTCTCACAGAAAGGAGATTTAAATGCTGAGAAAAATTGAACAAGTCGTTCGGAAGCAGTTTGGGAACCTTAACGATGATGACGTCAGCGATATAACTAGTGAAGCATGGACTTTGCAGTTTATTCGCTACGGTGACGCACTCGGTGATAAATCCCAACAGCACATTAAAACCATGATCCTGGAAGCATCACGGAACATGGGTTACCTCAACAAAAAGGTTAATTGCGGTACAAATGGCTCTGACAAGGTGGTTATTAAACATCGCAGTTTTGAGACTATGCAGGAAGCTACCGGTTTTGACCCCAGTGCAGAAGACGCACCCGAGCGGCCTGAGTTCGTAGTTGCACGCATCTTAGAACTCCTGCCGGAAAGTGATCTCAAGAGCGTTTTTGCGCTTCTGCTTGAGGAACATGCTGATTCAATTGAATCAGCATCAACTGCAATGAATTTGACCCCTCAGCGCGTTTTTGATGCTCTCAGAAAAATAGGAGAATTGATTAATAGCTACGAGGGACATATGTACGAAGGTCTTTTCATTCTGAAAATAGATGACTTCGGTCTCAGAAAAGCTGTCATAAAAGTCTGCGACACTCTTTTCCCACGCATTGCTTCTAATGTTTGTAGTTGGGAACAGGGAATCCTGATTTCTTAGACATCCACCAATTTCATTTTCTTGCCCCACGGGAGACATTTTTACCTCCCTTGGGGGTAATTTGTCTTCTGCGGGGCTACCTAAACCCAAAGGAGAACAATCATGGAAAACGAGAAATGTTTTGTCTGCCACCGCAACTTACCACCGAAAATCAATGGTATTGAACTCGTTAGTATGTCGCGTTTTGAGCAGATTATCAGAGATATCACGCGGAGGATCGCATCATGACCTTCAGCGCGATATGCGTCTATTCAGGGATGTTTTTCATGATGGCAGCTTTTTGCCTCATGATGATGCCCTCAGCTGCGGTGGTTTTAATTCCCATCCGCAACCCGGATCTTGCTCAGTCTACTGAGTTTGCTACGTCGGCTAAAACATCAGCCAACGCAACGAAACCAGTCGATGAACATCATACCGGTAACTGCAGCCGTTGTAACGGCTCAGGACTTTGGATGAATCTGCCAAATCGCACTTGTTACAGGTGTGATGGAAGCGGAATTGATCCGAATTAGTCGTTCCCCCCGCGGCCCCCTACACCGCTGTCATTTCAGCTTAGTAGGACGTAGATGCGGCATTTTGCAGTCAAACTCAGACAGGCGCAGTTCTCCTGTCATGGGGAAACTGCGCCTTGTCGCAACTATTTAACGGGAGCGTGATCATGAATGACCTCGAAATGGGCCTTTTGCGCCAAGCTTTGAACTATCACGGCAGATCGGAAACAAAATACCGCAATGTTTTTTTTAACGGACAAAAACGGATGTATGTGACTCCAGCGGATCCTCAGGAATTTATTGCTGAGGGTGATGTTGGGTTCGATTTGCTCAGGGATGCAATTGCATTCGTAAACTCAAAGCCAGTCTCAATCGAAGAAAAACGCGATGGCCGGAAAGGCTCTGTTCTTGACAGTTTTACTGAAGAGAGCCTGAAGAAACTTAATCAGTGGCATAACGATAAGGTTTTTTCTGCGGGCCGTGAGAAGGCACGAATCGAGCGGATTCGGCGTGACCACGAACATCATGTCTGGTTTCATCGTGAAGCAGATGTGGTTCCGCAATTCCAGGCCGACGAACGTTTGTTCAAAGGCATGACACCGGTGGATAGGGAACGATTAATCAAGCTCGCGCTTGGCTAATTATTTTCTATTCCACATTACACACCCCCAGAGGCACAGATCATCGTGCCCTTCGGGCCGGTGTACTGTGTCTCCAACCGCTACGGCGAAAGGAGATTACAAAGATGAAACTGACACTCATGGAATTAGAAGCCACACTCAAAGGCATTTCCCTGCACCCAACTCTTTCCAGCGCTTACAGACACAGCGTAAGCCGTGAAAAGAAAAGGGTTCGGGAATTGATTCATTCTCTGGATTCATTTTACGAGAATGATATTTATTTTGATGCCAGCGGGCTTGGTGACGGGCGCACAGTTTTGTACTGGCTGAGAAATGTTCGCAAAACATTGGTGATTCTGGCCGATGCTCGCGTTGGAATTCTCAGAATCCAGGAAGAGGAGTTGGCATACAACAAACTGGTTAAATTCCGCGGCCAACACGGTTATGACTGGGTCTCCGATCCTTTCTTTTCTGTCGAGGCGCTAACTACCCCAGAAGGTTGCTCATTTTTTGATGACAACGAATGGGACAGGCTGCGCTGCGGACAATCAGTTGTTGGTCGAACGTCTAATGTCAAAGCTTCACTCATGAATGGGGAAATGTCTCTGTCTTTCGCCGAACCGGCTAACGGCAAACTTTTTAGGCGCAAGCTCGCTACGGAGTTTGCAGGCATTTTCACCCTCATTTAGATAGGCTTCTTAATCCTTCTAAATTTCACTCAACCAGAGGCACAGATCATCGTGCCTTATGGTACGGTGCATTGTGTCTCCAACAGCCTATAAGGCAAAAGGAGATTACCATGAAGATTACACACGATGTTTTGAGAGATTTCGTTACTGATGTGCCTGTCCCTTTCTGTTTTTCAGAGATTTACGTGGAGCAGGTACGTGAGATGAAAGCCTCCATTTTAGGCCACCTGGATAAAATGCTTACTCAATGGTATTCGGATCTGGATTCCGAATTAATCCCGTTCCACAAAATGCCGTGGGATAAAAACGTTCTCAATCAACTTACAAACATCAACAATCTCATTATTGATGCGATGGCCGAAAACTATTGCGTTGATATGACAATTGAAGATCTGGAAGTTTTTGTGAGAAATATTCTGGCTGACCTTGATAGCCATGCCGAAGACGATCGTAAGTTGCTGATTGATGAAGTCGGCAGAATTCAAAGCATTCTGGTTGACCTGCAGACCGATAAATCTCTATACCTGCTTTGGGGTAAAAAAGATGTTGTCATCAATCACAATTGCTTTCCGGTATCTGGCCAGGAAATCCAGAAAATTCGGATTAAACTGGGCACGCTACTAGAATCCAGTAGGATCCAATTCAGGATCGCTGATCTGATGGACATGATTTCTTCGGTTTCTGTTCCTGTCTACTCCACGCCAGAATACAGAAATTCTGTACTCGACGTGAAAAAAGTCCTGTGCTCCATTGTTTCGGATTTACAGGAACAGGAAGCAGTCTGGCTAGACATATGTCCTACCTCAAAATCGGCAGAATTCAGTTTTATCCGAAATGTGCGCTACGAGGTCAACAGCGCATACAAAAATGGCTCCTTTGATGACAAGCGTACGCGATTGTTCGTCTGCAAAAGCGAGCTGTACTGGCTTAAA
This sequence comes from Deltaproteobacteria bacterium, assembly GCA_021781535.1. Classification (GTDB taxonomy): domain Bacteria; phylum Desulfobacterota; class Desulfuromonadia; order Geobacterales; family Pseudopelobacteraceae; genus JACRCG01. The sequence continues at coordinate 41,919 of JAJXWO010000020.1, read as the reverse complement.
GAAACCCTCAGCCTTGTAAAGTGCCTGGTTTCAATAAGCCGTTAACCGCCATTTTCTACTCGCTTCGTCACTCGGGAGTCACAAAACATCGTGCCTTCCGGCCGATGATTTTGTGACTCCGTTTTACCCACTGGAGGCCACAAATGAGTTACTCGAAAATGTTGCACATGCTGAAAATTGAAGAAGCTGGCGAACCGGAACCAATCCAGGGAGATTATCCTGAAGATTTCGTGTAGCCACCGCAATTAGATGCCGACAGGCCCTGAACGTCTTTGTTTATCTCAAACTCGTTCAGGGACATCTGTCTTCGAACGTGCGCTTTACCTCCTCGTTTTACCACCCACACAGTCAACTCCCACCCACACGTTCAGTCGCTTGTTTTTACCCGTCCTTTATATATGCTCCCCATCGGCATTTTATTGGATCTACGCTTTATTTTTGAGAGGTAAATAACATGGACGACCACTATGACTGTATTGCTGCAATGAAATCTGGTGATGAGCCTTTTGACCTTGATGATTTTATTGCATGGTTTGATGCCAACGGACTAACTATTAACGATTAAATTTGAGCTTTTTATTGATTTCGTTTCGATTTCCTTAATTCACTCACTTCTTCAGTCGTTACATAGTCTCCGTTTCTCCCTTTTGGCCGATTTCAAGGCGATTATTTTATCTGTGACTCTACTTTTAATTTAATCGCCTTCTAATCTTCTTTGCCACCATCTCCACAACTCAGACTTTTAAATACTATTCTTAATTTGACCCTGCTGACGATCTAATCACTTGATTTTATCTCGTTTTTACATCGCCTCTTCCCGTCATTTTAACTCTACTATTTAATATCTTTTGTCTTTTTGTGGATCGTATCCAGGTGAGGTTTTTTGGTTTTTGGATTTTGCTGCCTGTTTGTGTGCCCCTCTTTGCGTTGCTTTGCAACCTCAGACATTTATCACGCACACTTCACGCACTCTCCTACTACCAAAATCCTCACCTTTTCTTTTTTCGAGATCGGGGATTTTGGAGAAATTCGCATATCCAGTAGTAAGTAGTGCGGGGTAGCAAGATTTTCAGATTATTTGTCCCCACCCTGCGGATTGTAGATAGAAAGCCGAAAATTCAAGGAGATCCAATATGTCATTGGGTGTTACCACCAGTAAAATGCGAATCAGCAAGGCCACGGAGAGCCTTCTGACTCATGCACTAAATATCGAACAGTCCTCTGCTCAGGATCGTAAAGAACTCGGTTTCATGGCGAGGTCGTTGGTTCTTTGCACGATTCCTCATAGTAAGCCCATAGGTAATGAGTTTAGACGGAAAAACGGAGATTATACGCTGAGTATGTGGAGTCCTAACGGGTTGCCGTATGGCTCAATCCCACGAATGTTATTGGCGTGGATTACCACCGAAGCCATACGGACCAAGAATCCAACGCTGGTTCTTGGCCATAGTCTGAGTGAGTTTATGCGGCAACTGGACATGCCTATCAACGGAGGCACTAAGGGCGGTATAACGCGACTCAGGGAGCAGATGAAGCGCCTATTTGCCACTACAGTCGTCTGTACATACAATGACGCTCTACACGACAAGGGTCGAAGGTTTGATATTGCGGATGACTATGACCTTTGGTGGCATCCCCAGCAAGCAGATCAGGCCGGGCTTTGGGAGAGTACTCTGACGCTCAGCCAGAAGTTCTATGCTGAGGTTGTCGCCTCCCCAGTTCCAATCGATCTGCAAGCGTTGAAGGCCCTAAAACGATCCCCAATGGCACTGGACATCTACCTATGGCTGACGTTCAGAAACAGCTATCTCAAAGCCAGTACAGTTATCACATGGGATCAACTGCAGATGCAATTTGGTGCAGAATATGGGAGATCTAGGGACTTTAAGGAGGCCTTTTCAGATGCACTTAGAAAGGTTCTGGTCGTTTACCCTGCCGCAAAGATTGTCACTAATGACCGGGGCATACTCATATCTCCTAGCCCAACCCACGTGAGCAAACAGGGGAAAAAGCTGTCGAAGAAGTGAGTTTTCCACGCAGTAACGGTCGCGCATTATAGGATGTTTTTACGCAGTAACGGTCGCGCATTTGACTAAAAACAGCGCAGTAACGGTCGCGCGTACTGCCCGCAAAGCCAGACCAATAAAGGGCTAGCGGTTACCCCCTGTAGTTAATTCTTACCTGTAGTTAAAGAACCTGTAGTTAGCAGCCAAAACCTGGGGAAAAGTACACCAGCAGATATGCAGAAAAACTGAAGCGTTAAAACCAAAAAGACATAAAAGGCAAAATACAGGGGAAAAACAAATGCAAGTTTCAGAAAATGACATATTCACTGGCAGCGAGGCGATGGCGATCGCCGATTGCGTTTCGATGCAGACCGCTTTGGGAATCCCAGAGGATCTCAAAGGATTTGAGGTTCGCAAAGTTACTCAAATGATGGCCGTTAATGACCTGATTATGGCACTCGCCATGACTGAAACTCGTGAGTTTTGGTGTTGATGATCCGCGTTAAGTCAACATTTGTACCCTCAACCATACTAATTACGCATTCAGTTGTGATTTTGTGTTGCCAATTGTGTTTTTCTCGTGTTATGTTATGACACATTATATAAAGTGTTATTGAAAGGAAAAAATATGTTGGCAATTGATATCGGATTCAGTTCCTGCAAATGCAAGGCACGGGGGCGGGAATGGAAATTCCCATCTTTTGTTGCCCCCACGAAGGCTCGCTCTGTGAATCTGGGTGATGAGCCGTCCGGTTACCTCTATAAGGGCCAGCGCTTCAACGTTGGCGACACAAATGACGGGGCCGACGGGTCAAAATACGTGCGCGAGATCGAATTCCTGTTGGAGTACTCACCTCTTTTTGTGGCCCATGCCGCGAAAGGCCTGGCCTCATTTCCATCAACGTTGGCAGTTGGGCTCCCCCTAGAGCAGTTCCGTGCGTTCCGTGACCAAATCCGCACTTCCCTCTCAGAATTCGAAGTGAATGGCCGACGCTACCAGTTTGATGTTCGTGTTTTTCCTCAGGCTGTTGGAGCCCTCGCTGAGTATGCCGGCGAGTCGAATCCTCCGGCCGACGAAGCAGGGTTTTTAGTAGATGTAGGTTTCAACACGGCCATTGTCCTGAAATATCAGGAACTCAAAGCAAAGTCAGACGGGTCCACCCAGTACAACCAGTTTGGTATTTCGCGGGCCCTGGAAGGGCTGGGGGCAATAATCAAATCAAAACACAGTCTGACCCTGTCGCCATTAGAGCTGAACGACGTTTTTCTGAAAGGCTTTCTCCCTCGCTACGGCCAGAGGATTGATCTGTCCGCGGATCTGAAAGGCGTGATCTCTAATCATGTAGACACTCTGATGAAGACGTTAAAGGATGATTTTGATCGGCATCTTATGCGGTCTGACCGCCTCGTTATGGCCGGCGGAGGTGCTTACCACATCAATGGTCAACTTCCAGAGCAATACAAAAGTTTCTGCCGGTTTTTGACCTCACCAGAATTCGCAAATGTCAGGGGCTATTGGCGGCTGGCAGGAGGTGGCAATTGAGCAAAACGGTACGATTTACCTTTAGTTTGCCGACCGACGGGGAACTGTTTCTGGCCATGGCGGATTTCAATCGGCACGAGCGGGCTGTCATTATCAAGCAGGCTCTCCACGCTTATTTCAATGCCGATCGGAGATCAGTTCATGCCGAGTCCGCAACTCTGGCTCATACCGTCGTTCCGTCGGTGCAGGATAAAAGCTCTCGCGCTGCAGATGTCCTTGGTGATTTTGGTGATTGACGTGGCGGCCTCCGTGCGGGGGATCGGTTTCTTGGTGCATAGAGTTGGTAGGAGGGTCTGAAAATGAATTCTTACAGAATGTTGGGCGCATTCATGATGATTGTATCCCTGTGGCGGATGACAGGTGGCGGCAACGGCTTCCTGGAAAAGGCAAAAGCAAAAATAGCCAGTGTGTATTCTGTCGCAGAGGAGAGCGTAAAGGCAAAATCTCCTGAGATGAGGCCTGTTTATCCTCGTGATGGTGGCGTGGTGGCTAAGTCGATTCTTCCTGACGTGTCTTCTAATCAGTCGGAAGAGATTGAAATAATGCCTTCGCGGGAAACAGCGGAAGCCTACTACAAAAACTGGAATACGACGGATGGGTGCCGATGACTTCATCACTAAAATCTACTGATATTTTATACAGCCGAGAGGAGGTTATAGTCACGGATTTGGGTCGCGCCGTTCTGAAAATATTGGACCGTAGCGAATGTGCCAGGTCAATCAATTGTGGCGAGATATTGGAGGCCGCAAAAGACGCTCGGGTCCTGCTGGAATACGTCCGCGAATTGTACAGGAGTGAAGGAGGCATGAGATGAAAAATAATGTTTTTCGGAATTTCTTTCTCGCGATCGCATTTGTTTTCGCTGCTACCCCTGCTTTTGCATCACCACTGGGCGAGGTCAAGGAGTGGCTGCAGGCAGCGTCATACGCCATTGTTTGCCACGAATCCGGGCACGCTATGGCTGGAGCAGATGTTGGCTGGCCAGTTGAAATGATTTTCGACGATGGTGGGCCGCATTACATGACGGACACGCCTGTTTTTGTGCCAAACCCTGCCTACATTTTGCAGTACAAAACAAATTATAACGTGGCTCAAAGCTGGGTTCTAGCTTTGGAGAAAGGCACTACCCCCCCGGTGAGCTTTCAGGAGGCAATGAGGGCTGAATCTTTGGAAGATGTTGCGGCAGCAGATTTACTGAAAGAATATTCCACATGGGTTTCAGATACAAACCGTAAATTTGCTTACGTTGCCGGTGCCGGTTTTGTCGGCCAGCAGACCTGCGAGAGCAAACTGTCTGGGTCGATTAAATCAAAATATCTGGCTTTCAGCGGCATTTTTTACAAACTCGGGTACGCGTTGTTTCCTCACAGTCTGCAACCAGGAACCGGCACGGGCGATGTTGAGGCTTTTGGCGGAACAGGGAGTAGGGATATTGCACGTGTCTCAGTAGCAATCTCAGGTTTAGCTGATGTTTACCGAGCGGCGTATGACCCGGATTCGCGATGGTCGGTGGGGTTTTACCGTTCAATAGATGGCCAACCAGGTCTGCAGTTTAATTACACTTTTTAAGGAGAGATTATGAAAAAACAAATTTTAGTAGGACTCGGCTTAATCGCAACAATCACAGCAGCTGGATGTGGTAACCAGTCACAGCCAACAGATTATAACCCTAAAATCAGTCTTGTTCGAACTACAGCAGACTCAAATGAGCCGGTATATCCTGGCAGCAATTATCTGAGTTTGAGGGCAAACGCACCTGGGATTGTCGTCGCTACCCTGTTGGATTCCGACAGTATCCTGAGTTTTGACGGTGAATCGTTGCGGCCAACGGCGCGGGTTGTCGATGCGGCAACTGATGCAGAAATCAGCGTTTATGTTCCAACAGCCGGATGTGTATCGCACTCGGAACAAATCAGGTTAGATTTTATCGGTAACGATGGCAAGGACGCCTCAAAAGTGGAGTCAGTTCAGGTTGTCTGCAACTAAGACCGCTACTAGCATGCAATTTCATGCTCATGAGAGAGTGATGCTGCCTGACGGTCGACAGGGTTTTGTACACCGTCAGACGGATGATTATTTAGACGTCTGGATGGTGAGCAGTCACCACACGACACGCATTTTGAAGCGGTTCTCAGGCGAAAGGAAGCAAGGGATCAGGAAATGGTACGATCGTCACAACTAACAATTTTTCGGCATATTCTTTTGCTATCGTTGACTATGACGCATGCACTGCCTGTTTTTGCATCCGAATCTCTTCCTGATGGAATAATCATGCCACGAACGGAAACGGCATCTATTCTGATGTTGTTTCTGTGAATATTACATTCTGATCCGGTGATTGCCCGAGTATGTGCATATAAATAGCATGTGTGTATTGATTGTTGTCAAGTGATGTTGTGATTAATGGCTATTGGCCGAATTTTCCGAAACATCTGGATGGTAATGAAACACAATTCAAAAAAGAGGAGAAAATTATGAAAAAACAATTTGCAGTGAAAATCGTAGTTGGTGTTGTGCTGGCCGGATTGATGGCAAGTCCTGTGTTCGCAGGTAGTGCAGAATTTCCGGTGCCCATAGAAAAAACAGACATTGTGTGCACTGGAAAAACAATATATCAGCGATCGATATGGGCCCGAGTCCTGAGTTTTGGGATATTGAGCAAATTTTCAGAGGTTAACGAATCCATTGTAGTGCCAAAAGTTCCAGGTGGCATTTCAGGATTTCGCTTTCTTCTATCTCGAAATCCTGAAATGCCGGCGGTGTTAGCTAAGCTCGCAGATCTGAATATGCCTACGGCGATCAACAGCGATTTTACCTGCACGAGTTCAGGTAAGGAACCGCTGGAGATCAGTTTTTACAGAAACAGCGCTGGCCAGCCCAGCTACGACATCAATTAAAACGCTTAGAAGGAGATTTTATGAAAAAAACAGTTCTGGTGGGTTTGTTATTCCTTTCGGTGGCTACTAATTCGCTTGCGGCTCCAATGCTTCAAAATGATTGTACTGATGCATCTCGATCTGTCGCCAACCTAATTGGTACAGTTTTGTACAATCGCTGTACGGGTAAATCAGCCGACGAAATCCGCAATGCGCTGGACAAAGCGATTGCATCGCAGCCAGTTGCTCTGCAGCTTAGGAGTGATGATTACGTGAAAATCCTCAACGCGGGCGCGGGCAGCCCAAACCTTTCTATTTGTGTCGAGTCGGCCAAAAAAGTTTCTTCCCAAGTGGAAATACTAGAAGGGTCTAGTAAAGATAAGGCTGAGGCGGCTGCTGATGTTAAAGATTACGATAAGAGATTGGCTAATTTTCGAGCAAACAGGAAAAAACAGGAAGATAAATTTAAACACGCAGACATTAAAGATGATAACGCACGAAATATCTTAGAGGCGACTGCTTCTGCGATTGGAGATAAATTTGAGGCAGATATGGAAAGTGGCCGGGCGTTGGCAATAAAAAGGTTGGAACAATTGGAACGAAACTGGACTGTTACGCCAGCGATGGCAGAAAAGCTGCACAAGTCCATAATAGGTTCCGACATATATTCGTTGGGGTACGTCAATATTTGTAAACATGAGCCAATCGACACCGCTGATGCGGATTATATCTACTACAACTCTGCCTTTGTCAGCAAGATGGTTGAAATGGCGATAGGGACAATAAAAAGTGACAGGGAGCTTTTCTTGGAAGATAGGGAATGGCAGCGAAATCATCCCAGCAAGCAATAAATAGTAAATTAACAATGCCAAGTGTGCCTTGGTAGACATTAAAAATGGAGAATCTTTATGAATAAATTAGTTCAGTTGTTCTTATTGGCTGGCGCATTTGTTTGCGGTTGTGCCTCCTATTCCCATGCTTTTGGCAACATCTATGCTGGCCCTCAAGGCCCAGAGCCTAGCGTGGTTGTGACTGGCGTAATTACTAGCGGATTTGGGGAACCCGATTCAGGCGCTGCTATCTCCTCGGCACAAATAAATGAGGCCGTTGATCAAGCGGTTTTGGTTACTCATGCCGGGGGAGATGGCAGCTTTTTTGTTCGGGGGATCGTCAGATATGCTGGTGAAAAACTGCCAGTAGTTGTCTATGCCATAGTTAACCCCTCTCGTAATCTCGTTTTGGTCGCTCGCTGTAAACGACATACTGTTGAGGGAATGGCGCTTCTTGGCCGTCCCGATGATGACTCTGCTGCTGCCAACCACGATCTGATGCTTAGATCCGACGGTTTGTTTTCACGGGAAATGTTAAATGGGAAAAACAGCAACTTAACAATGCCAGAGGTCTTTGGGTTTCAGATTTTCTACGATTTCGCACTCTATAAGATAACATCCCCTGAATTGTCGCAGGCTATGCTTGAGGCGTCTCAGTCTCAATCAAATTGTGTGAAAATATACCAAAACGGGCAAGACCGTTCCGGTCTAAATCATCCGGTCTGTCATTGGCTTGAAACCAGGCAGCAAATATTGGCAAAAGCATTTATGTATGGAGATGGTCTGACACATGACAGGCTTTTCAAGCCGAGCTTAATCTCCGTATTGCGGCATTTACGTGATGGCTACAGTGGCCGTACACAGGAGACCCTTTCAAATATAATGTCCCAAATATATAGCAAGGAGACCGCCGAGTTGAGAAAAGATGCCGGCCCTTCTGTCAATTTAAATAGCATGGTTGAAATAAAACCAGCCGGTGACACGTCGCTTGGCCCCTTTAAACAGGGGAAACTGCGCGATGTTATCAAGGATATCGATGAGAAGACAGTAAACTTTTGGTTGGCTAAAGGAGGAAAGAGCGGATTATTTGGTCGGTACCAATGGGTGGATTGTTTTGTAGGGAGAAACGCGGGAATTCATTTTTTTGATTCTTGGAGTATTCAAAACCAGGCAGCTACCTCCCGTTTAACGGTGAGTCAGGCTAATGATAATTATGTCCCCCGCAGCTCTGGCATTTTACTGCTTGGAGAACTACATATACCCGCGATGGTTTCTGCGTGGCCAACGTGCCAACCGCCTGAGCTTGTAGGTGTGCCGCGAATCGACTACTTCGTTCAGGGGATACCAAATGACCAGATTGTCCAAGGGGTACCGCCCGAAGATGACTGTCTTCGGATAAAAACAGCATTATCGATAGAAGGGGTGCCTGTCGATAGCGAAACCAGAATTAAAAAAATCTGCCGGAGAAATTCATTATGATTAGATTTATTATGATCCCTTTTTTAATGTTTATACCAATGACTGCGTGGGGTGGTGACTTGGGATTGCCGTATTTAACCGATCCTAGCCCAAAAGTTTATCTGGATAATCAGGCTGGCCTCATCCTCAATAGTGTATATGATGAGCTAAGGTCGACGGCAGGAGAGATGGTTGATGTTATAAAGCAAAAAAATACAAATACCAGCAACCGGAATACAGCTCTTTATTATTCTCTAGAGGCCCCGTTTGGTCAGTACGGAACCTGGGCCCGCTTTGTGATTAAAGATCAAGAAACTGAAGTTTATGGATTGCAAATTTCCAATAACGGAGATCCTCTTTCCTTTCAGGAACGTCTTGGTGGACTAACCGCCTTCATTTTCACAGAAAATACCACCAGCGTTAAACCAGGTGATCAAGTTTTTTTGCGACTAATTAGTCAAAAAGGATACGTTTCGTTCGCGACTGTAGGAAAACCCGGAAGCATTTTTCGTGGCAGTTCAAAAGACTTAACCTCGGTTCCTGACAATAATAATCCATTGATGGTGCTGGGCGGGGACTTGCATAACATGAGTGGCGAATCTTTGGCAGGCGCAATCCAAAACTTCTATAATGAGTGTAGCAATCGAGGAACTATTCTAGATTTTGTTGCCTACATTTTGATGGATCATCAAACATCCACGATATCGCTGTCATATCCAAAAGACTCTCTAAATTCGATGTTGCCATCTATTCTAACCAAATTAAGAGCCGCTGCATTCAATGGCTGTTCAACGGGAGGCCTTTAACATATGAAGCTCAAACAGACAATATTATGTACCTCTCTGATTGCATCATTGCTGTTTATTTCCAGCAGCAAATCTTTTGCAAGATCAACAAGCAATGGCGAGACATTGTGGTCTGGCATGGTATCTGCCCAATCCCTGGATCGTGATAGCAAAAACTTTCTGCGAAGCATGAATTGGGAATCCATCCGGAGCACATATGCTAAAATTGAAAATGTTGAGTTTGCTGCCTCTCTCGCACGGTCGAGACAAGAGAGCGTTTTAATGCCGTTACAGGCAGATATGATGAAATATATTGCTGTTAACACACAACTTTATTTTGATCATTTATTTAAAGAGGCAAAACGTGGGTTGGTTGATATTGCATTGAGGTCTCCAAATAGAGGCCCTATAGCCTTGAGTAAAACCGAAAGTGAGACCTTAAGCTCGTCTTTAACCGGCGGCGGTACAGCCATTGTTGGTTCAGCAAGCTCGTCGCAAACTTTTTCAGAATCTACGACGACGACAACCTGTGAAGAAAATCTGGCCTGGAAAGGATACAAAGTCTCGTGCAAAACAGGAGAAGGGGCGGCGGTTGTTGATGGAATTACTGTCAGTTTCAAACGATGGGAACCGATCAAAGCTGAGGGAACAGTAGGTACCATCAACTGGAGATATCAGTCCGGAACGCTCCAGTTTGAGGACGTAACGGGCAATACAGTTTGGTTTCTGGTTGGCCGCGATAATCTATCCGTTGTTAAATCGAAGTTGTTGACGAGCTTTAAACGTGATCAGATAGCAATGGTTACAGATTCATCAACAAGCGATGTCACGGCAGAGTACACTGACCTTATGTGGAGAGAAAGCTTAATGGACGGCTCTCTTACTATTGGGTCACTCGGATCAGGCGAGTGGCACCCATTGTTTGCTGCATCCGATGTGGGCATTCAATCCATGATATCGTTTGTTTACCGTCTCACGAGGTTTACACAATCGCAACTTGATGAAAAGCTAGATCAGGTAGATAAGTTGTCTGGTGAAGAAATCTCAAACCTTAAAAAATGTCATTTGCCATTTGACTACTCACGAAAGAGTATTGTCGAAAATGGGCTAATTGTTCCTTATGTGCCAAATGCAATATTCAACGTGAAAAAACCCGCTCGTGGAAACGGCGGAAATTGGTGAAGGTCCTCGTAATGTTGTATTGATCGAAAAGAAGATTCGCATAACCAAAGCAATTCGCTTGAAATAGTTTGCCTGAAGATCTATTCCACAAGTCAACAGTTTGCAATTATGTACAAAGAGGAGAAAAACATGGGTGTGGCACTGCAAAATGGCACTAAAATTTATTACTTCCCGTCATCACTGGCGAGTTACCTGGGTGGTATGCTGCCGCGGAAAAAGTTTAATTTCGGGGACTGGTTAATGACTCTGTCTGATGGTGATATATCCAAATTGAAAAACTTGTGTGACCAAATGGAGACAGGCAGTAAATCTGCGACTGATGAATTAGTACTTCTTTTAATCTCAGGTTTAGCTGCTGAGACACTAAAAATCGAAATTAAATTCAAACCCGAAAAAGTCGACTTTATTGGTGTTTTTGCCAGCTTCGAATCGCTGAGGCGTGCTGGACTAATTAAGATCATAAAGCCCCTAAAACTTTCGGAAGACAACTATAGCATCGCCCTCACTCAAAAAGGACTTGAAGCCGAGGAATCTTTGCGGAAGATGTTGGATGGTGTCACATTCCATTAGAAACATGAAGCGGATTCTTAGTTGAAGAGTCCGCTTTTTTGGGTAATTTATTGGTATAGATAATTAGTCTTATATATACCAATAGGAAAAAGTATGGTACAAGAACTCAATTTTCTTTTTTGGGCTCACCGGAAACCACAATTGCACCGATACGAGCGCAGAGACCAAAAGCGGAGGGATAGTCAGCTATGGGGCCAGAACAAATAACCGCGCAGAACGCAAATTTGGAACCCTCTTTTCCGGCCGTTATTATTGATACGTCAATGGCAGTGGTGAATGAGCCAACACTGCTGGCGCAAGCCGCCGAATGGTTCGCCCTTGATGTGGCTAACGGCGATGCCCGCCCGGATACCATCAAGACCTATCTTGCCCATTTAAATCACTGGTTCATCTGGTGCGGCACCAATCGGGTTGATCCCGGGGCGGCGACTGCCGCTATCGTTAAGGCGTTCCGGCAGGAACTGGTGGTAAGCGGGGCCGCTCATGCCACGATCTCGTTGAAGCTCACCACCATCCGGCGGTTTTATGACGGAGCCGTTACCAGAGGTCTTCTGGAACACAACCCGGCTGCCAAGATCAAGGCACCGCGCAACCGGGCGGCCAGTGGGGAAATTATCAAATGCCTTTCGGCCGGAGAGGCGGAACTGTTATTCAGGGCGATACCCCGTAGCTCCAGTAAACTGAAAACGGTGCGGGATCGGGCGATGTTGGCGCTGATGATGCTGGAAGGTCTGCGGCGGGTTGAAATCTGCCGGGCCAATTTTGGCGACATTGAAGAAACCGCCACCGGAACCCGATTACTGGTTCACGGCAAGGGAAAGGACGGCTATATTTATCCGCGCGAGGATACGGTTGTTTGTATCAAGGCTTACCTGGAGGCACGGGTGAGCACGCTGTCGGACGCTGACGGAGCACCTCTTTTTGTTTCCCTGTCAAAGGGGAGCAAAGAATTCCGCCGTATCAGTCGGATCGGCCTGTCTAAATGGATGGATACCCTAATGTTAAAAGCGGGCATAACCAAATCAGGGCGCGGCTGCCATGCGCTCCGCCATACCTGCGGCTCCCTACTCTACCAGGCAACCAGAGATGTCAAGGTAGTCCAGGAAACGCTGCGCCATTCTTCTATCGCCATGGCTGCCAAGTACAGCCACATTGAAGATCGCGGTAAATCGAGGTATACCACGGCCATTCCGGTTAAGCCTTGAAATTCAGGGTATCTGCATATTATTTGATTTTCCTCTTTGGATGAGAAGTTATAAAATTCCGCCGATTTGCACTTACAACCCCAGAAATGAAACCGGTTTACGTGATGTCTAACTGCTCCCTTGGTGAAATCAGAACATCTTGCATAATATAAGCAGGACGTGGATTTTAACTTGGGAGAAAATTTTGATGATAAACACCCTAATAAAAATAGTAATCATTTTGTCAGTTTGTCTTTCCATGGGTGGTTGTGGAACTCCTCCAGCTACCGTTCCTGGCGTAGTTGACGAAGCTCCGAGTATGGAGGTAACCCCGCTTACAGCCGCAGATCTCCATACGGTGACATATCTACCGGCCGGTAGATACTCTATTGCGAAGGACATTATCACCCCATCGGACACAGAAATTTATGGCGACGGCGATAGCACCATAATTACTATAGAGGGTGATAACATCACCGGCTTTTCAACCGGAACTACGGCAGATAAAAAAGATATAAAAATCCACGATCTTAAAATTGTGGGCGGAGGCCAGACTACTGACATTTACTCAGGCAGAAAAGGCAATGTCGGCATTATGATTGCTCGCGCTACCAACGTTGCCATTGATCGCGTAACTATCAGCAAAATGGGTATTATCAACAAAGCTGATGTCACCAACGATAAGGGATTCAGCGGGATGGGAATATTGATCACAGCCCGTTACGGAGCCCTTACAAACATTAAAGTAAACAATTGTAACGTCTCCCAGGTAGCTGGCGGAGGCATGAACTCCGGAGACGGCATCTACGTTGCGGGCTACAACAAAGACCTCACTACCGCAACCACAGACGTTGTGATCTCTAACAACATCGTCTCCCAGTGCGGACGCCATTGTTACACTGTTGCCGGTGGCTCCGGTGGATCGATCCCGGACGGCGTTAAATTCGTTAACAACCAGGCCTACTATTCAGCACTGTCGGGGCTCGATATTGAAGATGGCTACAATACCGCTATCCAGGATAGCGCTTTTTGGTATTGCGGGAATGACCAGACCTACTACAACCCTGCTGCGATCTACGGCAAAACTTATCGATTGATCGCTGGTGTCGCTACCTCGAACACATCTAAAAACACGTCTATCACTGGTTCGAAGTTCTACGGTTGCTATGTAGGTGTCGCCTATTCTTACGACAACGGCTTGTTGATTGACTCAAGCAAGTTTGAGGCATCCATTCTCTCCGATATCACTATGGGTTCAGCCAACACTGGCGCCGGAATGAAGCTTATCAACTCACAGTTCCTCACTAATCTGCCAGTTTTGAACTTCTACCGGAACGCCGCTGTGGCTGCAGATTTCCTTGCCGAAGACTGCATGTTCACGGGGGAGGTCAAAATCTTCCTCATGAGTGACGGAACGTTTCGTCGATGCACATTTAAAACGGGGATATGGTTGAACACTGCAACAAAGCTTATGCCTATAGTTTTTGACAACTGCGTAGGTCTGTGATGGCAAATGTTGACAATTGACCAAGCGCTCCAAACGCTTACCTGCAGTGTTAGCCTGTCTCAGTTCTTCAGATTCCAGATAGCGGCATGGAAAATCGTCTTTATGGCCTTGCCGAGTTCGGTCAATGCCCGGTAGCATTTAAAAATATATAATATGTGAAATGATAAGTTGACTTGTCTTATTATCCTACAGTTTTGAATTTATTGATGCTTTTGTAGGTTATTTCGTTTATCCTACAATTGGTCAATATCAAAGACCTATGTAGGATAAACAAGGCGTAATTATGCGAAAAAATAAGATTGAAGATGACTCAATAAAAGGAATGCTCCGGGATGAATATGAACGTTGCCTTAATCTTGTGGAACAAGTGCAACGATCAATTAATAGTTATCCACGAGGGTGCCTGGTCGTTAAAAAAGTGAAGTCAAAAGGCCGTATTTACGAATATCATCATCTCCAATGGCGAGAAGGAAAAAAAGTAGTCTCTCGCCATATTCCAGAAAAAGAGATCCCAGAAATACAAAAAAAAATCAAACTACGAGAAGCATACCAGAGCAATTCTTTGAAATTAATAAAACGACTGCAATATTTGGCACCTCTACTTGGCGAAAAGAAGCCGGCAATGACGAGATGTAGTTTAAAAGCGGTTCTTTGATCCGCATATTAATAAGTTAAAGCGATTTGCAAAAATTCAGTTCGTGCAAAATATGCACTAACTGGCGCTGATGGGAGGACATATCAAGTCGATTATTATGATTTTTGAGCAAGTGATCTTACCTGATCATCACTCAAATCGTAATCTCGCTGGATGAATGGGCCTAACCGTTCAACAAGCAGTGCTGGCAAACATCAAGTGACCATCGGGGCTCCATCGCCGATTACTGAACCAAATCCACCCATTCCGCTGGCCCTTACCATCTCTGCGTACTCTGTATAATTATCAGGTGTAATCCGGATACCACACACATCGCAGACGACGGCGTCAAGCACCTCGACAGGCTGGTTCTCAATATGGGTTATTACCATCAATAGCTCCTTTTATTAGCGGCCAGCAAGGCAGACGACTAGGGAAAAACGTCTAATTTAATCTCACGAAACCGACCAAATGATCGCAGTACAATATAGCAACGGCTACATACTTGCTCCGTCATTGATCCGGGCAACGGGGCACTTTCTTTCAATAGGTAGACAGACAAGCTCGTTCGTAATCGTATCAAACAACCAGCATTCGGTTTTGTTGTTCGTAGTATCGATCGCAATATAATTTTCTGTTGAAACCGGCTTCGGCGTCTCTGTGTGTCCGAAGATTTGTTTAACAGGCGCAATGCCCGTTTCACGCATAAAGTCATGCCAAAAGATTCCGCCGACTCTGCATTCTCCGCCACGGCCTCCACCGATTGCAAAGATGCCTTGTGAATCGGGTTCGCAGGGCTTTTCTATATATTCCACCATTTTGCTATTAAGCAGATCAGCAATGGCAACAACATCCGGTTTGTGCTGTGCAAGGCGAATGTGACAACCGGCATGAGTCAGTAACCATCCGTCAACGGCGTATGCGGCCAAAAACCTATGCTTGTTGGCCTCTATAATCTCCTGCAAAGATTTTTCCCAATTATGCTGGAAACCGGTGCATATAAACGGTGGAATTCTCAGGTAGTGAAGATCGTGGTTGCCCCATAGCAAAACCGCCTTGCTGTCCAGTAGTAGTTGCAGAGCTTCTATCTGTCGAAGCTGCGGCTCGTAGAATGAGTCAACGTAGTCACCCAAAGCAACATGTTCCTCTTCGGGCTTGTATCCCAGAAACGCCAGTACCTTCTCTACGTTGCCGTGGATGTCTCCAACAATTATTGCCATAACAGCCTATCAGGGCGCGTTGAATCTTTCGATCATCCGCTGCCTGACCTCCTCTATGTTTGAACCATCATATCGAACTACGCTTGGATGACTGAAGCTGGCATTAAGATCGTTTGCTGGCATAATGACAAGACCACGGGGCCGATGTTTAAGCCAGCTTTCAATATAATCTGGCCAGTCATCAACCAGAAGGGCGCCGTACACCATTCCTTTGTCGTGGGCTATGGTCACACCATCGATATAGTCAGCCAAGTGTTTGTTGCACCATTCAACTTTTTCTGACCAGGCAATATGCTTCGTTGATGGCCCCTTGGTTAGGACTGATATCGAATAGCCGATCTCCTTAGCAATCTCAAGGACATCCCAGCCGAGCTTGAACTTTTGCAAGTGGAGAAACCATCCAACCTGTGAGGTGATCACGTGACGCCGGGCCTCAAGGTAGGGAATATCGGAATAGAGCGTTGGTGGCGGTTCATGCTCAGATGCTATACGCTGGAGGTCTTTAAGTAACTGACCATCGTAATCAGCAAGCGTTCCGTCCAGATCGAATAATGCTATTTTAGGGCGCTTCATGTTTAGGCCTCCGATGAAAGCTCAGTATGACGTGCAAAGTTTCCCTGTAAGCCAGACCGTCAGACGGTTATTCAGACGGTTATTCAGACGGACTGTCACGCGACGTTTTCAGCCGTTTTCAAGATCAACTAGCTGAGCAAATGCATAGAAATCAGCTAAACAGTCTGGATTCGAGATGGTCACGACGGCTTTCTGGAGTTTACCTTATCTGCCTTTTTAGCTCGATCGTTCATGCGCATGTAAATAGCATCAATGATAATCACTAACAAAGCAATAATTCCTATTGCCGTTATAAAAATTGTCTGTAAGAGCATATTCTTCATCTCCTTTTTCGGTATTCACTACCTAACACACAAAATTGTTTTCGGCAGAACTTGAAAGGCTTTTTCTGTTGCTCCCTCTAGGTTACCTACTCGATCAAGCATGTCTTTGTCATCGGCAAAACATCTCCCGTTTCTATAACGGCGAATAGTGCTTAGCGAGCGATTGAGGAGAGCACCCTGATCGGAAATCGGAATCTCCCACATGCCGAAAAGACGCATTACCATTTTAGTGAGGACTATTCTGTTTTCTTTCGTGTGAATATCGACATTATTTGGTTGGTCTATCATGCTTACCTCACAAACCAGATACAAGCTTCAGATACGTTCGATACAATCGGCACCAGTAAATCGAGGTGAATTCATGCGCTCTGATACTGGGTACATATCTAATTGCTCGGACGGAATCGGCTGATAAAGATGCTGGAGTTCAGTGGGATCTTGCATGGTGTTATTAAGCCACAGGTCGTAATCTACCTTCCGCAGGATAACCGGCATGCGCTCATGAAGCGGCGCAATCAGCTCGTTTGATGTCGTAGTCAATATAGAAAAGGTCTCTATACTGTTTTCGTTATCTGGAGATTGCCAGTGTTCCCAAATCCCCGCTAAGGCCATTACCCCGTCGTCGCTCATATGTATGTAAAAAGGTTGTTTGTTGTTTCCGCAAGGCAGCCATTCGAAAAATCCTGTTGCAGGGATGATACAGCGGTTTTTTTTGATCGCATGACGGAATGAAGGCTTTTCGGCCACTGTTTCTGATCTGGCGTTGATCAGGCTCGTGCCGATTTTCGTATCCTTGGCCCAGGAAGGGATCAATCCCCATTTCATCGTAATGAGCTGGTTATGTTCGCCGTCGCTCCTGACCACACCGGTCGTTTGTGTTGGTGCAATATTGTAACGAGGCTCAGTGGCCGGCGGCGGAAATATCTCAAAAATGATGGCCAGCAGTTCTGGCGAGAGTAATGATGTAAAACGTCCGCACATGGTAACCACCTCGTTTCGAGTTGCTACTTCACATCCACATTTTTTATACCATCCGGACGCCAGCTCGGCGGGATTACATGGCTCCCGGATTGCTCTTTTCCCGGGAGCAAGCTACCATACGTCACCGACATGTCACCAAACCGCGCATTAACGGCATCCATGGCCTTTGTCGCCTCCAGCTTTTTCCGGTCTTCAACAAATAATGGCAGCTGTTCATCCTGATGCTTGAGATTGCTCAGGGTGATCCCCAGTAACCGCACTGGCTGTTCGAGTTCGACCGTGTGGAGAATGCCAAGGGCGGCGCGGTAGATGTCGTCTGACTGATTGGTATGGGACTTGAGCGTCGTTTGTTTGCCCCAGGAGCTAAAAAAGTCTGCATAGCGGACATAGAGGTGAATCGTCTTGCCGCTGACGTTGTAGCGACGTGCCCGGCTGCCGACCATCTCCGCCAAGCGCAGGAGGAAACGCTTGATTTCTACCGGATCTGATAAATCCCGCTCAAGAGTGCTGCTATGGCCGACAGATTTGACATCATCTTCCTCACCGAATTGGATGACGGGACTGTTGTCAATCCCTTGGCCCATTTCCTTTAACCGCTTGCCGATAATCCCGAATTTTCGTGTTAAGCGCTCTTCCTCACAGCGCCCCAGTTCGCCGCAGGTGTAGATACTCATCATATTAAGATGCTTCTGCATTTTCTTGCCAACACCACAGAGATCCCCGACCGGTAGGCGTTCCAGGGTTCGGGAGACATCGTCCGGGTTGATGATGGTCAGGCCGTCAGGCTTTTGCATGTCAGAGGCAAGTTTGGCCAGCAGTTTGTTGGGAGCAATACCAATGGAGCAGGTGATACCAAAGCTGTGGCGTATCCTGGCTTTGATCAGGTAGGCTATCGAGACAGCACTGCCAAAGATGGAGAGCGAATGGGTAACATCCAGCCAGCTCTCATCAATGCTGAATGCCTCAACCTCCGGCGTATAATCACGGAAGATCTCGTTGATCCTGGTGGAGGTATAGGTGTACTTCTTGTTATCGCCGACAACGATTATCAACTCAGGACAAGCCCGTTTTCCTTCCCAAACAGCCATTCCGGTTTTAACGCCTTTGGCCCGGGCCTCATATGAGCTCGTCGTGATGACAGTTCGGCCATGGCCGCCGACGACGGCAATAGGCTTGCCGCGCAGAGCAGGATTAGCCTGTTGCTCTACAGAGGCAAAAAAAGCGTTCATGTCGATATGAAGAATTTGGCGATGGTTGGGCATTAGTTATCCACATTCTAGCTTGATACATCTGTGGATAGAGTATAGCAGAATGTTATTTTTAGGCCAAGGAGGACAGTTTGCCTATTTTAGTTGCAAGTGGCTTGACGATTTAAAAGAAAAAAAGGGTATCCATATTTCGTGATTGATTTGGGGAATTGCCGGACAGGTTACATACTATATCAAAAACATATTATATGATTGACAACGGCGTCATGTAATGGCATAGTAAAACCATATTTAGTGATTGATATCAGCAGACAGAGAACCAATTGACGTTACTCACAAAACCGGCATAAGTAGGCAAACAATGAAGCCTTTAATTTTTGCGGGCCAACTCTGAAAAAAGGAGGAAGTTTTTTATGGTTGAAAAATCTCAAGAAGCAACGAAGGCTGCAGAAATAGCCCAAAAATTATATATCAGCAAAATTTATACAGGATCAGAATATCTGGCCGAAATAAATCGAATAAGGAAGGAAATCGGGTTGCCGCCATACGAGCATATACCAGAAGTTGCGACGGGGAAGTTCGATTTTTCGAAATAGAATTGTGAGTTATTCACAGTCTATCACTACTCAGTTATCAATCACGTAATGCGGATACCCGAACAATGTTGATAATGGAGCCACATGCCAGCGATTCGACTCAAAATATTTATCAGCAGCGTCCAGAAAGAATTCGCGCAAGTACGCAAGGATCTCAAAGCGTTCCTGCTTGGTGATGCCGTATTGCGCCGGTTCATTTCGGAAGTTTTCCTGTTCGAGGAAATCCCGGCGTGTGACCGACGCGCTGATGAGGTTTATCTCGACGAGGTCGAACGATGTAACATCTATTTGGGCATCTTTGGTTATGAATATGGGTTTGAAGATGCGAACGGCATTTCTCCCACAGAACACGAATACGACCACGCCGGCCACCACAGAAAAACCAGACTCGTCTATGTCTGGGGCTCCGATGACAAGCGCCGAAACCCCAAAATGCAGCAATTGGTAAGCAGAATCGGTGGAGAACTGACACGGCGGAGAGTAGAGGATGTAAGCGCCCTGACTTCTGAGGTCTATTCCAGTATTGTTGAACACCTGGACAGATTGGGAGCGCTGCAGGTACCGCCTTTTGACACATCAACCTGTGGCCAGGCTACACAAAAGGATATCTCTCGCAAACGAGTAGAGTGGTTCCTCGACGTGGCTCGACGTGAGCGGAACTTCCCTCTCAAGCCAAACACCAGTTCGACAGCATTGCTCACTCATCTTCACCTTCTTGACGATGGGCGCCCCACCAATGCGGCGTTGTTGCTGTTTGGCTCCAATCCCCAAAAGTTTCACCAGACCGCAGTAACGAAGTGTGTCCATTGTCACGGAACTGCCTTCCGCCGGCCATTTGCATCCATGCAGGTTTACGAAGGGGATCTTTTCCAGCAGGCAGACCAAGCAAGGGACTTCGTGCTGAGTAAAATCAATCGCTCAATCGGCGTTCGGTCCGAGAGCAACGTTGCACCCGCTACCTACGAACTCCCCCCAGATGCCGTAGGTGAGGCCATTGTCAATGCAATCGCCCACAGAGACTACCATAGCAACGCTTCTGTGGAAGTCCGTCTTTTCTCTGATCGCCTGGAGATCTGGAATCCGGGGATACTGCCGGGCAACCTGACGCTTGAGGGCCTTCGGAACGATCACCCCTCCGTCCCCTACAACCCCCTCATTGCCGAACCTCTCTATCTGGCCAGGTACATCGAACGAATAGGGTCTGGTACTCAGACCATGATCGAGCTTTGCCAAGAAGCGGGTATCACCGAGCCCCAGTTTGAACAGCGAAGCGGTTCGTTTGTCACTACGATCTGGCGGGATTGGCTAACGCCGCAAGTGCTGGCTGGATTTGAACTGAGTGAACGCCAAACGAAAGCTGTAATGCTGCTTAAATCTGGAACATCGATGACAAACTCAGAATACCAAGAGAAATTCTCGGTATCAAAACCCACAGCCTCCCGCGACTTGGACGATCTGATTAAAAAAGGGATTTTCAAAAAAGTCGGCACTACCGGGAAAGGCACACATTATATCCTGCTTCTCAAAGGACTCACAAAGGGCTCAAACGGCTCAGACGAATCAATGGGCTCATAAAGGGCTCAAACGGCTCAAGCAAGCTATTTCAACTGCTTAATCTAAACTGGAATCTCTATATGCCTGCCAACATCCTCAACCTCCCCGCCTACACCGTAACCAACATCGAAGAGACGGAACACGACTACCACATCAACGCCGAAACAAAAACCACTCCACAGAAATGTCCGCATTGCTACAGTGACAACCTGGTTGGCTTCGGCCGTAACGAGCAGCTGGTGCGTGACCTGCCGATTCACGGCAAGCGGATCGGCATCTACGTCGATACCAGACGCTACCAATGCCGGTCCTGCAACAAGACTTTCTACGAGCGCTTACCTGACGTAGACGGCAAACGGATGATGACCTCGCGCCTGGTTACATGGCTTGGCAAACAGTCAGTCAAGCGGCCCTTCTCCCATCTCGCCGAGGAGATCGGCATTAGCGAGATGACTGTTAAGAACGTCTTCAACGATTATATCAATGAGCTTGAGCGAACCGTCCGCTTCGAGACACCCCAATGGATGGGGATCGACGAGATCCACATCATCAAGAAACCTCGCTGCGTCGTCTCCAACATCGAGAATAACACCATCGTCAACGTCCTGCGCGACCGGAACAAGAAGACCGTGGCCGATTACCTGTTTCGGCTCAAGGGCCGGGAACTGGTGAAGTGTGTCGCCATCGATATGTGGGAGCCATACAAGGATGCTGTGCGGGAAGTCATGCCCCAGGCCCGGATTGTAGTCGATAAGTTCCACGTCGTGAGGTTGGCGAATGAATGCCTGGAGGTTGTCCGGAAGGAAATTCGCGGGAGCCTTACCGACAAACAGCGCCGAGGCTTAATGCATGACCGGTTCATTCTCCTGAAGCGTGAAGCAAACCTTCAGGGACTCGACCTGATCACCTTGGAGTCCTGGACAAAGAACTACCCGGCCCTGGGGGCAGCTTACCGGGCCAAGGAGGATTTCTTTGCCATCTACGATGCTTTGGAAACACAGGAAGCGATAGGGATGTTCCGGAGGTGGGAAGCTGGGCTTCACCCTGATATCAAGGATGCTTTCTATCCCCTCATCAGGGCGGTAAACAACTGGATGCCAGAGATTATGGCCTACTTCGATCATCCGGTAACGAACGCCTACACCGAGTCACTGAACAACCTGATTCGGGTTATGAATAGACTGGGCAGGGGTTACAGCTTTGAAGCGCTGAGGGCGAAGATTCTCTTTACGGAAGGCGTGTGCAAAATCAAGAAACCGAAGTTCCAGCGACCGGTCCAGAGAGCCCAAGAAATGGAGGCATTCAGTTACTTCTCAGGCATGTCGAGAATGGGGCCATCAACAAATTCCAGTGAGCGCGAGATTAACTACGGAGCTGACATATCAACACTGGTGAGGATGATCGAGGAAGGTCTGCTTTAACCCTCCATCAATCACATCTTATGGATACCCGAAAAAAACAAAGAGTTTGGAAGGGGATTCTGCCTGTTGTAAAGTTATTGTTCACTGCCCTGCACTTCGTTTTTATAGTATCGTTTTTATAGTATAAAAATATATATTGTTGTATGATAGTTTTTATAGTATAAGAATTATAAAAGGTATCGAGGAGGAAAATATGAGCAACAGCAACCCGTTCAATTTCAAAACGCTTTCGGTGGAAGCGCCGTTTTGTAACCGAGTGAAAGAAAAAACAACCTTGATCCATGCGGCCGAGTCAGGGAACGACGTGGTGCTGTATGCCCCGAGGCGGTACGGCAAAACTTCACTCGTGAAGCGTGCTCAACAGGATCTGGCTGAGAAAGGTTATGTCACCGTGTTTGCTGATCTGTGCGGGGTGGCCTCTGCCGCGGACGTGGCGAGCAAACTGGCAACCGACATCTACAAAGTCACGCGCAAGGATGAATCACTCTGGAAAAAAGCGGTGCGTTTCATCACTTCGTACCGCCCGGTGTTGCGCCCGACCGCCTCTGAGACGGAAATTAAGATGGAAATAACCGTGGAAGCCGTCGCCGGTAAGTCTGGTTTCGAGCTTCTTGAGTCGGTTATGAAGGAGATTGAAGAATTCGTCAACAGTGGCGGGGTAAAACTCAACATCGCCTTCGATGAATTCCAAGACATAGTGACTTTGTCCGATGCCAAGGCGATTGAGTCGTGTATGCGTACCTACATTCAACGCTATAAGGGTTCCCACTTTTTCATCGGCAGCCAGCGCCGGATTCTTTCCGCAATGTTTAATGATGAACAGCGGCCTTTTTTCCGCAGCGCCAGGAACATGCACCTGGTCCCGCTCCCAAAGGAGGAGCTAGTCCCGTTCATCCAGTCCCTGTTCAGTGAAGGTGGGAAGATCTGTTCGGTGAAGATAGCGGAAATGATGGCTGATTTTGCAAAGTGTCATCCTTACTACACGCAAAAGCTCGGCCATTTTGTTTTCGAGCAGCCAGGCATTGAGATTATGGCAGGCGTGGAGGTGACAGAGAGGGATGTCCAAGAAGGCATCAGCGATGTCTTCGCAGATGCGAAGCCGTATTTTGAGTCCTTGATCCAGCCACTGCCACCCCAGCAACGGCTTGTTCTGCGTGCGATCGCTAAGGAACCGACAGACAAGCTCATGGCGAAAGCGTACATACGCAAACACGTCCTTGGTTCCACATCGGCGATCACGCTGGCGCTGAAGCATCTCTCGGGTCTGGATCACATTGAAGAGGACAGTAAAGGCGTGTGGTCAATTGTTGACCCGATTTTTGGACAGTGGATTACAAACCAGTATCAGTGACCCATTTACAAAAGCGTTGCAAATTCCGGATGCCCAAACACCTTGTCGAACAGGTCGTGTACCGCTGGCATCAAGGCAGTTCTTACATCGTTGCAGGCATTTACTCCACCAAAACCGGTTTCGAATTCGTATTTATCTGAAACCGTCAACGATTTTCCGTTAGAGGACGAGATAGTCATAGAAATAGTCCAGTAACCTGAATGTGAGGAAAAATCGATACTGTTCAATTTTCCAGACAGGATTATCTGGCTCCCTTCGTTATATCCTCCGGCAGTCTTTAGGTTCTCTATCAGGCCGTCTCGAATGAAGTCTGAAAATGGCACCTTCCGAGGAGCGTAGACGTCTCCATTCAACCGGCACGCTATGTTCTTCAGCCCAGGTTGAAAAGACTCAAACGCCCCGACTGCAACGGACTTTCCCTCAAGCGACTTCCGCAAGACATCTGTCGTTTCTTTTGTAGCCTCGTAATGTCCCGATAACCAAGCCGCTTTTCGATCTTTGCTTTCTTGCGATTCAGTTGCATCCATAACAGTAGTGGTGATTGAATCCGCAACTATGGGAGTAAAATCTAAAGGAGCGCTTACGCAACCCATTAGGTTTAAACAACAGATTCCACTAATCATCAACACCGGTAATTTTTTTTTCACAGACTACCTCCATTGAACGATGTTGAAATTCGCTTCGTAGTCAATACCTCGTCTACCGAAGTTATAGACCACTTTGGCGTATTCCGAGCACTTCTTCTTCCAATGTAAACCTAACGGTAGCTTCCACACACCCACACTTCTTGCATTTAGACCATTTATCCAGCGTCGCCTTTACAGCTTCCACGGATTTATGAGAGATTAAACAACCACATCTCGAACAAAAAGCACGAACACTATATTCAATGGCCTTGCCAGTTAAAGGAGAAGACATCGTCTCGACAGTATTCTGTTTGTGAAAGTGAAGTATCATACATCTCTCCTGATATTGAGTTCAAATTTGACCTAAAACCCATACTGGTCATCTCTCCATCTCAACAGAACCTCTTCATCACATTTAGGTAAATTCAGTAGTCCTGATTTTATTGCATTCGCAATTACTCCACCGGCAGAGTGACCCACTCGGTTTCCGTGGAGCATATAAAAATACCAGGCAAACGGATAGCCAGCCTGTTTATCAAACTGTGACAGAGATTCCATAACACCATATGGTGAAGCTTCCCAATCAGGCATAATCTCCGGCAGATTCAAACCGCCGTCTGCTTCGGCCCATTGCGGCGTCAATGCATATTGTTTTTGCCCTTTGTCTTTCCACTCCCCGACTTGCATCCACCAGTGATTGCAAATTTTTTCCCCACCCTGCCCTGCAGAACTTTCAGCCCAATCTTGAAATAATCTCAACGCTGGAGGTGTGCGATCGATCCAGCCTGGAGCAAGATCCAAAAATGGAACTTCATTATTCGACTGCCATCCATCCGGTCCCAAAACTATTTCCTGTACGCGAATAGACTTTTTCTCTAATACTGGTATTTGTGCCAAGCGATTAGCTTTATATGTGTCAACCAAATCCCGAAGGAAACGCCGCATATTGGTCAGTCTCTCAAATTTGTAAACTGACGGAGCCAACTCCTGGCGCTCGTTATCTGAGAATATAAGTGGCGGCCCGGAGAGGAGGTCTTGTCTGTCTTCAACAGGGAAATAAGGGTCTGGATCGAATAGTTTCTGCGTTGTCATTTCTGGTCCAACAAGGATCTCAAGCTGGTAGAACTGATCCGGATCAGGCCCGTAAGGCGCAACCAAATAGAGGCAGCTCCCTACCCGTTCCGTACGGATAAGGCCTGCTTCTTTGTGCCGGCGCCAGACTTCCTGCGCGGTTCCACCAGCTGCTGCTATCTCCTGGTCAATCCATTGTCCGAGTTTATCCGTTACGCGGTTGCCGGTTGAATCTATAACACCAACATCCCAAGTGCGACCGTCGTATTCCTGTAATATTTTAAACGGAGTCGTTGGATAGCGGGAATTGAGAGCTGCAAGCAACGTGGCGTGGTCATCTACTGGAGAAGTTGATGCTATTATATTCGAAAGTTCATTTATATTAAGTAGTTCTGGTGGTAACATATTTTCCCATTTTTTGATTGCTCGTTAGTTTCTGTTATTGCTTGTTTCTGATTGTCAATAATTATGTCAATTTTGCGTTGCTTTGAACAAATCCCTTAATTCAATCTCTACAGCCATCCGGTCACCATCTTTAGCCTGATCAGCAGCGAAGGAGGTAACCTGACTCAGTAACTGATTGTACAGATTTGAATCCGGATTCTTCAAAAACTCCTGAAAGCGGTTTTCAAAATCAGCTGATTCCAGTGATGCCTTTGCTTCAAGGTCTTTTTCCTGTTGGACCTTCAAAGCCTCAGCTCGAATTTCAATCGGGGATTTGTAGTTTACTGGTCGTGGGAAACAGCCGCCAGTCGTCCGTAAATGGCCAAAGAACCATGAGACTGGATCTTTTTTGACCTCCCCTCTCCTGCCGTTTATTTCGAGATCAAACCTTGCCCAATCCAGCTGCATTTTCATTTGCTCTGGATCAATCTCAAATTGGCTACACCATTTCTGTGCCTGTCCTTCTCCAAGCCCTTCTTCTTCCCAATATGCTCCAACTCCACCTGTAAGAATAAAACCATTAGACGGTGTGAGGGTATCGCCCTTAGACGGTGTCGTGATGTGAGGGTCTGATGGTGTAAGGGCCTCGCCCTTAGACGGTGACACGGTATCAGGGGACGAAGTAGTAGTTAGATTTTTAGATTCTAAAAGACTATTACTACTACTATGTACAGTTTTACCGTCGGAGTGTCTGACGGTGGCACCCTCAAACCCTGACACCGTCTCATGTACCGTCTGATGGCGTCGGTAATTATCTTGGCTCAAACCACCGGCATTAATGAAATGATCACATAAAGCTTTATTCAAAACGTATGAAAAACCTTGAAAAGCAGCGTTCTTCATGGTGACAGGTTTGTGCATAAATCCCTTCGCTACAAGCCTCTGTAAGGCTTCACGGACGGACGGGATAGTGATATGTGTTGTGTCTGATATCGCCCGGGCGTTGGTGATCCCTGACGTGTTGTTAATCAGATATTCCAAAATGCATGCCTGGTTAAATGCCAGATTGAGGACGTCCAGAGGTATATATCCTAACACCGTCTGAGGTACCGTCTGATACTGTGAGACCGTCTGAGGGTGCACCCCTGATACAGTCTGAGTGTTAGACCGTGTGACCGACTTAGTGTCTGACGGTATTACGGTCTGACTGATATACGGTGACACTGTGTCATGGTCAGACTGTGTAACCGTATCACCGTCTAATGGTGACACACTAAGACCGTCTGAGGGTGCAGGCTCTTTGGATAATACAACAGACGGTTCGACTACCTGCGGAGCAGATACGACAACAGGAGTCTGCTTAATTATCACAGGCTCAACAATCGGATCTGGCACTGCTACAACGATTGATTCAACCGTAGGGGTAGGGAGGGCAGCTTCATCAGGTACAGGAGTAAAACCGCGGGCAATTTTTTCGGCGGTATCTACATGCACTCCTTTGTTCAAGGAGGCCATCAGGCTGTCTGCCAGTGAGGGACGTTTAGCCATTGATCAGACTCGGTTGTTGTTTTTCATCATCAATCAAAGCGATCAATTCGTCAGCCAAGGCCCGGTAACGTTTGCTGCCACTGGACTGAGGATCGTATTTCAGGCAAGTTGTCCTTTGAAGTTCGGCCTGTTTGATGCTGTCGTTAGTTGGAATTGTTGTTTCAAAAGTGTTGTCCGGATAGAGCTCGCGCACCTTTTCAATGATCACTTTTGAAGATGAAGTTCGCATGTCGACTTTGTTGACCAGAGTCTTTAGGAAACGCAGCTCTTTGTTGATTTTGGTGGCGCGGATGCTCTCAATAGAGGTGTATATCGACGCTAGACCGTCCAACGAGAAGCGGCTGCCAGCTTCAATCGGAACAATTATTCCGTCGGCGCATGACATGGCCTGAATTACCCACAAGCCAAGGCTTGGGGGGCAGTCAATTATAGTAATATCGTAGTGTTCAGCTGCGTATTCTCGGGCAAAGTTTTTCAAAAGGGCATAGCTGCGGGCTGTGTCCTGATACAGATCAGCTTCGATCTGAGAAGTTATTTGAGCGTTAGGGACGATATCTACGCCAAACTGGGTAGGGTAGATGCATTTGTTGATGGGGGTATTTTCTGTGTAGGCCTCGTAGAGTGTGTTATCTGGAGTCATGTCGCCGAGCAGGAGAGAGGTTGCATTGCACTGCGGATCATTGTCGATGAGTAACACTTTTTTTCCACGATTGGCCAGGGCTGCGGCTAGGTTGACAGAGGATACCGTCTTCCCGACACCCCCTTTATTATTAACCATTGCAATGATCATATATACCCTCCACGTATGATGAATGGTATATATAACCCTAAGTATTTAATTGTCAATATTATTTTAGTGATAATGGGGAGTATGTTTATTCAGGTTGTCGCACTAACATAAGATCGAGCTTGATGAGATGGTTGCCAGTGATGACGTCATATAGAATTAACAATACGATCTATGGAAAAGATTTGAAAATTTTGCTCAGATCATCTTTTGCTTCCATAGGTAGAATCCTCTTAGAGATCACCTGTTAAACACCTATTCAACAAGCTCTTCAGCAAGCAAGCAGGCAAGCAGGCATATGCTCAGAGAGAGGTCCCTAAATTGACATTACTATCAAATAACCTTTTGGAATTTTATTTCGACAATTGGCTGCGGATTGCTTGACTCAAATCTGGCAGCTATTGATTTTTTGATTGATTCCTCAATTAATGATTCAATCTCATGCCTGAGAGCCGTATCAACGTTTTTTATAGTTAGTGAAAAGTCCAGAACGGTGAATCCATCCCACTTGACGTCCTTTAGCCGGAAGCACTTAATATTGTTAACAACACCCTCATTACAGTTTATTCGCCTCAGAATAAGCTTCACATCTGCTTCGGTTTTAATTGTTTCAGCCAAAACAACCCCAGTCATATGTTTGGGTGCGTCCGGCTTTAAATGATCTGGAATAAATCCCGGAATGGTTTTCATCGCGCCGAACAAAAACAGAACGTGCGGTCCGAGCTTTAAAATATCTGCATCATCCAGAGTGAACAATTCCACAGAATCTGCTGATATAGACTCAGCCGTGCAAAACTCAGGCAGGAGATCTCTAATAGTATTTAGGAAATGATTGATAGCCTGAGGCCTGATAGTCAAATCTGGAATTAGCGGCACAAATAGCTGAGAGGGTAGGCGGCTCCCGGCACGGATCCAGTTATAAATGTCTATTTTTTGCATTTCCTCTGGCTGCGGTAGATACACGCCCTTTTCCCATTTGGCAACAGCTGGCCGATCTGCGCCCATATAGTGGCCAAAATCTACCTGTCCCAAACCGTGTAGCGCCCTAAATATGCGTATTTTCGATGCGTCGTCCATATCTTTTACCTCCATTTTTTCTGAACTTACCTTACAGCAAATAAATAAAAAAAACAACATGTGTCATACAGCATGACAAATGTTATTGACCGATATAATTAACACGTGTTACTGTCATGTCATAGTTTTATAATAATTAGGAGGGAAAAATGGAGGAATATGACGGCAAGAAACTACGGCTGATCAGAATAAAAATGGGTGTCACTCAATTCCAGCTTGCAATAATGCTTGGTTTGTACCCGAGCCAGGTCAGCAGAATTGAAAGTAACAAAAAGAAATTTAGCAAAGTTTTGGCGTTGGCAGTGGCGTCTGTAATGGGTGTTGATATCGCTACGTTGAGAAAATTGAACACGAGCCAGTTGTGTTTTTGTCCCCACCCTGCGGATTGTGATTGTGTGGATGGAAAAAGCATAAATGGAGGGGTGTGATGGGCCTGAAATTTTCAGCTTTATTGGCTATTGCAGTTGCAGCGTTTGGCCTTGATGGGAGTGTGCTTTATATCCTGCCGTACTACGGACTTTCGGCAATAATTATTTTTTTTGTAGATCATAAAAAGGATGACATGCCTGTATCTAAGCCAGAAGCGCAGAAGCAATCGCGCTACAATTTGATTGAGCTCACAACTGGACGAGGATGGGGGTCAAAGAGGGAAGAATTGAGAGCACACTTACTCGGCGTGTGGGAGCCAAGGAATATCAACATCAAGATACCTGTTAGTGAGGATCAAGAAGCGAAGCGGAAAGAAATTAAAATCCGGAACATGGAACGCATTGGTTACGTTGGCTTGTTTGCCGGAGTTATAGCGGCCTATAGTTCTTGGTTACTGTTAATACCAAGCTTCATGTTGTCTGCGTTTATGCAGTACCGACTGACTAACAAATGGTGTTGGTTATCATCAATGTCTATTTACGGTACAGTGTTTATTCTGGCTTTTGGATACTTGTATTCGCCACATACGCTGGCCATGTTGCCAGCGTCATTGATTTTTGCAAGAAATGGAGGTGATTAGAAATGTCCATTTTGAAATTAAAATATTGGTTCGCGTTGGTCGTTTAAGCTGAGAGTATTTCTATAGAGGATTTATTCATTACTGGATTTTTAACCTGATTGTACAACTGTTATCAGTAAATCTTGTTGCACCTCAAGCGGGTGTACAACATTATTTTTTCAAGAAAAGGAGGGGTAACGAATGTTTTTTGATAGGGTATGGCCATTTTTTCAGGCGAAACTTAAGTTTATGGTCTTGGGTTTGCTTTTGGTTCTCATTGCATACATTTTTTACATGTTCATAAGTGGGTTCCTTGGCCGGATACATACAGTGTGGGAAACAGTATTTCAGACAAATATTGCCGAAATTATGATCTTGGCCGATCAAAAAGTTGATAGAGCGCAAATGGATGTGGATTTGAAATGTGGTGCGTTTTCTTTGAGCGGGAATGAGGAGAGTCTCGGATGTGGTCCGGCCAAGGCCAGATTGGCTGTGGCGATGCAACACAAGGCTGATGTTGAAGCGAAAAAAGCGGTAACAATGTCGATGTCTGGCCAAATCAAGATGTTTTATGACGGTTTTGTGGAGTCCATACATCAAAAACCGTTACCGTTCGCCCCCCTGGCAGGAGGAAGTGTCGTCTTGTTGGTTTTTATTTTAATTTCTTTGCGGCCGTTCATTACGGACGCCATCAAGAGGGGAGGAAAATCATGTTTAACATCGGAAGACGGCTTGCCGTAGTTTTGTCATTGGTTATGTTCTCAGCGACCTTCGCCGGTGCAAGCGGAGCGGTAGGAGTGCAGTCCAACGCTAACGATACAAATGATACTGGCCAAACAGAAAGCGGTGAAAAAAATAGAACTGAGCGCGTGCATAATACGCATACACAAGACAAGGGTGGAGGGACATCGCACAAAAAAGATTCCGGAAAGCGTCACTCGGTCCGGGATGAGGTCAGTCGCTCTCTTGATAAAATGCGCAGTTCCTCATTGAACACTACGCTGAATGTTGTTGGTGTATATGCGCAGGCAGCGAAGGATGCTGGCATCGTACGCGAGCTTATAATCGACAACCTGCTTATCAATCCCTTAGGCAGAAATTTAACATATCGATCAAACCTGCAGGCGATGGCGGGCAACAACGAGGTTGCTGATAGATACCTGAAAACTGACCTGGTTAGGCAGTATATGACTGAACTATATCGAACAGGGCAGTGGATATTGAATAATTTGAGCAAGGCAAAAAAACTGGAGGGAGTTGGAGTCCGAGATTGGGAGGAACTTGCCAGATTAACAGCCCAAAACGATAGAGCAGGCCTCATGGCGATCACAATAGTTCCTGATCTGACAGGAAATTGTCGGTTTACAGGCCAATTCACAAAGATAACGTGTGGGTCATGTGTTCTTGACGTTGCAAACATCAAAGGGCTACCTGAATTAATTTGCGGCGGTCGTGGCATTTTTGGGCCTGATTCAGCAGGTGGAGTACAGGTGGCCGTTCAGGCGAGTATGTCAGAATCAATGAAGGACGCGGAAACGCATGCGAAAAGTGATGAAACGTTCAGCGGAATTGCGACGACTATGGACGATTACGTGAAATGGGCCTCCTCACATGGCAAAGCAGTAGAAGCTGCGGCTGTCAAACGCATTGTTTACAGCACGGCTCTCAAAACGACAAAGGGTGTGCAGGTTGCACTACAAGCTGCGGAAGATAAAACAGACCCTGGCAAAATGCTTGGATTTTTGGGTGTGAGATAAGCTGGGGATAGTCAATTATCACGCATATTAGAACAAATCGAATAACTAAAACGGAGGTAGTAAACATGGAAAATCAAGATCAAATTGCCGAAAAATCACCCGAGTTTTTTTCTTTTCTCACTGAACTGATGCGCGACCCGGAGACGGTAAAAGCCGCTGCTGAATCTTTCGAGATGCAGAGACAGGAGCTCGATGCGCTCGGAGAAACTGTACAGAACTTGAATCTCAATGTTGCAGATATCTATGAAATGCAGGGCGCGATATCTGATCAAGTCGTGGTTCTTGCTGAAATTATTCAGAAGCAGGAAGAAACGATTTCAACTCTTTTGGGCAGAATGGCTGATTTGGAGCGGACGGTAATTAGTCTGCGCTTGCAATAATGCAGGGGTGAAAAATGGATGGGTATAATTCAAAGGACCGAAATGAGGTTGGAAATGTTATTGGAGCGCTTGCAATAGCCGGTGCTTTAGCTGTTGTGGCCTCACCGATTGCTTTGTTAGCCGGTGCGGCAGCGCTGGCGGGAATTGGTCAAAGCCTTTGGGATAACACCAAAGGTGATGGTGTCGGCAAAGCAAATAAATACGATGTTGAGATGCAAAAGCTCAAAATCCAGGAAGTTAAAGACCGAATTGCGATGAACAAGGAAATGCATCAACAGAAAATGGAGCAAATGAAGGTCGCAAAAAAGGACGAGAAGTCTGAGGTCAAGAAGGAAAATAAGGGCGTAAATGCGGAAGAAAAGAAAAACAGTTCCGTGCATAAAGTTGCTTCGGGCGCCTCGTTGGGGGCATCGTTTCGCGTATCCAATAGTGGCGGTCATTCTGGCTCGCACGGTGCTCAAGCGATGGCCTATGTGCGTGCGACGAACGGGCTAACGGAGTCTGCTAAAACAGGTGGAGCGGCGTCTGCGAAGGCACAATCTGATTATTTTGATCATAAACAGAGCATTCAAAAGGGTGTTGCCGAACTAATGAAATCAGATCAGAAAAGTCGGGGACAAGTCGCGGCGGCTGATTTCAAATCGCAAATAAATAGTAGTTCCTCTGCGAAGAACGTCAAACCGACGCTGGAAAAAGCAAAAGAAGCCTCACGCAGTGGATTAGCTAAGCAAACCGGCAAGGCATCTACTGGATCTGCTGCTACTTCGGCAAAAGCAAAAAATGGAGTTGCAAAATCGGCTTTAAAGACCGTCTCGAAGGTTGCCGCCAGCGGAAGGGTGCTGTCTGAAACAGGAGCAAAGACTAAAGGGGTTGCACAAAAAACAATATCTGCCGCTAGCAGTGGCGTGAAGAACGTGGCCACTAAAGTCGCAACCGCTGCGAGGAGGTAAGGATGGGACTGTTTAATACACTTTTTAGTGGATTGTCTGGCGGACTAAATACTCCACTGTTCAAAACAACTCATGTAGAAGCTCGGGCTTCTGGCGGCGGGAAAGCAGGCCTAGCGGGAGGTGGAGGAGGTGGTGGAGGTGGCGGAGGTGGAGGAGGTGGAGGAGGTGGAGGTGGTGGAGGTCCCATGATGGAAGCAGGGCCAGAGAAGAAACCTTCGCCCAACAAACCATCGCCAGAACCAAAGCCAGAACCAAAGCCCAGTCCAGAATCATCAAAAAATAACAGTGCGGGCGATAAGGCTGCGACAAAAGGCGCTCATTCAGCAGGCGGGCAGGTAAAGGCAGCCGAAATAAGCGTGCATGGCAAAGCAGACAGGGCGCAAAGTGCGACTGACCAGGCAAAGTCAGCTCCCGAAAACAAAAATAAGGGGCAGCACGTAAAACAAAAACAGTCCCGAGGGAGAAATGCATGAAAACTAAAAGTCAGTCTCAAGTACGAATAAAACGAGGTCAAAAAATAACAGCACTAGCAGACCTCCAGAAGTTTCAGTCGCACATTAATGGCGAGCGGTTGCTCGTCGGGAGTGCCTCAAATTATGAAGCAGTCAGAAATGATTCCGTTTTGTATTCAGACAACGAATTGTACCAGCGCATGCACCTTTACGTCCCGTATGAAGGGATGGCAGCAGTGAACCTTGCCCTTGGTGCAATGGGTAAGGGCAAGACAACCTTGCTAAACAACGTTATTGCCGAAAGACCCAATGCAAATATCATTATTCACGACCCAAAAGGCGAATACAACCAGTGCTTTTACGATGAAACCAAGGATATGATTGTTGGCCATCAGGACAGTGGAAGCGTGATCTGGGATGTCTTCGAGGAGATAAGGAAAGACCGACAAGTAGGGGAACTGATTTGGCGGAACAAGCTCCTGTCGGTTCAAGGGGAAGGCAATAAGAATGGCGTACAGTGGGTAACCTACGCGGTTCCATGGCTGATGAGGCTGGCAGCTGCAATAGTCGATACAAATATTGAAAGAAAAAATATTCCTTCTGAAATCATCCGCCTTTATAAAGAATACAAATCGGCTGTTGGTGGACAACAGTCAGGGATGCAGTCAGATGCGCTTGGAACTGCTGCACCGATCTTCAACCTCCTTTTCCAGATGTACTATATCGGTGTTAAGGATAATCGGCGGTTTGTGACCATTGAGGATATGACAAAAACCAGGCGTGTGTTTCTCTGTAACTCTAAACAGTTCGCGTCCACACTAGATATTGTGAACAATGCTCTGTTGGCATGCCTGATTAATAAATATATGAGTCGGCCAAATATTCCGCGAGAGCAAACAGACAAATACGTTTACTTCATCCTCGACGAGTTCCTGACTTTCAAACTAGATCAAAATTCAGAGGCAGCACTGCTTACGCTGTGTAGAAGCAAAGGCATCTCGGTGTGGCTTGGAATGCAGAATCTACCATCAAATAAAGATCGACTCACGCGAATTACCCAGTCCCGATATATAACTGCGGTTTTTAGAGTGGACGATGCATATACTCGTGAAGAGATTGAAAAGTTGTCAGAAGATATCGAATACCAACGCATTGAAGATACTGTTGCTGCCTCGGACTCAGGAGGTGGACTGTTCTCGATGTCATTGGGTTTTAACTGGAATGAATTTCTTGTTGACGTAAAAACTAAACAAGTTACCAAAGAGATGCTTGCGGAGCTAAGCCCGTATGTCGCATTCCTCGAAATTAACGATTTAGCTGGGCGGCACAGGACTTTTGTGAAGCCTGCATTCATAAAAACGTTGAAAAATCCGTGCAGAGTAAATGAAGAGGCTGGCGAAGAGGGGTTTTTATACTCAGATGTGGCGCGTTTTGCTCCACGAATAGAGGAGTTCGTATGAAAATAAAACGTGCAGTAGTGCAGAATGTGTTGCTGGGTTGGTTAGTGGGAATGGTTGCGGAGGTTTTCTGCTCATATGCAGGTATCTGTGATTATAGTCTAACAGCTTGCATTATCTGCTCTGTTTTTGGGGCGGTTCTTTTTGGTTTGAGAGCCCATAAACAGCTGAAGCCTAAGCGTGTGGCGGAACGCGTCGAACAGGTTGTTGGCGTCAAACTCACTGTCGGCGATTGCTACGAATCAATCGTTATAGAGCAGAGGGAATTTTAATGGGGTTCCGAAGACTATTCCATAAGCATGGCGCTGTTGGCGAGTCTAGCTCAGTGTCGCCAGATGCGAATCCTGCTAAAAAAGCATCATCACTTGCTCTCGCTGCACCTGATCGCCCTTTGTCAGCGAAGGTGCTTGAGCTTGAGTGCCGGATCCGCGAACTCTTGCGAGAGCCACATCTGTTCGACCGATTTTTTCTGCCTATATCCCGCGAGTTTTATTCCATTTGTTGGGGTTTCCCGGCAAGTAATGGGAATCATCATCCGGGCCGCCTTGGCTTGATTGAGCACTCTCTGGGGGTAGTCGTCCGCATGCTGCGAGATGCCCCAATCGCACGGGAGGGATTAGTTGGCTCCGAGCGGGAGAGGTTTAACCTGCACTGCGTTTTGACGGGACTCGGACACGACTTGGGGAAGACAATGGAATGGGTAGTGGATAGCAGAGGCTATGATTACTCGCCTATTTCAGGGAGTGTTCGTGATCAGGGTTTCACGCCGGTGTCTCATTGCAATACTGGGCGCCATTCTCATTTATCGACGATCGTATTTTCGCGGCTGCTTACAAAATGTCCAAATTATATAAATGGGAAATTATACAACGCACGGGACCTTGCACTGGTTCTAGAGTCGATCACTCAGCACCATGACGACCCCGCTGATGGTGAAATCACCAAAAATCCATATCTTACGCTCCTGCGCAAAGCTGATAGGGACGATGCGATTGAAGATATGATTGTTGTTCCCACTGAGGCTGAAATTTCTGCACGTGAGGAGAAAATTGTCAGGGATCGTGCAGAAACCCGGCAGAAGCAGGTTGAATTAGCGATACGAGCCATTAAGCTCGTGCTGAAAGAGGCAAAATACGGCGACGGATGGTATCTAACCGAAAACGGGTGGCTTCTGGTTGTCTCACCACGCTGGGTAGACCACGCTGGACAGGGGATTTATCAGACCTACACCGAGCTTTTTGGGCGCGAAGTGCGGCCGTACGATCTATGGTCTCTGCTCCGCGAGGCGGGTGTGATGTTGGTTCTTGAAGAGGGGGATAAAGATTTCAGAAGCCTGCGCATAAGTCGGACCGGATATACCGAAAAGGGCAAAAGCCTCTACTTTGCTGTTTTTGCGGAAGAGGCTATTTTTGCACCGGAGGAGTTGGAGTGTTTTGAACGCTATGCCGTAAAGGGCTTGGGGGGCGTGTTGCAAAAAGCATTGTCTGATAAAAATGGTGGAGGTGTTAGTGACACAAATTACGAAGAAGCAGCTTAGTGCCGCGCTGAACCTTGCGCGTAGTATGTGGCGGGATGCATTACTGTCGATGAGTGCACCCGCCGAGGTTGTCCGCAACGAGGCTAGGTTGCTGCTACAGAGAAGGGAGGATGCCGTCGCTGAGAAAGTTTGCAGCGAATATGTTTCGGGTGCTCTATATTTTGTTGTGTTAAAACATGTGGTTGCATCTGTTAATGATCCAGACTCGAAAGATCATCGAGAATTGTTTTATTCTACAGCTGCAGAGATACAGCGGAGACACAAAATTGATGTCACTCATATATTGGATGCTGTTTTTTTGAATGCTAAATGTTGATAAATGTCGACTTTAGCAACATTGCTGGAATTCTTGAAATTAGCTCAGCAACCTTTGCAAGGACGTATTTTTTTGCACCGTACTATAAAAGAGAAGTAATCAAATAAACTGGGACATCTTTTTTTCTGGGAATTGTCCCTCTCCGGTCCTTCATTGGTTTGGCCCCCTGGTTTCTCGGAAAACACTTTAGGTTGTTATATGTCGACTTTGGCAACATTGCTGGCGCTGGCAGAGAAAAAGCATCAGTTGCACGGTGAATTCGGGAAACATCGCATAACATTATCGGGAGGATACTCAAGTGAAATTGGTGGTGTTGGCGACAATAATAACAATGACAGTAATTGCGGCAATCAGTGGTGGTTGGCGCGTTGATGAATATACCAGTATTCGCGAACTTGCTCGGTCTGAAGCTGTCAGCGGCATGGATGAGGTCGGCAGCGGTGATTGCAGGGTTGTTAATACGATTGCTGCACTGAGGACGCCTGGCTCGTATATTGTTTACGGCACAATACGCGATGCTCATGGCGAAAACCGGCACCTCTGGGCAATGGACAGTAGAGGTAGGATCATTGACAAATCATGCCCATCTGAAATGACGGAGTGTCGTGATCGTGGTTACAGAGCAATAGTCAGAACAAGCGATATGAAGGTTATATGGACTGCTCCTGGCGATCAGAGCTGGAGAGACAGCCATGCATATACTACGGCATTTGTGGCTGCAATAAAGAGTAGGGGGGCTTCGCTGTGAAAGTAAGGACTGCAATCAAAACTGTAAGCAATTCGCTGGCGGTAATAGCCGGCGTTTGGCTGATGCTGGCGTGGATACCTGTGACTCGTGGTCCAGTGCTTGCGATATCAGAATTTGCCTGGGGCGATATCCTACCGGTATTTCCTGCTGGCGACTGTCGGATAAGGAACTCAGATCTTGCCTCTCGTAAACAGGGCTCAACCGTTGTTCTCGGCGAAATAGTTGGTGCTGGTCAGTTTGGGAAGCACGTCTGGGCGGTAACCCCTGATGGTGCAATTCTGGATCAAGTATGCCCTCCATCGTTGAAGGGATGTTCGCCCAGGGTAGCGTACGCAGTCGTTGATTCTAATAACCAGATATCTTCATTTGACGGTGCGGAAAGAGGAAGGGTGATGATTGGGTACGAAATGACCCGGAGGATGTTGCGCGCATGGTTGTGATGGATCCGATACGAATTGTTAACCGTCTTGTCGCCGCATCACGGTGCAGGGACGAGGAAACCGCCTCGCATGTCGTCAGAGTTGGGAGGTATGCAAGTTTTATAGCTTCAAGGCTCGGTGCTGTGGAAGATTTTGCTAGAGATATTTTCCACGCCGCGCAGCTCCACGACGTTGGCAAAATCGGGGTACCGGATTATGTTCTGAGAAAGCGCGGGCCGCTGACGAGCGACGAACGCGTGCAACTGCGCCGGCATCCAAAGATTGGCGCAGGGATTCTTGGACAGTCCAATATGAGTATATTGCGGATTGCCGCTGATATTGCACTGGGCCACCACGAGTGTTGGGACGGGAGCGGTTATCCGAACGGGCTTGTTGGGGTGGAAAATCCGCTTGCCGCCAGGATCACGATGATGGCTGACGTGTATGATGCTTTACGATCGGTCCGGGCATACAAGCGGGCCTACACGCATCAAGAGGCAGTGCAGATAATCCTCGATGGTGATGGCCGGACGATGCCTGGGCAGTTCGACCCACAGGTACTAGACGTTTTCTCTGCTACTCATGAAACGTTCGACTCGATTTACAGAGGCTTTTTGGCTATTCCCCCGGTAAGTGGTTTTGGTATTCATGGTTGTATCAACCCAAACAGTGAAAATAACATGTGTCTGTTGGTTGATGGGCAGCCAGCACGGGAACAGCCTCAGACATTTTCTTGATTTCGTAGCTCACGTTCGGGGGGTTTTCCTTCTCCACAGCATATCAGGAGCAGGAGGGCTCAAATTATGGACGCTCAAACGAAAATGTGGCTGGTGGCAATGTTGGTAATCTATCTGGTGGCAGGTTCAATTGAAGCGCGGGATAACGAGCATAGGATCCCGATTACGGAAGCGGAAATTCAGGTTATGGCAAACAGGTAAACGAGCCACCCGCCCTTGGGGAAAAAACCCGGGCGGGTGGCTACAAAAGGGTAGCGACCGGCGCGAATAGGAGAATCTATGAAAAAATCTGATTTTGTGGGCGCATCTCGCACAGGCAAAACTGTCCTGCCAACACAAACACAACTAAACCAGCTCACCCGTAATGGTTCGCAGGTGGTTTTGGACCCGAAGGGGTTTTGCCTTGAAGAAACGAAGTTTGATCGGGCAATTCACAGATCTGCATGTGCTGCCGCCTTCTACGACCAGTTACTCGGAATTGACAGCCCGGTCGCTAACATTGCGGGGAGAACGACATGAAGAAAATTGTTTTAGTGATTGCTACATTGCTGATGGCTAGTGTGGCCTCAGCGCAGAACGCGTATGAGTGCAAATATCGTAATGCAAACACCTCGAAGCCCGGCGCATTCACATTCGTGAATACCGGAAAATCACCATTGGAGGAGCAGATAGCTGGCTTCCTTCCCAAGGAAGGGTATTTTAAACTCGTTTGTATGGGCCTGGGCGATAACAGAAGTAAATTGTTGGGCCTCTTCAAGAAAAAAGATGGAAAATACACCTACGAGCTCAATGCTAAAGGATTTGGTGTATGTCGCTAATCGAAACGCTTGGCCTAAAAGAGTCGCCGTTCCGGAAGGATTCGGTTTTCGTGGGCGCAACAAAAAACGGCGGCAAAATGCAACTGGAGTATATGTCGTTCGATGATTTGCGTCTTCATACATCAATCCTGGGCGCAACCGGTACGGGCAAAACTGTCCTTCTTACGACGATGATAACCCAGTTCATTCGTAATGGCTGGGGTGTTTTGCTCCTGGATATGAAATTCGATCCGGCGATGTTCAGGTCGGCATGGGCTACAGCATGTATTTGCGGCAGGGAGAAGGATTTCAAGCTGCTGTCTCCATTCGGTGTGGAATCGGAACGAGGTGTTCTGGGAGAATACGGTACCTGCTCCTACAACCCTCTGCTGGGAATTGACAGTCCGATCGCTGCTACTGCGGCGATATTGAAAGCGGCAGCAAAGGATAAGGCTGGTGATGCATATTGGGAGGGGGTCAAGGAGGGAATCGTCGATACTCTTGTTCGTGCATTCCTATCTACGGGTCTCCCTTATTCATTTAAGGATCTATGGGCGGCCCTAGAGTCACCGACTGCGCTTGGTAGACTGTTAAACATAAGCAAGGATCCGGAGGCAAATCTTATATTGGCCGATTGGCTGTCCAAAGTGAACCATTATGACCCGCGTGTAAGGGCTGATCATGATAAATATGTTCAGGGCGCAAAGATGTTCTTTCGGACGCTGGGTACTGGTACTCTTGGGACATTGCTCAACTCATACGACAGTGATGTGTCGCTCAAAAAAGCGTATCGGGATAACCAGATCATCTGGGCGGTTTTGCCGTCATTACAGATTGACCACACGGCGAAAAGTATGGGGAAGCTTATTCTTTCGGAACTGCGCTACTTGGCTGGAGAAATACAGGCAACCATGGAGACTAGAAAACCATTCTTGGTTGTAGTAGACGAGTTTGAAAATTTTGTTTTCCCAGGTATGACAGATTTGTTCGACAAAGGCAGGGGCGCCGGGATTAGCATGGTGATTGCTAACCAGTCGCCGGCGCAAATTGATTTGGAGCATTCAAAGGAAATGCGAGCGGTTATTACTGCCAATACTCGCAACAAAATAGTAATGGCCACAGAGGACCCGGATATCGCCAAGTTTTTTGCAGAACTAACAGGCAAGGATGACACGGCCATTTCTTTCAACTTCGACGGTTTTGGTATGAGAGAGGCCGATCAGTATTTGATCCAGCCGCGGGTTTTCACTGAAATGGACGATTTCAGCATGGTTTTAAGAAAAAAAGGTGTCACAAAGCGTGGCCATGTAGTCGCGCTGCCGACCGATTGGGAACTTGGCGTTGATGTCCCTCGACCAAGGTTTGAACCGACAATATTTCGGGAGGGTGGTGTTCGGCTTTGGGAGCAGGTTCAGGGCGCAGGTCCAGCCATACCTGCTAGATCTGCCAAAAAATAAAAAAGTGATTGTGTCGAGGTAAGTAGCCGTGGTCCAGGTTGCGTTGTCGGAAAAGCAAATGCGGATTCTTGAGAGGAATGCCCCCGATGTAATTGTTGCCGCTGCACAAAGGGGGCACATCAAGCCGGCGCTCCTTTGGCTCGATGCCTTTTTTTGGGAGTTGGATCTGAAAAGGCGGGAGAGGCAGTTGTAGTTCCCTTTGGCTGTGGGAGTAGTAAACAGGATTTTTCAGTGCGTATGGGAATACCCGTATTTTCTTGCATTCAGTGCCAATTATGGTAGAAGATATTTTCAACAGCACCCCCCACGCATTCCGTAAGATCTGCGCACCATGGGGGGTCATTTTTTAAATCATTTGCTGAATGTGCCCGAGGTTTAACGCGTCACATGCAATTTAGCAATTCACCACCCTACCGCTCAACCGTATATTGCCGAAACCTAGAATAGCCACTCCATTTGCAGCGCTGCTCTGAAAGGTAGGCCAGACCATACCGGCATTTTTGGTCAACTTTAAAATTTACTTTTTTAATGAATGCTCATTCCTGTGTTATCCCGTCCCATTTTCTGCTATGTAAACACATTTAGGTTTCCTCAAGTTCATGTGAGTCTGGAAGGATATTTCATGTCCA
>JAJXWO010000047.1 GCA_021781535.1 Deltaproteobacteria bacterium | reverse complement strand
CATGACCTTCGCCATCGGTGGCTTGGCCCAGTGGATCCCCTCGTTCCTGTTCCGCGTCCACACTATAGATGTGGCCAAAGGGAATACGCTGTTCGGCGCTACCACCGTGCTGGCCGGGATTCTCGGCACCATGGCCGGTGGCTGGCTTGGTGACCGCTGGCAAAAAAGGAGCGGTCGGGGTTATCTGCTGGTCTCCGGCTGGGGGTTCCTGATCGGCGCGCCCTTTGCCGCCTGGGCCATCCTGGCTCCCGGCCTGACCGGCTGCATGACTGCGATTTTTATCGCCGAGTTTTTTCTGTTTCTCAACACCGGGCCGCTCAACACCGTCATCATCAACGTCACCAATCCGGCGGTCCGCGCCATGGCCTTTGCGGTCAACATCTTTTTCATCCACGCCCTGGGTGACGCTGTTTCTCCCTCACTTCTCGGCTGGCTGTCCGACCGCTGGGACCTGCGCAGCGCCCTGCTGGTCACCCCCTTTGTCATGCTGCTGGCCGGCCTGTTATGTTTCGCCTGCGGCAGGTTTGTGGTCCAGGATGTGGCTGTGGCGGAGGGATGAATGCTGCAGCTCGGGTACGTAAATCTACTATGAATGAGAGGAGTCCTGTCATGAAATGTACGCACCTGTTGATCCTCACCGGCAGTTTTTTTCTGCTCTGCTCCTGCAGCCTGTTCTACCCCAAGCAACCGGTCTCGGCCCCGGTGGCGGCACAGCCTAAACCCCTGGTCGTGCCGCTCGGAAAACACTGGCAGGTAATTGAGGAGGCTCCCAAAATAAGCGACGAGCGGGGCCGCCTGCCCTTCCAGACCCCGAAGTCTGTTCAGCCCGAGGGTGATAAGAATGCGGCGCCTGACGATAACCGTACGATCGAAGTGCCGCACTGACCGTCGAACGCCCTCGTTATTGAGGCGCACGGGATATAGGATTTCCCCGCTGTGACTTGGCTGCGGGTAGGCCGGATGAAAGAAGGAAGATGATGTTCTGATGGGTAACATTGTTTAGAAGGGGAATCGTCATGATTAGGGTTAAAATACTGCTGATCGCCTGTCTCATTCTGGCGCCCATGCCGAGTTTTGCGGCAGATAACAGTTACGGCTACCCGATTCCCGGATCATATGAAGCCACCATCATGGGGACCCCGGCCGCCCTCATGCCCAAGCTGCCCGCGCATGTGCGTACCCGGCAGCTGGTGCTTGATGTCTTCCCGGACCGGGAAAAACCGCCGGTGTTCTTTTATGACGAGGGGCTGCACTGCACCTTCGCCTACCAGACGCACAAGGCGCCGCTGGTTTTTCTGATAGGTGGCGCAGGCGCCAGCGACCAGGCTGACCGGCTCATCACCATGATGAAAGCCCTGTACCAGGCCGGCTTCCATGTTATAACCCTGCCGTCGCCGACCCATGCCAATTTTATCATCTCCG
Organism: Deltaproteobacteria bacterium; assembly: GCA_021781535.1. Taxonomy (GTDB): domain Bacteria; phylum Desulfobacterota; class Desulfuromonadia; order Geobacterales; family Pseudopelobacteraceae; genus JACRCG01. Next base: position 13,997 of record JAJXWO010000047.1, on the reverse strand, counting down.
CTTCCAAAAGCAGTATCCCCGGTGATCTGACCGAGGATGCGAGTGACCTGTACCGGGCCATGGAGACCGCCTGGAATAAGGTTAAAGGTGATATCGAGGTCTCTGAATTCGAGCTGGGCGGCTACAGTCTGGGAGCCAGTCAAGCGGCCTTTGTGGCCAAGCTGGATGAAGATCGCCGGGTCTTCAACTTCCGCAAGGTACTCATGATCAACCCCCCGGTCAGCCTCTACAGTTCGGCCAACAGAATCGAGGGACTGTTGACGCAGATCCCTGGAGGAGCCAAGAAACAAGGCATCTTTTTCAACAGGATGTTGTCCAAGTTCAGCCAGTTCTACCGCTATGGCAATTTTGTCTCTATCAACGAGGACTTTCTGTACTCGGTCTATCTGGAGAAGCTGTTCACCCGTCAGGAAACCGCCGGATTGATCGGGGTTTCCTATCGCCTCGGTCTGGCCGGCATGATCTTCGCCTCAGATGTGATGACCAACAGCGGCTATGTCGTTCCTAAGAACCGGGTACTGAGTCCTACCGATTTGCTTTTTGACTATTTCCTGGTCTCCACCCACCTGAGCTTCAATGACTATTACAACGAATATTTCTATCCCTACTTCCTGAAGCAGCATCCCGGTCTCACCAAACAGGAGCTGATCGAATCAGAGAGCCTCAGGAGCATTGAAGGATACCTGAGGTCGTCGGCCAAATTCGGCATGATGACCAACGAAAATGACTTCATTCTTAGCAAGGAAGATCTTGAGTACCTGAAGCAGCTTTTCGGTGAGCGGGCCAGGATTTACCCGCGCGGCGGCCATCTGGGTAACCTGGAGTACAAGGATAACCTGGCCCACATGGTTGATTTCTTTAAATTATAAGGAGGACGCCGCAATGAGTGTTTCCAGATATACGGCTCGTTTAACAATCATGGCCCTGATGCTGGCGCTGCCTCTGTGCGGGTGTGCTGCTACTATGGTTGCTTCCCCGGCAGAGGCAGAGGTACCGGCGAGGCACTCCATCAGTGAGTTCAGGGATCAGGATTTCGCAGTCGTAGCCGATCCCTGGGAAGGCTTCAATCGGAGCATGTACCGGTTCAATTTCTATCTGGATACATACCTTCTGCTGCCCGTAGTGAAGAGTTACGAGTTCGTTACTCCTACCTTTCTGCAGGCGCGTGTCTCCAGTTTCTACAACAATCTCGGTGAGGTCCGCAATCTGACCAACAGCATGTTCCAGCTCAAGGGAAAGGAATCCGCGACAACGCTGGGCCGCTTTGTGACGAACAGTACCGTGGGGCTTGGAGGCCTGTTCGATCCAGCCACCAGTTTCGGTCTGGCACGGCACGATCAGGATTTCGGCAAAACGCTTGGCTACTGGGGGACAGGTTCCGGTCCCTACCTGATGCTGCCGTTCTTTGGACCTTCGTCTCTGCGCGACACCGGCGGGCTGGCTGTTGACTCAGGCATCAATTACGCCATCTATACAGCGATCGATCCATTTGGACACACCGGCAACAGTTTTGCCATCAATACAGGGATAATGACACTGGAAGGCATCGATGCACGGCATCAGCAGAGTTTCCGCTATTATGAGAGTGGCTATCCCTTCGAATACTACATGGTTCGCTTCATCTATCACGAGAAGCGCGAAATAGAGTCCGGCCGGCCGCTTCCCGTGGAATGATGAATGTGTTCATGCGCGGCACGTAAATGACATCAGTACGTATTCGTTTCGAAAACGTTATTCATGAGATGCCTCCATTACGCCGGTTATCGCAACTTCGTAGTCATCGAGCCGGTAGATGCTTTTCCAGGATAGCCCACAGCGCTGGCAAGCGTGTTTCTGAGTAATCATGCCCTTGCCGACCGACAGGTGTTCTGCACTGATATCCTTGGTTGCACATTTGGGGCATCTTTCGCCTGACTGGCGAATAAACGTCTCACGAGTTACAAATTCCGGTTTATCCGACCCGGCTGCTTTGACGGCAGCCGCTCCGAACGCAGCGCCTTCGACCGTAGCGCTGGCTTCCGCCGCAGTAACCCCCTCGACCAGTATCTGCGGAGGAGTGGCATCCCGGTACTGCAGATCCACGGTATAACCTTTTCCCGTACGCTGTGTGCGGATCCCGAATGTAGTATTCTTGAGCGGACCCATGTTGAGTTCCGTGCATCTGGCCCGCAGTGATTTTTCAGTTACTTTTGACATCCGCTTCTCCTTGATCAACGTATTCCTGAACCCATTCTCATAAAAACTGACCGGATTTCTCCCGTAGACACCTTTTGTATGCAGGCAACGTTACCGCTTGTGCTGTAGCAAAAGTTACATCAACTAAAAAAGACCCCCAAAACGTTTTGGGAGTCTTCTTTTAAAATACCAAACGATATCAGGATGTTTAAGTCAGGGACGGAATGGAACCGATTTCCCGTTTAAATTATAACCAGCTGATATAAAAGGTAAATTTCAAAGCAAATCCCAATGGAACCCGGTTTTTTTGATGTACCTCAGTGTACTTAGATGTGTGCTTTTGAGTACTTGCGTGTACTTGCGTGTACTTGGTGCCCAATGTAGATAACCCCTCAAATTTTGTACAGCGAAATTTTGCGTTCGATTGCGAAATACGCCGCCGGTTCGATTCCGATATTTCCACGCCAATCTCAATTTTTGCCCACCCAGATCGCCTAATGCAGGTTTTACTGTCACAAATATTGATTTTTGTGACAAATAGAGTATTATTCTGTCACGAAGCCCTTTTTGCGACGGAAAGGACGTCCTGTGCCAAAGCAAATTGATGAGCAAGATCTTGAAGCCATAGAGCAGCAGATAGCGGCCTACAGTAAAGGGATTGGCATAACTGAGCTAGAGGCAGCTCTCTCGGCGGCTGGAATCGTCATGAACCGGCGATCCTTGCTGCGACGGATTAGTACTCTCATTGAGAGCAACCGTATTCGTGCTACCGGTGCCTTCAAAGGGCGTGTGTACTGGCCGCTTGCATCGCCGGTCACTGATGGTCAGGATGCAGAGGAATCGGTCATTCCTCTTTCAGTGGCTGGACGTGAGATTCGCGGTTACGTCAGTCAACCAATCCAGCGTCGAGAGCCAGTAGGGTACCGGCGTGATTTTCTATTGTCCTACCTGAACAGTGGGCCGTATCTGGACGATACCACTCGTAAGCATCTGCACCAGATTGGTCGTGCCCATCAAGAGAATATCCCCGCAGGCACCATGGCTCGCCAGGTCATGGGCAGGCTGCTGATTGATCTCTCCTGGGCATCCAGCTATCTGGAAGGCAATACTTACTCGCTGTTGGAAACAGAACGCCTGATCTCCTTCGGTCAGGCAGCAGAAGGGAAGGATGCACTGGAAACCCAGATGATCCTGAACCACAAACAGGCTATCGAATTTCTTGTCGAGTCTGGCGATGATATTGGTTTTAACAGGTATTCCATATTAAACCTCCACGCCATTCTGTCGGACAACCTTCTGCCAAACCCGGAGGCCTGCGGGCGTCTCCGGCAGATTGCTGTTGGTATCGGCGGATCGGTTTACTCGCCATTGTCCACTCCTCAACTCCTGGATGAATATTTTCAGATTGCTCTTGATACAGCAGTAGCTATCAACGATCCTTTCGAGCAATCCTTCTTTGCATTAGTGCATCTTTCCTATCTGCAACCTTTTGAAGACGTCAACAAACGGGTAGCGCGACTGGCCGCCAACATACCGTTGGTCAAACATAATCTCTGTCCGCTCTCTTTCATAGATGTGCCTAATAAGTCATATGTGGAAGGGATACTCGGAGTCTATGAGCAGAACCGCATCGAGTTGCTGCGCGATATATTTGTCTGGGGGTATGAGCGCTCCGTTAAACGTTACCTGAGTACACGGGAGGAGTTGGGTGAGCCCGATCCTTTCCGGATGAAATACCGTACATTACTGACCGAGATCATACGTGAGGTAGTTATCCGGAGTGTGGGACCAGCTGAGGACATGGTAGCTGCTTGGGCAGCGGAGCGCCTGCCGGAGTCTGATAGATCGCAATTTATGAGTCTGGTTGATGCTGAATTGCGCGGGCTGCACGAAGGGAATATTGCCAGGTTTCGTCTGCGACCCAAGGAGTTTGCCGCTTGGCAAGGAAAGAAAAGAGCTTAAGATTGAATAACAGGCGAGTAATGTCTGTATAGGTGTTTATTTATCAAATGACATATTCTGACATACTCTTGATGTATATTCGTCAAATAACGAAGTGTGAAAATCAATACACGTTATCTTGAAGGTGCCTATTGCGTAAAGCTAACGATAGTGAACAGCCGCTTTTAGCTTTTAATGAACTTTTTGACTCAGGTAATGAAAACAGGCCTGATGAGGATGAGGTGCTTGATCGCGATGAGTTCGAAAGAATGGAAGCGATCGCCCTTAAAAACAGAGCGCAGACTATAACAACTCTTTCCACGCTGACTTCTATCGTTGCTCAAACAGCAACCCCTCCATTTTCTTTCATTGATCCACATACCACTGGACTTCTCGCATTAGGTTACGCCATTGATTCATTGCGGCTCCTCGATATTGAGACCAGTGACTTGACTGTAAAGGAGCTGGAAGCCAAGGTTGCGGAAGATCTGCGGTTGCAATTCACAGCGCTTGAGGTTGAAAATACCATCCCGGAAATGCCTGAGGCAAAAGACATTGAAATATGGGCCAAAGGTGTAGTCGACAAACTTCTGTGCAAAAAGGAACACGGTAGCAGTACAGAGAGGATGTTCGACACAGATTCGAAGCAGTTCTATGAATACCAGCATTCGCTTCTGGAAGAATATGCGCGGGGCAGCTCCATTTATGTGCGACCGACTGCAACGTGTCTTACGCTCTACCTCGGCACACTGACACAGGGGATTGGCGACATCCAGACAGCGTTGACAGCAGTTATCCAGCGGCAAATTAAGCGGGGTGATTACCACGCCGCCTTCCAGGCAGCCATGGAACACCAACGAATTACCAAACAGCACGGGGAAAAGATCCGGAGTATAAAGAGAAAATTGCAGTCAAATGCGGGTAAATACAGCTGGAATGACGTGATCCTGCCTGATATTTTGACCGCGCAAGAGGATGCCAAAGATGCGGTAAGCGCCGATACTCTGCTGGAGGAACTCCTGGAAGAGCGAATCGACGAGCTGCCGCCTGCCAAACGGCCACTGGCGCAGAAAGTTCTCTTGGTGATCAGGAGTTGCCGTGACGCTTACCGGGAACTACAGACATTGGCGATGGGACTCCCGCGATTTTATTCGGCATGCATTCTTAACCAGGGACCAGCAATCAGTCTCAACCTTCCATCCATGAGATACGATGTTTTTGATCCTCTGTTCTACGATATTTATGATCCCGACAAGCTCCTGACGGTTTGTGACGTCATCGACTCAGCATTTACTCTCCCCACGCCGCCAGTGTTGCACGACATTATTGCCGGGATCGAACTGCTTCTCAAGCCACGGATGGAAGCTGAAACTACGGACATGTCCGAGGAAGACGAGTTTACGGATGAGGAAGATATGGCGTTGGTGATCTTCGATACAGAAACTATCAACAGGGCCAAGAGCAAAATTTCCGAGATGGCAGATGCCGGACCGACCCGCCTTTCCGAAGTAACTGCCGTGTTCGACCCGGAGGGGTTTACAGAAGAGTGCATCGTGTCAGCGATCCTCATCAGCAGTGCGTGGGCCAGGGATCGGAATTATGCCGACCGATACCGGGTCACTCGGTTGCCGGAGGCTTTTTCCTGCGAGGCATGTGCCGGGGATGATTATAGGATAGAACGGATGGAGGACACCGATGGACTTCACGCTTAACGCGATAGATATGGCTGTCGAGATAATAGAGATGGGTTTGGCCAGGCACAAGGGACCACCGCCCAGAAGGCTATTGCAGCTGGTTGCTGCCTACATCTCCAATGACGGTGGTGTCAAGACCGTGGCCAATCGGATGGCGAAAGGTTTTGGGCTTCTGATCATGTCTGTTTCCGAGGATGGCATCGTTCTCTCCAAGGATCCCGAACACGATTCCATTTTCATGGCCAAGCGTGATGACCTCGTTGAAGATGGGGGAGCTGATGCCCGTCTGGTTCGGGGAATTTGCAATGCCGCCATCCTGGCCTGCGCGTATATGCGGCAGCAGTCGCTGTACTCTGATACTGTTCAGACGGTGACTGCAGATGAAGTCTATGAAATGCTGGTCGAAGCCTCTGCAAAACTGAGTGCCGAGGCGGACAGCAGTACTGGTAACCTCCGGGGACTCACCGAGGCAGCCAGGATCGTCGAGCGGATGAAAGCCGACTCCTACTCCGATAAAAGCGCCAAGCCCCGTAAAGGCACCTTGCGTGGGCAGATCCTGCAGGCATTCAAGTATTTAGTTGATCACAACCTGATGGTCAAGGACCGTGAGGACGGCGGCGGAACCTTTAAAACTCTCCCTGAATTACGGGTGCGGCTGCAGATGCAAGGGGCCGAGGATATTGCTGAAGCGATCATAGCGGCCACGAAAGGCGACAAAAGCGCAGACATTTCCAAGGAGGTCGATCATGGCTGAGCTCCTCTCGGTGCGGTTCTCAAAAATCGGCCACTCGACGGCCAGACTTGATGGTCTTGCATACGATTTGACCGGTGATGATGGCAGCCCGGAGAATTCGATGATCATTGCGTCGAACGCTACCGGTAAAACAAGCCAGCTCCATCTGCTGTATTCCATTTTCCTGCCTGCAAAGCATGACCTGGCTACTCATTTGGATGAAGATGGCCGGTCATTTCCTTACTACTTCCAGGATAACGAAGTCGGGTTTGTCGTAACGGAATGGACCATCCCCGGCAGTAACCGCAGCCTCCTCGGAGGGATGGAGAAAACAAGGGTTGTGGGAAGATTTACCCAATATTCAAATCGTGATGAAGAAAAACATGAAACCTGGTTTTTCTCGTTTATCGCCGACGAAGAGGCGGGTATTGATGACTTGCCGCTTACTTCATCCATCCAGGCGGGCCGGATTGAGAAACATTGCAAGACTATCAGCGAGACCAAAAAATATCTCAATGAGGTATTCAACAAGCCGGGGCGCGAATTCTACTGTAAGGACGTCATTCGCGACTGGCACGCCAATCTCCTGAAAATAGGCTTCAATATTGACCAGTTCAAGATGATGATGAAGTTTACCCTGAGCGAGGGCGATTCTTCGTCGTTTCTAAAAAAATTCAAAGACAATGACCTGATTCTGGATTTTCTCTGCGGTGAAGTCATCGACAAGAAGGCAACTGACCAGATCCGGAGGATGTTGAGCGAGCATCGTGAGTCGGTACGCCTGGAACCGGAAATCAGGGCACAGCTCGACGCCTTCACTGCGCTTCTCGACCGGTTATCACTAATAAAACCGGTGGCGGACAGTTATAAAGCTGCAACGGCAAATCATGCCGCTGCTAACCGGCAGTTGCAATCTGTAGCGGCCCGGCTGGATGCTACGAAAATAGCCAGCGAGACCAAACTGAAAGAACTCAATGGAAAACTGGAAAGTTCTGAGATCGCCCTCGCTGACAGTAATTCTGAATTGGGGCAGTTCACAGCAACTCTCTACGGTGTTCAAGAGAGGATGGCATTTTTGTCCTGCCTTGCAGCAGACGATAATTTCCGGGCATCTGAGAATAATCTCGAACGGGCCAACCGTACGATTAAGGCCCTGGAAGCCTTGTTGAAGTCCGGTGAAGTTGACGATGCACGCGCGACGAGGGATCAGCTTCTCAACCAGCTTGATCTTCTTGATGGTCCAGTTCGTGAGAAGTCTGAAGAGGTTGCCATGGCGAATCACCTGCTTGATTCCTATCTGCGCCAGGATTATGCCGCTGCAACCGCGGAACTCTCCCGCCGCCAGGATCTCTTGAAGGATGCGGAAAAAATTAGAAAAGAACTTGATGAAAAGCAAAAAGCACAGTCCGCCAGTCATAACCAGAGGATCGGAGAGAAAGAAGGACTCGACAAGCTTGAGCGGGAACGTGTTAAATCTGTTGAGAACCTCATTTTTTCAGGGATTCTAAAGGCTGCCCAGGATTCTGTTGAAAAAGCTTTGACAGACACAGTGGGTGCGGAAGAAAGGTTGATGGAGGAGAAAAAACGGCTGGATAGTCTGAAAGCCGAATTGGACAGCAGATTGTCCGGGCTCGGTGAGCAGCTCAAGGGACAGCATAAAGAGTTGGCCGGGTTGGAGGCGGAGAAGATAAAAAAAGAACAGGATCAGAGCAATTACTTTACAGCTCGTTCGATTGTCTCCAGCCTGCCTGGTATCAGGAGTTGTTTCGAGCAATACGATGAGGCGGATCTGTTTTACCCAGGTTTGAGCGGCAGGCTGAATGACCGTTATGATATGTTCCTGCGCGAGGACCAAAGGGTCAGGGAAAAGATCACAGAGTTGAACGAGAAAATCTCTGCTATAGAAGCCCATGGAGGATTGCAGCCACCGGCGCAGGATGTGATTCGGGTTATCGAAACCCTTGGTAAAGCTGGAATTGAGGCTTTCTCCTGGTGGCAGATCTTTTCCGAGCGGAATTACAGTGTCACTGAAGCCGAAGCCCTGATCACTCTTAACCCTCCCCGATATGGCGGAGTGGCAGTAAAGACCAAGAAAGCCCTCGACAATGCCAGGGAAATTCTGGGTGTTGGCTGCGGGGTTCTGGCACCGGTTATCGTGTCAGTGTACACCGATGATTCTACTGATGCCCAGTATGATGGTCTGGCAGTACTTCCGGATGTCGCACTGGCCATTGATATTGATCTTTCCAAAGGTTTTTGTGATCGGAGTCGGGTGGAAATAGCAGAATATGAAGCATCGTTGCCGTTAATCAAGGAGAATCAGATCGCGGTTAACACGGCCAAGGAGAAGCTTACTGTTTTTCTTGGCACCTATAGTGAGGTGTCTGATACGGCTCTGCATGATGCCATTCTCGTGGCAAAAAGCCGGGTGGCAACCTGCCTGGAAGAGCTGGTAGCTCTTCAGGCAAAAGAACAAGAAGCGATCGCAGAACGTGACGGCTTAACACCGCTTATTGAAGAGAAAGCCGCAGAACTAAGGGGAGTTAAGGAACGGCTTGGTGTCTTGTCAGTCCACCAGGCACGGCACGAACAGGACCGTGAGGAACGCCTCCTGCGCATTGAAGAACTGGCATCAGAGATTGCTGAATTATCACTGTTGGTTACTGCTGGCCAGGAAGCAATCACTATAGCGGATCAGAAGGTTCTGCAGCGGAGGGATTCGGTTACAGAATGTCAAGGAATTGCCGCTGGCCTGTTGCAAGAGTTCACTCTGCTCGATATAGAGAGAAAAGTGCAACCGGATACCATCTTTGCCCAATTGGTAACTAGCTCGAATTCTGCACGGGAGCTGCGGAACACGAAACAGAGTGCCCTTGAAGCCGCGAGCACTGACAAGGAATATATAACGGTCAAGGCAAATGCCGATATATCCAGGAAGATTTACGAGAAGGTTTCCAAGGAATACCATGATGATTTCGGCGCGGTTCCGGAAGATGAAAAACAGGCAGCCGCCGCAGAGCTCGGTGGGCGGCCGGTGAGCAAAGGGGACATCTCGGATGCCCAGTCTAATCGAGATCTGCTGATAGAGCAAAAAGGTCAGGCGAAAACAACTCAGGAGTCAGCTCAGAAAACCTACATTGATCTCAAGAAAAAACACCATGGTATGACCGTTATTCAATTTACCGGGGATGATACGGCTTGTGTTGAACAGGAGGGCTTCTGTAACGGCGAAATTGCGAGACTGCAGGAACGGATCAAAACCACTAATACTGAGATCACGGAATGCAGATTCGCTATCGAGCATTGCAGGGGGGAACTAAAGCATATTTCCAGCCTTGCTGATTCCGTTAGTCTGGAGAGAGCCACCGGAGGAGAGCCTTTTGCGAGTATTGACGAGGCTGAAACCGAGTTGCATGTCAGTGTTAAACAGGTCAAAGCATTTGCCGAAGAGTTGGTGCGTCTCGAAGATGCTCTGAAGAAACAGAACCGGGATCTGGGTGAACTCCTGGATAAACAGCTCTGCGCGTCGGTGCCGATAGCGGTGTCCACGATCAAACAGGAAAAGAACCGGCGGGAAGATGGCATCTTGCGTGACGGGATAGACGAACTGCTGGTTTATATCCAGCAGGCTGCGGATCCACTCCCTCACGAGCTCGCCAAGCTTGAACAGGACAAACAGACAACCGTTGACGAGGTCATGCACGTGGCCAAGAAAGCCTTCAAGCTGTTACAGAGCCTCGGTAAAAAAAGCAAGATCCCGGAACTAGGCGGAATCTGGCATAGCTGGTTCGGACTCCCTTTCGTTAGATTTACAACCAGGGTTGATCCCGATTCGGAGTCGTCGCGTTTGGCGGTTGCAGGCGCGGTTACCCGTCTGGCACAGCTGGCAGGAGAATTACCCAACGGAGCGGTAATCGTCCGGACCGCTCTGGCAGAAATGTTGAGTGGCGCCTTCCAGATTGAAACTTTGAAGCCCGATCCTTTGCCAACGACGAAGTATTACCCGATTTCCCACAAAGAAGGTGTCCGCTCGTGGTCAGGTGGGCAAAAGCTTTCCGGATCTGTTCTTCTTTATATGGCGTTCAGTAACCTTCTGATAGCTGAGGGACAAGCCGCTGGCGGCGTGCTGTTGATGGATAACCCCTTTGGTTCCTGCAACCATATTGAGTTTGTGCGATTGATCGTGGCTTTAACTCGTCAGTACGGGGTACAGATGATTGCCTACACGCCGGTGGTTGATGAGGAAATTCGCAGAATGTACCGGAACAATGTCCTTCTGAGGAAGGGAGGGGCGTCTGGATTGAGCAAACGGGGCTTTACCATGGTGCAGTTGGAGCAGAAAATCTACAATAATGGTGAGACTGCCCGACTGAGAATTAAGGCCGAGGTGCCGAATGCTGCCTGAATCGCAATATTTTTTTGACGCTCTGGCAACCGGGCGGACATCTCTTGATGAGATGTGGCAGGTCATATCGAATGTCATGACTCTTCCCACTGGCGGCCAGAGAGAAACATTGATGGCCGTACTTGATGAGTTGCGGGAAAATGGCCTTGTCGAATTCCCCAAATCCGATAAGTTGTGGAACAAGAGTGCTTTGCCCCAGCTTCCCACTTGGGTGAATAAATTACAGCTGAAGAAACAGGTGAAGGATGTTGCAAAGGTGATTTGGTCACCTGAATTAGCGTTTCTAGCCGAACAGGTCATCCGGCAGGATTCTCCATGGGTGGAAGTGGACGCCTGGCTGAAAAAGTGCCGTGGGAAAAAACTAGAATTGAAGCCGATCAGGGAGCGGTCTCTTGATATTTTTGGCGATGAGAAGGCGCTAGACAGGGTAGTTGGTCTTACCCCATTCAAGCTAGGGCAGATCAACCTGGGAACCCTCGGGTGCTTCTATGTCCCCGAGCCAATTCCGTGGAAGCCTGGGCCTCCTGGCAGCAGGAGTTTCTGCGGCCTATGCGTAGAGAACGCAACGACCTTTGATACATTGTGCCGTTTCAACAGTGAAGCCGGTTACTGGTCATTTGTGGCATATGGTCGGGGCAACCAATTTGTTTCCATGACAGATGGCCTTGCTTCGGTGGTCAGGGAGTATGGGCATGATCGGGTTCAGTATTTTGGAGATGCCGATTTCGAGGGAATCGAGATAGCTGCTCGGGGCGCAAAGCGACTCTTGGAGTCTGGAATCTTACTAGAACTGGATCATCGACTGTACAATCTCTTGGTTAAGTTTGGGCATGTTGTGCCGTCAAAAACTGGAGGAGAGGTGTCGGAGGACGCTGCCAGCCTTCTTGCACAAGCGGAACTAAGCAGTTTATCCGATATGTTCATGCATTATCAGAGGATTGCCCAGGAATGGGCAGGATTGGAAACTTTGAAAATTGCATTCAATGCCGCGCAACTGCCGCCAGTTGTAGTTATAAGCAGATACAGCCCTCCACCGTCTGCAAGCTTGTAATCAATTTCTTTTGGCTTGGCGGTCTTCACCTGAATGTCAGATAACGGTGCAATCCTTTTAGGCATGGCGTTTTCTCCTTTTTGGCGGTATCCACCCTGGCAAAATGACGATATACCGTCTCATATACCGTAAAGATTCATGGATTCAGCCATACCATAAAGAACCGTACCGGACAACAGATATAAAAAAAGCCCCTATTTTCAAGGGGCTTAAGGACTTTGCCGGACAGTGCCGGATTTTTACTGGTGCCCAGGGACGGAATCGAACCGCCGACACGAGGATTTTCAATCCTCTGCTCTACCGACTGAGCTACCTGGGCAAAAGGATTTTTCTTATACCTCGGAAGTTGTTACACTGTCAAGGGTAAAGTTGCGCTTTATTCCGATTTTTGCTGGGCGCGAATCGGAACATAGTTGCAAAAGGGTTCTTCTTCCATGTAGTCGCCGTGAATTGCATCCGCTCTGGCTCTGCATCCGCCGCAGACATTGATATATTCGCATTGACCGCATTTTCCCTTGTAGGACTTAAAATCCCGCAGATTCCGGAATATTTCCGAATTCTCCCAGATTTCGCGAAAGGGTGTCTGCTTGACGTTGCCGGCCGTGCGGTGGAAATAGGAACAGGGCTTGACGTTGCCAAAGCAGTCGATCAGGCAGATGGTTTGCGCAGCTATGCACCCCTTGCCGCCTCCTGTGGAGAATGTCAGAGAACGGCGTTCAAATTTAACCCCTTCGGCTTTGGCTTTTTGCGGCACAATCCGATAATAGTGGGGGGCACAGGTGGGGCGCATCAGGATGTCATCTTCCAGTTTTTCCTGCTGGTAGTGCCATTCGAGGATGTCTTCATAGTCTTCTTTGGAAATCAGTTCGCTCATGATGTCTTCGCCGCGGCCGGTGGGGACAATCATGAACATGTACCATGCTGTTGCGCCGAGCCCTTTTGCTGTTTTGAAGGTGTTGGCGATGTCATGTTGATTTCGTTTTGTAAATGAAGAGTTAATCAGGAATTTCTGGCCGTTTTGTCTGAAAAGTTCTGCGGCCCTTACAACACCATCAAATGAACCGGGACATTGCCGGAAGTTGTCGTGCACTTCTGCCGTTGATCCATCCAGAGAGAGCGACACCATCTTGATGTCGGCCTGCTTCATTTTGTTGCAGATCTCATCCGTGACCAGGGCACCGTTTGTGGCCATGCACATGCGCAGCCCCAGCGATGTGCCGTACCCGGCCAACTCGAATATATCCTGTCGCAGGAGTGGTTCACCACCTGAAAGGACGACGACCGGTTTTGAAAAATCAGAAATCTCTTTGAGGAGCTTTTTATTTTCTTCAGTCGTAAAATCGCCCTCTGATGAATTCATTTCTGAGGAACATCGGCAGTGTATGCAGTGCAGGTTGCATTTTTGAGTGGTTTCCCACGCAATCCATTTGGGTATGAATTCAGTTTGCATATGGCTCCAATCGTTAAGGGTGCGGGGAATGGGTTACTACTAGACCATCTTGAAAGCCTACCCGAAAGGTCGGATAAACTCAAGAGTATTTCCGAAATATGAATGTATGCCCTGATACCTATTGCTATAGGTAATTTAATAAGCTTGAAACGATAGATCGATTCTGATATATAAAGCCGATGCAGTGATTCCCCTTAATTTGTCGGCTGTTTTTAATTCGTCAGGGCTAGGAGAGTAACATGTCCAATCCTCAGATGGTCATGTACGAAGAAGAATTCCAGGAAATAAATGTTGTGATCGAGCGGCTTCTTCAAGAAGCCAATGCAAAGGTCATATTCCTGGTTGACAAGAACGGGCAGCTAATCTCAGGCGTAGGCGATACCGAGCGCTTCGACACAACCTCGCTTGCATCGCTGACAGCTGGCAATATTGCCGCAACCGGCGGATTGGCCAAGCTCATCGGGGAAAAAGAATTCTCGATTCTTTTTCATGAAGGTGAAAAGGATAACCTGCACATTTCCATCGTCGGTGGCAGGGTTATCTTGGTT
>JAJXWO010000129.1 GCA_021781535.1 Deltaproteobacteria bacterium | reverse complement strand
CATCACCGCCAACCTGGGGCAGCTGTCAATCGCTACCCTGGACGACTTACGCCGCGTCAACCGGCCGGTTGCCCACTTCAGTGACGATATAACCGTTCAGAACATGGAGCTGAAGCGCTTCCTGTTCGATAATCTCTATCGCCATTACAAGGTCGACAAGATGCGGGTCAAGGCCGAGATCTTCATCACCCGCCTGTTCGAGACCTACCTCCGTTATCCCAACCTGTTACCCCCCAAATACCGTTCGCGCATGGTACGGTTCGGTCTGGAGCGAACGGTGTGCGATTATATCGCCGGAATGACCGATCGATTTGCGCTGGATGAGTATAAACGCTTGTTTGAGCCGTATGAACGGGTGTAGGCTCAATACATGGACTCTTACGTGAGTGTAGTGGAGGCGACAATGCCGGCAAAAAAAATCAACGTCATTATCTGGCTGGTCAAGGCTGCCGAGCTTGATGTGATTCAAAAATGCTGTATGAAAAAGCTGATTGGGCTGCATTTCGATCTTATCTACACACTTCCGTATGCCATGTGCTTGAATACGGTCTCGGAGATCTTCAATACTCTGGAGATTGAAGATGATCAGAATATTATTGCTACCAGCCGATTCAGCTGTATCAATCTGATTCCGCCGGGCGAGATGGCGCTGTTGCAACAACGGGTGACCAACTTTGTCAAAGATACGCCGGTAAATGTCGATGTCTGGAAAGACGTGGCCGGAGCGTATTGCGATATGGCGGTAGAGAAAGCACGAGCCAGTATTATCAAGACCTTTGTGGAGCTGGCAAAAAAACCGAGCAGCGCCTTTACCCTGCTGGTTGTGACCAATGACCGCCTGCCCTTGCTTGAACTCCTGTCACTGCCACTTGACGTGGCACTCAGGATTCCTGCCGAAGGGGAGGTCGTTGAAATGCGTTTTGAAGGATTGGTTGAAGGAAAGGATGTACGCGCCAAGATGGTGTATGCTGCTCACGGTACGCTGGCGTAGTAAACAAGGATGTACGGGAACCCATGAACGAGACAGCGTCACCGGCCGAACAATACGACTTTTTCGCCTTTCTCTCCAGGATGCGCTATATCAGCCGCTGGGGTCTGATGCGTAACACCGTGCCTGAAAATATCCAGGAACACAGCCTGGACGTGGCCGTGATCTCCCACGCCCTGGCCACCATCCGCAATACGTACTTCAATGGCCAGATGGATGCCGGTCAAGCGGCTCTCTATGGGATCTTTCACGATGCCAGCGAGATCTTCACCGGTGATATGCCGACACCGGTCAAACATTTCAATCCCAACTTCAAGCGCTCCTTTCATCAGTTGGAGGACAGGGCCCGTCGGAAACTGCTGGACATGCTGCCGCCGGAGATGGCACAGGAATACGAGCGACTCTTTTTCTTCGACGATCAGCTGGAGTATGTGACCTTGGTCAAGGCGGCTGACAAGATCGCGGCGCTGGCCAAGTGCATCGAGGAGGAAAAATCCGGTAACCTGGAGTTTCGCCGGGCGCGGGCAGAACATGAGGAAAACCTCAACGCCAGCCAGTTACCCGAGGTGCGTTACTTTCTGGAAAAGTTTCTGCCGGGCTATCGTTTATCGCTGGATGAACTGAAGCTGGGGTAGGGAAGATGGTCTGAACGGACCTTCAGATCAAATGTAAGCCTCTACGATTGGTTCAACGGTAGTGAGGCTGACCGGCCCGTCTTTTTGGCCAGTCGTGCCGAGTGGTTGGATGCACTCTGGCCAAGTTACTCGTAATGCGTCCACATCCTTATTATTTTTACCGTCTTGGTCTCTTCTAAAACCTGATAAACCATTCGATGCTGAATATTGATTCTACGAGAATATGCACCAGACAGATCACCTACAAGTTTTTCGTATGGAGGGGGATTTTTGAAGGGATTTTCTTTGATAATTTCTAGTAGTCGTGCGGCTTGTGGCTTTAACCCGGAGTGCGCGATCTTTTTTGCATCTTTTTGCGCTTGCTTGGTAAAAACAAGTTGCCAGCTTACCATGCAAGTTCCTCACTGCACTCGGATACTGGGGTTTTGAGACCTTTTTTGATGGATTCTCGCATGCCAGGAATTGATGTGAGATACAATGTTTCCTGAATAGCACGCCAATCGTCTTCTGAGATGAGAACTGCTGAATGCCGTTTGCCAACAATCTGAATCGGGTCATGCGATAAAGCGACATCATCGACAAGGTTATAAAGGGATTTTCTTGCTTCTGTTGCTGATAACGTAGTCATTTTAAACCACCTCCGTTTCGTACGACAAATCGTACGCTGATGGTTGTTTTAAGTCAAATCATTTTTCATCCAACGGGCATGGTTTTGACCTGCCGGGTTTTTCGGGCAGGTCGTAAGCCTTGTTTAATTTAATCCATATTCGAAACAACAGAGTACCCGATAGGAAATTCGGTTTGTTATCCTTGCAAGTTTAATACTCACATGGTATTGTACAATATCTTGTCATTATGGAGGTTGTTATGCAGGCAATTTCATACAGCGAAGCACGCCATGATCTTAAAAATGTCATGGACGATGCTTGCAGCAATCACGAACCGATCCTCATCACGCGTCGAAAGGGTGAGAGCGTGGTACTCGTAAGCCTGGAAGATTATGAGTCCATTATAGAGAGCGAATATTTGCTTTCCAGTCCTGCTAATGTTTCTCGATTACTTCAATCACTTAAAGAGGCACGTTCTGGCAAGCGGACCCCCATGGATGCTCTTGGACTATGAATGTTACGTTCACTCCAACTGCTCTTGACGATCTGCGCTATTGGTTAAAGACTGATAAACGCCAAGCAGAACGGGTCTTAGCGCTTCTTGAAGAAATTCGGCGAACCCCTTTTGAGGGTACAGGAAAACCGGAACCCCTCCGTTTTCAGCTTGCCGGTTGCTGGTCGCGACGGATCGACCGAGCACATCGGCTTGTCTACCAAGTGGAAGAAACAGAAATTGTAGTTATTGCCTGTCGCTATCATTATTAATTTTCCTGATTAGTACTAATCTCCGGCTTTCCAGCCGGGTATGACATATTGTGACTTATGTCTATGATTCAAGGGGACGTTCTTAAAAACTTTACTTGCATAGCTGATCGAAAAGCGCTTTCAGTTTAGGGCTCTTTTCAACAAGTTCCTTCCCCCGTCGCGCTGCAACTGTTACCCCTGATCCGGAAATGTTCAACCTGCGGGAAAGGTCAATCCCACGGTGTCCTGATAAAAAAGCGGTGTGGCAGATGATGCCGCGGGCGTCAGCCAAAGGCAACGATCGCTTTCGCGACATAA
>JAJXWO010000128.1 GCA_021781535.1 Deltaproteobacteria bacterium | reverse complement strand
GGTCCGGGCGACCGAGCTTGCCCGGCAACTCCTCACCTTTGCCCGCGGTGGCGAACCGGTAAAAAAAGTGGTTTCGGTTCAACACCTCGTAAACGAAACCGCATCGCTGGTGCTGCACGGCTCGAATGTCAGAGCAATCGCCGACATACCTGCTTCTATTCACGCCATCGCAGCAGACGAAGGGCAAATAAGCCAGGTATTCAATAACATTATCATCAATGCCACGCAGGCAATGCCAGGCGGCGGGACACTGCTGGTAACAGCACACAATGAGACACTTGCCGATGCGAATGCATTCTCGCTGCCATCCGGCAGATATGTCCGGATAAGCTTTTCCGATCAGGGCTGTGGCATCTCGGATGAAGATCTGAAAAGAATCTTTGACCCCTATTTTACGACCAAGTTAACCGGAAACGGACTGGGACTCGCCTCGGTCCACTCAATCGTCAAGCGGCATGGCGGACATGTCGGCGCCAGCTCTGTGGTTGGCACAGGAACAACCTTCACCATGTATCTGCCATCAATCGGAGAGCCATACTCAATACAGCAAACCGCCCCAGCCACGCAGGCGACCGGTCATCACCTGTGTGGTTCCATTCTTGTCATGGATGACGAGGAGATGATCCGGAACATGACGGCCGAAATGCTGAATTATCTGGGGTATCGGGTGAGCACCTGTGAGAACGGTACTGAGGCCGTTTCGCAGTACAAAGCATGCAACGAATCCGGGACACCGTTTTCTGCGGTTATTATGGATCTGACCATTCCAGGCGGTATGGGAGGGAAGGAAACAGCACGGCACATTTTAGAGGTCGATCCCAAGGCGTGCCTGATCGTGTCGAGCGGCTATTCAAATGATCCGATCATGTCCGACTACGGAACATACGGTTTTGCCGGCGCAGTGGCAAAACCATACAACATGAAGGAGTTTGGAAAGCTGATAGGTTCCGTGCTGTCTGCTCGACAACCGGAACAAGCCCCCCGACCATTAACGTGAATGTTGCAAGTCAAATCCCGGAACGGAAAAAGCACAGACTATATGTTATACTTTGTAAAACACTACAACGCCTGCCCCGGGGTGCTACCATGACCAGAAAAAACAAGATCCTGCTGATATCCCTTGCCTCGGTAGCGGCTCTGCTGATCTTTATCATCACCATCCTGCCGCTGATCGTCCGAAACCAGGCTGTGTCGGCCATCGAACGGGAGACGGGACGTAAGGCCGTCATTGAAAAGATTGCCATCAATCCCTTCACGCTGACGGTCACCGTCAACGGGTGCGCCATCAAAGACAAGGATGGAGGTCCATTCATATCCATCGGCAGACTGCGCGCTTCACTGAGTCTGGCATCGCTCTACCGGCGTGCTCTGATCCTGTCGGAGGTCTCGATTGACGACCCGGCCATTTCGTTCGCCCGCCTGGCTGCCAACAACTACAGCTTCAACGATATCATCGAGCGCCAGAAGGCCAAACCGCAGAACAAGTCGAAAAGCGGTTTATCTTTCTCCATCAACAACATCTCCATTACCAACGGTTCGCTGGATTTTGATGACCGGGCAATACCGGGTGGCCGAAAGCACACTATCCGCAATCTCACAATTGCTGTGCCCTTCATCAGCAATATCCCCTTTCTGGTGGAAAAATATACCGATCCCCATATCTCTGCACTGGTCAATGGCGCCCCTTTCAGCTTCCAGGGCAAGGTCAAGCCACTCAGCAAATCCATGGAAACATCGGTGCATATCGACCTCAAACAACTCAGCCTGCCGGAGTATGTCGCCTATTTGCCGGTCAGGCCGCCTGCCGACTTGATGTCGGGAAAGCTGGGGATCAACTGCGATCTGACCTACCGGGTCTCCAAGGATAAAAAGCCGGAACTGGGCATCAAGGGCCGGATCGTGCTGGATACGATCGCTGTGAACCTGAGGAGCGGCCCCCCCCTGTTCAGGCTCCCCTCGTTCCAGGTAACGGCATCGGATCTGGATGTATTTGCCAAACGGTTCCTGTTTGATACCATAACCATCGATGGCCTGGAACTGTTCGCCAGCCGGAATGCCAAGGGTGTCTGGATGTACAGCCAGTTGCTGCCAGCCGCTCCAGCGGAGAATAAGAGCGAGACGGCCGGTGACAGCCAGCAGGCACACCTGCCACTGGTGCAGGTCACGTCACTTGCCGTCAATAACGGCAGTATCCATTTCAACGACGCGCAGCCGACCGGCGGCTTCAAAAGCGAGATCAGCCAGATAGACGCCGCGGTACGGAACTTTTCCACCGCAGAAGGCGCCTCGGCCGATTACGAATGTTCGCTGTTGATGGACAACGAGGCAACCTTCAGCGCCGATGGCAGTTTTTCCCTCTCCCCGTTGTCGGCCAGCGCCTCCAGCGAACTGAGCGGCATGAAGATTCAGCGGGCCTGGCCCTATCTGTCTCAGTATCTGACGGCTCCGCTCAAAGGCACAGTCGAGCTCTCCTCGGAAATGTCCTTCAGCAAGGCACTCGGTCTGACGGTTGAGCAGGGCTCGTTGCTGGTCACCGGCTTCTCGGCCCGCTATGGCGCCAATGAAGGCTTCGACCTGGCGCGTTTCGAAATTAAGGATGCCGGATACAGTCAGAAAAAAAACTCTGCGGAAATTGGTGAGATCAGACTTTCAAAAGGTGATCTTGCACTTTCCCGCGACGTGGACGGCACGCTCTCGGCCCTGTCGTTACTCAAGTCTCGCCCGGCCAAGCCCGCTCCATCCGGCTCAGTGAAAATGGCCTCGGCCGATTCGCCACAACACAGGCCGACTACACCGAAGTTCACATTCCGCCTCAAAAAACTCCAGCTGGAGAAATTCAACGCCGCTTTTACCGATAAGACCCTGGAAGATAAACCACGTTTTACGTTAACCAACACATCTTTGAGCCTGACAAACCTGAACGGACCTCAGTTTACCCCGGCCAGGCTGCGGTTTGCCTCGACCTTCAACAAAGCGACCCCACTCAAGGCCAACGGTGATATCACGCCGCTTCCGTTCCGCTACAAGGGGCGTATCAGTATCGGTCGTCTGCCGCTACGCGACTTCGAGGCCTACTTCCCGGACAACATCAACGTCATTATTCTGGACGGCTTTGCTGACACCGACATGCATGTGGATATCGCTCTCAAGAACGGCAAACCGGTCGGCAGCTTCAAGGGCAACGCGGGTATCCGGGCATTCCACGCCATCGACACCGAGGCCGAAGAAGACCTGCTCAAGTGGGAGAGCCTGCAACTGGACGACATACAGGGCAACCTGGAGCCGTTCCGCCTGTCTCTGCGCCAGATTGCCCTCAACGGGG
>JAJXWO010000019.1 GCA_021781535.1 Deltaproteobacteria bacterium | reverse complement strand
AATTTGAGTGTTATGGTGATGAGCACCGAGACGAAAGGATCGATTCCGAACAGTGTAAACAGGAAATAGGTCATATACATCCCGATCATCATGATCTCGCCGTGGGCAAAATTGATAACACGCATGACGCCGAAGATTATGGTCAAACCGATACCGATCAGGGCATACACCCCGCCGATCAAAACGCCGCTGATCAGTGATTGCAAAAATAGAATCATCGAGTTTCTCCCGAAGGGGAAGTAGTAAAAAAAGGGGACGATAATAATATCGCCCCCGGTTCAACAAAATGAATTACCACTTGAAGGGGAAAATTGGTTTCTTGGTTGCGAACTTGGCCGGGAAAACTGTTTCGTACTGGCCATTCTGGATCTGCTGCACCAGCATCGGGTGATTGTTCTGGTTGGTATATCCGGCATAGTCGGCAAATTTCACCTCACCCATGATGCCGTTCCACTGCCCAGATTTCAATCCTGCACGGGTTTTTTCTCGGTTGCCGCCATTCTTGGCAGCCGTTTCTGCCATAATGAGCATTGCTTCATAGGCACAGGCGGCATGATATGACGGAACTTTGCCAAATTTTGATTTATAGCGATTGTAAAAATTACGGGCACCGGGCCAATTGACATCATCGGTCCATTGGGTGCTGGAGAAAACCAGGTTGGATATTTTTTTCTGCGCCAAAAACTGGGACGTGGTAAAACCCGCACCGGCACCGAGAAACGCCTTTGGAGTCAAGCCAATCTCGCGTGATTGGCGCATGAGTGTAATTGCATCAACCTCGTAGGAAACCATGAAAACAAGGTCCGGATTAAGTGTCTTGATTTTGGTGAGGGTTGATCGGAAATCCGGAGCACCCTTCTGGTATTTTTCGTCGGCCACTTCGCGGATTCCCAATTTTTTGGCATATTCCTTGGCTGTTTTTACCGTGGAGATGCCGAAGTCGGTATTGGCATATATGTAGGCAATTGTTTTCGGCTTATCAACCGTCAGGATCGCGTCCATAAGTACAGACGAATAAACATCAGCTGGTGCGTTGAGACGGAAGACATATTTATGCCCCTTGCGGGTGATATCCTCTTTTGCTGCCGCAGGGATTAATTGGGCAAGCTTGTACCTGTCGGCTTGGCTGGCAACTGCATTTGCACAAGCAGACGTATAAGGGCCGACCACGCCGGCCACGTTGTCTCGAGTCGCAAGTTTTTCAAAGGCGGAAAGGGCTTTTTCCGGTTTGCCGGTATCGTCTTCCTTGATCAGGTCAACGTCGATGCCTTTTTTCTTGAGGTCTTCCAGGGCCAATGTCACGCCATTGGTCAGGTTTTCCCCGATAGGCGCCTCGGCGCCGGTAATGGTATTTATAAAACCGATTTTTACCTTTGCTGCCTGGGATACTCCCGGAAGGGCAAATCCGAGAATCAGCGCCGCCACTGCAATTTTTCTGTACATAGCTAACCTCCTTTGGTTTGGTATGTTGCCTCCTGACGCAGGTGTTTCTGCATATTTATAACATGATGTTTTACTACAAATCAAGTGTCACATTTATGCTGCTTTTAAGTATATCACATATAAAATATTTGTCTTTGCTATGGCAAAAGCGGGGTAGGGGCGAGGCTAAAATCAGCCACTGCCTGTGGCTAAAAACAGCCGGTGCGGGTGATCCAAAGAGGATGGTAACGGCATGAGTTGAATTGAATAACGGGGTTATGGCGATATGTAAAATCGCGTACTCATTTCTTCCAGACCTAATGTTCTCAGCAATTCATTCAGTTGTTCTGACGGTTTGCGGCGGGGAAGGTCTTTATAGCTGGCAATTATCAGCTCATTTTTCATGGAATGTTCCCAACCGACCAATTCGGTAACGGTAACCTGATAGCCGTGCGCCTCCAGCTGCAGGCATCGCAGAACATTGGTGATCAAACTGCCAAGCTCGCGCGTGTGCAGCGGGTGCCGCCATAACTGCGAGAGGTTGTTGGAACCAAGTGATGCAGCTTTATTTTTACGTAGAACGGCGGCAACTTCAGCTTGGCAACAGGGCACCAGCACAATAAAGCTGGCTTTTTTCTGCAAGGCAAAATGGATGGCGTCGTCGGTAGCGGTATTGCAGGCGTGCAGTGCAGTAACAATGTCTACCGTTGCGGGAAGCGCTTCTGAATACACCGATTCGGCAACGGTTGCATTTAAAAATGACATGCCGGAAAAATTAAGTCGCTCTGCAAGCTCCCGAGATTTTGCAACTAATTCATCACGCGTCTCAATACCGAAAATATGGGAACTGTCGCTCTGATGTTTGAAAAAAAGATCGTACAAAATAAACCCGAGATATGATTTTCCCGCACCATGATCAACCAGAGTAATACCGGCATGATCCATCTGAATCTCTTTCAATAGCGGTTCGATAAACTGAAACAGGTGGTTAACCTGCTTTAGTTTACGCCTGCTGTCCTGATTAAGTTTCCCGTCGCGGGTAAGGATATGCAGCTCTTTCAGCAGCTCAATTGATTGCCCGGGTTTAATTGCGTGTTTTTCAGTCATTTTTAAGATTTCCTGGATCAGGTAGTCTGCCGAATGTAGCGGAATAAGCTTACATACTAAACTTGGGAAACATCTTCCCGGTTAAAGGCTTCAGGGTAGGAAGCGACCTGTTTTTTAGTTGTCAAACATCAGCTTACGTTCAAAATCCATTGAATGTGTCAGGCGCTGGGCATCCTGCAAGGTAATCAAATCCTGTCGATAAAGCTGCAGGAGGTGCATATCAAGTGTTTGCATATGATATTGGGAAGCGCCGTTTTCAATATGTTTTTCAATTTCATCAAGACGCCCTTCACGAATGCAGGCCTGAATAGTCGTCGTCGTTCGCATGATCTCCACAACCGGCAGAACGGTATCACCCGATTTATCTTTGATCAGGCGAATAGAAATCGTGGCGACGAGAATATCTGCCAGGCGCTGACGCATAATTTCCTGGGCATCCGGAGGAAAATGCCCGATTATCCTGTTGATAGTAGAAACGGCACCCTGGGTGTGCAGGGTGGAAAGCACCAGATGCCCGGTTTCGGCAGCTTTTATGCAAGAATCGATTGTTTCTTTATCACGCATTTCGCCAACCATGATAACATCCGGATCCATCCTGAGAGCAGCTTTCAGAGCCGAGCTGAAGCTGTCTGTGTCAATGCCGATTTCACGCTGGATAATACAGCTCTTAAGAGAAGAGAAGAGAAACTCGATTGGATCTTCAATGGTTATAATATTATAGCTGAAGTTTTCATTTAAATATCTCAGCATAGAGGCGAGGGTGGTTGACTTGCCGTTGCCGGTCGGACCGGTCACCAGAATCAGACCATTGGGAACCTGGGCAATTTCTCCAAGTACCTGGGGTAGATTCAAATCTTCGAACGTCCCAATGACCGGTGGAATCACCCGCATCACTACACCAAAGCTCCCTTTTTGGCGAAAAATACTGACTCTGAAACGGCCTCCGGAAGGGAGTGAATAGGAAGCATCACACTCTTTGAGATCGTTGGTTATCTGACGGCCATTGTGAGCCAGAACGGTTTCAGCGATAAATTGTGTGTCGTCCGGGGTCAGATTGGGCATCTTGGCACGGACCAGTTGGCCGCGGCCCCTGAAAAAAGGTGGATTATCTACTTCAAAATGGAGATCGGAAACTTTTTTCTGAAATGCAATTTCAAGAATCTGATGCAGAACCTTGGTGTCCATCATCTCCTCCGCTGTACGTTGTAAATTGTGAAAAAGGTATACTCATATCAGGCCGACTTTTCAATACTCTTCCGGTACAGGGCGTTGTCCAGGATCGACCCGGCGTGTTGAGCAAGGGCATCAAGCAGATTGATTTGCGGCGGAGAAACCGGCTTGGAGCCGAAGTCCGCATAGGTTACAGCGATCACCTTGCCACGGCTTATTAACGGAACGACCAGAACTTTCGGGCTGCGCGGCGCCCCGATTTCCTTGAACAGTACGTTTGTGAATACAGCATCACTTCGCTGCCCGTAATAAAGGCGCCCTTTTTCAACAACCTCCTGAAGAACTGAGTGCCCGTCAAGCGGTATTCTGAACATGAGTGGTGCTGTTGGCCCGTTAGATTTTGCCTCAATAATACCAATTGATTTTTCAGCAATTATTTCTGACTTTGCAACAACAAAGGTCAAAGCCCGCTCAAATTGCAGTGCTGCAAACTGGAGCAGTACCAGCGCAATTTCCGGCGGTTCGGAAAGCAATTTCAGCTGGTTGAATGCTATAATGAAAAAGTGACCTACTTCAACATGTGGCACAGGTTGAATTGATGTAAGGAATGAACCGACTCCGGAAAGAAATGCAATCATCTGCGAAACGTATGAATTTTCATGACAGAGGCTGCACGGTCGAGGAATGATCGCTCGTGTTCCTGCCCCCAGAGCATCCATACTGATGTCACACCAGGTATGGCAGCATGCTGTAATCAGAATTGAAATCTGCGGATAGGCAGAAACTTTTTGGCGCATGAGCGCCAAAAGTCGTGTGCCATCGTTGTCGTGAGGGAAATCTATTATAAGTACCGGATGAAGATCTCTGCCTAGTGACTGTTCGATAACGGCATCCAATCCAAATTCTTCGTCCGAAGCAAATATAAACATGTTCTCGTGTTTACAAACTGCAGTCAATGTATGGGAAAGTAGTTCATCCTGGGTCAGAAGGACTATTGCTGTAACGGGTGATGTTACATTTGAAACTATCGGAGCGGAAGTGTTTACCAGAAAAGAGACCAGCTGCTCCTGCAAATCGACAGTCGTTTCCGGAAGGGCTCGGATTACCGCCCGACGGTGTTCATCGACCGGATCAAAGTCCTTAAGGCCTATAAAAACATCCGGAATCTTACGTGAAATTGTGTCGAGCGCATCGAGACCAAGCAGGTCGGCAGTTATTTCAGTAGTGTCGGAATCAGTTTCAGGGAGCGCTGAGGCGTTACAGCTTTGTTCGGTAAAAAAAATCTTGCTAAGTGTTCCATCCCGCATCTTCTCGTCATAAATGCGCAAAGATTCCATGAGAATCCCCTGTACATTCAGCAGGATTTCCTGATGGAGTTTTTCCGGGAAATAGCGATATTCATCTGAAATATATTCTTTTGAAACATCCAGAGAAAACGTGCCGCTTGCCCAGGTCAAAACCTCCACAATGGTCATCTCGATCAGCTTTTCGAGCCCCTTAAAGGCAGTGTCCTTGTCAATCGTGCCACGTTCAATCAAGGTAGCAAGCAGTGGCTTACGGTCCACTCCGGCATTTTTTTGCTCTATCAATGCCTGGTCAAGCTGTTCCGTCGTAATAGCCTTCAGATCAACCAGTACGGTGCCTATGCGGACGCTGCTATTCAGATGATTGGCGCTGACAAAGAAACCTTCGTGAAAAACAAGCTGACTCTCGCCTTTCAGGCATTTTAAATATAAGATACCTGTCTTGCTGGTCATATGTAATAATTGAATAACATCTACCAGCGGAAAATGTTCGAGGTCACCATTGAATGACATGCAGAGCCCTCCTTCCTCATTAAATCTAAAACAGCTGGCACTATAGCGCAATTTATTTTATTATGGTGCAGATTGTTGCAGCCCCCACGGTGAAACCGCTATAATATATTGTGTGTCTGCATGGATATCATCAATTCAACCAGCTTGTATTGAGTCAAAGAATCTGTTACCTATGGCATATGAGTATGTGTGTGAAACATAGTCGTTGCATCCTCTTCATAGCCCTCATGATTCCGCTGTTTCTGGTTTTTGCAGGGATGAGAGTGCCCGATTTTTCACATCCGCACAGTCCCAAACCGATGCGGGGTGCGGTTCTGGATAAAACTTCGGTCCAGACCGTTCTGCAGGCTGCCGTAAAAATAGATGTGGACCCCTGTATAGTCACTGTGCCCTCCCTGGCTTTCCTTGTCTCGGAAGAGCCTTTCCCTGAAATGTACCACGCTCATGCGTCAGTAACTCTTTTGTCACCGAGCCCTTTCCCTCCGCGAGCACCACCTGTTTCAAATCCTCCCGCATAAGTTTTAAATACACTCTCAATTCTGAAGTTTCTCTGACCTGGAATATGGCGCTGAAGCGCAGCGGTATTCTACTATTACCTATTTTAGGAGTATCTCCCATGTTAAAGCGCACCTCGTTTTATATAGTTTTCATATGTCTCGTTGCCCTGTTCATGACTGCCGGATGTGCAAAGCAAAACGTTGTCAAGAAGGACGAGGGAATTGTCCCTGCGACCGTTGCCCGGCAGACTGAACCGCTAACGTCCGCCGTAACACCACCAAAACAGGCCGCTACAACTCCGGCCACACTGGCTGCCGCTCCGTCAGCTGCTCAGCAAGCGGAGAAAGCCTCAGCCATTGTCCAGCTGCAGTCTGCTTTGAATAAAATCTATTTCGATTTTGATTCCTCCATCCTGTCTGAATCCGCACGCAGCACGTTAACTAAAAATGCCGGCCCACTGACGAAAGAACCCACAGCCAAAATCCGTATTGAGGGTAACTGTGACGAGCGAGGTTCAGCAGAGTATAACCTGGCTCTTGGCGAGCGTCGTGCTAAAGCTGCTCAACGCTACCTGGTCACCCTGGGGGTCACACCTGACCGTATTTCCACCATCAGCTACGGCAAAGAAAAGCCTGCCATTCAAGGAAACAATGAGGCTGTGTGGGCAAAAAACCGTCGTGATGAGTTTGTTGTTGTAACACCGTGATGACATGGTTCCCCCGGCATACGCCGGGGGAACTGTTTGAAATTATTACTACCTTTTGGTATGGGAAAAATACCTATGATCTATTATCACATATCGACCTCCCGTATCGCCGCACTGTGTGCGGTGATTATTTTCTGCTGCGGCTTCAGCTGGAGCTTGGGGAAGTCAGACCCCTGTATGGAAGCTCGCACGACACTTGGTACTCTCGCAACGATTTCTGATTCCGCCAAACGGGAAAAAGCGGAAGAAGCCATTATCAAGGCATGCCCAAATGGCGCCGCCGCGTTGTTTATAAAGGGCCAGCGCGCAGAGAAAGAATCAAAGCCTGATTGTGCAATAACTCTTTACCGTGAGGCGCTTGCAAAAGATACGACGATAGCCGAAGCCCACGGCAATCTCGGATTACTGTTAAGTAAACGTGGTCTTAAAGATGAAGCCTCGGTCGAACTGACCAGAGGACTCATGGGACGATCCGATCCCCGCTATCACCTCGCCCTTGCTCAGATCATGAATAACGGCACACTTCCCTCACTGGTTCTCTTTCACTATGGCGAAGCGCTAAAGGCATACCCCGATAATGTGGAAATTCATGCCGGCCTTGCAGCGGCGTATGTTGAGCTGGGACAATATGACAACGCGGAGAAAGAATTTGTCCGCCTTAAGGGGCTGAAGCCCAAGGAAGTAAAGTATCAGCTTGGACTTGCAGATGTTTACAGAAAGTCCGGCCGACTTGATTTGGCAATTACAGAGTTGCAGGCAAGCCTTCGCGACAATTCATCAGACAAGGAGGGGCACCGTCTGCTGGCAGAGGTGTTGATGGAGAAAGGCGAGCGGGACGCCGCACGCAAGGAATACCTGCTGGCGGGAGTTGATGTCACTATCAATCCTGAAGATTTTGCCCGCAAAGGCGATGGATTCATGAAGGTCCACGAGTTTGGCCACGCCATCAGCGCCTACCAGACTGCGCTCAAAGGTCGTCCGGCGTGGCTGGATGTACAGTATAAACTGGGGAAAGCCCAAATGGCAGCCGGTCGTGATGACGATGCTATGGCAACGCTCACGTCGCTCATCAAGGCAGGCTTTAAGGATGGCGATGTTTTCTTTGATCTGGGATTGCTTCACGAACGAAGCGGTCAACTCGATGAGGCCATATCCGCTTTCCGTTTGTCTGTCATTCATGATCCGGATAATGTCAATGCTCACCGCCGACTGGCAGAGATATTTACCTCACGAGGCGGTTTCTCGGAAGCGGCAGATCAGTACCGGGAGCTGCTCCGTCTCAGGGAGGATAACCCTCTGTATCATCTGGATTTGGGCCAGGTATATGATCGAATGAAGGATCATAAAAATGCTGTGAGTGAATATCAAACTGCAGTACGGCTTGACCCGAATAATCTTGAGGGGCACCGG
Organism: Deltaproteobacteria bacterium; assembly: GCA_021781535.1. Classification (GTDB taxonomy): domain Bacteria; phylum Desulfobacterota; class Desulfuromonadia; order Geobacterales; family Pseudopelobacteraceae; genus JACRCG01. The sequence goes on along the minus strand of JAJXWO010000019.1, from coordinate 56,899 downwards.
GAACTGGCACGACTGTTTATGCATGAGGGACAGTTTGCAAAGGCCGAACACCAGTACAACGAAGTCATCAGGCTGGACAGCGAGGATGAAACGGCCCGTAATGCCCTGATAACTCTGTATGTTAAACAGAAACGCTACGATGACCTTACAACATTTATTAAAGAGTGGCTGGACAAGGCGCCCAACGACCCCCAACGTCATTACCGTTTGGGTATCGTGTATGAGATCAAAAAAGAATATGACCTGGCAGTAGCCGAATACAAAAAATCACTTGAATTGCAACCTGACAATGCCAGAATGCTGTTTGCCCTGGGGCGGACGTATATGAAAAGCGGGCGGTTGTCGGAATCGCGCGAGATGCTGGAAGCAGCAAAAAAGGCAGATCCGACATTTGCCGGACCGCAACTGCTTCTCAGCAGTATTACGTACCGTCCGCAGAGCCTGAAAGAGAGCGTACATACAAAAACTTCACGCGCCGCCAAGAACAAGCGCACAGTGCATAAGAAAACTTCTCATGCCGGTAAAAAACATTCCGTTCGCAAAAATAATAAACATGCTGGCAAAAAGCACATCGTACGCAAGAGCAAAACAAAAAAAAAGTGAGCTGACGCACATACCGATCAAGCCCCCCCCCGACTTTGCCGGATGTGAGCCCGTTTGGAAGAATTGCTAGAAATCGCGCGACTCATGTGATACTGATGTGGAAAATAGTTTACACCGAAAAGGCGAGGCGGTACCGTGAACCGGCACCGCCTCGCTGTTATCAAACCTTGTGACGGCATACATGACCCTCCTTCAATTTGACCTGCTGATTCTGTTTGTCTCCGTAATCGCCGGACTTTTCGGCTCAATACTCGGTCTGGGTGGCGGTATCATTGTAATCCCCGCTTTGACCCTGCTGTTCAATATCGACATAAGATACGCTATCGGTGCTTCCGTCGTCTCTGTTATTGCAACTTCAAGCAGTGCAGCAGCGACCTACGTGCGGGAGCGGATGACCAACCTGCGGGTAGCCATGGTGCTGGAGGTAGCCACGACTTCCGGTGCGTTGACGGGGGCTTATCTGGCCGGCCACCTCAGCGTGCGGTGGCTTTATATTATCTTTGGGGTCATGATGGGGTATTCTTCGCTGATGATGTTCCGTAAGCGTCATGAAACAGCGACGCTTATTGGTAAATCGGCGCCTTGGTCTGATTATCTCCGGCTTCACAGCAGCTATTTCGACAGGGCCACGGGCCAGGAGGTAAGCTATCGAGTGGTGAGTACCCGCATCGGCTTGGGACTTATGTACATCGCTGGTGTTGTCAGCGGACTGCTGGGAATCGGCTCGGGGGCGCTCAAGGTGCCGGCTATGGATCTGGCCATGCGCTTACCTATCAAGGTCTCGACGGCTACCAGCAATTTTATGATCGGAGTTACCGCAGCAGCCAGTGCCGGCGTGTATTTCATGCGTGGTGACATCGACCCCTACATAGCAGCTCCGGTCGCAACCGGGGTGCTGATAGGGGCTGCTCTGGGGCCGCATCTGATGGGGCACCTGCCGAGCACAACCCTGCGAAAGATCTTTGTGTCGGTACTGCTCATTATCTCGGTGCAGATGCTTCTAAAAGGAATCCGTGGATGACAAGCCCTAAATCAATAAAAGAAAAAGCTTTGATGGACGAAGAGCGCGTCCGGCGCGTGGAATTACTGATCAGTCAACTACTTCGTCTGGGCATTGCAGCCAGTCTGGCGCTCATCGCGGTCGGCACGTTTATGACTTTTCTGCATCACCCCGACTACCTGTCATCCTCCGATGCATTGCTGAGGCTTACCAGGCCGGGGGCTGCCTTCCCCCATACCTGGCATGACGTTACGCTGGGACTGTATGCCCTGAGCGGGCAATCCATCGTCATCATAGGATTGCTGCTTCTGATCGCCACACCAGTGATGCGTGTAGCGGTATCCATCTTCGGTTTTGTGTATCAAGGCGACCGGGTTTATACGCTCATTACCACGGTCGTGCTGTGTCTGCTGCTGTTGTCTTTTGCACTGGGGAAGGTGGAGTAATGCTTGAAAAATATTTGGCATATTCTGAGTGATCATACCACTCAAGATGCTGTTTGCTTAAACAACATGAATAATTACAGCACAGGTTGCGTCCCGCTTGCCGTTCAGTTTGACGTCGTTGAAATCATCGTATCCGGAGCTTCTTGAAGATGAAAATATCTTGCCCCAAATGCAACGCCAGTGGAAGCATACCAGATCATGAGGTGCCTGAATCCGGCCGTTTTATAACGTGTCCACGGTGCAATGAAGGGTTTACTATTTCCAAGCCCCGTCCCGGAAATAATGCCTATCTGGTCGATACCTGTCCTTCGTGCAGTTTCAGTACATTCGGCGACGAAACATTTGGCACCTGCCCCAAATGCGGAATTGTAATCAAGATGTTTGTCGAACGGCAACGGGAAGAACAGCGGTTAAAACATAATCAGGAATTGCTCGGTAAAAAGCTGAATAATCTTGATACAACTCAACCTCCATCCGAGGATTCCACAACTTCTGTAGCAGATTTTATCGACCAGCTTCATCCTGCCAATCTCATCGGTTGGGGTGTCGCTGCAGTTGCACTACTATTTCTTATCGTTGGTTTATGGGGAATTATAGGATATGACAGCGCCAGAATTCAAGCTTTGTTGATGGAAGAGAGGGACGAACAAGTTTCAGGTTTCTACGTTTTTCTGCATTATGGCCTGCTCCATTGGCTTACACTTATGTACGGGCTGGCCGCGCTGACGGTTTCTATACTGTTCATGAAGCGGCTGAAACGTGCGCTGAAAGCAATGAGCGGCCTATTATGGGCAACTATTATTCTTGTGCCGCTGTCGTATCTCATCAGCCTTGTCAATTGGATATTGGCGCCGATTCCCCACACGATACGCGGCTATATGATTGAAATACTCAATATTCTCTTCATGAGTGCTCTCGTGGGGATACCGCTTTACCTGCTTGAGCGTTATCTTCACGAGCGTAAAATAACTTCAGTTGTCAAACTTTGAAAAACACAGTCTCTGAGAATTGAACTCGCTTCGCTTTTTTAATTCCGGCACACCTCAGTCTCTGAACCGTTTCAGCAAATCGTCGTACGTGTCAATCCTTCTATCCCGCAGGAACGGCCAGATACGACGCACTTTTTCACTTCTTTCGCAGTCTATCTCCACCGCTATAATTTCTTCATTCTCGTGTGACGCTTCTGCCAGAATTTCTCCTTGAGGGCCTGCAGCAAAACTTCCCCCCCAGAATCTGATGCCAATATCCGGTTGCTGAGATGAGCTTTCAAAGCCAACCCGGTTGACCGCAAGGAGCGGCAGGCCGTTGGCAACCGCGTGACCCCGCTGTACTGTAACCCACGCATCATATTGTCGGTGCTGTTCTTCCACTGTATCATCAGGATCCCAGCCGATCGCAGTCGGGTAGATCAGCAGATCTGCTCCCGCCAGGGCCATCAACCGGGCGGCTTCGGGGTACCATTGGTCCCAACATACCAGCACCCCCAGTGACCCAACAGATGTTTTGATCGGATTGAATCCAAGGTCGCCGGGGGTGAAATAAAACTTTTCATAAAACCCGGGGTCATCAGGGATGTGCATCTTACGATAAATTCCAGCTATGGAACCGTCTTTTTCAAATACGACGGCGGTATTATGATACAACCCGGCCGCTCGGCGTTCGAACAGCGATGCTACAATTACTACCCCCAACTCTCCGGCCAGTTTCCCCAATATTTCCGTTGAAGGTCCCGGGATCGGTTCAGCCAGATCAAACAGGGCAGGAGACTCAACCTGACAAAAATAAGTGGAAACATGCAGCTCCTGGAGCACGACAAGTTCTGCTCCAGAAGTTGTTGCCTGTCGAACCATCCGAATAGTTTTAGTAAGGTTGTCATCCCGGCTGTTTGAACAGTTATGTTGAATGAGGGCGGCCTTGAGCGTTGTCATGCCAGTACTCCCTGAGGAAGCTGCATGGTTACACAGTGCAGAGAGCCGTGCTGTTCAAGCAGAGGCAGACAGTCAATACCGATAGTTTCACGTTCCGGGAAAGCCAGAGCGATCCGCTCAAGTGCAGCACGGTCATTCTCGGGATCACGATAGGTGGGCACCAGTACCGCACCGTTGATAATCAGAAAATTCGCATAGGTTGCCGGAAGCCGGTGGGCATTTTCATCAAAGCAGGGCTTAGGCAAGGGGAGGGGGGTTAGGCGATAGGGTGATCCGTCAGGAGCGGTAAAAGTTTTAAGTTCATTCTCCATCAGTTTCAACGACTCATAATGTTCATCAAGCGGGTTCTCGCACGCCTGGTAAATAATCACGTTGTTGGGGCAGATTCGGGCCAGGGTATCAATATGAGAGTCGGTATCATCTCCGGCTAAAAAACCGTTATTAAGCCAAAGGACTCGTTTTGCTCCGACAACGGAGGCGAGTGCCTGCTCAATTTCACTCTTGTCCAGTTGAGGGTTACGATTTGGCGAAAGGAGGCATTCTGCCGTGGTAAGGATTGTACCAAGACCATCACTTTCAATACTTCCCCCCTCCATAATCAAACCGATCGTATTCAGATTGGGGAGTAACTCACCAAGCTGTTTGAGGCGTTTTGAAATCAGGTTATCAAAGTTTGCGGGAAACTTGAGCCCCCAGCCGTTGAAACCGAAATCCATCAGGACCGGCTTATTATTATAAATAACGGTGATCGGGCCAAAATCACGCGCCCAGGTATCATTATTCGGAATTTCGCAGATTTTAACCCTGGTCAGATCCAAGCCGGCTTCACCAAGAAAATCTCGAGCAGATACGGCGTTCGGTGCAGTCAGAATCACCCGTTCAAAGCGGATAATATTGCGGATTATTTCAACAAAAACGGGACGGACATCATCAAGCATATAAGCCCAGTCTGTTCCTTCATGCGGCCAAGCCATCAGCACGCCATCTTGAATTTCCCATTCGGCAGGTAATCGTGGATTCACGGCAGTATCTCCAATATGTAAAATGATTGCGGTGTCAGTATCTCGGCATATTCGGCCAATGACTATAGTACAATTACCTGTTATCTTGCAAGACCGGTTTTCCTGATCAACCGGTGTTTTCTGCAGGTTAAGTTAAGAATAACATTGTAATTTTGCTTGATTGGAATTATTTTTATTGCAGAAAAACCGCGTTTGAATTGTTATTGCACATCGGAGGGTACCGAGATGCGCCTGAATAGATCTGGAATTTTCTGTGCTTTTACACTGAGCTTTGCAATACTATTTACGATATGCTCACCTGCGTTATCGGCAAGCACCAGCACGTCACATATCCACAAAATATTTAAACTTCTCATTCTCGATTCACAAAAAGGCCACCCGTACAACGAAGTCCGTGCCTCGCTGTTGAAAGCGCTTGCAAACTACGGGTATTTGGAAGGCAAAAACCTCAAGACGACCATTATGTTTTCCGGTAATAACGTTAGAGAGGGAGAACGCATCTTAAATGATGAGTTAAAAAACTCCTATGATGTCATTTTTGTCGGTGGGACAGCAGCAACCCTGTCTGCCAAAAATGCCCTGTACGGGAAAACACAACCCGTCATTTTCGCTTCCCCGACAGATCCAGTCGGAATTGGTGTTATTCAGGATTTTAACTCAAAACCGGTGGCGAACTTCACAGGCGTTTGCTATCCCGTCCCGGTGAAGTCACGTCTTAAATTCATCAGACGTCTTATGCCCACTGCAAGAACCTTCGGGCTGATTTATGCGGACATGCCTCAATCTCACAGCTATAACAAGTGGATTGAAAAACTGTTGAGAACCGACCCGGAATTTAAGGACATCAAGATTATCTTCAGGTCTGTTCCTTTGGTAACGGGTGAACATGGTGGCAAGATTATGGCCGTAAACGCTAAAAAATATATACAGGAGCTTGATTCCAAAGTTGATGCCTATATCACACCATGCGACCAAATGGGTACTCGGAAAGATTTTTCAAAGATGGTTTACAGCACCTCCCACAAGCCACTTATAGGCCTTGTGAAGGACGATGTCATGAAAAAATGGGGGGCCGTTGCCACAATTTATCCGTCTCACGCAAGCATCGGCTTTCAGGCAGCAGGAATGATAAAGGAACTTTTTGAAGGTAAAAAAATCAGTGATATTTTGCCGGAATGGCCACATAGATATGGAGTTGCTCTTGACCTGAATAAGGCAAAAAAATTCGGTATTGATGTCCCGGTCGAGCTGCTCCAGATGGCTGGTGAAAACATTATCCATTAGTGCCGATGTACTATATTTGTTGTTAAGGGTTTGGTAAAGATCGTTAAGGGGAAGTACACATGAAAATCGGCAAGAAGATACTTCTTATTATAATCAGTGTGTTATTCATATCTCTTTTTATCAGCTCTGTTTTTCTTGTTACCAACTTTAAAAAATACTATACCGAAGCTCTTGTCACCGGGACCTATGGTCTCGGCTACAGCCTGCATTCGGTCGTTGTGGAACTGCTAAGTCTTGGGTTGCCTCTTGATTCTTTTACCGGCATGGATAAAAAATGCAAGCAACTGATAGAGCACAATCCGCAGATTACCTATGCTGGGATAACAGACAGTACCGGGAAGGTCTTGTATAGCAGTATTCCTGGATTAGACGGCAAAGTCTTTACCGACAACGTCATGAAGAACAGTATCGCATCTACCAAACCGATTATGCAACTTTACCGCCGATTTGACGGCCTTGATTACTATGATGTAACTATCCCGATATTCGACTCCACCAATAAGCATCTCGGCCAGATTCGTCTTGGTTTCCCCGTGAGCGTCGTTAACAATAAGGTTATGATTGCGCTCCTGCACATTATCATTAACTTCGCGCTTTCATTTTTATGTATAGCAATTCTGATCAACTATTTCATCTCCCGTTTTGTGTCGCGTCCAGTGATCAAAATATCGGAGCATGCGAAAAAAATTGCCGAGGGAGATTATGACGAAAAACTGGAGATTACTTCACATGATGAAGTTGGCATACTTGCCGACTCTGTGAATCAAATGTCACAGCAGGTGAAACAAAAGACTCGTGATCTTGAAGCTGCCAACGCCGAACTGGAACTCAAACTTGTAGAAAGCAAGGAAGCCGATGAATCCTTGAGGGCAAGTGAAGCAAAATTCAGAACTTTTGTAGAACGCTCCTTTGACGTCATTTTTGTCCTTGATACCATAGGCGTATTCCAGTTTGTATCTCCTTCATGGGAAACACACTTCGGGTTTCCAGCACGCGATGTTATCGGGCACGAATTCGGACCATTTGTGCATCCTGATGACATCGTGCCTTGTCTTGAGTACCTGATGAACGTTATGTCTACCGGAGAAGCGAAAACAAGTCCTCCGTACCGCGTAAAATGTGCCGACGGCTCATGGCGCATGTTTCTGGCGAATGGAACAACGTATATGGATGCAGACGGCAACGTTAAATACATCGGTATCGGTCATGATATTACTGATCAAAAAAAAGCGGAGGATGAACGATTATCATTTGAGCGCCAGCTCCTTCACGCCCAGAAGCTCGAAAGCCTTGGAGTTCTTGCCGGCGGGATAGCCCATGACTTCAATAATATTCTCACGGCAATTATCGGGAATGCGGATTTGGCCCTTATGCGAATTAATCCGGAATCTCCAGCCGTTGACAACCTGCATAGTATAGAAAAAGCTGCTTCCCGTGCAGCTGATCTTGCTAAACAAATGCTTGCCTATTCGGGAAAAGGTAAGTTTGTCATTAAAAACCACGACATTAATAGTTTGCTGGAGGAGATGCTCCATATACTTCAGGTCTCAATCTCCAAAAAAGCTGTCTTGCGTCTCAACCTAACCCGACCGCTGCCACCGGTTGAAGCTGATGCTACCCAGATTCGCCAAATAATAATGAATCTTGTCATAAACGCATCTGAAGCCATCGGAGATAAAAGCGGCATCATCGCCATTACTACCGGCTGTATGGACTGTAACCATAATTATCTTAAAGATGTCTGGCTGGACGAGAATATTAGCGATGGACTTTATGTATTTATTGAAATTGCTGATACCGGATGTGGCATGGACAAAGAAATACTGGCAAAATTGTTTGACCCATTCTTTACAACAAAGTTTACCGGAAGAGGCCTTGGAATGGCTGCTGTCCTTGGAATAGTTCGTGGTCATAAGGGTGCTATCAAGGTTTACAGCGAACCGGGTAAAGGAAGTACCTTCAAGATTCTCCTTCCGGCAAGCGGTAAACCTGCTGAAATTTTCAATCACGACACCCGTAATGACAAATGGAAGGGGAGTGGTACTGTACTCCTCGTTGATGACGAAGAAACTGTTCGAGGAATTGGAGCCGAAATGCTCAAAGAACTGGGATTCAACGTTGTAACTGCCAATGACGGGCGCGAGGCTTTGGAAGCATATAATACCTCAAAAAATATAAGTTTTGTCATTCTTGACCTTACAATGCCGCACATGGATGGTGAGCAGTGCTTCCGCGAGTTGCGGATATTGAATTCCAATGTAAAAGTGATAATGAGTAGTGGGTTCAGTGAACTGGAAGTGACGCAGAAGTTTGTCGGTAAAGGCTTGGCCGGATTTATTCAGAAGCCATATAAGTTGTCAGTGCTACGTGAGGGCATTATGAAGTTATATGCAGAGAATTATCACCAATCGAATGATGATTGATAATCGTATATTGAAAAAGCGATGGGATTGCCTTGGCAACAACTGATCATCAAGTTTGATTAAAACAATCAACTCTTGTAATTAAACTTTACATAATATATCGAATGAACTATTTGAACGGACTTTTTGACCGGAAACAACCTTGTTGAGTCAAAAGAGAGCGTACAGAATCATACGATGTATTAAAAAAGCCGAGCACCTTTAATTTTTTATTTACTTCCGAAATAGAAGCATTTGCGGCTAATCCAGCAGCTTGACAGGCGTTGAAAGAGGCGAGGGCGGCAGCTTTCAACTCTTTAAAATATTCCTCATTTTTCTCATGTGAGGACTTTCTTACAATCGGAGGATTTTCACGGCTTTTTGATTCAATGAACGCGAGGAAAGAAGCGGCCATGTGTTCAGGGACAAAGGCGCGAATCAGGACAACGCCAGTGCCTTTATTTTCAATTGTGTATTTCATTAGGCTGGTAAGATGATAGACTGATGTGGGAGGCGCTTAAGGGCATAACGGACAAGAAAACTTTTAGTTGCGCGAGCACCATCCAAGGAATAAATCTTCTCCAACGATTCAAGTGCAGCGAATTCAGCATCATTCATACAGACGAGTATCTTTCGATTGCGCTTCATTTTGTGACCTCCGTTTAATTTAAGATATGCAACGTATATATGTTATTCTGAAATATGTCAATATGCAATATGGCAAAAACCAATAATGGAGGGAGCATGGAAAATATAGTTAAAAAACTAAGAGGGAAGCTAACGCAGAAAGAACTTGCAGAACTGAGTGGAATAGCTCAAGACGCAATATCAAGATACGAAGCCGGACGATTTCCAAAACCGGAAATATTGGAGAAGATCGCAAAAGCAGTGGGAAAAAAGATTAAATGGATAATTGAAGATATTGAGGAAGAAAAAATAAAGGGAAATAAATGATAAAATTAAGATTCAAAACAACACCAGTAGGAAATTTAATAAGATATACGGCTATGATAGGGATTATTGCCGTTTTCGTTTTCAGAACTGATCTAACGAAATTACTATTTAAAAAGACAGTGGAAGAATTGAAAGGGCCAGAGATCACACACGCTATGTCAGCAGACCAAGTGGCAGAAATACTGGAAATAGTAAAAAAGCCAATAGCTGAAAAAGCACAAGAAATGCAGCAGCCAATAAACAACGAAAAAGAAACAGCAATAACTTTAAGCGGAAATCAAATGTTTGTACCTGTAACGATAGGATATAGAGGGAGAATGGTAACCGTTCCACTACTAATAGACACTGGAGCAACAGGAGTAACAATATCTCCAGCATTAGCAATACGATTAGGAATAAAGCCAGAAGATACGAAGCAAGGTTTATCGCAACTAGCAGACGGGAGTAAAGTAGGGACAAACACTGCAACAGTTGATTTTGTTGCAGTCGGGCCAAAAACGAAGAAACCAACAGAAATACACATAATAGGTGCTGGATTTGAAGAAACAGGTTTACTAGGAATGAGCTTCCTCGGTGATTTCCCTCACATGATTAATCTAAAAACACAAACAATCAAATGGATGTAAATGAATAACTAACGAAACCTCTAAAACGCCGCCATTCGGCGTCAGACGGTTTATGGTATCTGTCGGAACGGCAACGAAAGACAAAAACAGGTTGTTTAGGACACGATCGGGAGGACAGTGAATACAGGACAGCAGACCAGCGCGGATCATCACGTCAAATTAGCCGAAGGCGGTCAGAGGGCGGGACGACCGCCAGCAACAGAAAAAACTATCGATGAAATATTACTTCAAAAAAAACAGCCCACGTTTTGCGGCTCATAGCGCCGCCTGACGTGGGCTGTTCTTTTTACCTGATATACACATCACCAATGGATAGAGAACGATTACACGTTGTTATCTGACCCGTAGAGAGCAGATATTTGGTATGCTTACCATTTGCGTCGCCAACCAGACCAATAACGCGAGGAAGTTTATCAGGATCATTGCCAGATAGCACAGAATTAGCGACAGAAGGGACGACGGGGACGGTAACGGATGAAACAGGCTTTTGTATTGCAGCAGCAGTCACAGAGGGAACAGGAGCGACAGTAGCAACCGGCAAAATTGGATGTGTAGCAGCATATTGAGCAGCAGAAGGAGAAACTTGGGTATGAGCGTTTTGGGGTTTTGCTTTATTTGCAACGATTGCCAAAGCTGATTTAAATAGGCCACCGGCGATGCAAAGAAATACAACAACGACAACGGCCCAATGCAAGACGGCATTTTTGGGCTTTTCTATTTCCTCGGTTGTCATGGAGTCATAAGCGCGAAATACATCCTGATCAGCTTTTAAGGTTTTGTCGTAAAGATAATTACCATTTTTATCGGTGAAACGATATGACATACCGCCCATGATTTTCTTACTACGAAGTTTGCCATGTGCTAACCATTCGCATTGCGCAAGAACACCCCTTGATATAAGTGTATGATCCTGAGTACCAAGTATAATATGCATACCAATATGCCGATGATACTGGAATAGATACAGAACATCTGAATTTTTATAACCAGCAGGAAAATATTGATCGTTTTGAATCTCATCGAGAACAAGAATAATATTCTTGTACCCTTTTTCATCCATGATCTTCTGCATATTCGGAACGGTGAAAAACTCCTCCCTCGTCACTTTGCCCGGAATACCTTCTTTCGCACAGCCGAGCAATTCAGGACTTTCGACATTCCAGCAATCAGCACCAAAAAACTTGAGGCCAGCGATATTAGTCAAGATCAGGACATCTTTCTTAATCTCGTACATCCTGAAAAAAGAATCATAAGTAAAATACTTTTTCATAAAAGCGACCATGAAAAATGATTTGCCAGTACCTGGAACACCTACGCACATACCCTGCATAAAAACCTCCTAAAATGGGGAAGATTGCGACCACTGGACAAAGCTCGACCGAGTATCACCGCAACGGGGAACATAAGCAGAGTCAGAAGCACAACCGGAAAAAACAAGCATAACAACGGCGATCCCCACGAACCCAAAGCAAAAGGCCAATAGATTAATAATTTGTCTTTTCATCCGACCAACCTCACAAATGGAATCATTGACAAGACAAGACGCAAAACAAGTGCAGAGATCAGCAAAGAAAATGCCTCAGGCAAACGGAAACACTCAATAAGCCATGCAGCAAAGCCAGTAAAGGACATATTTCCGTTTAAAGCAGTAGCACCGGCAGCTTGACCACTGGCAAAATCCATCATTATTTTAATGATGTCGTAGAGAAAGTTATTAAGAACAAGAGGAACAACAGTGATGAAAAGAAAGACCAATAGAGCTTTGAGAGCAATCCAGCCAACTACTTTATCAGCAAAGATTTTGCCAGCAAAAGAACCTATAAAAGTAAGTATTGCAGCCACACTACCACCCCCTAACGACGATCAAAATACAATAACCATGCATGATGATAATAAGCACCCCGCCACACGCCCGAAGTATCGACTCCCAATGTGTAAAGTCAAAAGACAGGTCTTGACCGTAGACGCGACCAATCGATACAACGCCTGAAGCATTAGAAGTAGTGATAGAAAAACTTCTAACCATAGAAACAAGTGGAGAGCCAGCAGTAAAAGAACCAAGTAGATCAGTAATGCTTTTTGACAAAGGCTTATCAGAATCACCCAAACCGTCATACGTGTTATCAGAAGGCAAAGCGGGAGGAACAGGAACACCTGTAGTATCTTCGGTAGTATCATTTTTTATTACAGGGCCAGTACCGTCAGGGCCGCCGGTAGTCGTGGTTTCAGTTTTTACAGTTGTTCCACCAGCGCCGCCATTGGTTGTTGTAGTAGTAGTACGAACAGTTGTAGATGTACCGTCGGGATTGTTAGTGGTAACAGGAGCGCCTTGTGTAGTTGTAACAGTAGGATTAGATGCTAAAAGACGCTTATTATAGTCATCAATCTGAGCAGGCGTAGCAACGTGTGTAGGGTCAGGCGGAATATCAGGTAATCCGGTTGTATCATCTGTAAAGACAGGAATATAAGACGGGTCTTGAAAAGCCTTATCAAGTTCAGACTGTAAATCAGATTTTACAATTGAATCAGTAGGTAAAGGGTCATTACTAAGAGGCAAACCGGCCAAAGCGCGTTTTGATTTGTTATCTGAATAAGGAACAATAGGAGGATTAACAGGAGGTAAATCGAAAATCATTTTATAATAACTATTTGCATACCCGTTAGAATCATAATTAGAATAAACAGTAACAGTAGTCAATGATGCATTAACAACTACAGATAAAGGATTACTAGCAGGAATAAAATGACAAGTGCTAGAATCAATACGTGTGATTGCTTGAGCACCATTTGGAGTTGATACAATGGCACCAATGGGCAGGCCGACTGCAGGAGTCAATGCAGATGATCCATTAAAAGCACCGTTCAGAGCAGGGAATTTAGTTTTATCATCAGCAAGTGCACGAAGTTTATCGAGAGGCATATGAGCAGTAATATCTTTAAAATCAATCACAGGAGTCGGCGCAGTAAGATCAACCCATTGAGACTGAGACGGATGAGTAATATCACCTGTAGTAGATACTTTTGCAGGGGCATCGGGTTTAAGATAATAATATAAGCCAGCAGTACCAGCAGCACCGAGGATGAGCAAAGGAGGTATTACGTAAATAAACGGCAAGATTGCAAAAGCATTAGTAGACAATGTAAACATTAATAAAACTGCAATGATAATCTTTTTCATTCAAAACCCCCCATAAAAAAGGGAGGAGCCGAAACCCCTCCCTAATTATACCTTTTTGCTACTTAGTCCCGTTTGGCTTTTGGCTTACAGCGGCAACTTTTGGCTACTCAGGCAACCAAAACTACTTACCCAACAGGCCGGTAATTTTGCGGAAACCCCAGATACCGGCGAGGACAACAAGAATAGTGCCGCCGATCGTATAGAACAGGGTCAGAGAATCGCTAATACCAGTAGTGGTAGCGGTAACATCAGCAGGAGCCATTGCAGCGAAAGAACTTACAGCAGACAAACAGACAACCATTACGACCAGAGCCATTGCTTGTAGACGTTTAAACATTTGAAACCTCCGGACGGTTTTTATCCGTCAAATTTAAGTAGAGTAGCAATCCGCTACCGAGAAAAAAACGCGCTTTTTGCCCTGCGGAGTCCCCATGTTGCGGCCAAGAACACAAGGACGGCACCTGAACAAACGTAATAGAGTTGTAAGTCGATCGTTATCATGGTTTATACTCAGGATCATTATCCTTAACAGAATTAAAGCCTAACAATGTTGATACTTTGTGAAACGCCCATATTGCGGCAAGAGTAACCAATATACTCCCGCCAATTTCATAAAAAATGGATTGAGCATCATAAATACCAGTTGTAATAGCTGTAATTGTTGGAGAATCCATTAAAGCCCCCTAGACCAGATCATACCAATTGACAAAGCGCAGAGCAGACCGGCCAGACCCGAAAGATAATTAAACTGTTCCAACGTTAAGCCTAATTGCGCAAGTAATTCAGGAGTCGCTACCATTTGAGAGCCTTAAAAACAAGTGAAGTAGGAATTGACGTCATGACGAAGAAAAACCCCACGGAAAAGAAATAATCAAAAGCCGGATTGCCGGTTATAACGAAAGGAGCAAAGGTCATTTTGCAGCAGAAGCACCGACAAAATTATAAGACGTATACTTTCCGTTTTCACCAGTACCTTCAAAAATTGAAATATGAATATTGTTACGCTTGCCAAGAAGGGGAGTAACAACGTCAAGCTGTTCAGGCTTAATGTTAATAGACCGAAAACCGAAACCACCTTTTCCCATCTCATAAACATTCAAAGCGGTATAACCCTTTTTATTTGTTGTAACGTCCAGTGCAACAGCGTTTTCGATTACAGCTATCATGATTAAATCTCCTCAATTGAATTTAGAACCTGATGAAGAAATAAAGGAAATATTGCAGCTTGTAAAAAGAATTCGCATATATAAGTTATATGAATTTAATATATATAATCTGTAAATTACTGAATTTATTGTGATTTATGTTTATTAAAAAGGAAAGTCAGTCAAAAGTACGTGAACTTTATCCAGTAGATAATTGGAAAGACCAGCATTGACAGCAACAGTCTTTTTCGTAGTGCCGTCATTGCCACGGAATACAACAGACCGGCATGGAGTAGGGATATAAAAGCCGTGGTCAAGAACTTTCCCGCCGTTAAGCTCAATAGTATCAGCCATATCGAGAATATAGCCAAAAACGCACCGTTGCAGATGTTGACCATCTAAGACCGTTTTTTCCGGTTCCATCGATTTACGCAAGTCCTGGGTGATTGCATAACGATTGCCCTGAATGAAGCTACGGTCTTTTTCCATATATTTCCGGATGTAACAGGAAGCGTGATTGAGATTATTAATTGAACGAACGTCGATACTATTAGATGATTGATTCCAAATTTGGGTAAGCCATTTGATAGGCATACGCTGGCTTAAAAGCGCGTGGAAATGGATATTATTAGTAGTTTTCAACTGTACTTCAGCAACCCATACATACGCGATACGATCAGTATCACGACCGGATTTTTTCGCCTTACGATCATAAGCATGTTTGATAGTGTTCAAGAATTTTTTGAATTTATATTTGGCGAAATCATGACGCACAGAACCATCAGCGTTATGCTCCCACGGTTTGCAAGTCTTAGCTAAATAATCAATGGGGCCAACGAAATCAGAATGATATTCGTGGAACTTACAAGGGGCGAATGTTACCGTCATGAAACATTTGAAATCAAGTTCAGCGTTTTGAATCGCGCGACGTATTTTAGTACGTGCTTTTTGTGTCAGAGATTGGGTGACAAGAGCACCGGAGCGAGGATTCAAAGAAACGGCAGACGTCAAACCCGTTGTGAATCTTGCACCTGTCAGTTCACCGGAACGATACCGATGCAAGGCGAATCCGGAACGCTTTGCAATTTCAGGAACGGTGATAACAGCTTTTTCTCTCTTCTCCATTCGCTCGGCATAGGCGGCAGCTTGCCGAGAAAAAAACAACGGCATTTCGGAAGTCAAAAACGAAGGACTAAACCACGATTTTTCAGACCTTAAAACCGGAAGGCTTAAAACTGACCTTTCCCCTTGTCCGACATTGGGGACAGGTAACAAGCCCAAAGGCAAAAACCCTTGACCTGCCCCTGAGGAGAGGGGAGAAAGGCGCTTGTGGCATCCGTTTGGCTGTAAGGTGGTATCAATCATACAGTACCGCCAGACTTCCGAGCATGACCGAAAGCGAAAGGGCCAGCAGGCCAGAATTTCATTGCACGATCAAGGAGGAAACGGAGAGCCTGAGAAGGGTTGCCAGTAGGGAACCACAACATAACAAAATCCCATTGAGCACGAGTAAGGCAAACAGGATGTGTAATATAAGGATCAGACAGACGAGGGCGACCAATAGAACCAGTAAGGTCTACGCCTTTTACTACAGTAGATTTGCGCCTAGGGAGGTTCATAGATCACCGCCAGAACGCCACGATTTACGAAAGCCCTGCAAAAGAGCCATCATGCCAAAGCCGACAGCAAGAGCAGAAGATTGACGATGCGGAAACCCACAAAGAGGACAAGACTTAAAACGCTTTGCATAGCCGTTAGAGCAGAAGTCACACCGAAGAGAAAAAAGAAGAGCAGAGGCGACAGAGACAGGCTTTTTTAAAACAGACGTTGATTCACTAATATTCGTATCCATAAAGCACACTTGCCGAACTTGACATAATATATCTTATGGGACATATATAAAAACCGGGCTATGAACTTGTTTACAAATAGCTTGCATTTTCAAGGCACTATCAGTAATGTATCAGAGTTCGCATCAAACGCATTATGAGGAGCTGGACAAGGTATGAAAGAAGAAGCAATTGAAGTTGAAGGCACCGTAATCGAACCGTTACCCAATGCAATGTTTCGTGTTAAACTTGAAAATGAACATGTCGTGCTGGCTCATATTTCCGGCAAGATGCGTAAATACTTTATCAAGATTTTACCTGGCGACAAGGTGACCGTTGAGCTTTCTCCCTACGATCTTACAAGAGGTCGTATTACCTATCGCGCCAAATAAACTGTTTTCTTTTTTATTGATCTAAACAGGCCCGTCCATTCTGGAGGGCTTGTGTTGTTTCAAAATACACACTGTGCGAGGAACGTATGTATACCGTTGCTGATTTGAAAAAAGGGTTGAAGATAATACTTGATGGTGATCCGTATCTGGTCGTTGCCTTCGACTTTGTGAAGCCGGGCAAAGGCCAGGCTTTGTACCGGACCAAGATGCGTAATATGATCAATGGATCGCTTCTAGACAGAACCTATCGTTCCGGAGAATCCTTTGAACCTGCGAGCCTCGAAGAGCGCACAATGGAGTATCTCTATAAGGAAGGCGATCATTACACCTTTATGGATCAGCAGACGTATGAACAGGTTGTAATGGAAGAAGAAACGCTGGGTGATGCTAAAAATTACCTGCTTGAAAATTTGAAAGTCGAAGTTATGCTGTTCGGTGACAAGGCCATCGGTATTTCTCTACCGAACTTTGTAAATTTACGTGTAACAGCAACAGAACAGTGGGCGAAAGGTGACACCAGCGGCAATGATTCCAAGCCGGCAACTGTTGAAACAGGCTATGTCCTGCGAGTCCCTCCTTTTATTGAAGAAGGGGAACTGATTGTCATCGATACACGAACTGGCGAGTACTCAACTCGCGTCAAAGGATAAGCAATGAAGGTTGACGCCTTGTGGTTACGGGCGAATGTCATCAAAACAGTACGTGATTATTTTTGGGAGCGGGGGTTTCTTGAAGTTGAAACCCCCCTTCTTATTCCCGCCAACGCCCCAGAAGAACATATCAACCCGATTCGTACCACCCTTCCCTCTTGGCAGCTTCAGACTTCCCCGGAAATCTGCATGAAACGCCTTCTCTGCAGCGGCCATAAAAAATTGTTCCAGATATCACGCTGCTGGCGTTCAGATGAACGAGGATCCCGTCATCTTTCAGAATTTACCATGCTTGAATGGTATCGGTCCGATTGTAATTATCAAACCCTTATGTCAGATTGCGAAGGATTGCTGCAATATGTAGCTGCAATTTGCCAGCCTGACAAGTGCTTCTTTGTGCGTAACTCGGCAAAAATCGATCCATTTGCTCCCTGGCAACGCATCAGCGTCCAGGAGGCGTTTAAGCGTTTTGGGCAGGTGGATGTATGGGATTGTCTCAATAAAGGGCTTTACGAGGAAATTCTGACGGCAGTTATTGAGCCAGCACTTGCCGGTTTTGGCTCGCCAGTTATCCTCATGGACTATCCCGCTGAGCTAGCTGCCCTGGCACGGACAAAACCAACAGATAGCGGGCTCGCAGAGCGGTTTGAATTATATGTTGGAGGATTGGAGCTGGCCAACGGTTTCAGTGAACTTAATGATCCAACAGAACAACGCCGCCGTTTTGAAGAGGCTAATTGTTCCCGCTGTAATGCCGGACAAGATGTATTACCACTGCCGGAGCCGTTTCTCAATACGCTTGCACTGATGCCGGAATCGGCCGGAATTGCCTTGGGATTGGATCGACTGGTGATGCTTACCGCCGGAGTCGATACTATTGATGAGGTCGTGGCATTTACTCCCGAACAGTTGTGATATCTTCATAGAACACCTGTTCGCCAGTGTAGGTACGAAGCTGCAGCATATTGCCTCGAATCGTTACATCATCAGGTAGAACGGCGACCTTGCCCTTCCCTCCCGGCAGATCAATAACATAGTGCGGTACCCCAAGGCCGGATATGTGGCCACGGAGTCCCCGGATAATTTCCAGCCCGCTACGAACCGACGTCCTGAAGTGAGCAGTCCCCTGAACAAGGTCCATCTGATGCAGGTAGTACGGCCTGACACGCAGTGTAAGCAGTCCGGTCATCAGAGCCCTCATGGTTTCAATCGAATCGTTAACCCCTTTCAACAGCACCGTCTGATTTCCCAATGGAATGCCAGCATCAGCCAGTAAAGAGCAGGCATGAGCGGAAGCGGCAGTTATTTCATCTGGATGGTTAAAATGGGTATTGATGAACAGCGGATGAAACGTACGAAGCAGATTACACAGCCCCGGGGTTATCCGCCCGGGAAGCGTCACCGGTATGCGGGTTCCGATGCGGATAATTGCTATATGAGGAATAGCCCGAAGTCCGGTCAGAATTGTTGATAACGACTGATCGTCGAGCATCAGCGGGTCCCCACCTGACAAAATAACATCATGGATTGCAGGGTGTGCCGCAATATAGTCAAGTGCGGCACAAAGTTCGCTTTCCCCCATGGGTGCATCACCACCCCCAACTAGCCGTTTCCGCATACAAAAGCGGCAGTACATTGGACAGCGATTGGAAACAAGCAGCACGACTCGGTCTGGATAGCGGTGAATAAGGCCCGGAACAGGGCTCAAATGACTCTCGTTCAAAGGATCCGCGCATTGGGAGTAATCCTCTAATTCACGTGCATCCGGCATGCACTGTTTCCAGATGGCGTCATCTTGGTGTCTGATAAGGCCGGCATAATAGTCAGTCAAGCGGACAGGATACCGTGCTGAAACAAGACTCGCATTGTGCGCTTGCTCATCAGTTAGTGTTTTATTATAGATATTTGTGTTGTTATATGTAATGTATTGCATTAATAATAGCCCAGTCGGTAAAAATAATGAATTATCTTGAAAATAGTCAGCTTTTATGGAATACACAACAAGTATTGAACAGTAACATGCTTACAACTATGAAATTATCTACGTAAACCAGCCTATTATCGGATTACCTGCCATGTACACAAAATACTATGGTTTCAACGAAAAGCCCTTCACGCTGACCCCCAATCCTCGCTTCATCTACCTCAGCAATAATCATAAGGAGGCAATAGCACACCTGTTGTATGGCATAAACAACCATTACGGGTTTATAGAACTAACCGGTGAAGTAGGAACCGGTAAAACGACCGTACTGCGTACAATTCTCAGCCAACACAATTACCGCTCTGCCTTGATTTTCAATCCTTTTCTGACCCAAATTGAGCTGCTTCGCAGTATTAATACTGAATTTGGCCTCAATTCCGAAAGCAAATACACCAATGATCTGCTTGACGAACTCAACAGTTTTCTGCTGCAAGAAAATGAACGAGGTATTACCGTCGTTCTGGTCATCGACGAAGCTCAAAACTTGTCGCCTGAGATTCTTGAGCAGTTACGGCTTATTTCCAACCTGGAAACTGAAAATGACAAACTGATACAGATTGTCCTGGCAGGTCAACCTGAATTGTCCGCGCTTTTGGATCTACCGGAATTGAGACAGCTGAAACAACGCATCTCAGTGCGTTACCGGCTTCAATCCATGAGCATGGATGAGACTCGTTCCTATATTCGTCACCGGATGGTCATTGCCGGGGAGACTGGTGGAGTAATGTTCAGTCGCACAGCACTCACATTAATACACCTGTATTCTCGAGGGTTGCCACGATTAATTAATAATCTTTGCGACCGGGTCCTGTTGATTGGCTATGGTGACGGGCAACGATATATTTCATTCAGCATTGTCATACGGGCCATCAGTGAAATATTGAGCACAGGTAAATGGAAACGGTACTATATACTACTTGCGGGCACCATTACGCTGATTTTAATCTGCGTTGCCCTTATTCTGACATCAAATTATGCCGGTTCCGATTGGTTTGGAAGCATGATATCAGGCACACAGATCAACAAATCATCAAGGAACATCAAATGAGTTCAATTCTTAAGGCACTAAAAAAACTGGAACATGAAAAATCGGGGCATTTTACTGACCCGGCAAATATTGATGTAGACATCCTTGAACCGTCTGATTATCAAAGAAGATCTTCTCCATTAACGTTAACATTATTGTTTCTGATAGTTTTTGGAGCAGGAGTAACGGTAGCCTTTTTTCTCTTGCAAGACGCACGGGGACCTCTGGCAATCAGCAAATCACTACCGGTACCCACACCGAAAAGTATTTCACCCCAACTCCCTCCGCCCGCCATTCACACTGAAACACTGCCTGCTGAAATAGTAATAGCTCCGGCACGCACAAAACCGTCTAACGAAGCTTCAAGCATGAATAGACAAAGAACGGCAGCAGCTCCAGCAGCTGTTACGATGGAAAAGAAATCGGTCAAGAATGAAATTTCGCGAACATTCGAAAAGCCGAAAATGATTCCTCAACCGACAAAAACAGAGCTCCCTGTCGATGCCACTATCCCGACTCTCAAAGTCAACGGCATTGCATTCCAAAACAGCAGTGCTGACAGTATGGCACTCGTCAATGGAAAGCCCGTTTCATGCGGATCGATAATCGAAGGCGTCACTGTAGAGGAAGTCCGGAACGATCGGGTGCTGTTTCAGCATGATGGGAAAAAGTTTGAAATCCGGTTGGGGCAATCAAATTGATAAAAGCAGAATTTAGTGGACAATTACCTTGATAAACCGGATCAGATAGTCAAGTCCGGACCAGATAGTCAGTACCGTGGCTATCCAGAGAAAAAACATTCCGATATTGTGCATATTGACGGTTAAAAGTGGATATGCAATCCCAAAGAACCAGTTATAATTATAATGAAGAGTGAGTCCAAGAATGGCAACAATCTGAAAAATAGTTTTGAACTTTCCAAGCTCACTCGCCTGAATGACAATTCCCTCAGTTGAAGCAATCCCCCGCAGGCCGGTTATTATGATCTCACGGCCCAGAATTATAAGCACCATCCACGCCGGGACCCGATCAAAAGGCAGAATCATAATCAGTACCGTCATGACAATAAGTTTATCGGCTATCGGGTCCAGAAATTTTCCAAATATGGTAACAATTCCCATTTTGCGAGCCAGATAACCATCTAACCAGTCCGTAATGGATGCCACGGCAAAGAGTGCTGCTGCCCAAAAACCTGCAGAACGCGACGGTGACATCAAAAGCACTACTAGAAGCGGAATCGCTGCAATGCGCATCATGGTAAGAATATTGGGCAGGTTCATAACCTGATTCGGCTGACGGAGAGACATTGTCATGTACCACTTTCCTGATAGGACTTCATGTAGGAAAGAACCCGATCGACATAGGTTCGTGTTTCATTGTAGGGGGGAATCCCGCCATATTTAGCAACTTTATTGAGCCCGGCATTGTAAGCTGCCACAGCCAGCGACACATCACCCCGAAAAGTATCCAGGAGAAAACGGAGGTATTTCACCCCGCCTTCGACATTATCTTTTGGATTGAAACGATCAGCGACTTTCAGCGATCTGGCCGTGGCTGGCATTAACTGCATCAGACCGCTTGCACCTTTACTGGAAACGGCATTCGGATTGTAGCCGGATTCGGCATGAATCACGGCCTTTACCAAACACGGATTAACACCGTATTTAGCCGAACAGGTATTTATAAGTTGTTCAAATTCAGCAGGATTGACCGAAGCAGCATATTTAAGTTTTGTTCGCAACTGTCTATCTTTTTTGAGGTCACGCAAGAATACTTTGAAGCGTTTATCAGTTGGCGCATCAGTGAAATGGACGATATCATTCTCATCAACATACCGGTAGATATCAGCGTTAGCATAGCGCAACGTTAGTAGCGTAAAGACGAGAGCCGCACTAAGGCAAAGAATCGTACAGCTAACATATGACTTCGGTCTCGATAACATCGCACCCATAATCCCAGAAGCTGCGAATTTGTCAAGTGATATTCTGCTTAATGTATATTTGATATCAGTTTGAAATTGACTTTTCAGAGACCATGATCTACAAAGATTCTTTGTCCAAGGAGAGATATTACTATGAATGAAAAACCTGCAACCTATAAAGATTCCGGGGTTGATATTGCGGCCGGAAACCATTTTGTCAACCTGATCAAACCATTAGTAAAAGCGACATCACGACCGGAAGTACTGGCAGATATTGGTGGGTTTGGTGGTTTGTTTGCTTTGAACACGTCAAAATACAAAAATCCGGTCCTGGTTTCCGGAACTGACGGTGTCGGCACGAAACTCAAGATTGCTTTTCTGGCAGACCGCCACGACACGGTTGGTATAGATCTGGTCGCAATGTGCGTAAACGATATAATTGTCCAGGGGGCCGAACCGCTCTTTTTTCTCGACTACCTTGCTACCGGAAAGTTGCTGCCGGAAAAGGGCGCAGAGATTGTAAAAGGGATTGCCGAAGGCTGCAAACAGGCCGGCTGTGCGCTCATAGGTGGGGAAACTGCTGAAATGCCCGGTTTTTATGCTGATGGCGAATACGATGTTGCTGGTTTCACCGTTGGGGTTGTTGACCGTGAAAATATTATCGATGGAGCGAGCATATCTGTCGGCAACGTCCTGATAGGAATTGCATCCAGCGGATTACACAGTAACGGCTTCTCTCTGGCACGAACACTGATATTTGATCGATTGGGTCTTTCCATACATGACAAATTTCCCGGTTCTGACTCCTCTGTGGCCGATGAACTGTTAGCGCCCACCAGGATCTATGTCCGCTCAATTTTAAACCTGCTGAAAGACTTTTCCATTAATGGTATCGCACATATCACCGGCGGTGGACTGCTTGAGAATGTTCCCCGGGTACTCCCGAAAGGGTGTCAGGCCCACATTTATACAAACAGGTGGGAGCGGTCAAACCTGTTTACTGCGTTACAGAAAGCAGGCAACGTTGCACGTGATGAAATGTACCGCACCTTTAACATGGGAATCGGAATGGTGCTTGCGGTGGCGGAATTCCAGGCTGAAGAGATTATTGATCGCTTAAAGGGTCTGGGGGAATCGGCGTGGATAATTGGTGACATTGCTGCTTGTGGCACCGGTGATGAACGAGTCGAACTGGTGGGAGAGTAACGATGACTGAAAATGCGCCCTGCCGATTAGCTGTCCTGGTTTCAGGGAGCGGCACTAATCTTCAGGCCATTATTGACCGGATAGAGTCGGGAGAGCTCAACGCCAGGATCGTCTGCGTCATAAGCAATAAAGCAGATGCCTATGCTCTTACCCGTGCTTCAAAACATGGGATACCGGTTGTGGTCCATGAAAATACCGCTTTCCCCGAGCGACAAGCGTATGATACTGCCACTGTTCAGATTCTGCGCGGTTACGAGGTAAACTTGGTAATTCTGGCCGGTTTTATGAGAATCCTGACAGAGGTTATGATCAGCGCTTTTCCGCATGCAATCATGAACATCCACCCTGCCCTGCTTCCATCCTTCCAGGGTCTCCATGCCCAGCAGCAGGCTCTTGACTACGGGGTTCGCTACTCTGGCTGCACCGTACACTTTGTCGACTGCGGCACGGACACCGGACCAATAATTCTGCAATCGGTCGTCCCTGTTGATCAGGATGATACAGAAGAAACCCTCTCGGCCCGTATTCAAAAGGCTGAGCATCAAACATTTGCGGCAGCAATCAAACTGTTTGTAGAAGGAAAAATCCACGTAGTCGGCCGTAAAGTCAGAATTTCAGCATAACCGGAATCAAACGTACCTTCCTATCCGATTTAATCACGGTCAGTTATTTTTTCGCGACAAAATACAGCCGAATTACAACAATGACGTGGTAGATTTTCTGCCAGCCCCTTCATTCCTGCCCCGTTAATTGGCGTGCTCTGCTATTCGATACGTGCGATGAGCTGCTCGACCAATCGTTTCGTCAAAGGCAGTAGAACCGGAGCTGCAATATTTGTTGCAGCGTGCAATCCACGTTGCAGAAAACCCATTTCACGTACAAAACATATAGTTCATGACTGAACGACCACCTCTCCCTGCAACAATTATTTCTTTCTTCACCTGTTTAGCAACCGGATATCAGTGGCATAACGCATTGAATATGCCAAAGATGCGGCTATATAAGTCGGATGGCATGCATTCTGCTAATATAAATTAATCCCACCCAAGGAGGCAGCAAAATGCGCGTTACACGAAGACAGTTCTTCAAGGTTTGTGCAGGTGGACTGGGGAGTTCCAGTGTTGCCATGCTGGGTTTTTCACCTGGCGATGCGCTGGCTGAGGTGCGTGAATTCAAGTTAACCCGCAGCAGCGAGACTCGCAATACCTGCCCGTACTGCTCGGTGAGTTGCGGCCTGATTATGCACAGCCTGGGGGACACGGCTAAAAATGCCGTGTCCTCGATCTTTCACATTGAGGGGGACCCGGACCATCCGGTTAACCGCGGCACCCTCTGCCCGAAAGGCGCAGGGTTGGTGGACTTCATCCATAGTCCAAACCGCCTCAAGTACCCGGAATACCGAGCTCCAGGCTCCAGCGAATGGAAACGCATCTCCTGGGATGAGGCATTCACGCGGGTGGCCCGACTGATGAAAGACGACCGGGACAAGAACTTCGTTGCCACAAATGAAACCGGGGTAACGGTCAACCGCTGGCTGACCACCGGTTTCCTGGCGGCCTCCGCCTCCAGCAACGAATCCGGATATATCACCCAGAAAATCATCCGCAACTTGGGTATCCTCGCGTTTGACAATCAGGCGCGTGTTTGACACGGACCAACGGTGGCCAGTTTGGCCCCCACATTCGGACGCGGCGCGATGACCAACCACTGGGTGGACATCAAGAATGCCAACGTTATCATTGTCATGGGCGGCAACGCCGCCGAGGCCCATCCCTGCGGCTTTAAATGGGTAACCGAGGCCAAGGCCCACAACAACGCCAAGCTTATTGTCATAGACCCACGCTTCACCCGCTCAGCAGCAGTGGCGGACTTCTATACGCCCCTGCGCACCGGCACGGATATCGCCTTTCTGGGCGGAGTTATCAACTACCTGCTCTCACACGACAAGATCCAGCACGAATACGTCAAGGCTTACACGAACGCTTCCTTCATTGTAGCCGAAGGTTACACATTTGATGACGGCTTGTTCTCGGGCTACGATGAAGCGGCGCACAAGTATGACAAAAGCACGTGGGCCTATGAGATTGGGCCGGACGGTTTTGCCATGGTGGACGAAACCCTGCAGCACCCCCGCTGCGTCCTGCAACTGCTCAAACAGCACTATTCCCGCTACACGCCGGACATGGTGAGCACTATCTGCGGCACGCCCAAAGATGCCTTCCTCAAGGTGTGCGAGATCATTGCCACCACCTCGGTGCCCAATCGTACCCTGACTTTCTTGTACGCCCTGGGGTGGACCCAACACTCCGTTGGATCGCAGATGATTCGTACCGCTGCCATGGTGCAGCTCCTGCTGGGCAACGTGGGCATGGCGGGAGGCGGGGTGAACGCCTTGCGGGGACACTCCAACATCCAGGGTCTCACCGACCTGGGCCTCTTGTCCGATCTCCTGCCGGGCTACCTTACCCTGCCGGGCGAAAAGGAAACCGACTATCGGGCCTATATCGCCAAGCGGTCCCTCAAGCCGTTACGCCCCGGCCAGATGTCCTATTGGCAAAATTACGGTAAATTTCACGTCAGTCTGATGAAAAGCTGGTTCGGCGCCGTTGCCACCGGGGACAACAACTGGTGTTTCGACTGGCTGCCCAAGATGGACAAGGTCTACGATGTGCTCCAGGTATTCGAACTGATGCACCAAGGCAAATTGAACGGCTACTTCTGTCAGGGCTTTAACCCCCTGGCTTCGATCCCCAACAAGGCCAAGCTGATCGGAGCCATGTCCACGCTGAAGTACATGGTGGTGATTGATCCCCTGGCCACGGAAACTTCCTGCTTCTGGGAGAACCACGGTGAATACAACGACGTGGACCCGGCCAAAATCCAGACCGAAGTCATCCGGCTCCCCTCCACCTGCTTCGCCGAGGAAAACGGCTCGCTCACCAACTCCGGGCGCTGGCTGCAATGGCACTACAAGGGCGCCCCACCGCCGGGAGACGCCAAGCCCGACGCCGACATCATGGCTGGTATTTTTCTTGCGTTACGGGACATGTATCAGAAGGAAGGGGGCGCGTTCCCCGATCCGATCCTCAACCTTACCTGGGGCTACAGGATCACCGACTCGCCCTCTCCTGAAGAGCTGGCGATGGAGTACAACGGCACGGCCCAGACTGATCTCACCGATCCGAAGGACCCAACCAAGGTCGTGTTGAAGAAAGGGCAGCAACTGGACAGTTTCGCCCAGCTCAGGGACGACGGTTCCACCGCATGCGGCTGCTGGCTCTATTCGGGGGCTTGGACGGAGAAGGGGAACATGATGGCCAGGCGTGACAACTCCGATCCTTCGGGCCTGGGCAACACCCTCAACTGGGCCTTTGCCTGGCCGGCTAACCGGCGCATCCTGTACAACCGCGCCTCCTGCGACCCGGCAGGCAAACCGTGGGACCCGAAGCGCACACTGATTGGCTGGGACGGCAGTAAGTGGAGCGGCGCCGACATCCCCGACTTCAAGCCGGATTCCGCCCCCGGCGACGGCATGAATCCCTTTATCATGCTGCCGGAAGGGGTGGGACGGCTGTTCGCCCTGGACAAGATGGCGGAAGGGCCATTTCCCGAGCACTATGAGCCGTTTGAGACCCCCATTGACACCAACCCGCTGCACCCGAAAGTCATCAGTAATCCGGCGGCGCGAGTATTCAAAGACGACCTGGAGTCCTTCGGTACGAGCAAGAAGTACCCGTACGCTGCCACTACCTACCGCCTCACCGAACACTTTCACTTCTGGACCAAGCACACCATGATATCGTCCATCCTGCAGCCGGAGCAGTTCGTGGAAATCAGCGAGGAACTGGCCAGAGAAAAGGGGATCAAGGTCGGCGACCGAGTCAAGGTCTGGTCCAGTCGGGGCTTCATCAAGGCGGTGGCGGTAGTGACCAAACGCATCAAGCCGCTCCAGGTCAACGGCAGGACCGTCCACCACGTTGGCATCCCGATTCACTGGGGCTTCAAAGGCGTTGCCAGAAGCGGCTACCTGGCCAATATTCTGACCCCCTTCGTGGGAGACGCGAACACCCAGACACCGGAGTTCAAGTCGTTCCTCGTCAACATCGAGAAAGCATAGGAGGTGGATCATGGCACTGCAATCCCTCGACATCACCCGCCGTTCCGCCACCACTACACCCTTGCCGAGCCAGCGCCAAACCCCGGAGGTGGCCAAGCTGATCGACATCTCCAAATGCATCGGTTGCAAGGCGTGTCAGGCGGCGTGTATGGAATGGAATGACACCCGTGACGTCATCGGTATCAACCACGGTGTTCTCGACAACCCGATGGACCTGACTGAAAACTCCTGGACGGTGATGCGCTATTCCGAAGTGGAAACAGACCGGGGTCTGGAATGGCTGATCCGCAAGGACGGCTGCATGCACTGCACCGAGCCGGGCTGTCTCAAAGCCTGCCCGGCGCCGGGAGCCGTTGTGCAGTACTCTAACGGCATCGTGGATTTTCACGAGGAGAACTGCATCGGCTGCGGCTACTGCATCACCGGCTGTCCGTTCAATATTCCCCGCTTGTCGAAAAAAGACAGCAAGGTCTACAAATGCACCCTCTGTTCCGATCGGGTCGCCGTTGGACTGGAGCCGGCCTGTGCCAAGACCTGCCCCACCGGTGCCATCGTGTTCGGCACCAAGGCAGATATGCTTCATCACGCCGAGGGACGGGTTGCCGACCTGAAGAGCCGAGGGTTTGCCAAGGCGGGAATTTATGACCCGCGCGGTGTCGGCGGCACGCATGTGATCTATGTGCTTCAACATGCCGACAAACCTGAACTGTACTCCGGTCTCCCCAAGGATCCTTCCATCGGGCCGCTGGTCGAACTCTGGAAAGGTGCGGCCAAACCGGTGGCATCCCTTGCCCTGGCCGCAGTCGGCGTCGGCGCCTTTATTCACTACGTAACCAAGGGTCCCAACGAGGTCTCGGAAGAGATCGAGAAGGAGTTTAAAGATGAAAAATGACTCCAGTACATTGCCCCGGTTTACCGCTCCAGAACGGGTCAACCACTGGCTGGTTGCCCTCACCTTTTTTCTACTCGTCCTGTCAGGGTTGGTGTATTTTCAGCCCCTTTACTACCCTCTGAGCTATTTGTTCGGCGGCGGCGTGTGGGCACGCATCCTCCATCCCTTTTTCGGGGTGGTGATGATCTTTCTGTTCGGCGGCATGTTTTTCCGCTTCCGTAAGCTGAGCGTCATGACGCCGGCTGACAGGGAATGGCTGCGTCACGCCCGCGAGATAGTGAACGGCGACGAACGTAATTTGCCGGAAGCAGGCAAACTGAACGGCGGCCAGAAACTGATGTTCTGGTCGCTGGTGACCTGCATGGTGCTGCTCATTTTGTCCGGTATCGTTATCTGGCGTGCCTATTTTTCGTTCATGTTTCCGGTTGTCGTGGTCCGCTTAGCCGCTGTCGTGCACTCGGTAGCAGGAGTAATAATGATCGCCCTGATCATGGGGCATATTTACATAGCCATCTGGACCAAGGAGAGTATCGGCGCCATGCTGTATGGCCGGGTAAGGCGAGCCTGGGCAAAGCAACATCACCCGGCCTGGTACCGGGAGATGACCGGAGGAGACAAATGAATACCGAAACCCGCATCCTGGAACCGGGGCAGATTGAAGACCCGGTTGGGGAGATCCGTTTTCTGTTCCTCCCCGACCGGGATCTGTTTAGCCGTCGCGCTGAACGGTTCCGGCACCTTTTCCCTGGCCATCACTTGGGAGAGTATCTGGCCTTTCTGGCGCTGCTTGCCAAAGCCCAGCAAAAGGCTTTAAATGCATTCCCCACGCCGCCATTGCCTGATTCTAAAGAACAGGCTCTGTGCCGAGAACATAGCATGCCGCTACTGGCTGCCCGGTCATGGACCCGAGATCCCATGTGGCGTGAAGGACTGACAATGATTCTGCAGCAGATGGGAGATACCGTTCTTCCGCCACCTGCATATGCAACTATTGATAATTTGTTGCAGGCGAGTGAAATTGGATTGGAAAAGAGTGCAGACAGTATTCTGGCAGGATCTCTGGGTACTATATCCCCACAGGAACTGCCGTTCATCGCTGCAGCCTTGCAGGTTTATTGGGTACAGATGGCGTCAGCGTTGACAGAACAGCCATTCGGGCGTCTGGAACATGGTGGTTTATGCCCGGTGTGCGGTTCACAGCCGGTTGCCGGTATCGTGCACAGTAGCGGAACCGAGATGGGACTGCGTTACCTCTGCTGCTCCCTCTGCGCCACACAATGGCACATGGTGCGGATCAAGTGCAGCAGGTGCGAATCCACCCACGGCATCGACCACTTTATTCTGGAAGGCTCGAACGGCGCGGTTAAGGCTGAAAGCTGCGATGACTGCAACAGCTACCTTAAGCTGATGTACCTGGAAAAAGATTGTCAGATGGAGGCAATGGCTGACGATCTGGCCACCCTGACACTGGACATGCTGATGGATAAGGATGGCAAGTCCCGAAGTGGTCCCAATCTGTTTTTACATCCGGGCAGTGAATAATAAAGTTTATCGTCGGCCGGAACAGTATGCGAGGGCACATCTCCATGCCCTCGCCTCGGATCCACACTTATAGCCGGGTATTCAGGGTGGGTCTTTTAGATGATTATCACGTCTTGCAAAAGTACTTTTCTCCTTAAATTTTATTTTTAAGATCTGTCCCGGCAGACTCTTCGTGGACTCTTACGCGGTGCCTTTTCTGCCTTAGTGTGCCAATCCTCGATTCAGAGACACCCGCCTCAAGCAGGTCTTCAACTTCAGCCGCACCCCTTTCATAC
Organism: Deltaproteobacteria bacterium; assembly: GCA_021781535.1. Taxonomy (GTDB): domain Bacteria; phylum Desulfobacterota; class Desulfuromonadia; order Geobacterales; family Pseudopelobacteraceae; genus JACRCG01. Next base: position 26,476 of record JAJXWO010000019.1, on the reverse strand, counting down.
ATCTTGCAAAGAATGACCTGCAGGTATTCCCACCAACCCTGCCCTATCTTTGAAAGAGGGTCAGGGCGCCAGTTTCTGGGACGGGCTATTATGGATGCGAGGAACGCTGATTCCACCGGTTTCAGTTCTTCCGGCCTCTTGCCAAAGTAGTATTGCACCGCAGGGCCTATGCCGTAGATGCCGTCCCCCCATTCAATAATGTTCAGGTATATTTCCATTATCCGTTTCTTGTTAAGATGCTGCTCGAGTGCTACGGTGATAAGCGCCTCCTCCAGTTTCCGGCTTAAGGTCCTTTCAGCCGACAGGTAAAGATTCTTTGCCAGTTGCATCGAGATGGTGCTGGCCCCGCGTACCACCTTACCGGCCTTCATGTTTTCTATCAGCGAGCCCTTGATATGTTTCTCGCTGAACCCTCTGTGTGAAAAAAAACTCTCATCCTCTGTCGACATTACTGCATTGACAAGAGATCTGGGGATGTGTCTGTAAGGTATAAAATCCGGATTGTCCGGGCTGAGCATTATTGAGATGCCTTTTCCTGCTTCCGTCCTCACATTGTGGCGAAAAGGGTACTTGAGGTCATCAATGTTAATCTCCTGTCCCAGGTTCAGAATCTTCAACGGGTCGATATGGCCGGAGAATCTGTAATCCAGGCTGTCCGGGTCGCCTGTATCCAGATGCATACTGAACATCCCTGTCATACTGCCTGACAGCCTGATATCGGGCAGGCTTGGATGAAGCGAGGTAGGTAATGCAGAGATCGCCCTGTCATATGAAAAATCAAAGAAATTGATCGTCATGTCTATTACCGGTTTTTCCCATCCCTCTATATTCCCCTTGATAATTACAGTTTCGCCTGAGATGCCAATTTTTCCACTCAGATTTTCAATCCCGGAGCTATCAAGATTGGCGTGCAAGTCAAATGGCAGGAGTATGCTGTCTATTGTTTTTGAAGAAAGTATTGCGTTGTGGAACTTTGAGATTAATACCCTGCCGCTTCCTTCGATGACAAACTTTTTATTATCATCCGAGGTCACCTTTATCTTTCCGTTCAAGATCAGGTTGTTGAGAGGGAGAAGAGATGCAGATGCTGGCGCAAAAAGTGCCATTGAGAAGTTTTCCGCGTACATTTTATATTGTTTATCGGCTCCGTTTTTGAAAGACATCTGAGCTGATTCATTGGTGCCTGACAGCTTACAGATTACAGAATCCCTTTCACTATTGAAATCCGCTTCCATGCCTTTATAGAAATGCGTTGACTCTCCTTTTCCGGTTTTTATCGAGATAGTAAGGTTTGTGAGTGAAATATGGCGCCGGGAAGCTTTCCCCTCTTCTGCGGAGCTGAGGCTTCTCTGCGAAGTAAAAAATCGGGGGATATCCCACTCTCCGTTTTCATTCCGGGTAAGGGTCAGCTTTATCTGATCACCTTTCAGGGAGTCGAAAAGCTCGCTTTGTTTTCTGCTTTTCAACAGAAAGCGCAGCAGATCGACCTGTGAGCTTATCTCCTTTGCCTGGAGAAGGGGTTGCCCTGACAGTGAGTAAATTGTGACATCGGATGCTTTAATGCCGCAGGGGAAGCACGGATGAACTGCTGCTATGAGGCACTTCATACCGGTTATGGATTCGACAAGGATTGTTACCCTGTCTCCAATCTCCCTAAAAACAAAATACGCGGCCAGAGCACCTGAAAGCACTGTCGTTGCAAGAAGTATCAGAACCCATTGAAGAGAGTTGCGGAAATTCATTTTTGAGCTCATGCGCTGTTCTGATTTTTTATTGCGGACGAACTGCCCTGCACTATTACTTAAGTGTAGTATCAAAATGGCGGGAAGCAACGGGTTGGAATACAAAATTATCGAGAGATTCAATGAGTCGCAGAATCTGCTTTAAGGGAGCACTTGTGTTGGCAGCATTTTTATGTCAATCAACTCAGTTCTTTTGACCAGGAGATAGAAGACAATAGTAATGAAGTCAGGTGCAAGTCCAACCTAACGAATAAGGGTGGCAGTTTCAATGATTATGCGTTGGTGTATACACTGTCGATTCGCTGGATGAACTGATGAAGCATCGTTGGCTCGTCTGGCAATAACAAGATTCATCAAAAGCTGTAAATCCTGCCCCTGTTTGCCTCAAACATATGCGTCATATATGGCAGTTATTTTAAATATGACAGATTTATCTATTGGTCTTCCTCGCCATCCTGCTCGCGATGTTTCATTTTCCTTCATACAATCAGAATGTTGCTCTTCACATTATCCTCAAGGACTCTCTGGCACGCTAAGTGCTAATTCCTTAATAGAAGACGTGAACTCTGATACGTGTTTGTAGTCGTGATGTTGATGCATATCAAGGACAAGGCGTAAGGAATATTTCACGAAGTGAAAGGGCAAGGTCAAGCAAATTAACGGAGAACCAGGTAGTAATTTATCTGGTTAGTATCAGGAAACCAACTAACTTATGGAAAAGGAGAAGTACACATGAAAAAGGTAAAATTGTTGCTGTTCGTTATTCTGGCTACCATTTTGACAGTCTCGGTCGGATTCGCGGCTGAAAAGAGTTTCAAAACCAAACTCACAGGTAAAAACGAGGTGCCGAGTGTCAAGACAATTGCCAAAGGTGAAGTCAAGTTCAAACTTAGCAACGATGGGAAGGAGTTGAGCTACGTTCTGGACGTGAAGAACATCAAGAATGCCAACGCTGCCCACATTCACATTGGCGTGAAGGGGAAGAGCGGTCCTCCGGTGGCAAATCTCTTTACCGGTCCGAAAAAGGAAAATATTTTCAGCGGGGAGCTGGCCAAGGGAACGATTACGGCTAATGACCTGTCGGGCGAACTTATGGGAAAAACGATGGCTGATCTGGTTCACCTAATCAAATCAGGTGATATTTACGTTAATGTTCATACCGATGCCAACCCAAATGGTGAAATACGGGGACAAGTCAAATAGAATGATCTACTAATTCATCATACATCAATGGCCTGCTCTGCAGGCCATTGATGTATCGACCGGTGGCGTCATTTTCGTAAATAAACGTTTCAAAATAAATTTCATGCCGTGCCCGGTCGAACGCCGCTTCGATGGCGGGGAAATAGGCTTCTCCGTTCTGTAACAAGATCACCTTGTTGCCCGGTAAAAAGTCGAATGGGTTCGATAATCTCGCGGGAAAGACAACTCGGTGCAATTTTTGTCGAAACCGTTTCCCGTTGGGCATGGCTCGTACCTGTAACACCTCTCGCTTACACCTGCTCGATTTTCCTCTACATGGTGAATTTCTTTATAAATTGTATCATGTCACCGCTTCGAGTCTATCCGTTCATCGTTCAAAAAGCAGCGTTCACCCAGCTGAGAAAATTCCGTTTGACTGCCCTTCCATCTCAGCCCGTAGTCGCGGCAGACAGTCAGGATGTTCGCGCTGCAGGAATTCGATGAGCATTTCACGCACATAGCAGCGCAGATCCCATACCGCCCCCGAGTTTTTTGCGCTGACCAGCGCCCGCAGGACGACGGTTTTTTCAGTAGCATCGAGGACGACCAGACCGGATGCCTTGCCATCCCAGAGATCGGTGCCCGCAAGAATAAGATCCAGTTCAGCTCGAACCGCCGCCACCGGCACCCGGTAGTCGCAGTGCAGGGTCACCGTGCCAAGAAGGTCGACTGATGCCCTAGTCCAGTTCTGAAAGGGTTTTTCCAGGAAGTAGGTGATAGGCAGCACTAGACGTCGTAAATCCCAGATGCATACGACCACATACGTAAGGGTGATCTCCTCGATTCGACCCCATTCCCCCTCGACGATCACCACGTCGTCTAGCCGTATCGGTTGCGTTAAGGCGATCTGGATACCGGCGATGAGGGTAGCAAGGCTGCGCTGGGCGGCGAAACCGATAATGACCCCGGCAATTCCTGCCGAGGCCAGCAGACTCACACCCACCTGCCGCACCTTATCAAAGGTCATCAGCATGGTCGCCGCCGCGACGAAGAGAATCAGCACCTTAATGATCTTGACCAGTACGCTGACCTGGGTGAAAACCTCGCGCGCCTTGAGGTTGTCACTGGCGGTAACGTCGTAGCGCAGCAGAACCATCTCCTGCAAACCCAGGATTGTAGCGGACAGCAGCCAGGCGATAGCACCGATAAGTGCCAGGCTGTCCAGATGCTGTAACAGAGCGGTCAGCTCTCCCGGAAACTGCAGCGTGGGCAAGGTCAGGAGTGCCGCAAGAAGTGGCAGCAGCAGTTTGGCGGGATGCCGCCAGCGCTGCACCAGAGTCAGGTGAAGCGCCGTGTCGGGCCGGACTGCGAATCGTAGCAGCACCTTGAACAGGATTACGTACACGAGCAGGCCGAGCAGGAGCGCTAACGCCAGAGTCATTGCTGAAACAGCCGCTGCCGACCATTCACCGAGAGTGCCTCCGTATTGAAACAGTTCCATCTATCGCCTCACCTTGGGATTTGTAAAAACTGTCCGTCCAACAGCGCCTCGCGCCCATCTCTGTTTCGATCGGTGTTGATAGTAATCGGCATGGTGTTCCCCCTTGTTGAATGATTAACAAATTTGCTCTACATGGTGAATTTCCTGATTAAATTGTATCATGTCACTGCTTCGAGTCTATCCGTTTGGCTTAAATCTGTCATAAAAGGAAGGTAGAGCTATTAACACGCCAATGGATAGTAACAGAACTTCGATTGCACCTATTTGATCGTAAGAGGAAAAGTAATAAAGTAGTGAGGATTAAGCGAGGGCATAACCGATGTTGAGATCCGTCATATAATGCAAATCTGAGGTGAGGTTGAGATGTGCTACACAACCTTCACTAACAGCAACTAATGAGCCAAAAAAACCGCAGGTATTTTGGGAGTGCAACAGTCTGATAATAGAGGGAATTTTAAAGTTTCGTGCGAGGAGAAGAAATAAAATGCCAACGCAATCTGTCGGATTTAGCATTTCCGCCATATCTGGCGGATTCTTTTTTTCACTGCTTTGATGTGGTTTCCATGCCTTACCGGTGCTTGCCGGTACCGGGTATCCCCTTCTCAAAGTTGGGTATAATCGCCTTGAAAAATGCGTTCTTGATAAGTTCCACTACCATCTGCAGGGTACTTGTGTGCGGATTTCCCACCGGCCCCTTGATATCTACCCTGGTGGCGACCTCCTGATGCGACCTGTTTTCAAGAATTTTGGAGACTCCACCGACCATCATCTCGTACAGTTGATGGGGAACTCCCCTCCCCTTGTCTTTTCGTGAGTCATACACATCCATATCCTTGATGAACGGCTTGATATAACCGGAAATAGTCCCGTTCTTGACATGCAACTCCGTGATGAGAGAGAATACTCCGGCAGATACATCGAAATCACCGTAGGAAAGCAGCACGTCGTTCATCGCCGTCATTTGGCTATCCTTGATTTTGACGTAAAGGTCGAGATTCACTCCCGCCTTCTCCGGCCTGAAAGCAGCAGATGCCGTCGTTATCCCGCTTCCCATGAATTTTGCTTTCAGTTTCACCTGCGCAGTACCATGGGAGGATTGATTGGAAAAATTCTGCGCGAGCAGGTCGGCATCGGAGAAGAAAATACGGTATGGCTTGCGTGCCGCCTTGTTCATTATCCCTATGGTGCATCCGGTCAGATGCACCTGATCAGCGGTTAACAAAATACCGGGCTTGTTGACCAACTCTTTTGCTTTTTTTTCCGCCATGAGCGCGCGTTTTTTTTCAACAGCGGCTGTCAACTGTGAATGGATGTAGTCGATGGTCATCCCCTGGATCTCCAGGCTTTTCAGGTGGGCGATTTTTACCGTTGGCGCAATCTCGGCGTCGCCGGATGCAGTGAGCTGACCGCCATGAATGGAGAAATTCGAGTCCGTGATAACCGTATTGAAATAATCAACCGGCACCGTATGCAGCTTGATGTGCCCCTTTATGCCGGGATATGGCTTGGCGAGGAAATTTCCAGCACCGTCTATACTCCCCTGCCCGGTGCCGAAGATTGCCGTATCAAGATGGAATGAGGAAGGATAGACCTTGTCAGGCAGATAGATGTTGCGGATATTTTTAGCCTGAAGGTTAAAATGGCTCAGAATGAGCGGTCTTTTCTGGTCAGTGCCGATATAGGTGATGTCAGCGTTGTCGATTTTCAGAGAGTTAATTTTGAGCGGATAAATATCCTCCACCGCCTGTTGCCAGCCGCGTTCCTTGAGCGGGACAGTGCTGTCCACTTCACTGCGCAACTGCAGCAGGTTGATGTTGATTTTCGGCTCGGTCAGCCTGAATTCGGCGACGAGTTTGCCCGCGAGGAGCCCGCTCCAGTGGACACTGGCTTTGAGAAGAGGAAAAGAGGCGACTGGATGGTCTGGATGGGCCTGCTGAATAACGGTCATTTTTTTCAAGGAGAGGGATAGGTTCAGCAACTGGAAATGCAACGCCGGCAGCCGGACCGTATACCCTTTCAGGTCACGGTTCAATTTTGTCTCAGTGATTCTGCGCAGAGGTTCATCAAGAAGAAATGATGCCAGAAAGAGAACAACGGCAATGGCTGCCAGGATGCCAAAACCCCAGCGAAGCGTTTTGGAACCGAGCACTCTTTTAACCCTGGATTTTTCTCCGGTAATCTCCGCCATAACGCGCTCTTCTCATTCAGAATATTTGCTTCCACCACGGATCAGGGGGTACAGTACAGAGCCACTTTCTACCCGATTTTTTCATTCACCTCTGATCTGTCGATCCTTGGACCAGGCGGAACAGATTGTTAGTAACGGTCACCACGATTGTCGTGACGATCCTCATAACGATCTCCGTGATAGTCGCCATGGCCTCTACTTCCACGATAATTGCCCTCGTCTACCGGTACCAAGAGACAGCCCGACAACGTCGAGATTGCCAAAAACAGAAGTGTCATACTAATAAATATTGATCTTTTCATGTGCCACACCTCCCTTCCCTCTTAACGGAATTCCGGCAATTTTATTATATCATCATTCTGAAGAAATCAGTCTCTCGTGCGGGTACGGGTTACCCCGGTCAGAATTGCGACGCCGATAAATATGACAACTATTATCATCACATAGAGGGTGCTTACCTTTGCGACGACAAGAGCCCACGCAACACCGCCGATAATAAAAGCAAATCCGATGAGATAAATTATAAAGGACATGTCGGTGCCTCCCGGCTGGATCCAGCATTCTAGTTGGTTCGTTACTTACCGTTATTTTCATAGCTTGATGGGATATTTAGCAACTAACATGCCAGGTACAGATGTTGATGGGGATGGGGGCTCAAGAGCCAGATTATTTAATGGTTTAATTCGGGACATTTACACGGCGGAAGGGAATTTTGTAACGAGAATACCATCAATTTATTACGTTTCTGTTATATCTGACAGAAACTATGTGAACTTTTTTAAGCTTCGATGTGCGGCACAAATTGTCACAATATAGCGAAAATCAACGCAAGAGGTAAATAGCCAGGTCATATACAACACACAACACATTCTTATTTATCTCGGAAATGCTTTCAATCCCATGCAGCCGAGCCCAACCATCTAAAAAAAGTCGAGGAGGTAACAAGCCCAGTAATATATAAACGCCCAATGAATTATTAATTCAGTATTATAAATTTTATTTAGACCTGAGATGAACAACGGTAAAGCAAGCTAATCCGCGTATTCCTTCCACATCAAACCTGTCCCGCTATTAAACTTCGTTACACCATCAGAATCTTCCATGTTGCCGGTGAAGGCCGCGTTGTCATCCCACAGAATACCCTCAGGCATCAATACCTTTAGTAAGACAAACTTCCGGGTCAGAGTGCGTCTGCCGAGATTCTTGACAATCATTCGCGAGGTGCCTTCATATAGCTTAAGGGAAAAAATGACATCAGTTGGCCCGTCAACAGGTTCGATTGTGATGGAGTACACACCGGGATTAACTTTTCCAATGACGATTTCGTGGGTATTCTCTTGTGTGTTTGCCGTGAGTGGAATGATTGTTATCTCGTGCCGAGCCTCGACACGGCTGAAGGGCCTGCTTCGTCTGGACAGTGCAAACTCCTTGAAAGTGATGGTTTCCTTAGGCAGTGCAGTCCCTGTAACGACCAGTTTCAGATCGCCCTTGAGAAATGGGAGGACCAAACCCTTTTGAGGCTGTTGTAAAGCGGGCTTTCCAGCATGATTTTCTGTAATTGCGGATGCCAAAGGCTCTTGATGTTTTACAGCCACTGCCAATTGTCTACGTCTCGTCAGTTCAAGAGGCTGTTCCATCTTCTTCCTGTTCACCTGATCTTCCTGAAGCTTGCGTTCCTGTCGCAGTTTTTTCAACACCTCTTGCTCATGGCGAATTTTTTCAGCGGCAGCGCGCTCGCGTTCGGACTGTTCGCGAATGGCCTGCGCCTGCTGAGCCTGTTCCCGGGCCCTTTGTGACTGGAGTGTTTGTTCAGCAGCCAATCTCTCCTGTTCTTCCTGAACCATTCGTTCCTGTTGCAGTTTTTCCCCCTCTTGCTCCTGTTGGGTTTTTTCAGCGGCAGCGCGCTCGCGTTCGGCCTGTTCGCGGAGCGCCTGCCGGGCCTGCTCACGGGTAAGTTGCTCCCGGAGCGCACGTTCCGCACGCACTTGCTCCTGTGCAACCAATTCCCGCGCCAGGCGGGCTTCCTTATCCTGACGCTCAACCAGTACCTTTTTAAATTGTTGCTGTTCAACCCGGTAAATGCCCGCTTGCTGAGACGAAAGAGCCTGTTGTTCCTTCCGGAGTGACTCCGGCGTAGAGGGTGGTACTGTATTCCGACTCACGAGTGGCGCGGATAGAGTTATTGCTTGGCGTGGAGCCGGAGTTGGGTCGAGCAGGTGACGGTCAGCTGCGAACCGTACTTTCTTCGGAGCCTGGATAACAATAGCATCAGCGGTTGCGGGGTCATTGTCTATTTTAGCATCGGTGGACGCTACTGGAGTGGGGAGTGGGCTCGGACGGTCGCCTGCAACAGTCACTACTTCGGAACTCACGTTCGGTAGAGGCTCTGTTGCGTTGTCAGATCCTGTGACATTAGTTTCCTGAGTAAACGCAGCAACAGGCTGGTTCTGAATTTCAGTCATGTGACCGCTGTTGCCCGGCACAACAAAGGGGGTAAACCATAAAATTGTTGGGTCTTGGGAAGTCGCCACGATTGGCGTCTTCAGCGCCGGAAAGAATAAAATCTCGAATAAAACGGCATGCAGGGCAATTGAACACAGAAAAGGCCAGGAACATTCAGTTAGAGTTATCCGGTGTGGGATCTCTGGTGTTTTCACCGTCGACACACAGGGGAGCGGATCTATGCGTGTGTTGGTCGGGACTTTTTTCTCATATTCATATTTAAACCCCATCTGCCCACCCCGGCTGGATTTCACGGGTTATTATGTTACTACATCAGCATGCTCAGGGAATGTTCGGCATTAATACGAAATTCATGCCAGTCGTCCCGGAAAAACGGGTTTCAATGTTTAGCAAACATTGCATATATCTTGAAGAATGCCGGCACCAACATAACCACCAGTAATGCTGGAAACACGCAGAAGGTAAGGGGGAAAAGCATCTTGACCGCCGTTTTGGCCGCCCGCTCTTCTGCAAGTTGCTTCCTTTTCATCCGCAGTGAATCGGAATAACTGCGTAAGGTTTTACCAAGACTTGTGCCAAACTTTTCCGTCTGTACCAGCATGGAGGTAAAGGACTTGATATCGTCGACCATGGTCCTTTCGGCAAGCCCTTTCAATGCTTCAGAACGGGCTTTGCCGGCTCGAATCTCAAGGGTCACCGTATTGATTTCCTTGATAAGCGGATTTTTTTTATGCTGAAAGTTTTCTGCCGTTTTTATCAAAGCGGCATCCAGGCTGAGACCTGCTTCTACGCACACGGTCAGCAGGTCGAGAACATCCGGAAGCGCGTGAAAAATTTCGGTTTTGCGATTTTCTGCCCGCCGGCTCAGCCAGAATGTCGGCAACAGGTAGCCGCTGATTGCCAATGCAATCGCAACCAGCATTGAGGTGCTGCTGGTCAGCTTTCCGTAAGGTAGCGCGTACAAAATCAGGTAGATTGACGGCAGGGCTGCAGCCAGGAGCAGTTTGCTTCCCAGAAAAATATAAACACTTTCTGTTCTGAAACCTGATGAGGTTATCATTTCCCGGTAGGTACGCAATTCTGCCGGCTTCATCCGCAACTTGCCTCCCATTTCGGCAAGAAGAATCTGCCATTTGTTCCGGACAGGTACAAGCACCGGTTGTTCGGCTTGCTGAGGCATGAGTTTTGCCACTCTTTCCCTGACAGCATCCCGGCGGCTCATCATAGGATAGAGCAGCGCACCGGTGAGCAGTGCAACACTGGCGAATATTGATATCGTGATTAACGTGAGCACGTGTACCCCCTGATCCTGATAAACAGGATAGTGCGTTAGCCAAAACTTTTTCTTCCTGGAACGTGCAGTAAATAATGTGGAACGCACTAAATCCGTATAGCGATGATTCTTTTCATAATGAAAAAACCGATTATCTGTCCAATGACGGCTGCGACAAGAAAGAGTTGGCATACCTGTTCAGTAAAAAACACACTCATATAACCGGGATTTTTGAGATAAAATGCGATGAAAACTACTACGGGCAAGAGCACCAGCACATACGCCGACATGCGCCCCTCTGCAGTATAGGTCTGCACCTGCCGCCGAACCTGAAGGCGCGATCTGATGGTCTCGGCAAGTTTTTCAAGGATTTCTGCCAGGTTGCCGCCGGTTTCGCTGTTTATCCTGATGATCGTCACAAAAAAGTGCAGATCTATACTGTCGATCTTTTCCAGCAATGTCCCTAAGGATTCGGCGATTCTCATGCCGAGCTGCTGTTGTTCATACGCAATTTTGAAAAGTCCGCCTGTTGGTTCCGGCAGCTCCTGGCTGACGAGTTCAACGGCAAGTGTCAGGGAATGCCCGGCCCGGAGAGAACGGGCTATCATGGTGAGCGCATCCGGCAGCTGTTCGGCAAAGCGGGTTTGCCGCTGCTGCTTGCGGTAGACAAGGTATGCAAACGGGATATACGCGATCACTACCGCTGCCAGGAGTGCAACAGGCATATTCCTTTTTAGGGCATACAGGGCAACAAAGGAAACCGCGGATGCGATGCCGGTCAGGAGAACAAAGATGGATGGATTTACCGTAACGCCGGAATGTTCAACCAGCTTTTTTACCAGTTTCAAAACCGGTAGCTGGAAAATGAACTGTTCGGACGGAGTTGTCTCCCGGAGCAGTTCTCCGCTGAGCCCTTCGGAAGATCGCTCACTGCCGCTTTTTTCCATGCGTCGCAATCTTCGTTTCAATTCGGCGGCCGGTGAGTGCCGGGCCTCTCTGATGGCGAAGAACAGGGCAATAACGATCAGGAACACTGCTGCAAATATCAGTACTACCGCTGCGATCATGTTAGGCTCCTCTCTCAAAAATGCCTGGTGGCAGGTCATACCCGTACATTTTGAAGCGCTCGGCAAAATGGGGCCTGACGCCGGTCGCTTTGAATTCCCCCAGTATTCTTCCCTCCTGGTCGATTCCCCTCTGCTCGAAACAGAAGATATCCTGCATGACGATGGTGTTTCCTTCCATGCCGGTTATCTCCGCAATTTTAACTATTTTTCGCGTCCCATCCGCAAACCTGACCAGGTTAATGATTATGTTGATGGCGGAGGAAATCTGCTCTCTGATGGCACGGTCAGGGAGATCCATCCCGGTCATCATGACCATGGTTGCCAGACGTGACATCGCGTCCCGGACCGTGTTGGCATGGATCGTGGAAATGGAACCGTCGTGGCCGGTATTCATGGCCTGCAGCATGTCCAGGGCTTCACCGCCGCGCACCTCGCCCAGGATAATCCGGTTGGGGCGCATGCGCAGGGCGTTCCGTACCAGGTCCCGCTGGGTCACTTCACCGCTCCCTTCAATATTTGCCGGACGCGTTTCCAATCGCACGACATGGTCCTGTTTCAATTGCAGTTCGGCCGAATCCTCAATGGTGATGATTCGTTCATCATCGGGGATGAACTCGGAGATAACATTTAGCAGGGTTGTTTTGCCCGTCCCGGTTCCACCGCAGACGAGGATATTGAGCCGGGTCTTTACCGCCCCTTCGATGACTGTGGCAATGCGCTCATCTAATGACCCAAGCACAAGCATGTCATTCATCTTGAGCGCCTCCAGACCGAAGCGGCGGATCGAAAGCACCGGTCCGTCTATGGCTAGCGGCGGGATAATGGCATTAACACGGGAACCATCGGGAAGGCGGGCGTCCACATAAGGCGAGGATTCATCGATCCTGCGTCCTACCCTGGTGACTATCCGTTCGATGATCTGCATTAAATGATTATTATCGCGGAACACGACATTGGTTTTTTCCAGTTTACCGTTCCGTTCCACGTAGGTGCTGTTGTAATTGTTGACAAGGATGTCGGAGATGTCCGGGGAGGTAAGAAGCGGTTCGATCGGGCCAAGGCCAAAGGTTTCATGCTGCACTTCAATAACCAGGCGTTCTTTTTCCTGCCTGCTTAATGGAACGCCCTCTTCACCGATAAGCGTTTCGATCACGAAACCGATTTCGTTTGCCAGCTCGCCGTTGCGGAGCAGATCCAGCTTGGAAAGGTCAATTCGCTCGATCAGCAGGCGGTGGATGCGGCTTTTCAGATCCTGAAAAGATAAGATGCTTTTATCGATCGACCGATAGTCTCTCGTTGCAAGCTGTGAAAATCCCATGTCAGATACCTCCCTGTGAAGATAAACCGGATACATGCATTATCGAAATCATTAACGTACCGTATTGCTTAGACTCTTGTTTCCTGCATCATCTGCCGGGCCAGCTCATCCATCGCTTTTGTAACCGGCGACTGGGGATAGCAGTTAACCAATGGCTTCCCCTTGTTTATTGAGGTCCTGGCATCCGCATACGCGTTCGGCACGGACTGAAATGTTTTGGTATTGAGGACCTTTTCAGCGTCGGCAAGCCTGATGTCGTCTTTGGGAATATGTCTGTTTACGACAAGCTTGACCTTGTCGGCACCAAAACCCTCGTTATCCATGGCGGCAAGGTAGCGCTTGGCGTTTTTGAGGGCAGGCAGATTGAGGACAGTGGTGAACAGGATGCGATCCGAACAGTTGAATGTTGCCAGATTGCAGCCGAAAAGCGGCCCGCCGGTGTCGATTATGGTGTAGTCAAAGATGGTCTGGAGTATGGCAATGACGTCCTGAAGCTGCTCCGGCAGTATCCTGTCCGCATCGCCGAGATCCACCGGTCCGTTCAGGATATGTACCCCCGAAGAATGTGGGACCATCACACTCCTTAAAAAACTGGCATCAATCTGCCCCGTTTTGGCTGTGACGTTTGCCAGTGTATAGCGGGGTGCAAGGTCCAGAAACGCTGCAACATCGCCGCTGAAGAGGTTCAGATCCAGCAGGGCCACATTTTCCCCTTTTGCTGCCAGTGTTGCGGCCAGGTTGACGGCTATTGTCGTTGTTCCCATGCCTCCGGATGGATTGTAGACAGATATGGCGGTCCCCTTTTTACTGATATGTCCGCTTCTCTGGTTGTGGAATCTGGTGACTTTATTGACGGCATCAATCAGTTCTGCGGCAATTATCGGCTTGGTCAGGTATTCGCTGGCTCCGGCCCGGATCAGCCGTAATATCCAGTCCGGGTTTTTGTCGGCCGCGGTGATGAAAACTGTAGTACCCGGCAATTTGGCTATAAGGTATTTAACCTCTTCCAGTGCCCTTTCAATATCTTTAATCTCCAGGATTACAATGTCAGGGGGCGATTTTTGGATAAGTTTTAATCCGTCCTGAAAAACAGTGACTGAATCATGCACCCTGACATTACTAAAAGTCTTAAGGACTTCTTCGATGGCAGTTCTCGATTGTTTGTCGCTGTCAATTATGACAAATGATAGGGCTGGTTGCATAATGGCATGGTCCTTTTACTGATTATGGCGATTCAAAAAGCGGCAGAATTCAGGTGGTCAAACATATTTACATGGTTTATTGGACTAGACTGGGCCTGACGCCCAACAAATCGCTACTGTGAGCACAGTCAACACAGGTGATCTGATCAATAACGATATCTTTTTCACTACCGTCACAAACTCCCGGCGGGGCAAAGAATTTTCTGTCGCCGCTACAGGGGTTGCCACCGCCTGCACCACAGGCTCTGGTTATCCTGATTTTTGCATATCCCCATGATTGAATTGGTTTTGGTTGTGCCGTCGGGTCAAGACCCTCTTGCGCAACAGGTACAATAATTGTCCAGGTGGACACGACCCTGTTTCCCTTGCTGTCCACGCCGTACGTCTTGTTTACCGCATCATAATCCGGGTCATAAAAATCGGCTTCCATGTCCTTGAAAACGGTTGTTGTACCGTTAGTAGTGTAAATATCGTTAGAACAGACATCCACATCAGGTACCACGTTGCCACAGATGAGATCATTGACGTTTATGCCCGGTCCGGTCGGTACGGATAATAACGATGTCCAGGCCATATTGTTGGCAGCTGCGCTCAAAGTTGCCGGCAGCGGATTGGTGCATACATTTGCACTGACCAGGAAATAGCCACCCGCCCGTGCGGCTTTTTGTGCAATCGCCGTTGCAGATGTCACCATTTGGGACCAGCGGTCATCGATAACACCGCTAAAAAAAAGGTCAATCGGACCGCCGATTGATCCATCCGTTCTTTTGGCTTCTACCTTAACGGCATTAATTGGCGGAGTATCCGGTTGGAAGCGCAGGTCGGTGGGTGTCCTGGATCTTGTCGGATTCCAGTTTCCGAGAGTGATATCTCCGAGTGAAACAGCAACCTTGGTATCTGGACCGGGAACAACAGGGTTTATCTCAGCAAAGGTCTTGGCTCTGTCCTTGGCATCTGTCTGATTCGGAAGTCCGGATGCACCCGCCAGTGCAGCTGAATCAGCAGCATTTTGCAACTGTCCCTTTGCGACGTACATGTAGCCTATATCCACGGCCAGCCCGAGAAAGGCACAGAAAGCAACCATGAGAAGCGCGATGTAGACGAGCGCCAACCCTCTTTTATTTCTGAGTAGTGCTAGTCGCCGAGTGGAATCCATCTCAACTCCTTCTCCTGTTCGGGTGTAAGCGGTTTGTCGGTCGGCAACTCCGGTTCGTTGCCGGGGGCATTGGGTATGACGATCTTCGGGGTAATGAAGAAGACCAGCTCTTTTTCTTTCAGGTCATCCTGGGTCGATCGAAACAGAGCACCCAGAATCGGAATGTCTCCCAACAAGGGGATTTTAGACATTGTCTTGATCGTCTCTTCTTGCAGGAGTCCAGCCAGAATCAGGCTCTCGCCATCTTTCAACTGCACGTCGGTTCTGATCTCGCGTGTGTCTATTATGGGATAGCCATTGACGGCCAGTGTTCCGGATATGCTGCTAACTTCTGCCGGGTCGATCTTCAGGGAGATCAAACCATTTTCCAACACTACAGGTTTGAAGTTGAGCTTTACTCCTACATCAATGAACTGGATTGTCGTTCCTGAGATGGCTCCAACTCCTGTAACTACCTGGATCGGGATCTTGCTGCCTGCCAGAAACCTGCCTTCCTGGCCACTTTTGACCAGCAGATTGGGTTCAGCCAGCACCTTGGCAAGGTTCTTTGTTGCCAGCGCCCTGAGCACGCCGCCAAGTCCCGCTTTATATAACGAGCCTCCAAGTTGATAGGTTGCAAGCGGGCCAATGGTCCCAATCGACGGAATGTTGCCGGCAATTCCTGGAGTACCTGTTCCTTGACTAGTAGCGTCAGGTGCTCCCACCAGGTTGGAAAAACCCTCACCACTTGCTCCTTTAACCAACACACTGATACCCATGGTTTTTAAGGCATTTTTGTCCACTTGGGCAACTTTTACCTCCAGAAGCACCTGCTGGGGGGCGTCGACCACGATGTGATTGAGAATTTTTACCTTGGAATCATTACCAGGTTTTCTGTATGTCTCTTCACCTGATTGTGGATAACCGGACGGTCCGCTATCCTGGTCGGAGCTTCCGTTCCCCTTTGCCGCATACGCCTGGGCAATCTGGACTACCTTTGCAATAGTCTGGTCGTTGGCAGCCTTACCCGAAAGAACGATTGTGTCATTGGCATACTCAACCGTTATGCTGTCGTTGGGGGCGATTTCCCGAATCTGCTTTTCCAGCAGGCTGCTGTCTCCTTTGACCCTGATGTCGAAAAATGATGTTTTGCCACCCTTTTCCCAGACAATGAGAGAGGTAGTTCCTATTTTCGTGCCATTGATCTGCAGTTGGGTCGGAGAGATAACAACCAGTTCCGCAATCGAGGGAGTTGCTATGGAAACCCTTTCCGATGGTTTCTGCAGATTCAGCAACACGCTCTTGTTGACGGTTACCTCGGTTGCAACTCCAGCACCGGCAGTTCCTGGAATCAGGAGGCTCGCGAGCAGTGTGAGAAGTACGGAGATTTTAATGCCGCTTGTGGGAATATGCATCCTGTCACCTCGCCTTGATGATTAATTTTCAACAGGGAAATCCCTGGTTGTCTTTACTGAACCTTTGAGGACTTCTACGCTGAATTTTTCCTGAATCGGTTGTTTTGCCGGGGTCAGGCGGGCTACTTTTCTGGTCGGTGCCGATTTGCGGGTGACCATTTTAATAATGGGAGATTCAGCTCCGTACAGTGCTTTGGATATGGTTGCGCCTTTGGTATCGACGTCCGCGACATCAACAACGTTTCTCAGCAACAGTTGAAGTGCGCCTTTTTTTGCGCCGACAATCAATTTTTCAGCATCATCAGGAAGCAAATCGAGAGTAACCGTGGGAACGATCACCGGCTTACCCTCCTTTTGTTCGGTGGCCTGACCGCTCGCCAGGACCGGGACATTCTGCAGGATGATCTTGCTGATATTGTCTTCTTTATTGGCTGCACCGGGGCGCGGCGTTGTCAGTACAACATCCACCCTGCTGTTGGGGGTGATGAAGCCTGCTACACCCGCCACCTCGTTAACCGCAACGGTTACTGCCCGGTGGCCCTGAGGTACGATGTAGGTCATGACGCCGCTGGTTGCCGCCCTGTTTTGCGGCATGAGCTTGGCCTCGGTGATTATGTCTCCCGCGCTCATTGGGCGGACAGCAACCCGTCCGGAAATAAGCCTGGCATCAGTAAGATACCCTGCAGCCAGAGCTTCCTTCGGCCAGGTAGCCAGTTTGACATTGCTGGCATCAAGTTTGGTGCCAATGGGTATGTCTGTCGCCGCTGCGACGATAGCAACTCCCTGGCTCTGTGTGACTGATTGTTTTTTGAGGTAATTGTAGGCCATCAAGGAAGCACTGCCTGCGATCAGAAACGCCAAAACTGATACAATGGTTACCGCACTCGGTCGTGTCATGATTCCTCCAATAGTCAGATATACATTAGTGGTTTATAATTCATATCTTATGGTGGCTTCACCCTTAAGAATTTTACCGTCAAGCATAGGGATCAAACCTGTAATGGTATGGAAGGGTTGAGTGACTGTAACCGTTACAGGGTCACCGGATGCCGGCGTAGGGGTGCTTGTCGTTATCGTGAGTCCCGCCTGGTCGAACGGAATGCAATTTCTTACGTGAGCATCAATACTAATGGGAACAGGCATGACTGCGGCCAACCTGGCCCCTTCGCGCGCTGCATTGTTAAAGGTGTTGGTGATGTACATGGCCCTGCCGAACTCGAAGATGCCAAAAACTATGAGAAAGAGGATCGGGAGGATTATCGCCATTTCTACCAGAGCCGCCCCTTTTTGATTGTTCAGGTTCATGGTTTTTCCTTTGTGGTGTTATTCAATGTCGTGCTCAACATTCCACTTTCTATGCCAAGAGGGATGTCGCTATTACAATAGGTTACAATGGAGTAGTATCGAGTCTATTGTTAATAAAAATTTGTATACTCGGGAAATAAAAAACTTCAATAACGTAATTAAACTGGGTTGAAGGAATTGTAAAAAAAAAATGGATGTTATTTTTTGGGCGAGAATGGTGGAATGTTATTTTTGGAGCAAGAATGGTTTTTATGTTTTATCAGGGTTTTTTTAGAATAGATTTCGTTAATTAGGTATAAGATAAAAATTGAAGGAAGGGCGATTGCCCTTCCTTCAAAGCAAGACATTATGCAATTGCGGTCATGGTGCGGGTGCGGGTGCGGCACCGGTTATAGCGCTCTGAACTTCGTTAAACTTAGTTTCAGCGCTCGTGCCGATCAGAGTTACGGCTCCGATGCATACTACCGCGATTAAGGCGACCATCAGGGCGTACTCGACCATCGTTGCGCCTTTTTCATCTTTCAACATTGACTGCATCTTTACATACATCGGGATAAGTTTTTTCATGGCGTTACCTCCACTTTGATTTTTAATTACGGGAATAGCCCCGCAAATGATTCGAATTTTGCATTGAGATTCGTCCCCAAAGTTGCATTGGCAGCAACCGCCACCATCGCGATGAAGGCGACCATAAGGGAGTATTCAACCATTGTTGCCCCCATTTCATCCTTCAACATTGTCTGAAGCCTGATATGAAATGCAAGGGGATGTCTCATGACGTACCCTCCTTATGGACAGAGTTGTGAACCTGTTTAATTAATTTATAATTATTATGAATCATCAAACATGGCCCCCTCCCTCCTTGTGCCTGTATTTTGCCAAAGATGGCAATGCGTCAATTGATAATGGGTAAAGATTGAGTCTCATAGAGCTTTTATTAGATAAATTTCTTATTACATCATGTATGCCAAAGACGTTGATGTTATATCATACCGATATTACAGATATATTTTGCTTAAGCGGGTTTATGGATACGGTGCGCTTTTGTAAGTTGGTTGGTGGCATATGAGATAGGTAAGATGTAACTGCCTATTATTACAGTTGGATTAAGTGAGAGTGTTATTTTACCAGTGTTATTTTTTTACATAGAAGAAGAGGGATTCTAATAAGCGTGCAGGTAGTTTTTTGTTTATTTACGGCAATGGGGAATGCGGACGTCGATGTACACCAAAACATTGCACCGTTGACATTACAAGTGCATGAGGTATAGTAGCGTTTACCAAATAGATGGTACACGATAATACTAAACCACCCGCGAGGGTGGGGCGGAAAGCCCACAGGGTCTTACTAAGACAGCCGGGTTGCCGAAATATCACTATATTTCTGCAACCCGGCTTTTTTTATAATTCCCGGGAAAAGGGGGCAACATGTTTCAAAAGACTCTATCAGTTCTGAAAGTATCAACGGTTCTTGCGGCTACAACAATGGCACTGCTTCAAGTACAGGGGTGCAGTGGAGGTGGCGGCAGCAGTGCTTCAACAGGGACGCTGAAGCTCGCAATCACCGACAAGGCGAGTACTGATTTTCAAAATGTAGTCATCAGCATCCGCGAAATACGGGTCGTGCCTGCCGGCAAGGAAAACGCCCCGGATAATGATCCCGCACTTCCCGTTGTGGTGAGCTTTGCAACGCCCAAGGTCATTGATGTCATGCAGCTGCAGTTCGTGCAGCAGGCACTTGGCGATGTTGTCCTTCCTGCAGGCACCTACAGCCAGATCCGTCTGATACTCGAACCGAACCCCAATGGACAGCAGCAACCGGCAAACTACCTCGTGCTTACTTCAGATCCCACCAACAAAATACCGCTCACCACTCCCAGCGCCCAGCAGACCGGCTTGAAAATCCTTGGTCCGTTTGAGATCAAACCGGATACGATTAACGCGCTCATGATCGACTTCGATCCAAATACCGCTATCGTTGCCCGGGGAAACGGTGCTTATAATTTTAAACCGACCGGGATACGGCTCGTGCGGATGTCTGACATGCTTACCCAGTTCGGCTCCATCTCTGGAACGGTCTCTTCAACATTCAAGGACTGGTCGAGCGCGACCGTTTCGGTCAAACGCCGCGGGGACATCAATGACGCTGATCCGATCGCGGCAGGCAAAATATTCAGTAATTACACCAGCGGCGCATGGCAGTCACCTTTTACCACATTCGTTCCGCCCAGTAATCCAACGGTCTCGTACAAGACATTCATTTCGGCGAACGGTTTCCGCCTCTACTCGTCTTCAGCGGTAAGCGTTGTACAAGGCCAGACAACCGACCTGGGGACAATCCCTCTGGTGAAAGCTCCCTGATTAAGGGCATTTCCCCACCTGAAGCTGGTCCGGCGTCAGGTGGGGAAACCCAACCTATTTTGATACGAGAACGATAACCGATCCCGCTGCCGCCAAGCGCGCATGCCCATTTATCGAAGTCATCCCTCAGTCGCACGCCTGCAATATAACCCGCCGCAGGAGAGGAATGTTGCGGTCGCTCAACGGCATTTCGATAGTATAATACTGAACTTCAGAAAACCGAAAAGATAGGTACGATAATGGACGGTACAGGTACGGACACAATAAAAAAAAACCCGCTAAATCTGTCTTAAAGATTAGCGGGTAAAAGGTACGCAGGTAAAGTCAACTATTTGATTTAATAGGTACTTGTTACCACATAACAAGCATTCAAAAACCTTAAATTGCTAGGTCAAGTTCCAGATCATCATCTCAAGTATATCTTTCCAGCTTTTGCCGATCTCGTTGACGACAGTCGGTTCAAAACCGCAGTGCATCATGCACTGGGCGCAGCGGATATCTTTTCCTACCCCGTACTTTTCCCACTCGGTCTTTGCCATCATCTCCGCAAAGGTTGGATAATGGGCGTCCGTAATCAGATAGCAGGGCGCCTTCCAGCCACGAGGATTGCGGGTCGGGTTACCCCAGGGAGTACATTCAAGCTTCTTTTCGCCTTTGAGAAAACGCAGGTACATCGGGGTTGAAAAGAAGCGATGCTTTTTGCTCATTTCGTAAACTTGGGCAAACTTTTTCTCGATGTCGCGGCGCTCAAGAAACAGCTTTTCTCCAACCGCTTCATACCCGAAACCGGGAGCTACAAGCAGGCCGTCAACACCAATCTCTTCCAGGCGGCTAAAGAGCATCTCGATTTCAACCAGGTCGGTTTCATTGAAAATCGTTGTGTTCGTACACACCCTAAACCCCAACTCCTTGGCTTTCTTGATAGCCGCCATCGCGGTTTTGAACGCACCCTTGCGCTCCAGAATACGGTCGTGGGTTTCTTCCAGGCCATCAACGTGAATATTAAGCGTAAAATTAGGGTGGGGTTTCATGGAGTCCAGCGCTTTTTCAAGCAGGATGCCGTTCGTACAGAGGTAGATGTGCTTGCCCCTCTGCAGTACTGCGGTAATCAGTTCATGAATATGCGGATACAGGAACGGCTCGCCGCCGGTGATGGTGACGACCGGTGCCGGACATTCGTCCACCGATTGCAAACATTCTTCCAGGGTCATCATCTCCTGGATAGTGTCCGCGTATTCGCGGATCCTGCCGCAACCGGAACAGGCAAGATTGCAGAGGTGGGTCGGCTCCAGCATCAATACCAGCGGATACTTTTCAATTTTATTGAGCTTGTTGCTGATAATGTATTTCGTGAGATCGTAGTTGAGACGGAGTGGAAAACGCATTGATTACATTCCTTTGTGTATGTGCTCACCGGTAATGAGCTACAGTGTAATATGAAAAGGGGCGATTGAAGCTATTATCGCTCCCAAATTTCCTTTTTGTCCTTGCCGAGATAGGCACGCTTGACCTCGGCATTCTCCAGCAGTTCATCAGCCGGACCTTCCAGAATCACCTTGCCGGTTTCCAAAACATAGCCGCGATCTGCCAGTTTGAGGGCCGCCTTGGCATTTTGTTCCACGAGCAAAATGGTGGTGCCGTTTTCCCGGCGGAGCCGTTCCAGCACGTGAAATATTTCCTGCACAACTAACGGCGCAAGCCCCATTGAAGGCTCGTCAAGAAGCAACAGCTTGGGTTTCGCCATTAATGCCCTCCCGATTGCGAGCATCTGCTGCTCTCCTCCGGACATCGTGCCTGACAGCTGCTTGCGACGCTCTTTGAGACGGGGGAAAAGATCGAACACCAGTTCCATATCCGTGTGGATGGCAGCCTTCCCTTCCCTGCTCCTATAGCGCAGATACGCTCCCAATTCAAGATTATCCTCCACCGAGAGAGGCTTGAACACCTGTCTCCCTTCCGGCACCTGGGATATGCCATGCTGCACAACCTTATCCGGCGAAAGCGCCGTAATGATATCCTTGCGAAACAATATCTCTCCGGAAGAAGCTGGTATAATCGCCGATATGCTGTTCAGGATGGTCGTTTTGCCGGCGCCATTAGCACCGATCAGCGTTACAATCTCGCCCTCGCCCAGATGCAGGGAGACATTTTTGAGTGCGTGAACTTTACCGTAGAAGGTGTTGATATTTTTTATACGCAGCATCAGTCGTCATCCCCGAGATACGCAGCAATTACTTCAGGGCATTCCTGTATTTCACGAGGTGTGCCTTCAGCCAGTTTCCTGCCGAGATTGAGAACAACGATCCGGTCACAAATATCCATGACCAGCTCCATATCGTGTTCAACCAGGACGACGGTAATGCCAAGATCCCGGATCCGTTTGATCAGCTGGGCCAGCGCAAGGGTTTCCTGGCTGTTTAGTCCGGCCGCCGGTTCATCCATCAAGATGATGCGCGGCAGAGCGGCCAGTGCCCGGGCTATTTCCAGAAGGCGACCTTTCCCGAACGGGAGACTGCCGGCGGCATGATCAGCCAGATCAAGAATACCGGTAAATTCAAGCCATTTTACGGCACCTTCACGGATGCGGCGCTCTTCGGCACTACTCCAGGGCATTCTGAGCGCACAAGCCAGCAGACCGCTGGAACTCTTGGTGTGCATGCCGACCATGACATTTTCTAGCACCGTCATGCCTCCAAACAATTCGATATTTTGAAATGTCCGGACCATGGCACGCCGGGCCAGTCTCTCCGGCGAAAAACCGGATATGTCTTTCCCCTCCAGTAGCACGGTGCCGGCGGTCTGCTTATAGATGCCGCTGATGATGTTAAAAAGTGTCGTCTTGCCCGCTCCGTTCGGACCAATAACCCCGGTAATATCACCCTTTGCAATTGAAAACGATACCGCATCGAGTGCCGTCACGCCACCAAAAATTTGTGTGATCCCGGAAATCTCAAGCATTACCACTCTCCGCTTCCCGATTTATGATCTTCCTGAAGAGAGCGGGAATACCGCGCACAAGTCCCCCCGGCATATACATCACCATAATCACCAGCAGACCGCCGTACACAATTATGTCGTAATCATTGGCGCCACGAAGAAATTCAGGCAGCAGGGTGAGCAAAGCGGCACCGAGGAATGAACCGTAAATACTTCCAAGTCCGCCTATTACCACCATTGTCAGCAACTCGATCGAAAAGTTGAATCCGAATGATGTGGGGGAAATAAACGTCATGGTGTGTGCATAAAGGCTTCCAGCCAGAGAACAGATGATCGCGGAAAGGGCAAATATCTGTACCTTCAGGTGACGGGCATTGACCCCCAGAACCTGCGCGGCGATTTCGGAATCATGCACCGCACGCAAGGCGCGTCCGACCCTCGACTGAGCCAGATTCATCGAAAACAGCATGACCGCCAGAGTCACGCCCCAGATCAGATAGTAGTTTTTGACGTCAGTATCAAAAACGATGCTGCCGAGCTGCAGATTTGGAATTCCTGACAATCCGGAAGGACCACCGGTCCATTCATACGTCTCATTAAAGATGATGAAAAATATAATACCGAGGCCAAGCGTTGCCATGGCCAGGTAATGACCTTTGAGTTTCAGAACGGGAAAACCGATCAGGTAGGCCAGACAACCGACCACGAGGGCGGCAACCGGCATGGCTTCCCACGGGTTCATGCTGAAGGTGGTCGTCATGATGCCGGACAGGTACGCGCCAAGACCGAAGAAGCCGGCATGGCCGAGAGATATCTGTCCGGCATAGCCGAGGAGCAGATTGAGTGCTATCGCCAGCATGGTGTTGATGCCGACAAACACCAGCACGTTCATCAGATAGCCACCTCTGAAGAACTGTGGAGCCAGCATGACCAGCAGCGAAAAACCGGTGAATAGCAGGAGGTTTCGTTTCATGAGGTCAGACCCGCTCCGAATCGGCTTTGCCAAAAAGTCCCTGCGGTCTGAAAAACAGTATCAACAGCAGGATTATGAAGGCAATTGCATCCTTGTAGCCCGAAGAGATGAGACCGGCTCCGAGCGACTCAAGCACACCCAGTAACAAGCCGCCGATAACCGTAGAAAGGCCACTGCTCATGCCGCCGATAATGGCGGCACAAAACCCTTTTAAACCGAGCATGACGCCGACATCGTAGGCGGTCATTGTCAACGGCGCAATGATGATGCCGGCAACGGCACCCATTGCCGAGCTGATGATAAACGAGAACATTACCATACGGCGCACGTCGATCCCTACCAACCCTGCTGCCCGCCGATTATAGGAACAGGCCCTCATGGCCTTGCCGCTGATGGTATGATAAAAGTAAACCTTGTTGACGGCGATAATTATCAGGGTTATGGCAAATATCCAGAGATGCTGCGGCAAAATGGTGGCCCCGCCGATGGCAATCGGGGTGTCACCCGAGAAGGAAGGAACCGCATGGGTGTCCTTGCCCCACACGAGCATCGCAAGGCCGCGGATCAAAATACTTCCGCCGATGGTAATAATCACCAGGTTAATTGGGGTCGGCTGCCGGAGCGGGCGGATAGCCAGGCGCTCGAAGAGCATGCCAACCAGCGTGGAAGCAGCAATGGCACAGGGGATTGCCGCCCAGAGGGGCAGTTTGAGAAACTCCAGGCATGACAGCGTAAACAGGCCGCCCAGCATGACAAATTCACCCTGAGCAAAATTGATGATACCGGTCGCGTTGTAAATGATCGAAAAACCGATGCCGATCAAAGCATAGATAGCACCGGTCGATAAACCGGACAGGGTATATTGTAGAATCTGATCGAACTGCATTATACCTCATAAATGTAGGGGCGAACGGACATTCGCCCCTACGGAAAAATCATTTCAAAATATACTATTTTACTATCTTCCAGTCTTTATTCTTGACCTCTACCAGCACGAACGCATCCTTACCCAAACCGGCATGATCATGAGCCGAAAAATTGAAGGTGCCCCCGATACCGGCAAAACCTCTGGTATTCTCAATGCGATCGCGAATTGCTGCCGCTGTAACAGCGCCGTTATCGATCGCATTCCTGATCAACATGACGGCATCCCAGGCGTGCCCGCCAAAATGATCTCCTTCAGCATTGTAATGCCGCTGATAATCTTTAACGAAGGCCATCAGGGATTTTTTCTGTTTATCAGAAGCCGGCAACATATCAGCAACAATAACTTTGCCTGACGGAAGTTTTATACCTTCAGCAGCAGTTCCAGCCAATTCAATAAATTTCTTTGACGATACTCCGTGGCTCATAAACAGGGGTGTTTTAATGCCAAGCTGGCGGACATTTTTTGCCACAAGGGCCGGTCCGGGATTGGTGCCCCAGCAGATGATAGCCTGGGCATGGGAACCCCGGATTTTCGTCAGTTGTGCGGTCATGTCAGTATCTTTTGGCCCATAGGTATCATCAGAAACAACAGTGATCCCGTATCTGGGAGCCTGAATCTTCAATTGTTCGCGACCTGACGCGCCAAAACCGTCAGAAACAGTCAGCAGCGATACTTTGGTCAGTTTCCTTTTCTGCAGATATTCATATATTTTGCCGACCGCTAACGAATCATTCTGAGCGGTTTTGAAAACCAATTTTTTAACCGGATCAGTAATTTTACTGCCGGCGGAGCAGGAAATCAGGGGAATCATGCTCCTTTCCGCTACCGGGATCACCGCCATGGTCTCGCCGGTTGTGCTCGGTCCAATGATGGCAACCACCTTGTCGTCCTTGATTAGTTTTGTTGCCAGTTGGACGGCTTTCGTCGCATCACCGGAAGTATCGTATACCACCAGTTCAAGCATGTGCCCCTTGACGCCGCCAGATTTATTAATCTCATCAACCACCATTTTAGCGCTGTTGCGTTCCGGCTCACCAAGAAATGCTGCCGGGCCGGTAACGGCAAACAGGGCACCGATCTTGATCGGTGCGGCGGCAAACACGTTGGCAGAGAACAATAAGGTAATTGCAGCAATTACAAAGTTCACAACTTTAATGTTCATGATAAATCTCCCTGGAACCTTTTGAGTTATTTAAGCAGCGACCAGTCGCCTTTGACAATCTTGACCATCTCAAAAGCCGTAAGATCAAGGCCATTATGATCTTTCGGAGTCATCGTAAACACGCCGGAAATGCTCACCAGTTTTTTGGTCTGCTCGATTCCGGCTCGAATCTTTTCGGGTGTTGAACCGGACTTTTTGATGGCGCTTGTAGCAAGCAGGAACGCGTCATACGCATACCCGCCAAAAGTTGATGCTTCTGTCCCATATGCTTTTTTATACGCCTGGTCGTACCCTTTCAGCAGCTTGTACTGCGCATCACCTTTCG
>JAJXWO010000046.1 GCA_021781535.1 Deltaproteobacteria bacterium | reverse complement strand
TCATCATGTAACAGTAATTGCTGGGACAGATATTGATACTTATGATTCAACCCACGGCATAGATTCTGAATTAATGGATGACCTAAAAGGCATTGATGTTGAATATGTCCGCGATAATAAACATACTGGAACAGTCAATAACCTAAAAAATAAAATCGTTTACCATGAAAATTACCGCTATTGGGTAAAGAGGGTACTGGAAGTCGCATTACCAATCTGCAATAAGAAGAATATAGATATTATTTACTCCCTCTCGGCCCCTTTAGCTTCCAATATTGCCGGTATGAAAGTTAAGCAGCGAATGCAAATACCATGGATAGCTCATTTTAGTGACCCAACAATGCTGGCTCTCGGTTTAAACTTCAAATCACCTTTACGTACGTATTTTACCTATGCTGATGAACGCTCTCTCTTGAAATTCTCAAACGGTATCACATTTGTTAACGAAGATACATTACTGAGAACAACTCAACAATATGATCAATATCGCGAAAAATGCATCGTTTTACCTCACTTCTTTGACCCTGACTATTATACTCATCAGCAGAAACCAGTTGATTCTGATAAAAAAATTTCATTTACCTACGTTGGATCTCTGTATGGGCGTCGGAACCCCTTTGATGTTATAAATGCATTCAAGATGCTTTTACAAAATAACCCTGAATTGCGCGGAAGATTTGAATTTAATTTATATGGTGTTGTCGATCCGGAAATTTTGAAAAAGATTGAGACTGAAAGCCATGAATGGTTAAAAATCCGTGGAGCCGTATCATACAAAGAAAGTATAATAGTCATGCAAAGTAGCCATTATCTCTTGTTAATCGATATGCCAAATGTTGATAACATGTTTACCCCGAGCAAGCTAATTGATTATCTCGCTGCAGACAGACCAATAATTGGTATAACACCTGGCAACAGCAACAGTGCCAGAATTCTGAACACCATACCATACCCCGTTATTGAGCCAGGCGACGTGCTTGGTATTTGTAATTGTCTTCATAATTTAATAGTGGTTCCTCAACAAGTCCTTTCAGCAAATCATAAAATTGTTGCTGAGAAATTCAAGGTTGATACTGTTGTAGCTAATCTGATCGAATTTATGCATACAACTATCGCGGGACAATCCTATGAATCAAAATAGCGTATTTCCACGCGTCACTGTAGTTATCCCGGTTCATAATCGCAGAGTCAAGACCTTGAGATGTCTTAAAAGTCTGTTTCATGCAAGACATTACAATCACGAGATATCTGTTATTGTAGTTGACGATGGATCAACGGACGGGACCGCAGAAGAAATATTCCAACATTACCCACAAGTGCAGGTAGTCCACGGAACTGGTAATCTGCTTTGGACAGCAGCTGTAAACGTAGGAATAAAAAATGCCCTTCAAAAAGGAACCGATTTTGTCCTGATTTTAAACGATGATTCGGTGCATGAAGTTAACTTTCTTAACAATCTGGTGAGGTGTTCGATAGACCATAATAACGCTATAGTAGGGGCAAAGATCCTATATTTAAGCAAACATCAGATAATCCGTTTCGCCGGTGGTGATTGGGATATGAATAAATGGGGTTGGCATTATCCGCACAATCAGATGAATGCTTCTTGTTTAGGTTCAACCCCTTTTAAGGCAAAATCGATTAATGGTAATTGCTGCTTGATACCGGCAAATGTTTTTAGTCAAATTGGCTTATATGACGAAGTAAACTATCCCCATCTGTATGCAGATTCTGCCTTTACTATTTTGGCTGGTAACCGTGGCATACCATTGATTATCGAACCTACAGCCACAATATGGGATGACGATACAGACATTGCAGAGAAATTGTATGGTCCGAGCTTAGTTGGAATCAATCTGATTAAATATGTATTCACAAGAAAAACCTCTCCTTATTATTTTCGCGCATTTTTTTTATTTGCGATATCAGCCGCACCGCGCAAAATAGAAGGTTTTGTTCTGTATTGCATTCGTATGATCCGTATTTCTCTCAGGATTCTTCTGTCAATAGTGGGGCTCAGAGCTTTTCACCAGAAGCATGTTTCTGTGAAGTGAAGCTCCGAAAGGTTTTTATTCATGTGTAATTTATAAATTTTTATCAAAGGCGTGATTCGGTACAGTGAAACATTGAAAGGCTTTTCATCAATGCTAAATCTAAAAGTTGTCCAGGTCGGTTGGAACTGGATTAATGAAAGTGGAGGGGCAGCTCAGTCGATTTTAAATGTTTCGAAAGCGTTTAATTCAACGGTGATCTCTTTCACAAAAAAAAATGGTAGACCCTTTTTCGGTAGTGAGACGATTAAGCAGCTACACATTCGTTATAATGAATTTTTAATCAATCGATATTTCTATTCTCAATCGCCTATTAAACAACAGGCAGAAATGCTTTTGGTAAATGCAGACCTGATAATTATCCATGGATTTTATCGGTATCATTTCGATTGGGCTGTCAATATTGCAAATAAAAATAAGATACCGTACTGGATAATTCCTCACGGATCTCTTGACCCATATGTTTTTTCCTATAGAACACTTGTAAAAAAAATCTGGTTTACCTTTAGGGGAAATAAAAGCTTCGAAAACGCAAAACGAGTAATTTTTGCGACTGAATCGGAGAGGGATAAATCGCAAATATTGGTTCCTTCAGAAAAATCAATTATAGTGCATTGGCCTGTGGAATGCGTGAATACCCAAGGTCGTGCTGAAGCAAAAATTAGAGTCCGCACGGGACATAATATTCCCCTTGATGCCAAAGTTCTTTTGTTTATGGGACGATTTCATCCGATGAAACGACCTATTGAAACTATCGATGCTGTTGCATCGTGCAATTCAGATAACGTATACCTGATGATGATAGGCCCGGACTCCGATGTCTTGACAGCCGCTGAATGCAATAAGTACTGTATTGATAACGGATATAAAAAT
Source organism: Deltaproteobacteria bacterium (assembly GCA_021781535.1). Taxonomy (GTDB): domain Bacteria; phylum Desulfobacterota; class Desulfuromonadia; order Geobacterales; family Pseudopelobacteraceae; genus JACRCG01. The sequence continues at coordinate 13,165 of JAJXWO010000046.1, read as the reverse complement.
ATACATTTTATTAATCCGTTATTTAGTAGAGAAAAGTATGATTATTATATGGCATCAGATGCCTTCATTTCTCTATCTCGCAGGGAAAATTTTGGCTATAGCGTAGCTGAAGCATTGTCATCGGGTATCCCGGTCATTTTGTCCCCAGGCAATGATTTGAGCAAGGATGTTCGTCAACTAAACTGCGGATGGCTACTTGCTGATGACAATTTGGATAGCGCAAAAAAAGCTATCAATGAATTTGCAGTGACCTCAAGCGAATTGCTTGTTGAAATGGGGCGACGCGGCCAACAGTGGGCACATGAAGAACTTTCTTTTGAATTGTTCAGATCAAATATACGTTCGGCACAAAATTGATAAAGACAGCTAAAGGTTGTAACGCTTCCGTATATTGGACATGCAACAATAGCCGAAAATCCCATGCGTCTCTGGAGCGATTCCATAAAACCATTAAGACCGAATGCATCCGTCCTGGTGTCCCGCTTTCCCTTGAAGATGCTCGTCGAATAGTAGAAAAGTACATCGAACACTACAACACGGTCAGACTGCCCCGGCCACCTCACAGTGCCATTGGTTATGTGACGCCAGCCGACAAGCTGAACGGAAGAGACTTGGAAATATTCAAAGAGCGTGACAGAAAACTTGAAGAAGCCAGAGAACTGAGAAAGCAAAAACGACAACAAGCCTTTCCTGAAATCAGGCATTCAGGGGAAGCTGTATTGACAGTAGCTGAATGTCAAGCATTGTGTCTGGAAAAAAATACGCTCAAATGAGCCGGTGCGTCACAGTTGTTTGATATCAGAGGGGTTCATCTTTTGAGGCACAGAGAATGAAGATATACATTGATAATATAGTATTCAATCTGCAAAAAGTTGGTGGTATATCAGTATATTTTTCTGAATTAATCAATAGGTTGCTTGCTTCAGAATTTGATGTCGGATTTCTGGAACAAAAATTAACTCACAGCAATATCTTGCGCAACAAGTTGCCTATACAAAAATGCATGATCATCTTCGAACGCAACGTACCTGTGAGACTTAGAAGTTATTTTCCAATCAGATTGAAATTACGTGAAAAAGCAATTGTGCACTCCAGTTATTACAGAACTTGTTATAACAATAACGCTGTAAATATAGTAACAGTCCATGACTTCAATTATGAGTTTTACCGTCACGGAATTCCTAAATATGTCCATTCGTATATAAAAGGAAAATCTATACTTAATGCTGATGGATTAATATGTATCTCAAATAGCACAAAAAAAGACCTATTAAATTTATACAAGGACATAGATCCACTAAAAATTAAAGTGATTTATCATGGCGCTAATCAATTATTTGCACCTTTAGATTGCTCCAAAATTGAGGACGTAAATTCAGATATAGTAACTGCAGCGAAATGTGAAAAGTTGATTTTATACGTTGGTGCACGTGTTCATCACAAAAACTTTAATTTAGCCGTGGAGACATTATCTCTTTTAACTGATTTCAAGCTTATAATTGTTGGTAGCACAACATTATCCGATAGTGAGACAAGTATACTTAACAAAAATATTGGTGGCAGATATACCTATTTTGGTAATGCAACCGTTTCTGAACTTAATTATCTCTACAACAAGGCATTTTGTTTGCTCTATCCATCAAGTTACGAGGGCTTTGGTATTCCGGTTCTGGAGGCGATGCAGGCGGGGTGCCCGGTTGTGTCTACAAACTGTTCTTCTATTCCTGAAGTCGCCGGTAACGCTGGTTTGCTGGTTGATACTATTTGCCCCGCAGCCTTTGTTGAAAAGATTCACAGCTTGGAAGATCCAGCGTACAGGGACAAGGTCATTAACGCAGGATTTGAGCAGGCAAAGAAGTTTTCCTGGGACAAGACCTATCGAGAAACCATCGCCTTTTATCACGAAGTATTCAATAACAAGTTTGGTGAGAGTAGATCCTCGTATTGACTACCAATAGGAACATCACAATAATCAGCGCGGTATTTCCCCCTGAGCCACAAGTGTCAGCGCGTATGAGCTTTGATTTGGCAAACTGTCTTGCTGACCAGGGCTACGGTATAACTGTATTATGCCCGCAACCATCGCGACCTTTAAACGCTGACTACAGCCGGTACAAACATACCGATAAGGTTGTTGAGATCTGTGAAAACGGAATAAAAGTTGTTCGCCTGCCCTCTTTTGTCGCACCACAGTCCAGATTGCTTCCAAGGATGTGGGAAAGTTTCAGCTTTGGCCGAAAGGTAGTGAACTATCTGGCAGCAGAACAGAAAATGCCGACAGCTCTCTATGTAAACTCCTGGCCCATATTTGCCCAGGCTGTTATCGCTCAATTTGCGCGAAAAAACGGTATTCCGATGGTGCTGCAGATCATGGACATTTATCCTGAAGCGCTCACCAGTAATTTGCCTGCCGTGTTACAATCTGTAATTAATTCACCATTGAAGCGGCTTGACGCCTGGATTGCAAGAGCATCTGTTACCGTGGTGGTTATTTCGGAAAACATGCGGAGGGTCTACACCGAAGATCGCCAATTACCGTCTGAGTCTGTTGTTACTATTCCAACCTGGCAGGATGAAGCTGTTTTTGATACTATTCCTCCAAGAGCAGAAACTTGCAGCAGATACGGGATTCCGCCGCATTTGTTTACATTTCTTTTTCTTGGCAACATCGGCCCGGTGGCGGGGGTTGACTTGTTAATCCATGCCTTTGCTGAGGCAGACATACCCGATGCCCAATTAGTGATTGCCGGTGACGGAACCGCAAAGTCCGATTGTATTAAGCTGACAAACCAATTGAAACTGTCACGTGTGCATTTCATCTCGGATCCTGAATCGGCTAACGTACCCATGTTGCAAAGCATGGCGCATGTTTGTATGCTCCCAATGAAGCGTGGAGCGGGGATGAGCTCTATTCCTTCAAAGCTGCCATCATATCTTTTTTCAGCTAAACCGGTAATCGCAACGGTAGATAATAATAGCGACACAGCTCGTTTTGTCCGCAAAGCGGAATGTGGCTGGGTTGGTGAATCAGAGGATTTGCACTGGTTGGCAAATACAATGAATGAAGTTTATAAATTGCCAATGAAGCTGCTTGAAGAAACAGGCTCCCGAGGCAAGGAGTATGGGCTGGCACATTTTTCAAAATCAGCGGGCGTTGTTCGTCTCGCTTATTCAATAATCCAAGCAGCAGGTGTGAATTAATGATTCGTAAATTAGAACTGAGTGATGTCAGTCACGTGGTTGCTGTCCACCTCTCCAGTTTCCCCGGTTTTTTTCTTTCTTTTTTAGGTCCGAAGTTTCTGAAACTTTTTTATTCAGGCATATGCGCGGCTCCAGAAGGGATTGCGTTTGTTTATTTGAATGATGATGGGGTTCCGGCCGGTTTTGTGGCGGGTACTACAAACCCAGGTGGATTCTATACACGACTCCTGAAACGCGACTGGTTTAAATTCGCCCTGGCGTCGATAGTTCCTGTCTTGAAAAAACCGGCTGTGATTGGCCGGGTTGCGCGAGCTGTTTCTCATCCATCCGGCAATCCGATGGGGGATGATGTGGCCGGACTGTTCTCCATCGGTGTACTGCCTGTGTTGCAGGGCACAGGAGCCGGGAAAATGCTTGTACAGACCTTCCTGGCTGAAGCACGGCTCAGAGGGTGTGCAAGAGTTTTTCTAACAACCGACCGCGACGGTAACGAATATGTGAACTCATTTTATGAGAAGTTGGGGTTTGAGATCAAGCGCCAGTACGTGACCCCGGAAGGTCGAAGAATGAACGAATATTGGGTTGCAACTGACAGTTTTGCTTCTGACAAAAGAACCTATTAAAATTAGTAACTATTCAGCATAATTTATCTTACGTTCTTTGAAGAAAATTGACATGGTTTTAGGTATTTTGTTGAAAAACCAGCACACCTTAAATGAAAACCTTTAAAGGCACTATTTAAGCCGATCTTACGCAAAACCGGAAAGATGCGACGAGGGTCAATGAAAAAAACTTTGCGACTATCCATAAAATAGCTTCTCATTGTTGACATTTAAGATGTATTGCATATAATGAGATACATTATGCCAGCCAAGCCGCCAATAACCTCAAGTATTATTTCAGATCAGCTGACAGCTTTGGGGCAGCAGATTCGTGCCCATCGCAAGGCACTACGGATCAGCGCTACCACGGCGGCGGAAGCCGCCGGCATGTCGCGTGTGACATTACATCGCATCGAAAAGGGTGAGCCGGCTGTGACCATGGGAGCCTACCTGAATGCCATGGCTGCGCTGGGCTTGAACTTTGGGCTGGTTATGCCTTCAGAACCGGTCGAACCGCATCTTGTTGTAAACCGGGAAGGCTGGATACCCGCACGCATTCGCTTGATGGATTATCAGCAGTTGAAGCAACTTGCCTGGCAGGTGCATGGCGCAGAGACTCTATCACCTACAGAGGCCTGGGGTATTTATGAACGCAATTTGCGGCATCTGGATGAGCAAACTCTGACAGTACATGAGCGACAATTGCTGGATGCGTTACGTTTGGCATTTGGTGGTGACAGTCATGTTTGAGCGCCCGTTCCACCAACGCATTGTCAAAGTTCTCAACGTCTTGAACGGGGCACTATTGAAAGAGCATGGTTGCTTGTTCGGAGGTGGAACGGTAATTGCGCTCCGTTTTGGCGAGTACCGCGAGTCAGTTGACATCGACTTTCTGCTGTCGGACGTTACCCACTACCGAAGCTTGCGTCAATTGCTGACTGGCACTGGTGGTGTCAACGCCATCTTGTTACCCGGGCAGTCGCCCTTGGTGCAGTTGCGCGACATCCGGGCTGATCAATATGGCATCCGGACAATGCTCTCAGTGGCTGAGCAGCCCATCAAGTTTGAGATCGTTCTGGAAGGACGGATTCAACTGGCTTCGCCGTCAGCGAAAGATGTACTCTGCGGCATTTCCACCCTGACGGTTCTGGATATGCTGGCAAGCAAGCTCTTGGCGAACTCTGACCGCTGGGCCGACGACGGTGTTTTTAATCGAGATCTGATTGACTTGGCCATGATACAGCCCCGTTTGCCCTTGTTGCGCCAAGCCATTACCAAAGCTGAGGGCGCTTATGGACAAGCTATCCGCATCGATCTGAAAAATGCAATTCAACGACTTAAGCAACGTCAGGACTGGCTCGAACGCTGCTTGCAAGCGATGTCCATAACGCTTCCTAAAGCGCTGGTCTGGCAGCGGGTGCGAAATTTGCGAAAGGCTTTGTCAACGAGCGAATCCGATCAGTAAGATTGGGAACGAAAGTTTGCGCGGGATGCCGGGGTTTGAGATTGAGCGCCAGCACCTGACCCCGCAAGGCCGAAGAATGACGAATATTGACGATCTCGCTATTTTCTTTTTCTGTTTTAGCGGTTAAATAATATCAGCAGGTTACGAAGCTGAAAATGGCGTTTTTGGATCTTTTGCGAACGCCTCAATATTGGATAACTTTACCTGAGGAAATGCCATGACAACTTTTTTACCATTTGCTCTCCCTGATATCGGTGAAGATGAAATCAATGAAGTTCTGGATTCCCTCCGTTCCGGCTGGCTGACGACTGGTCCGAAGACAAAGCGTTTCGAAGAAAATTTTGCGGCCTTTACAGGTGATGGCACGGAAGCCATTGCTGTCAATTCGGCTACTGCAGGACTGCACCTGGCACTTGAGGCGGTAGGGATAGGCCCAGATGACGAAGTAATCACTACGCCTTACACATTTACCGCTACTGCTGAGGTGGTGCGCTACCTCGGGGCGGATCCGGTCTTTGTGGACGTTGATCCCGCTACGTTCAATATTGATCCCAATCGGATTGAAGCGGCTATCACTTCACGCACGAAGGCAATCATTCCGGTTCACTTTGCTGGTTTGGCCTGCGATATGGATGCTCTTATGACGATTGCCCGCAAACATGCGCTCAAGGTGGTTGAGGATGCCGCCCATGCGCTACCAGCAACGTGCAACGGCCGCATGATAGGATCATTGGAAAGCGATGCTACTGTTTACAGCTTCTACGCAACCAAAACCATAACCACCGGTGAAGGCGGCATGATCGTTACTCGTGATCCTGATGTTGCCAAACGTTGCCGCATCATGCGGCTGCACGGTATCAGCCGGGATGCCTTTGATCGCTATACCTCGACCAAACCAGCCTGGCACTATGAGGTTGTCGCGCCTGGCTGCAAGTACAACATGACCGATATTGCCGCCTCACTTGGTATTCACCAGCTTAAAAAGGCCTGGAGCTTCCAGAAGAAGCGGGAAGCCATGGCCGCACGTTATGATGAGGCTTTCCACGATGTACCTGTTATTCTGCCCCCGAAAGCTCCTGGCGGAGATATCCATGCCTGGCATCTATACGTGATCCGCTTGGCTGACGATGCTCCTGTCAGCCGTGATCGCTTTATTGAATTGATGGCGGAAAAGGGCGTTGGATGCAGTGTCCATTTTATACCGCTGCATCTACATCCCTATTGGCGAGATCGATACAGTTTGAAGCCGGAAGAGTTTCCCAATGCCCTCAAAGCATATGAACATGGGGTGAGTCTGCCGCTGTATACGAAGATGTCGGATGATGATCTGCAACGGGTTATAGATTCGGTGAAGGAGATTTTGGGTTGATTCTTAAACGTATCTTTGATCTTTTTTTTGCACTTGCCGGCACAATTTTCTTGTTGCCGGTTTTTGCAAGTATCACGATCTGGATCAAGCTGGATTCTTCCGGGCCGGTTTTTTTCCGTCAGGAACGGGTCGGGCGTTGTGGTAAAAGCTTCCGTATCTTCAAATTCAGAACCATGTGTTGTGATGCAGAGGCAAAAGGGAGGCAGATAACCGTCGGTGAAGACCCGCGCATTACCCGCTCAGGAAGGTTCCTCCGGCGGTACAAGCTGGATGAGCTCCCTCAGTTGCTCAATGTCGTTTTGGGAGAAATGAGCCTGGTCGGGCCTCGTCCAGAAGTCCCGCGTTATGTCTCACTCTATCCGGACGATGTGCGTGATCAGGTATTGTCTGTGCCTCCTGGGATTACAGATTATGCATCAATTGAATATAAGGATGAAAATGCCATCCTTGGTCGGGCACCTGACCCTGACCGGGCATACATTGAAGAGGTGATGCCGGTGAAGCTAAAGTATTATTTGCGGTACGTAGCGGAACGGTCATTGTGGTTAGATTTTATTCTAATTATACGAACAGTTAAAGCAATCATGAAATAATAATACAATCCAAATCATGAAGAACGCTCAGGTGCAAGTTTTGCACACGTTATCTGTCGTTTTTATATTGGCTTCCTGCTCAGCAACGCCTTCCAACGCTGGCGGTCTACTTGGCTCATGCGTGCCAAATTCTCCCGCATAAAGGTCAGCAAGAGTGAGAAAAAGAACGCCGCGAAGGTTGCCAGGATGACCATCCTTGCCCGGGCCGGCTTGCTTTTTCTTTCGGGCACTTTGGCCTTCTGTAGTACCTGAAAGGGAGAGAGATCCTTTGATTCGGAGAGCCGGGCAATCTCGTATTGCTTGGTCAGCAACTCAACCATGGTCTCCTTGATCTTGGCATCCCGCATCAGCCGCAGATAATCCTGATCCAGTTGCGGTACCGATCCGACCGAGGGGATGGAACTGTTGCCGCCGCCACCTTCGAGCCGGGTGATCTGTCCTTTCAAATTGTTGACACTGACCTTGGCCCGCTTCACCTCTTGACTGGAATCGGTAAACTGGCGTTGCAGGGAGGCCAGCTGAACCTCCTGCACGGCCAGCTGGCCGCGGAGTTGCGCAATCCCTTCTATGGAGGCCTTGGCCTGTTCCGTGACATTTACCATCTTGTTTTTTGCCTGAAAGGCCTTCAAGGCATCACCGGCCCGTTCCGAATCGGCCTTGGCGGATGCCAGACGTTCCTCCAGAAACTGGCGGTCTTTAGCGGCGCCGCTCATGCTGAGTCCGGCGGCAACCGTGCCCAGTTCATCCACATAGCTGTTCGCCATGGCAGCGGCCCTTTTCGGGTCCTTGTCCGATACCGCTATCGTTATGATACCATCCTTTTTCCCGGCATCAATTGTCGCATTGGCATTAAGTACCTGATAAGCATCGCTCCTGTATTTTGCCTTGTACACTTCCATCAGTTTGAAACGATCGATGATCGGATCCCGGACGGTCTCGCTCTTGAGCATGGAGATGTACAGTTCGGTCTTGGTCGGGCCGCCAAAGGCACGACCGCCTGCGACACTGGCCAGTCCTCCCAGCTGGGACAGCATGGCGCCCAAACCGCCCTTGTCGTCCTCGCTGGCCAGAATCAGGGTGGTGGCGGTATAGATGTTCGGCATGAGCAGTGTGATGCCTGCGGTCAGAAATGCCGCCCCGCATGTGATGATCAGGATCATCTTTTTGTAGCGGGCGATGACGAGCAGGTAATCGATCAGGGCTACCGGTTGCGTAAGCGGGGCAGGGCAGGCGGTTTGTTGGTTGAGAGACGTCGTATCGGGTTGCTGCATCAAAAACTCCAAAAAAATAAAATAATTCCGGTATCTGCCACACAACGGGGTCGTTTCGTTACGCTCAAATATGACAGTCTCGTAAAAAAAGTCAAAGCGTGTCGCTCGCCATCGGTGCAAGCAGGAAATCGGTAATGAAACGGTACTGCCTGCTTTTTACCAGATCCAGCACCCGCGGCATGTCGATATTCATGTAATCGTGGACAATCCGGTTGCGCAGACCGATGGCGGCATTCCAAGCGGTCAAGTCGCTGCTTTGCACAGCACCTAACTCTGCCAGTCCGAGAAAACTGTCATAGGCAGACAACGGCACCTGCTTTCCGGCAGCCTTGAGCAGCTGCTTGGCCTTGCCGATCGCATTTTCTACAAGCATCTGGATCGCATGCAGTACGCCGTTTTGCTCAAGACGGGACAATGTGCTCCCTGCGAGTATGGTCTCACGGGCTTCGTCCAGTAGAGCGGTCTGCTCTTGAGCGATGAGGGCGGTTTCAGCCTGGTACAGGTCAAGCCGCATAGGTCTTCTCCCAGTACTGTTCTTCAAGCTCCCGCCAGGTGCGTTGTAAAAAATGGTGCCAGGCCAGGCTGCCACCCCCTAGTAGCGGGATTCCCTCTTCAGCGACTACCGCCCGCATGGCAAGCCGGGCAGTCGGGAGATCAATCAGGTCAATCGCCTGCTCTGACACTCCAAGATTCGCTGCCAGGGTTCTACGTAGCTGTTCAGTGGCGGCGAGCTGCTGCATAAAATCCATTCCACGAACCCACTGGACAGCAAGATCCCAGTCGCTGTCCGGCGTGGCCGTGCCGGTCGCCCGGCTACCGACCAGGATCGTCATCTCAAGGCCGATGATGCCACCAAGCACGTCAGACAACCGCCGGGTCGTTCCGGAAACAGCGTCAGTGGCAGCAAGGCTATTATCATCTCGTTGAGTTTTCACCTGCAACGTCTCCTGTGTCTTGAAAGTCCCCGCATAACAACCCTTACCTCAGACCCAGAAAGACCGTGCCGGCCGAAAGCGCAATCTGGGAGATGATGGTAGTGATATCCTTGATGTCACGCAGCCAGGCGGTCTTTTCCAGCCTTTGGGGGACAACGATGGTGTCGCCTGATTCAACCGGGCTGGCACGGAAGCCGTTATAAAAGAGGAATGAGCCCGACTGAGCCTTGCTGAGAACCGAACCGTCGGCTTTTACCAGGTACATGTCATCGGTATCGGCTTCGTTGTTGGGGCCGCCAACCTTGTCGAGATAATACCCGACCGTACGCGAGGGCTCGTACAGCGCGGCGGTCGGATTGTAGACATTGCCGAGCACATTGACGCTGTCCGGATCGGCCGGGATATAGAGTGTATCGCCCGCGGCCAGTTCGACGTCGGAAGGGGTGCCGGCCAGTTTATCCGCGCTGGTCAGGGAGATAATCAAGCGCCCTTCGGCCTTTTTCGTTTTGAGAACCGCGATGGAACGTTCCAGCGCATCCAGGGAAGACTTGGTGGCCTCCAGTTCCTCTTTGGAAGCTGCCGCAGAAATGGCGGCCGACTTCTTGCTGATGATTTCATTCTGGGCGCGCTCCAGGGCCTCGTCCATGCGCTGTTGCTGGAGAGCACGCAAGGTCTCGCGGGTGAATTTGGCACCCTTGGGGAAGGCCTTGTCGGTAAATCCGCCGGCCCGGGCTATCACGGCGCTGAGCCGCTCACCCTTGTAGATCGGGTAGACACCGGGGAAGACAAACTCACCGGAAAGCGTGATGGTGCTGTCCTTGGACTCCGACCAGTTGGGGATACGGCGCACCAGCAGTTTGTCGAAGGGCTGCAGCGCGATGTTATCCTGCGGGTTGTCCTTCAGGGCCTCGGCCAGGTTGATGGTGATCGGCTGCGGCCGGGCTTTGCCGTCATGAATGCTCATGCGGCTGATCTCTGCGTCTTTGAGATAGGCTGCTGCCGTGGGGTTGCCGGCCTGAAGCAGCAGATCGCGCACCGTCATGCCCGAGAGCAGCGGATAGTCTCCCGGGACCTGCACCTCGCCGCTGACCCGTACATGCATCCTTTCCTGCAGCTTCCATTTGCTGAAGAGCCGGATCGTGTCGAACTCCTTGATTTCAATATCCTGGGACGGGTCTCCTGCCAGGGCCTTTTCCAGGTCCAGCAGGATGATGCGCGGTTCCATGTTGGGGGGGTAGAGCCGGGTGACCTCGATGGTGGGGGCGTATTCGGGGAGCAGCTGGTGGTAGCTCAGCACGGAACTGATCCTGATCCCCGGTTTCAGGGCGTAGAAACCGGGCCGGACCAGATGCCCCTCCAGCCGGAAGTGGTTGCGCAGCAGGCGGTTGATCGGGAAGACCTTGACGATGTCCATATCCTGGATGGGGATGGCGGCGGCCAGCTCGTCAAAGGTTTTGCCGGACTGGCCCGGATCCAGGTTCAGGTCGATGACCTGCTTTTTTTGATTGGGGACGACCCGTGAGATCTGCACCCGCTGGAGGTAGCCGGTGGCGGTGACCCCCTCGGCCAGGCCGATCAGCTGTTTCAGGTTGGTCTCGTTTTTGAGCTCATAGATGGCCGGGCGCTTGACCATTCCCGCGACCGCAGCGATGCGCCCGATGACCGGCACGAAGATGGTGTCGCCGGATGAAAGTCGAACATCCTTGCTTTTATCCCCGGTCAGGAAAAAATCGTACAGGTCGATGGTTTCCTCGGGCTTGCCGGAGCGGCGGATCGTGATATTCCTGAGGCTGCCGTTCCTGGTCGGTCCGCCGGCCGCTGCCAGGGCGTTCAGGACGGTGGCCAGGGAGCTGATCGTATAGTCGCCGGGGGCGGCCACTTCTCCGATGACCGTGATTTTGTTGGTGCGCAGTTTGCCCATATTGACCGCCAGGTCGAAATCACGGAAGACCGTGGCCAGATGCATACGGAACACGTCGGCCAGTTTGCCGAACGGCAGGCCGGCCACCTTGACCGGTCCGACCTTGGGCAGGATTACCTCGCCGCCGCTGCTGACGACCAGGTCGTAGCTCCCCTCAATGCTGCCCCACACCGTGACGACGATGGAATCACCCGGTCCGATCAGGTAGCCGGGGCTGACCTGGATGTCGATCTGCGGCAACAGGGACAGGTTTTGGAAATAGCTGTAGCCGAACTGGGTCAGTGACCGGGTCGGACTCTCTTCCGAAACCCCGGAGGCTGTGATGATTTCGTCGCTGCTGACCAGCTGTTCTATCGTTGATGGCGCTGCGGCCTGTGTCGTGGGACCCCTGACGATGATGGGCGTCGCTTCTTCGGTGCTCAATTTGATCTTGTCCGGTGAATGAAGGGTGGGGTGTCCGGTTCCGGGCAGAGCCGGCAAGCCGGCGGCCAGGCCGCAGACCGGCAGACAGGCGACACAGAGGGTGATCAGCAGTCCAATGGTTCTAGGTGACATTTTCACGATGTGCCTCATAAGCAGTTTGATGTGCAAGCCGTACGGTGAAGCTACGTACTCGTGTCAGCTTTCATGGAATTTTGAAAAATACCATACCGGCTGGAATAAAACAATCCTTCTAATGCGCGCACAGCATTGTCCTGCTCTCGACCGGAAGGTGCCCGGGGATCAGTCCGGTCTCAGCCATCCGGGCGCTGGCCGCGGCAGGTATGCGCGACTGCCGGGCCTGCCCGAACAACGCCGCTGGCAGGCGGGACTCCGCGTTTTTCAGGAAAAATGTTTCAAGACACTTGACACCTCGGCACTAAGCACGCATTATTTCTTCGTTTATTTCAGCGCCAGCCGTGAGACCAAAGGAATGTATGCACGCTGTTTCCCGTCGTTATCTGGTATTCCTGTTGGACCTGTGTCTGATTGCCGTTTCCTATATGCTGGCGTTTGCCTTGCGCTACGATTTCAAGATGCTGCCGGAGATGGAGCATCATGTACGGATCCTCCTGATCCTGCTGGCAAGCAAGGGCGTCGTGTTTTATTTCTCCCGCCTGTACCGCAGCATGTGGAGATATGCCTCGTTGCCGGACATGCTGGAGATTATAAAAACCGTGTCCCTGGCTTCGGTGTTTGCCCTGTTTACGATCATGATGCTGCGAGAATATATCGATTTTTCGCGATCCATCTTTGTCCTGGACTGGGGAATCCTGCTGGCCCTGATGGTTGCCAGCCGCCTGCTGTGGCGGGTGTACCGCGAGACCTATGTTCTGCCACGCATGAAAAGCGGACCCAGGACTCTGATCGTTGGCGCGGGCGAGGCCGGCTACCAGCTCCTGCAGGAAATCCGGAAGAGCCAGAAAGCCAACTACAATATTCTCGGTTTTGTGGATGACGATTGCAACAAGATCGGCATGCGCATGGGAGGGGTCAGGGTTCTGGGCGACACCCGGCAGCTGTCGCAATTTGCCAGGGACCTGGGGATTGAGAAGGTGATCATTGCTATCCCGTCTGCGCGGGGCAGGGATATACGCACCATCATACGGCGCTGTATAATGGCCAATGTGCAGTTCAAGATTCTGCCGGGACTATCGGATCTGATCAGCGGCAAGGTTGAGGTTTCCCATATCAAGAATGTGGAGATCGATGACCTGTTGGGACGTGAGCCGGTACGGCTGGATGACAAGGCCATCAGTGGCTACCTGGCTGGAAAACGAGTGCTGGTGACCGGCGCCGGTGGAAGTATCGGCAGCGAGATATGCCGT
>JAJXWO010000127.1 GCA_021781535.1 Deltaproteobacteria bacterium | reverse complement strand
TAACAGATCAAACGCTGGGAGAGATTTATCGGAGCCCGGCTGCCACCCGGTTCCGCAAACATGCCGGGGCGTTTCCTGAATGCAGCGTCTGTACTGAACCTGGTCTGGAGCGAATTTCCTGGCCTTTCGAAGGGTTTGCCCTGCTAGGGCGTATGGCCACAATGGGTACGAAGGATTTTAACCGCCTCGTCCGGCATATGGGAATAGACAAGTACCTGTAAGCGCCGCCAGATGCTGAGATCAGTGGGCAGGATATGGAATCAGTTGAGGTTTTATAACGTACTCAGGCGCAGGACTTCGTGCTGATTGCGAAAGGATGAAAAGACCATGAATACGCTGCTCGACTACAGGTTTCTCATCCCGCTTGCGCTGTTTCTCGGCCTTGCACCGTTCTTTCCGCAGCCGCATCTGGTGGAAAAGATCAGGATGCTGATGGCCGGCACACTGAAAAGGCCCATCGACATCTTTGACCTGTTATGGCACTCATGGCCATTTGCGTTGTTGATTTACCGGTTCTTCAGAGATCTGAGCAGTACCGCAGGTTGATGAGAAGGAGACTCCATGCAGCCCAAGGAATTATTGAAACGTATGAAGACCAGACAGCCCCCCATCGTTTTGGATGTCCGTAGCGGCATTGAATTTAGGAATGGACATATACCCGGTGCGCTCCATTCTCCAGCCTTGAAGATTTTGTTGCGGCTGGCGCCTATCCCGTCCGACAGGAACACCGAACTGGTGCTGACTTGCGAGCACGGCCCTCGTGCACAGCTTGCCAAGGGACTGCTTGGTATCTTCGGTTATCGGAATGTGGCGCTTCTCGCAGGGCACATGGCTGGTTGGAGGCAAGCCGGGCATTCTCAGGAAAAGTAATCAGGCAGCCAATTTTTAAACATTGCTGTTGATCTGCATATTTGTCCATACGGGAGACAGGCATGAAGATGCGAATAGTTGTAATCGGCGCAAACGCCGCAGGAGCCAAGGCCTCCTCAAAGGCGAAAAGAATCAATCCCAAAGCGGAAGTCACCTTGATTGACAGGGGCGCTTTTATCTCGTACGGGGCGTGTGGCATACCCTACTTCGTGTCCGATACCGTAGCAGACGTGAAGGAACTGATGAGTACGGCAGTGGGTGTTGTCCGCGATGCCCACTTTTTTAAAAAGGTCAAAGGTGTTACGGTCCAGAGCGGTATTGAAGTGACCGGTATCGACCGTGAATCAAAGGTTGTCCAACTCCTTGAAACGACAACCGGACAGAGCTCATCGCTTGGATATGACCGGTTGATCCTGGCCACCGGCAGCTCACCGTTCATTCCCGCCATCGACAAGGTCGGCCTGCCCAATATCCTGACTGTCAAATCCATCGAAGATGCCGAGTTGCTGAAGAACTGCGCCATTTCCGGTGATAGGGCGTGTATTGTCGGAGGTGGACTGATTGGCCTGGAAACAGCTGAGGCCTTGCAGAAAAAAGGCATGCAGGTGACGGTCATCGAAATGCGCGATCAACTTCTGCCGGGAGTACTGGAGCCGGAAATGGCGTACCTCGTCGAGAAACACCTCAGGCAACAGGGGGTGACGGTTATGACCGGTTGCGCTGTGACCGGATTCATCGGGAATACAACGGTAGAGGCTGTGCGTATCGGCGGACAGGAACTGCCAGCCGATCTGGTGGTGCTGGCACCCGGTGTGATCCCTAATGTCGGACTGGCTCGGAACGCCGGTCTCGATCTAGGGGTAACCGGCGCCATCTCGGTCGATGCGCGGCTCTGTACCAATGATCCCGCTATCTATGCCTGTGGCGACTGCTGCGAAACCAACCACCTGATCACGGGTGCAATAAATTACGATATACTGATCGGGGCTAAATTTTATCATGCCGCTCCCGCGAATTACCCATAAACGCCAGCTTGTTCAGGGGCTCTTGATCGTTACGGCGTTGCTCATGCCTTTTGTGACGATAACGGGCAATCCTTTTCTACGCATGGATATTGCCAGGATGACGCTCTTTCTGGCGGGGATACCGCTTAGAATTGATCAGTTTTATCTTGTGCTGCTGGTGGTTTTACTGGGTGTGGTTACTTTTTTGCTGTTGACGGCCGTGCTTGGACGGGTCTGGTGCGGCTGGCTCTGCCCGCAAACGGTTTTGAATGATCTGATGGATGTGGTGACGCGAGGATTCAAATCGAAGTTGCCGGTTTCAGTCGTGCGGCTTCTCGAACACCTGTCAGCCTTGATTATTGCGAAACTGGTCGCTTTCAATATGTTCTGTTGGTTTATGCCTCCCGGTCAGGTTGTTCCAGACCTTCTTCATTTTTCCGAACACCGGTTCATGGTTGTGACCTTCCTGCTGATGACGCTGTTCGGTTATCTCAACCTGATGCTGATCAAGCGGAGTTTCTGCCGCGGTTATTGCCCCTACGGCAGATTCCAGACGGCCTTGATGGATGTCGGCACCCTGAACCTGTCATTTCTGGAGGAAACCCGGGAGCGGTGCGTGCGGTGCAACGCCTGCGTTCGCAGCTGCCCGATGGGAATCGATATCCGTAACGGTTTTCAGGTTGAATGTATCTGTTGCGGGCGGTGTATCGACGCGTGTCGGGCCGTCATGGAGAAAAAACCTGACGGGCTTGGGTTGATCGGCTACCGTTTCGGAATGGTAAGGGGAACCAGGTTTCGTCTCGGCAACATAACGGCGATACTGTTATTCGCGATGCTGCTGTTGATAACAGGTCTGATCTGGGGGGTACTAACCAGAACCCAGTCTGCCTTTGCCGTTCAACGGGTTGCAACTGCCGATCAGCGTCGTTTGCCGGACGGCTCCTTTGCTCAACCCTGGCGGGCAATCATCGGTAATCGCTCGCAAGCTACTCAGATGTATTCGCTCCGCATTACCGGTGATTCTGCCGGTGGTGTCGAGTTGCTTGGACAGGTACATGACATCGAGGTGGCCGCAAATCAGCACCGTGAAGTCATCTTTATGATTCATATCGCCAAAAAAGCACATCCACCTGGCAAGCTTCAGCTCCAGTTGCTGCTCGGTGACCGGCCGCAAGCGACAGTGGCAATTTCGCCTTGAAGCTGCTGGCGTTGCCGTAACATGAAGGAAAGGGTGATTGTATGGAGATGAAGATCACATTCCCGGACGGGAAAAAGGTTAATGCGGAAATAGGAGGGGTGGTCATTCCCACGGATCAATCGTTGGAAGATGGAGGTGAAGGTTCTGCGCCAAGCCCTTTCATCTATTTTCTCGCTTCACTCGGCACCTGTGCCGGGATTTACGTTCTCAGCTTCTGTCAGCAACGGGGGATCGACACCGAGGGGATGCTGCTTACCCAGCAGATGGAATTCAGTCTCGATGATACTGCTAAGAAACGGCTTTCGAGGCTGACGATTGATATTCTGCTCCCCCCAGGTTTCCCTGAGAAATACCTGAACGCCATTGTAAAGGCAGCAGAACTCTGCACGGTTAAAAAGGTTATTTCCGACCCTCCC
>JAJXWO010000018.1 GCA_021781535.1 Deltaproteobacteria bacterium | reverse complement strand
GATCTGGGCAAACTGGAGGAGCTGAACAGCCTGATCGACGGTACGCGACCCGAAAGCGCACCACGCATGGTATACGTGGGCGACCCGCTTCACCTGCTGGATGTGCGCTTTATCATTACCCTGGACAGCGACACCCAGCTACCGCACGCCACGGCCCGCAGGATGATAGAGACCCTGGCGCACCCCCTGAACCAGCCCCGTTTCGATGCGGACGGGGGCATCATGGCCGGCACCTATACCATTATCCAGCCGCGGGTGAGTCCAAGTCTGCCGAGTACGACCGCCTCTAACTTCAGTCGCCTCTTCGCCGATGCAGCCGGCATCGATCCGTATACCCAGGTTGTCTCCGACGTCTACCAGGACCTTAGCAGTGAAGGGTCGTACCATGGCAAGGGGATCTACGATGTGCGCGCCTTCAGCCGCGTGCTGTCGGGGCGCTTTCCTGAAGACTGGGTCTTGAGCCATGACCTGATCGAGGGAGCCCATGTCCGGGTGGGGTTGGCCAGTGATATTGAGCTCTACGACGAGTTCCCGCAAGATTACCAGAGTTACAGCAGCCGGGCCCATCGCTGGATTCGCGGTGACTGGCAGATTGCGGAGTGGATTTCCCCCCGTGTTCCCCTGCCGGGAGGGATTCGCGGGGCAAATCCGCTCTCCCTGTTCGACCGCGGGAAGATTCTCGACAACCTGCGCCGCAGCCTCCTGCCCGCAATGAGCCTGGCCCTGCTGACCGCTTCCTGGTTCATCTCCCCGGAGATCGGGTGGATCGTAACGCTGGTGGTTGGCTTACAACTCTATTCCCCCCCCCTGGCGCAACTCTTCACCACGGTCACCTCCCGTACAGGTATAAAATATTTTTCCCTGGCCAAAGTGCAGCATGGTCTTCTGCGAGCGACAGCCGATGCCACACTGCTGCCACACCAGGCAACTGTAGCCCTGGATGCCATTATCCGGGCCTGCTACCGGCGCTTCATCTCACGGCGCAATTTGCTTGAGTGGACAGCCCAGTCAACCGCGTGGATCTCCTCGCGCCGGCAACAGCTCTTCGTCGCGACCATAGCCCTTGGCAGCATCTTCAGCGCTGTCGTAGGCGTAACGATCTGGCGTGTCATGCCGGCCAGCCTGGTGCCGGCCGCCCCCTGGCTCGGTCTCTGGTTTCTCTCCCCGCTGCTCGGCCGGTTCCTGAACCTGCGGCCCGCCGACCAACAACAGTGCCAGCTGCCGGAGCCGGACCGCCGCTTCCTCAGGCTTGTCGCACGGCGGACCTGGCGCTATTTCTCGTCCTTTGTCACCGCCGAAACTTCCTGGTTGCCGCCTGACAACTACCAGGTTGCCCATCAAAACCGCCTGGCCATGCGGACCAGTCCGACCAACATCGGCCTCTGGATGGCCAGCGCTCTCGGAGCCCATGATGCCGGCTACCTGACGACGAACCAGGTTGTCGAAAGACTGTCCAGCACCATGGAGAGCATCGGCCGCCTGGAACGATATGAAGGGCACCTCCTGAACTGGTACGATATCCAGACCCTGGCGCCTCTTGAGCCTCGCTACGTTTCCTCTGTCGACAGCGGCAATCTTCTCGGCGCCATGTGGGCACTGGAACAAGGGCTCGATGAGTTGATACACGCCCCTCTCCTGACGGGCAAGACCTTTGCCGGCCTGGCCGACACCGGAGAAATTCTGCAACAGGACGCAACTTCGGCAGGGATTACCGGCCAGTATCGCCAAACACTCGACAAACTTCTGGCTGAGTGGGACGCCCCGCCGTCCGGCACCCTCGATCTCCTCCGCCTGCAACGGCGGATGCAGATCAATGTCGACTCTGTTGTCGCTGCCACAGGTGCAGCGCCGTGGGCCGCTGAGCTTGAACAACAGGTTTCTGCCTGGGTTCAGAACAGCGACAGCTATCTCACCTGGATCGAAATTCTCGCCGAAAAGAGCGTGCAGGAACTCGCCCCACTCGGCGCGGAAGCCCTGCTCGCGATCCAGCAGGATCTTTCCCGGGCACCTTCGCTGCACGATCTTGCCCATGACCGGATCGACTCGATAATAATTCTTCGGACAATCAGGGAGGAATCTGCCCAGGCGATTGCACACCTTGAACCGTGGCTCGACCGGGTCATAACTGCATTCGCCACTGCGCAGTGGCTGGCCGGAGAAACCCTGGGAATGGCTGAGCGGTTGATTGTCAACGTCCGCGAGCTCTCCGCAGCCCTCGACATGCGCTTCCTCTACGACAGGGAACGCAAACTGTTCGCAATCGGCTTCAATGTTTCCACTGACGTGCTGGACGGCTCCAGTTACGATCTCCTCGCCAGTGAGGCGCGCTTCGGAAGTTTCATCGCTATTGCCCGGGGCGACGTTCCGATGGAGCACTGGTTCTCCCTGGGTCGCCCCTACGGTGCTGTCGGCCGACAGCGGGTGCTGCTCAGCTGGACCGGGACCATGTTCGAATACCTGATGCCGCTTCTGTTCCAGAACTCCTACGGCAACTCGCTCCTGGACAAGGCGGCTCGGGAAGCGGTGTCGATCCAGATAGCCTACGGGCGCTCGCGGCGTGTGCCGTGGGGCATTTCTGAGTCCGCCTTTGGCAATATGGACCTCAACAAAACGTATCAATACAAGGCCTTCGGCGTTCCGGCGCTCGGATTGAAACGCGGCCTTGAGGAACAGCTGGTGGTCGCTCCCTATGCAACTCTGCTGGCACTGAACGTGGCACCGGGTGAGACTGTGCAGAATATGAAACAACTCGCCGGGATGGGGTTGCTCGGTGATTACGGGTATTACGAGGCGATGGATTTCAGCCGGCAGCCGCAACGTGAGGGGAGGCGTGGGGTGATTGTCAGGGCGTATATGGCCCATCACCAGGGGATGGCTTTTCTGGCATTGACCAATTTCCTCCATGGCAACCCGTTCCCGCGCCGCTTTCATAGCGATCCACGGGTACGTGCCTTTGAGGCCCTCCTGCAGGAACGCATCCCGACCCTGCCGACGCTGCAGCTGGCCACGACGCGGCAGTGCAAACCGGTAGTGATGGATATCGACCAGATTGCGCCGGCGGAAAGCACCTTTACCACGCCACATACCGCCATTCCCCACACTCTGCTGCTCTCCAATGGCCGGTATGGTTTGATGGTCACCAACAGCGGCGGCGGCTACAGCCAGTGGGGCGGCCGTGAACTCACCCGCTGGCGGTCGGATCAGACCTGTGATGCAATAGGCACTTTCTGTTACATCCATGAGTCCGATGCGGATCGTATCTGGTCCAGCACCTATCAACCGGTCGGAGGGAACCTGGAAGGGTATTCGGTCAACTTCGCCCTCGACCGGGCCGTGTTCCGGCGTGACGATAACGGGCTGCATACCGAAACAGAGGTGATCGTCTCGCCGGAAGATGACGCAGAGATCCGGCGGATTACCCTGATCAACCGGTCGGACCGGGTTCGCCGTCTCAACCTCACCAGCTACGTTGAACTCTCCATGGCGCCCCACAACGCGGACCGCCAGCACCCGGCCTTCAACAAGCTGTTCATCCAGATCGAAGCGCTCCCGGAACAACAAGCGCTGCTTGCATACCGGCGACCGCGGAGTGAAAGCGAACTGCCTCTGTATGTGGCCCACCGTTTGACGTTTGAGCACAGCGGGGATGATTGCCCGCATGAGGACGAGCGGAAATTTGAAACCGACCGGAAGCGCTTTATCGGCCGCGGCCGCACCCTCGCCAATCCCATGGGTGCTGTTCAAGAGCTCGGCAACAGCCAGGGTTTTGTCCTGGATCCGAGCTTAAGCCTAAGGCGGACTCTGACCCTGGACCCGGGCCAACGGGCCCAGCTTTCCCTCGTGCTCGCCGCCGGGGGGGAGCGCGAGCAGGTCCTGCACATAATGGATAAATACTGCGATCCCCATGAGGTCAATCGGGCGATGGATTTTGCCTGGGTCTCGGCCCAGCAGGAATTGCAGATAATGCACATCCAGCCTGATGAAGCGCGCCGGTTTCAACAGATGGGAAGTCACCTGCTGTTTCCCAACCCCCTGCTGCGTGCTACCGGCGAGCGCCTCGCCGAGAATCGCAAGGGGCAGGCCGGATTGTGGCCCTATGGCATCTCTGGTGACCTGCCGATAGCCCTTGTTACTATTGGTGAAACGCGGGATATCAGCCTGGCCCGCCAGATGCTCCAGGCTCACACCTATTGGCGGATGCACGGATTGTCGACCGATCTGGTGATGCTCAACGAAGAAGCGGGGAGTTATGAGCGGCCGCTCCAGGAACAACTGGAACGCCTGATTCAAACCCATACGCTCTTTAACGGCACTGACCAGCCGGGTGGGATCTTCCTGCGCAATGCGGCGCTCATTCCGGAGGAAGATCTGAAGCTTCTCAAATTCGCCGCCAGCGTCGTGCTGGTGGCGGCACGCGGCACACTACCCCAGCAATTGGGGGCCCCGGTGGAAGCTCCTGAATTGCTGGAACGGCTGCCGCGAAAACGTGTTCCCCGGGAGCCCTCGGCCGCGCTCCCCTTTATGGAATTGAACTACTTCAACAGTCTGGGCGGGTTCACCCAGGACGGGCGTGAATACGCAATTTATCTGGGTCCTGGCACCAACGCCCCGGCCCCCTGGGTGAACGTCATCGCCAACAAGGCCTTCGGCACCATGATCAGTGAAACCGGGTCCGGATTCACCTGGTACGGCAACAGCCAGCGCAATCGTTTGACCGGCTGGTCGAACGACCCGGTGCTGGACCCGGCGGCGGAAGCGCTCTACATCCGCGACGAGGAGAGCGGCATCTTTTGGTCGCCGACCGCGGCACCGATCCGTGAAGATGCCGCCTATCGGGCCCGACACGGGGCGGGCTATACGGTTTTCGAGCATAACAGCCACGGGATCGAGCAGGAGTTGACCGTCTTCGTACCCGTTGACCAGAGCGGCGGTGAGCCGATCAAACTGCAGCGGTTGCGGCTTACCAATGCCTCCTCCCGGAGGAGGAGTCTCTCGCTAACCTATTATGTAGAATTGACCCTCGGCGAGAACCGCGAAACCTCCCAGATGCATGTCATGACCAACTGGGATGACGAAGCCCAGGCCCTGCTGGCACGAAACCACTACCACCCCGAGTACGGAGAGCGGGTCGCCTTCGTGGCCATAACTCCCCCGGCCGACTCATACGGCGGCGACCGCACATCCTTCATCGGCCGCAACCGCTCGCTGGCCAACCCGGCATCCATGGAGCTGACACGACTGTCAGGGCGGACCGGGGCAGGCCTGGACCCGTGCGCGGTACTCCGGACCGCCATTGAAATGAACCCCGGTGAGGTTCGTGACATCATCTGCATGCTCGGCCAGGCCGACTCCGTGGCGCAAGCCCGGAAACTGGTGCTCAGCTACCGGGAGGATCTGGCATTTGAAAATGCGTTTGATCAGACCAGGGCGTGGTGGGATCGTCTGCTCGGCACGATTGAAGTGCATACCCCCGAACTCGCCGCCGACCTCCTGATCAACCGCTGGCTCCAGTACCAGTCCTTAAGCTGCCGCATCTGGGGGCGTTCCGCTTTTTACCAGTCAGGCGGCGCCTTCGGTTTTCGCGACCAGTTGCAGGACGTCATGGCGTTCCTTTACGCCAGCCCCGAACTGGCACGCGACCAGATCCTGCTTGCCGCCAGCCGACAGTTCAAGGAGGGCGATGTCCAGCATTGGTGGCATCCACCGAGTGGCGCCGGGATCCGCTCGCGAATTTCCGACGATCTCCTCTGGCTCCCGTATGTGGTCGCTCACTACGTCCGGACGACCGGCGATATCGACATCCTGCAGATGGAGGTGCCATTCCTCAACGCCCCCCTGCTGGCAGACGATCAGCACGAGGTATTTCTAATTCCCGAGACAACCCTTGAACGCACCACGCTCTTTGAACACTGCCGGCGCGCGATCACCCGAGGCCTGACGGTTGGGCCCCACGGTTTGCCTTTGATCGGGACGGGGGACTGGAACGACGGCATGAACCTGGTGGGTGCCGGGGGGAAAGGGGAAAGCGTATGGCTCGCCTGGTTCCTCTGCGAGCTGTTGCAGGGGATGGCCGAAATGTCCGACCTGCTGCAGCAGCCGGAGCTGGGACTAACCTACCGGAAGGAGAGAAATGACCTGATACAGCGGGTCGAGCTGGCCGGCTGGGACGGGGAGTGGTACCTGCGCGGAACCTTCGACGATGGCTCGCCCCTCGGCTCCGCGGCAAACAGTGAGGCGAAGATCGATTCCCTGCCGCAATCGTGGGCGTGGCTTTCCGGCGCAGCCGACCCGGCGCGCGCGGACCAGGCCCTGGAGTCGGCCTGGAAGCATCTGGTGCTTCAGGATGAAGGGCTGGTGCTGCTCTTCGAGCCACCCTTCGACACATCGGAACCCTCGCCCGGCTACATCAAGGGGTACCCCACCGGAGTGCGGGAGAACGGCGGTCAGTATACCCACGCCGCCCTCTGGATGGCGATGGCAATGGCCCGCAAAGGGGATGGGGAACGGGCGGTGCAGCTGCTGCGCATGCTCAATCCGATTGAGCACGCCCGCGATGCGGAAGCGGTCTGGCACTACGGGGTTGAACCCTATGTGGTTGCGGCCGACGTCTACCGATTGCCCGGCCGGGTTGGACAGGGTGGCTGGTCCTGGTATACCGGTTCGGCCGCCTGGATGTACCGGGCCTGGATTGAAGAGGCGCTCGGCCTACAGGTGCGAAGTGGTCAGATGCAAATAAATCCGGTTATACCCGGATCGTGGCCCGGCTTCAGCCTCAGCTATCGGCACGGCGAAACGATCTACGCGATACAGGTGGAAAATCCGCTTGGCTTTGAGCGCGGCGTCGCCTGGGTGGAGATGGATGGCCAGCGCGTGACCGGTGGCGTGATACCGCTGGAGCGGGGCCTGGTGAAGCATCAGGTTGTCGTCCGGATGGGGGACCCTTGGGCATATGGATCGAAATCTAGTTTGGGGACATAGCATCCCACTCCCCCCCTGACACCGTCAAAAATGCCGCCAGCAAGGCCGTGCAACAACTTTCACGCCGCTTGAGCAGTGTGAGTGAACGTCTGAGCACCAGCGGGCTCTTCACTTCAACAAGCCAGCCATGCTCAAGTTCACGATGTACAGCAATACGCGAAAGGCAGCTCACCCCAAGCCCCGAGGCAACGCCATTCTTGATCGCCTCGGTATGACCGAATTCCAGTGCTATCGCATAGCTGACACCGACTTTATCCATCGCATCTTCAAATATCTCACGGGTACCGGAACCTTTTTCCCGCATGATCCAGGGTGCCAACGCCAGCATCTCCGCAGTGACACTCTTCTCCCTGGCCCAGGAATGTTCAGGCCCTGTCACCACAACAAGCTCGTCATCACGCCAATGCACAGCAACAAGCCCCCTGCTGTGGCACGGACCTTCGACAAATGCAACATCAAGATCACCGGCTTCAAGCCATTCAGCCACCTGCTGAGTGTTGCCCACCCGCAATTGTACCCTGGTACTGGGATACAACCGGGCAAAGTCGCCCAAAAGCGCCGGGAGCAGGTAATTCCCAATGGTAGTACTTCCTCCAACCAGCAACTCTCCCACCAACTGGCCGCTGTCTCCCTGCATCTGCTGCTCTACCCGTTTGACGGCCAGCAGTATATCGCGGGCGTCTTTAAGCAACTGCCGTCCGCTGTCATTCAGAAAGAGTCGCCTTCCGGAACGCTCAAACAGCGGGGTAACGCTCAACTGTTCAAGCTGTGACAAAGCCATGCTGACCGCAGACTGAGTCAGAAGCAGTTCCTCACCCGCCCTGGTAACGCTGCCGGTGGCGGCTATCTTTTCAAAAATTTCCAGTTGCCGAAAGGTCAATAACATTATCATAAATCCAATTGATGCTTTAAATCAGTATTATTCATTTTTATTTATAATATATTCCGGTTAAAGTATCAATAACCAAACCAACAAAAGGAGTCAATTGTGAAAAACAACACTGGCTTGAAAGTACTGTTCTGGATACTGTTGCTGGGCTGTTGCTGGCCTGTCGTCAACGCACCCATGGCACTGGTGGCCGGAATTATATTCGGGATTATGATCGGCAATCCGTGGGGAGCGACAACATCTACCTGGAGCAGGCGGCTGCTGCAAGCATCAGTGGTTGGTCTGGGGTTCGGCATGAACCTGCCGGAACTTTTCAAAACCGGCAAGGAGGCCTTCCTGTACACCGCAATAAGTATCAGCTTTACGATGATCGCGGGGTATCTGTTAGGCAGGCTTTTCAAAACACCCCAGCGCACCTCCACCCTGATCTCTTTCGGGACAGCCATCTGCGGCGGCAGCGCCATTGCGGCAATGGCCCCGGTAATAAAGGCAGAGGCGGAGGAGACCGGCGTTGCCCTGGCAACCGTCTTTACCCTCAACTCCATTGCCCTGCTCCTCTTTCCTCCCGTGGGGCACCTTCTGGGAATGGGACAGCGACAGTTCGGCCTCTGGTCTGCTCTGGCGATCCACGATACCAGCAGCGTGGTAGGAGCCGCTGCCGCCTATGGCGCGCTTGCCCTGGCCGTTGGTACAACGGTCAAGCTGACCAGGGCATTATGGATCATGCCAGCTGCCCTGGTTGCCGCCTGGTTCACCAAGTCGGAAGGGAAAGTAAAATTTCCCCTCTTCATTATCGGCTTTATTGCCGCTACAACCATCAAAACAATGCTGCCGCAGTTTGAGCAGCTCTGGAACCCGCTGAACAGCATGGCAAAACAGAGCCTGGTGGTGACCCTTTTTCTGATCGGCAGCGGCCTGACCAGAGAGGTGCTGGGCAGAACCGGCATCAAACCGCTGGCTCAGGGGGTAACGCTCTGGATACTTGTTTCGGTTTCAAGCGGTATTGCCATCATGTCTGGCTGGATTAACTAAAAACAGGTTGAAATCGAAAGGAACTGACCATGAAAAGCATTGATACCGTCTTGTTTGCAACTGATTTTTCAGAAGTATCCGACTACGCTTTCACTTACGCATTATCATTAGCTTCTACTTTTAACGCCCGCATGGTTATTGTTCATGTGGTTACCCATCAGGTTGATCTGCGAAACTTTTATGTCCCCGAGATTTCCTTTGACGGCATAGACAAGGAGGTTGAGGCGGGAGCTAAAAAAATGATGGCTGACTTCTGTAAAAAATGGGGTGAGCAGCTTCCGGACGCCACATCATTTGTAATGAATGGGATACCATACGATGAAATCCTCAAAAAGGCTGCTGAAGAAAAAGCGTCGTTGATAGTCATGGGAACCCACGGAAGACAGGGGTTTGATCACTTCATCTTTGGCAGCACCGCCGAGAGGGTTGTGAAAATGGCTTCTTGTCCGGTTCTGACTGTCCGCCCTCCGCATCAGCCTAAAAAGTTGTGATTGCAGGTGCAGCGGGCATGATTGGGCCAAACATGGCACAGACTGCCATAATGATGGAATTAAGCTCTACCCTTTGCTTGTATAATCCTTTCAAATCAGCACATGATGGAATAATTTGAATCCGAAAATGTAAACGTTGTGGGCTGGTATGCCCTCGCCCTGCCGGGCTCTTGCTTAGACAGAATCATCTGGTTGGATAAACTGAAGCAGTCGTAAAAAGTTCAGTCATAAATACGCGACTCGCCTCCGGCGACACCGGAGGCGAGTCATAAGAATTGTACTGATTCAACAATGCCGATTTCCGGCAAGCTATTCTTTGAATGCGCGCATCATCAGCTCGTAATCCTCCAGCAACGATTGCAGATCCTCTTCATGTTCCACCTCCTGCTGCAGGATGGTGAGTACCATGTTATAGGTAACCGGATCCTTTTCCTTGGTAATATCCATCAGCCGTTTGTACACACCGATGGCACACTGTTCACCTTTTATATTCTGCTCCAGCAGTGTTTTCACGAACGGGTCATCCGGCGCCTCATAACCACAGTTAGTGAACGTGTACCATTCTTTGGGCTCGGTGACCGGTGTCCCTCCCAACTGGATAATGCGCATCGCCACCATATCGGCATGCAGCAGCTCCTCGGTAGCGTGCTGCAGCAGCTCGGCGCCAACGGCACCCTTCATCGGCCCCTTTACCAGCTTTGCGCCCAGCCAGTACTGGTAATAGGCCAGCCATTCGTCACTATAGGCCTTGCGTAACAGGTCAAGCAGACCAGCCACATCCATCCCGATAATTTCTCGCCCTTTTGATCCCATGCCTGCATCCTCCTTTATGTGTCGGTGAATTATCCCTGCAGTTTTTTGGCAATTTTCGCCACATGGGCGCCCTGAAAACGGGCCCCGGCCAATTCGTTCGCACTCGGCATCCGCTCACCCTGGCCACCTGCAATGGTCGAAGCGCCGTAGGGAGAGCATCCGGTAATTTCCCCGACCCCCATCTGGCCGGCAAAAGAGTACGGCAGGCCGACAATGACCATCCCCTGGTGCAGCAGCGTGGTATGAAAGCTCAGAATAGTCGATTCCTGGCCGCCGTGCTGGGTGGCGGAGCTGGCAAAGACACTGCCGACCTTGCCCACCAGAGCTCCCTTCATCCAGAGCGCCCCAGTGGCGTCCAGAAACTGGCGCATCTGGCCGCACATGTTGCCGAAGCGGGTCGGGGTGCCGAAGATAACGGCGTCGGCATCGGTCAGGTCATCCACCGTGGCAACGGGGATATGAGCCATCCCCTTCTGGGCTTCCAGCGCCCCCATCATCCCCAGCACCTCATCAGAGAGAGTTTCCGGTACGCGCTTGATGAGCGCCTCGCATCCGGCCACCTCGCGCACACCTTCGGCAACCGCCTCAGCCATCCGGTACACATGGCCATACATACTGTACTGTACTATCAATATGTTACACATACATTTTCCTCCTCGTTATTTTACTTCCCGCGCAATAATAAACAGCTCGATGCTAATCAGGTCATTCACCAGATGCATACCAAGACGCTCATACAACTTGCCCGAACCGTAGCAGACGTCCCAGAGGGTACGGTCAAGATCGATTACGGCATGTGCTTTGAGAGTCCCGTCTTCCTGTGCGGCGATGATAGCCGGGAAGCTGATCGGCTTGGCCGTCTCCTTGATAGTCAACAAACCGGAGATTTCCATATTTGGCGTTCCGGGTGTGGATTCGGCAATTACCGTTGCGCCGCGCAATGCAAAGGTAGCAGTGGGATAGCGTTCCACGTCAAAGAAATCATCGGATTTCAGGTGCCGAAGCAGCATACTTCGCCATCCATCATCCTGAAGATCCGTATTTGTTATCGTGTTCATATCGAGCACGAATCGGCCGGACACCGGGCGACCCTGTGCCAGAACAATTTCACCGCTGGAGATGGTGATCCGGCCATGGTGACGGTTATTAATATTACGGCCGATCCATTCAAGCACGCTCTTTTCCGCATCAATCTGGTACACGCCATCATGGATTGCGGCGGGCATCGGGACAGGAGCGCTTGACTCTACGGCAAAACCTGACGCCTGCCAGGCCTGTAGTCCCCCTTCCAGAATTGCCACATTGCGATAGCCTGCACGTTCCAGTTTTTCTTTCGCCGTTCGGGCGGCCAGGGTCGCGCCGCTGTCATCATAGACGACAACAATCCCGTCACGCTCCGGCACGCACTCCGCTATCCTGTCCAGAAACACCATCTCATAGACACAGGCATTTGTGGAGGCGGCAATATGCCGACAGGCAAAATCTTCCGGAAGCAGGACATCAACCAGAGAGACCGTGCCGCTCTTTAGCAATAGCTGCAGTTCTTGTGCTGTTATGGTTGCATTCATGGTATTCAACTCCTTTCTGCAGACCGGATATGTGAATCCGGTCGAAGCGAAGGCTATTTTACGAACGTCCCCCGCTGGTATTCCTCAAAAGCGATCTTCAACTCCTCCTGGGTATTCATCACGATCGGGCCGTACCAGGCCACCGGCTCACCCAACGGCTTTCCGGACACGTACAGAAAGCGCACCGGCTTATCTGCCGTTGTTACCTCCACCATGTCGCCGGCGTGTTCAAACAACACCACGGTTTCAGCCGAGCAGAGGCAGAGACGCTCCGTGTCCGACCAGCCGTGGCCGACCATTTCATAGGCATAGGCATCCCGCTGCTCATCGAAATAACCTTCTCCCGCCAGAATATAGGCGAAGGCGGTATGACCGGCCGGGAGCGGATGTGAAAACACGGTCCCGGCCGGCACGGTGATATCAAGCATTTCCGGTTCGATCACGATATCCCCCACCGGCCCCTTTACTCCCGCGACCTCGCCGGCAATGACCTTGACCGTTACACCGCTGTCAAGCTTCACTTCCGGAATATCGGCCGCCTTGACGTCACGATAGCGAGGTGCCATCATCTTCCGGGCAGCCGGCAGATTGGCCCAAAACTGGAATCCCCACATGGTGCCGGTTGGACTTAACTGCGGCATTTCCTGGTGAATGATGCCGCTGCCTGCGGTCATCCACTGCACATCCCCTACTCCGATAACTCCCTTGTTCCCCATGCTGTCGCCATGCTCCACCACCCCCTCCAACACATACGTGATGGTTTCAATGCCGCGATGAGGATGCCAGGGAAATCCGGCCAGATATTCATCCGGGTTGGAGGTATGAAAGTCGTCCAGCATCAGGAAAGGGTCAAACTGTGGCACCTGGGAATAGCCAAAGGCCCGTTTCAGATGCACCCCAGCCCCTTCAATGGTGGGACGACTCTTGAATATCTTGGCAATGCGGCGGGTTGTCATAACCAGCTCCTTTCAAAATTCGGGTACGTACCACTTGATTGTAGTTGTACTATTCCACAGACACGCTGATACTCCTCGGGCGTATCCATGTCGAGCAGCACGCCCAGATCGTCTACATCAATACGGCGAATGCGGTCAGGATCGCTCCGGAGCAGATCGCGCAAAGTCTGATTTTCGCCCAGTTCGTCCAGCACATCGCGGGGTACAAGCAGCGGATGTCCGCGGCGTTTCCGGTAGCATGGAACGACAATGCTGCCGGGTGAATCTCCGGCCGCAACGGTCAGGAGCTTGATGGTATCTGCCGAAACCAGCGGATAATCGCAAAGAGAGACAATCACTGCTCTTGATTCAGCCGCCAACGCATCGCGGCCGGCCCGCACCGAGGAAGCCATATCACCCTCACATTCCGGATTCACCACGGTCCTGACCGGATAGCTTCGGACTGCCGCAGCCACCTCATTCCCCTCTTCCGAAACGACCACCACAATTTCGCCGACTCCGCCAGCGACAAGCGCACCAATTGAGCGAGCTATCACTGTGCTCCCGCCAAGCGGCAACAACTGTTTACAGCACCCCATACGCCGCGATTTTCCGGCGGCAAGAAGGATGGCTGCCACACTCCCGATCATTTCCCGCTCCTGATAGCTATTAACTGGGCAACAATGCTGACAGCGAGTTCATCCGGGCTCTGCGCGCCGATATCAAGTCCGACCGGCGTAATCACTCTGCCCCTTTGGGCAGCATCGAAACCCTCATCTTCAAGGGTTCTCAACAAAGCCTCCCGTTTGCGCTTGCTCCCCAGCAGGCCGATGAAACCCGTATCGCTGGCCAGGCATCCCCGCACCGCTGCAAAGTCATACAGATGCCCCGGCGTGGCAATCACAGCAAAGCTCTTCCGGTCTAACGTAAGACGTCGAAATGCATCATCCACCGGAGAACATATTATCTCGTCAGCACCGGGAAGCAGGGCCGGCAGAGCACAATCGGCCCGTCCGTCAACGACTATCACCCGGAAGCCACAGCCATGAGCCAGCACGGTCACCGCCCGCCCCACATGACCGGCGCCGAACATGACCAGCAGTGGCCGACGCCCCTGAGGCTCGACAAACACCGTCATGCCCCCGCCGCAGGCATAGCCGTGCGCTTCGGTCAGCACAAACTCCTGAGTGCGCGCTTCGCCGTCAACCAAAGCCGCGGCGGCAGCCGCGATGGTTTCCTGCTCGACTCGGCCGCCACCGACAGTTCCGAGAGCGCTTCCATCACTCCGCACCAGCATTTTTGTTCCAGACTTGCGTGGCGACGACCCATTATGGGCTACCACGGTGGCGAGTGCAAACGGCTCACCTGCACGGGTCAGGCGCACCATCTCTTCATACAATTCGAGGTCGGTCAAACACTCACCCCTTGTTCACTGCAGCCGCAATTTTATCCGGCGTTATCGGCAGCGAGCGAACTCTCGCACCACAGGCAGCAAACAGGGCATTCGCCACAGCCGGAGCAATGGGTGGCACACCCGGCTCACCCACACCGCCGGGAGACTCGCCGCTTTTGATGATGGTCACTTCCACCTGAGGCGTGGCCCCCATGCGCACCAGCGGATATGTGTCAAAATTGCCCTGCTCTACCCGGCCGTTCTTGAGGGTAATCGCACCATACAGCACTGCCGACAACCCGAAAATGATGCCGGATTCCATCTGGGCCTTGATCGTATCAGGATTGACAATGCGGCCACAGTCAATGGCACAGACCACCCGATGCACCGTAATGGTTCCTTTTTTGTCCAGAGACACCTCCGCCACCTGGGCAACGAAACTGCCAAACGATTCATGCACGGCAATGCCGCGGCCGTGCCCCGCGGGGAGTGGTTTGCCCCAGCCGGCCTTCTTCGCAGCAGTATCCAGCACCTTCAGGGTTCGGGGATGTTTGGCAAGAAGGATACGCCGGTACTGATAGGGATCCGTGCCGGTTTTGTGGGCCAGTTC
The DNA here is from genome assembly GCA_021781535.1 of Deltaproteobacteria bacterium. Classification (GTDB taxonomy): domain Bacteria; phylum Desulfobacterota; class Desulfuromonadia; order Geobacterales; family Pseudopelobacteraceae; genus JACRCG01. The sequence goes on along the minus strand of JAJXWO010000018.1, from coordinate 54,029 downwards.
ATCCACAAAACTCTCCATGACAAAGGCGGTGTGAGAGTGTCCCACCGAACGCCACCAGAGTACCGGCACTGCGTTTTTCGGACTATGCAGCTCAATCTGCAGGTTGGGGATAGCATAGGGAGTCGTTGCAGCGCCTTCCACCGATGTATCGTCGATGCCGTCCTTGACCATCGCCGACTCGAAGAGGGTGCCGGCAATGATCGACTGACCAACGATGCGATGGTGCCAGGCCAGCGGCATCCCCGTGTCATCAAGACACGCAACCACCCGGTCATACCACATGGGGCGGTAGTAGCCGGCCCGCATGTCATCTTCACGGGTTCGAATCACCTTGACCGGGCGTCCGATCTTCGTGGCCACCTCCGCCGCCTCAATGACGAAATCAGAGCCGGTGCAGGCCCGCCGACCGAATCCGCCACCCAGAAAGGTCGTTTCCAAGGCAACCTGCTCATTTTTGAGCCCGACTACACGGGCGGCGGCATTTCGATCCACGGTCTGGAACTGACTACCGGTCCGGATAAGACAGCTATCTTTTTTCAAATCAACGAAACAGTTAAGAGGTTCCATTGGGGCATGAGCCAGGTAGGGCACCTCGTATTCTACCTCAAAGCGCTGTTTCGCCCGAGACAGCACCGCCGGAGCGTCGCCATCCTTGCGAGCCACCAAACCGGGAATGGTTGACAAGCGGGCATACTCCTCACGCATGGACGGGGTCGAAATCTTTGCGCCATCCCCCTCATCCCAGACTATCTCCAACAGATCGCGTCCTTTCACGGCCGGCCAGAATCCATCAGCGACAACCGCCACCCCCGCTTTCACTGCTACTACGTGTTTGACACCCGGAACCGCCTGCGCCTTGGCAGCATTAAAACTCTTGATTGTGCCGCCAAAAACAGGAGGCCGTGCAATGACGGCAATCAGCATGTCCGGTACGTGAACATCGATACCAAACACGGCCATGCCATTTATTTTGGCAGGGCTGTCCAGACGGTGGAGCGGTGTGCCGAGCAAACGCTTTTTCCCCGTTTTCTGCTTCGGATTCTTTGGAACCGGAAGTTTCGCAGCCGTGGCAGCAAGCGTGCCAAAGCTGAGCTGCTTGCCCCCTGGCCCATGCACGATTCCGTTTTCCGCCCGACAGACGGCAGGCTCAACCTTCCACTGCTGTGCAGCGGCAGCGATCAGCATCTCCCGAGCGGCAGCCCCGGCCATGGTAAACCGGGTCCACTCGGAACGCACGCTGGTGCTGCCACCGGTAACCATGATCGGCCCAAACTGGGTATGGTTATACTCCGGGGCAACCGGTGCAGACTGGAAGGTAACCCGTTTCCAGTCACAGCACAGTTCTTCGGCCAACAGCATGGGGAGCGAGGTGTAGACCCCCTGCCCCATCTCGGACTTGTTGACGATGATCGTTACCGACTCATCCAACCCGATGCGGAGAAACGCATTCGGCGCAAACACAGCATCACCAGCCGCAACCGCATCACGAACACCAAAAGGGAGATGGCATGCCAGCAGCAGCCCGCCGCCGGCAAGGGCGCTATTCTTCATGAACTGTCTCCGGCTCATTTTAGTTCCCTCATTCATGTTTATGCCCCCTCCTCCTCGGCACTTTTCCACTGGCTACGTGAATTGCCCGGCGGATTCGGCCATACGTGCCGCAGCGGCACAAATTGCCGCTCATGGCGCTATCGATGTCGGCATCGGTCGGTTCCGGTTTTTTCTCCAGCAGCGCCACAGCAGACATGATCTGCCCCGGTTGGCAATAGCCGCACTGCGATACTTCCTGATCCAGCCAGGCCTTCTTGACCAGGTTGTTGTCCGGTACTCCTTCAATGGTGACCACCTTCTTGCCCTGCACGTCCCCTACGGGAGTAATACACGAACGCTGCGGCGTGCCGTCGATGTGAACCGTACAGGCGCCGCACAGTCCCTCGCCGCATCCGAATTTGCTGCCGGTAAGTCCCAGTTTTTCCCGCAATACCCACAGAAGAGGCGTATCCGGAGTGACATCGACCTGCCGTTCCTTCCCGTTGACAGTGAAAACGATCATAATCTGTCCCTTTCTTACTGTTCTTCAACCAGCTTCCAGCTCAGGTCAGGGTTGTATGCCTTCATTTTGCGGGCGATTGCGGCTGTTTTCGGTCCCAGGTTCTTCTGGTACACCCTGCCGCGCTGGTTAACGATGAAGGTCATGACCCCCGACACGCCCCACCGGGCAGGATAGGCGACCAGTGCATATCCTGCCACCATGTTGCCATTGATGATGTAACTGAACTTTCCACCCGGCGCACGCGGCCCCTGTTGTGTGAGGATGCGGAAATAATAGCCGTGAAACGGACGCGGGCCATGCTCTCCTGCGTTACGTTTCTGCATATAGCCACCTTCCTTCGCCTTGGCTACCAGCAAGCCGAGCGGGCTCTCTTTTACGCCTGCGGCAGTCGGCCAATACAGCCCGTTTTTTTTGCCTGGAGAGCTGATCATGTGCTGCGCATATTTGGGCAGCTGATCACCGTCGGGCTCGGGCATGGCGTAGTATTCGCGTTGTGCATCCACGTAAGCACGACAGACATTGATCGCTTGCAGTTCGTTGCGACCGATGCGCCGGTTGAGGATTTCTTCACGGCCGGCCTCGGTATCAAAATGCCAGGAGTTTCCCTTCTTGATTATCGGCACGGGAAAAGGCCATTTTCTAGTGCCGATAACCAGAGTCGCCTTGTCGTCGCCTTGTTTGACTATCTCGGTCCCTTCCAGCACATGGCGGACAAAGTGATCAAACTCGGCAGCCTGCTCTACCGGATCGCCCGGTTCAAGTTCGTGCAAAACCGGTCCGAAGATCGCCTTCATGGCATTTTGGTCTTTGGTTTGAGCTGCTCCGATCAGCGCCTGGCGAGCCTCTTCCGGTGAAGAAAATGTTCGCTGACCCGGCACTGGCGTCGCGGAATAACCGCCAACCGGCAGCAGCACGATTATCAGCAGCATGACTGCCATCAGGAACAATCTCGCACCGCTATAAAAAATGCCCTGCACTATACTCTTCATACGTGTATTCCTTTCATGAGTCTGCCGGCAGACCGGAGACATAACACCTGAAATAAAATAAATTGATCTGAATCACACAGCTATCGGCGCTCTGTATCGCGACGCTTGACAGGTGCAACAGTATCCGGGGCTTGCCTAACGGCAGGAGGTGCTGTTTGCCGGACGGCAGGTGACGGCACATGTGGCACGGCAACTGGTGACGGCTGCCGACGAACACCAAAACCAGAGGGTCGCGGCGCAGGAACAGGTGTTCTCACCGGAGCAGGCGTTGACTGTTGACGATTGAACTGGCGCATGTTTTCCCGGCTGGTCCGGCCACGTTCGCGAATAGTGGCGGCTTCCTTGCTATTGCCGTAACCGCCATACCCTTGGTTAGAACTCGAAGGTTGCCCGCCCTTCTCCTCCCGTCCCCGGTCTCTATCCCTTTTATCAGGTTGTTTGGTTTCCCTTGCCCCTCCCGTTGTCGAGCGTGGCGGAACGGGGGCTACTACACCGGCCGGCGAGTGCTGAGGAGGACGTACAGCAGGTGTAATCCGGGTTTGCGGAACATTCCGGTTTTCGATCCTTTCGGGTCGCCTCACGACCGGACCTCTCGGTACAAGCGGAGCGCCGCGCTCACGGCGTATCCTGACGTCGCGCCGGATATCTTCGCGATAGCGACCGGTATCGTGCTGAATCACTCTGCGATTGATGTTGATGCGGCTGTACCTGTTATTGATATACACATTATTCCGAATAGGGATATGCGTACGGGTGCGGCCGATCCAGCCGCCACCTCGCCATCCGTGATAATAAATGCGGTGACGGCGCCAGTCGAAATCGCGGTTCAGCCAGGCACCGATGGTAAAACCGATTCCGAAATTGATGAAACCGTAGGAAGGATAAAGTCTCTCCACATATATTTCCTGTGGATCATACTGGGGTACATATATCAGGTTGGGTTCAGCCGGAACGATCGAGATGAAATCGTCTTCCACAATGACCTGCTGCTGGGGGGTGGATACCAGGTTACCCTCCGCTTCGGCGCGGGCGCGCAGGCGCTGAATGGCATCCGTGACATCCTGCTCCTGATTGACAAAGGCTTGCCCCAGTGAAATTGTCCAGTCGTATTTCTGGTCCATCATAAAGAGTACCGTGGGGTAGTGGGCTATCGCTTTGACACTTACATCCCACGGCTGGTCGTCAATCTGTGACGATACCCCGTATTGTCTGACATAACGTGTTGCCTCATCGATCTGATCAATGAAAGTCGCAGCCGGTAGAATCTGGGCAATCAACGGATCGGGATAGAGCGCTATCGGAGCCAGCAGATCATCCAGTTCATCCGGAGTAAACAGGGAATCACCGGAGTCTGCTACCACATCCGAATAGCCGGGTACCTCAGAGTCATCGGCCCAGGCGGCATACCCGGAGGCAAACACCAGGACAACAATCGCGGCCTGAATTACAATTATGATTCTTTTCATGTGCATCTCCCTGAAAACGTCACTCATGAGCATAGAGAACGGACAAACCGAAACGCCGTATCGATAGCTGCTTCAACAGGTGCTAGCCTCAAGCTCGTATTTTAGAAAATTTGCCGGAAATGGCTTGTAAAAAATAGTAGCGGAGAAATCTTTCATGTCAAGGAGGGATATTTTAAAGAATGGGGAATTAGTGCTGATCAGCACAACGAGAGCGCAGTCGTATGCAGTTGCTTGAAGCACCCTACATTGCCACCTGTTTCCTCCGCAGTTGAAGAATAGTCTCAAACGCCTCTTCTCCAACATTCAGGTACAAATTACCGTCTGAAATGGTGACGGTCCAGATTATGGATCGCCCCAAAGTGGCAACCAGACCACTGATAAAGGCCTGATCAAAACGTATGACGGACAGGTTTGGTAAGCTTTCAAGTTTCGGAAGGTGCAGGAGCTCCCACTTTGGCAAGGTCCTCCCACAGGCAACCAGCGCTACGTGTTCAGTATGGCGGCTTGCCTTGATAAGACGATCCGCCTCCGGGAGTCCCACTTCCACCCATAGCAACACCCTGCCATCCGGCCCCTTCACCCAGAGGTCAGGTTCATCCCCGGCGCTGATACCCTTGGTGAAGGCAAGTTCCGGTTCAAAAAAAATTGCATAAGCAAGCAACCTGGCAACAAGACGGTCTTCGGTTTCTGACGGGTGTCGGGCGACTGTCGCCTGTAATAATTCGTAAATTCCACGCTCGACATCCGAGAGCTGAATGGTAACCCGGTACACGGTAGATGGTAATGCCATACAAATATTTATCCTCCAGAGGAAACGATTTGGTTTTTCAGACGATGGCGGTCTTCGACCATACTTTGCCGGCCAGCCGGTGACTAAGGTGCACTGAGCACGGTTTGACAACGCTGATGTTAGCAGCACAAGTTGAAAACGCAAAGATCACTACTGATCTATTGGAGGCCGTGACTTTACAACACCACAAAAAAAAGGGGTTCAATATGTCAAGCACACCTATCCTTTACTGTATGCGCATCGGGATCGTTACGGCAGTTTTTTCGGCAGGCTCCCTCTGCGGTTATTGTCCCAGCACAGTGCGAATGCCCAGATGGGTAATTTGGGGTGTGTTACTCAAGAATGCGACTGACAGCGGCGGGGCCCTCGGCAGCGTAGCTCAACTCGCAACGGCGATAACTGATATGGAAAAGCATGTTAACGGCCTACGAAAAAATATTGATACGCTCAAGAAAGTGAAGACTGCACTGGGTGGGCGTTGAAAAGTCGCGGGTACTTGTATCAAATGCACCAGTAATGCTCATTCGTTTTCTTGCTGGTCAGCTTTGTGAAATTTCTGATCCTTGTAGCCATCGACCATGACTTCCAGATGTCCGTCGTTGGGGCAGAAAATCAAGCCATGAATGGGCACGTCATCCGGGATGAGGGGACTGGAACGAATTTTCCGCACAACCTCAACCACGTTTTCTGTCGGGCAGGAAAAAGCGCCAAGCCACTGCGCCAGATCCGGCACATTGGTTTCAATTTCCTGAGGCGATATGCCACGGGCAATCATGTCACTTTTCATTTTTTCCGGATCAACAGTAGCCATACCGCAATCTTCATGGCCGATGACAAAGATTTCTTCAACCCCCAGCATGAAAATAGCAGCAACCAGACTGCGGATAACTCCGCCTCGTGGATGAATCAGAGTATTACCGGCGTTCTTGATAACCTTTGCATCGCCACGCCTTATTCCCATGGCCGGTTCCAGGAAGTCAACCAGCCGGGTGTCCATGCAGGTAAAAATGGCGAGCTGTTTTTTCGGATTTTTCGGGAGCGGAGAAAAAGCCCCCGGATGGACAAATTTCCGGTTTGCCGTAAGAATTGTATTGAGCAGGTTCATATTGGTTCCTCACATACGTTGTATTTGCCGGCCTGCGTTAAGACTCCCGTCGGCTAGTTGCGACTCACATTAAACAGGACAGTCGCAATAATTGACTGCATTTGCCCCCACCTCTTCTCGTCATCAGTAAAAATACTTTGCATCGATGGTGTTCGGATAAACAAGGCTGATCTGCTTTCGAACACTCCGGCGTTAACTCCTTTGTTCAAATAACCAAACTTAAACCCGCCCTTGGAAGAGTACAGAATCTCAGTATAGGGCTCTATTTTCTCGGTCGCGTATTTTTCTGAAATTGTTTTTATAGATGCAATTGCATTTGACAGGTTCTGAACTTCGTCTGAATCCAGGTAAACGGAAGACGTGACATCCTTATCGCCTATAATGGTAACTTTCATCCCGGTTGCAACCTTCTTGGACGTAGCCGGATCAGCAACAACCATTGCGGTAAATTTAACATCGAAACTGCCGCTTATCGCTCCAGAATCATAATTTTCATATTTTAGTACTGTTTCATTGTTTAAGAGCGTTGATTCAAGATTTGACATCTTGCTGCCAGCCGATTCAGATGCAAAAACGTTACAAGTAAGTAAAGCCAAGACCAATAGAACATTAATAGCAAGTTTACCCATTGATTCCTCCGATAATTCTATAATGTTAGACAGAGAGAGATCTTAATCATGGAGCGACACATCGGATAACAGATTTTAACTACATAAAAACGTTGCAACTACATAATAATTTTACAAAAACTATCGTGAATACCCACCTATTCCGGGTTTTCTTTTAGATCAGCAAGCATATCCAGTGCAAAATTTTTAGCCCGGCCGCTCGGCGCGATCATGCCGTACGCAATTGCTTCCCGCAGTTCCGACTCGGAGGCCCCTTCCGACTTCGCGACCGCGAAGTGTTTTTTGAATCACGTCGGACATCCAACTGCAATGGCGCACCCCACTCTGATCAACTCTCGTACTCTCGCATCCAGCACCTCTTCGTACTCATAATCGAGAAATTTTTTCCTGATGTTCATGGTTGCTCTCCCAAAATAACTATCTGTAGACACTCTTTACAAACTCGGACGACGTGATAGTGACACTTCCTCTTAACATGACAAACCGATATTTCACAGTATAATTATTTACAGGAATTACACATCGTATTGTTTACCCATCACACTGAGAAAGGATACTCGCCATGAAAAAGACATTTAAACATTTTTGCAGAGCCGGCTTTTGGACAATTGCCGGATTATTGATGACATGTTTGCTCCTCGGACCGGTAACCGCCGCAAAAGCGGCTGACAGAGCGGAGGCACAGGCGATTGTAGACAAGTCAAAGGGAGCTCTAACCGATCTGATGGGGGATGAACACTTCTCGTGGCTGCATGAATACCTCAAGCATGCGAAAGGGGTGCTCATTTTCCCGCAAGTGCTGAAGGGAGGTTTTATTCTGGGAGGGTCAGGCGGGACTGGCGTGCTGGTGATAAAGAACAGTGAGAACGGAACCTGGAGTGATCCAGCATTTTACACGCTCGGCTCGGTGACTTTTGGCCTTCAGATCGGTGGCGAAGCATCTGAATTAGTAATGGTTGCAATGACGCAAAAAGCTATAGATTCACTTCTCGCATCAACGCTGAAGCTGGGTGGAGATGTTTCAGTGGCGGTTGGACCGATTGGTGGCGGCGCCAAAGGATCGGTGACAATCCCGGAAGTAACTGCAGATTTCTTTTCATTCACTAAAACAAAAGGTCTCTATGCGGGGCTCAATTTAGAGGGGTCAGTGCTGGAAGTGCGTGACAGTCTTAACGCGGCATATTACGGCAAAAATGTTCATCCCGCGGACATACTAATGAAAAAATCCGCAAACAATCCAGGGGCGGAAGAACTTCGAGCTGCGCTACAAAAAGTATCATCAAAAAAGTAACATACAAGAATATTGATTAGTTGCTATGATTTCAATCTAAAGTTACAGAAATCCGATAGGAGTCCATCATGAAGAAAATTGTTCCGCTAATCACATTGTTGGCCATGATTATCGCAATTATAACGACGGCCACCAAGATTAGAGCACAGGAGAGGGTGAATAATGACATCAGGTTAAAAGAAACGGCTATTCCACAGTAGCGCCCCTGACGTAATAATTACTATCTGCCTTATTTTAAAACCATCGTTCACCAACCGTGGATTTTGGGTAGAAATAATGAGCGGAGAATTATGAGCTACCTAAAATTGAGTAAAATTAAAAAGCTGTTTATTTTCTTGGTGTTGCTTGCCGTGTTGGTCCTGATATCCATCATGACCCATGCCTGTTTCGGCACGTTTGGTCCCTCAAAGAAGATCCCCGCCGACGCAACATCCGATTTTGCCCTCTTGGCCGAAGCTTGGAACACTGTCCAAAAGGTTTATGTAGATAGATCTGTTTTGAAGCCCCGCCAGCTTATCTACGGTGCCATAAGCGGAATGGTGGATTCTTTGGGAGATACGGGCCACAGTACTTTCCTGACGCCGGAAATGATTAAGGAACAACAGAAAGTTATTGAAGGCCGGTACAAAGGTGTGGGTATTGAAATACGCATGGAGAAGGGTCGTACAATCATTGTAGCACCGCTTGACGGCTCTCCCGCACAGAAGGCTGGTCTGCGTTCCGGAGAATTCATAACAGCGGTCGATGGCAAAAACCTGATTGGTCTCAATCTGATACAGATCGTGAAACTCATCTCCGGTCCGGCAGGAACCAGGGTTACGCTGACCATTTTAGATCCGGCGACCAATACATCAAAGGATATCATGTTAATCAGAGCATCCATTACGGAAGAGAATGTCCGGTGGAAGTATCTTGCCGATTCCGGAATTGTCCAACTTCGAATAGCCAGCTTCAGCAACGGGGTGACCAACGACTTGGGAGAGGCTTTGAAAAAGATCAGGCAGCGGAAGACAAGAGGAATTATCCTTGACCTGCGCGATGATCCTGGCGGGTTGCTCGAAGAGGCCGTTGGTTGTACCAGCCTGTTTTTAAAAGGAGGAAATGTTCTGCTTGAAAAAAACGCTGCGGGTAAAATCAGGCCGATCCCTGTAAAGCACGAAAGAGAATCAACCCAGACACTTCTTGTGGTCCTTGTAAACGAAGGTACTGCAAGTGCGGCCGAAATAATGGCCGGCGCAATTCAGGACGCCGGGAGGGCAAAACTGGTGGGTACGAAAACCTTCGGCACCGGGACTGTGCTCGGACAGTTCAGTTTGTCTGACGGGTCGGCATTGATGTTGGCTGTAGAAGAATGGCTGACACCCAAGGGGCGCTCGATATGGCATAAAGGGATCACCCCGGACATTGATGTGAGACTTCCAGCAGGGATTCGTCCGCTTTTTCCCACCGAGGAAACAAAACTTAGTCAAGCGAAACTCCAGGCAAGCGGAGATTCCCAACTCCTGACTGCCGTAAAACTGATTTCGGAAAAAAAAATTGTGCAGGGAGGCGGTTATTATAATTCCACTAAATAAATTATATGCGAGACATTAACATAAAAATAGTGGCGTGGTGCTTTCCACTTGTATTCTTTGCCTCTTTGATCAGTTGGCGTTTTCTAGATACCTGGATTGCCCTCAGTGTCATGGAGCGTATTAAAACTTTCGCTCTGTTGCAACATGGCACCTCTGATATTCCAGATATCCTCTTCCTTTTGGCAGTTACTGCCAGCGGTTTTTTCTGGAGCAGATATCTCCTTCTCAGGCGTCAGGGAATCCGCAACAATCAAGTGCTGTTTTGCGAGAATGCAGGTACATCCATCCCTCTTGCTTATTTCCTGAAATGGCTCTTCAAAATTGTTTTTGGCAGAACAAATACGCGAGTCTGGCTTGCAAACCAGACGGATGGAGGCTTTCACTGGTTCCAGGGCGGAGGAGACTACAGTAGTTTTCCATCGGGACATATGGCGGTATTTACTGCTTTTTTTACCACTGTCTACCTTTATTATCCTCGATACCGGTCAATTTCTATCGGCTTGGTGCTAATTTTGGCTGTCTCCTTGATAGTCACGGACTACCATTTTCTCAGTGATGTACTCGCTGGAGGTTTTCTTGGTTTGATTGTGGCTGTTATGACCAGATACTTCTTTGAAAAAAAAATAATTGCCACAAAGAGGGAATTATAATTCCATCATGGAAATTACTGGAATGGGGTTATGCGTAAATCCAAAATGGTTCGTCGCAATAATCAATGATTAACTTCGTTCATTAATAATTTTCGTTTTTATCGAGGATTCCACATTAGGGTCTTCATCTGGATCGTCGCCAAGAGAGTAGTGGCAGGAGGTTACTCCACGGTAGAGGTTGCCGGGCGGAGGGGTGCCGCGCTGTTCCTGCGAAAGGATGCAATCCGTGTAAGGAAGCTGGACTTTACGGTTGCAGCTGATCAGGACGCGGACCACGTCAGAGCTGATGGCCCCTTTCACCGCCAGCACGGTAATTTCATCCAGGGCCGTGCGCAGATCGTAGGATATGGGCCGATAGGGTCTGGGAGAGATGAGCGCGTCAAATACATCGCTGACGGCCACAATTTCTACATTTCTGTTCCGCAGTGCAATCCCTCTCGGATAGCCCGAGCCGTCGCACCGTTCATGGTGATCACGGGCGGTAATGGCCGCCGGATGATTCGAGTCCTTTAAAAAATAACTCAGTAGAACATAACCTGCCGCGGCATGGTGGCTCAACTGCCTCCGTTCGCACTCGTTCAGCGGATTCGATTTATTGCATATCTCCAGCGGCACGCAGGCTTTGCCAAAATCATGGCTCGATGCTGCCGAAAGCTCCATTGATTGGGCCTTGTCGTCTTCAAAAAGATCCTGGGCTAGCAACTGGGACAGAGCGAAAACCGTCAGGATGTGGCGATAGGTATAGGGGTCGTGAGTTTTGAAGTAGCCATAGATATCCAGCAGGGGCTGGACAAATTCGATCCGTTTCAGAGAGTCGAAAACAGCTTTTGTCCGTGTTGGCTTTGAAAAGATTTGGCTGTAGGGTGGCTGTTCGACATAGCTGCGCAGGTCTTCAGCAACCGTGCCGTACTCCATTAGCCGCATGGTGGAAAATATTTCCGTTCTCGCAGATCGGGCCAATTCCGCCATGGTTTCCGTCGTCAGGCAAGTTCCTGCAGGAAGGAGTTCCTTGCGGCCAAGAGTAAGAACCGGGTAGCATAATTGTAGAGTTTTTTCCATGCATCACTCCTGCAATAGACACCGAAAAAAGAGTAGTGTATTTTCTTGGTTAACCTGCTCCGTCTGTTGGTCTTTTCATCATCGACCTAATCATTCAGGTTTTCTCTGTTACATCTTGAAGTTGCAACAAATTTAATCAGACGACACAATACCACTGACAAACCAAAACACAAGAATTCTAATTATAAAAGAACCGGGAACCTCTGACAAGGAACCCGGTTTTTATTCATATCATTTCACCTCTTGCCACCTCTCCAGATGTCGCACAATCAGCAAAACTAACAAGAGGTTACGGCATATAATCCGTAACCTCTTGTTTTTATTGGAGTGGGAAACGATATTCTAAAATATACAGCAACATCAACATATTACAAAACAAACAAATTAAATAGTAAGCAAGCATTCCGTTGGTAGTCAGCCCTGTTAAGTCCAGTCTATTTCATTCAATTGTCAACCTGACAAGTCTGTGGGCCGATAGTTATCAGCTATCGGCCCACAGGTTATTTTACGGAGTATCAAAGTGTGGCGATGATTAGTCAGCGTCTCCGTCATGATAGTCATCATGATAGTCATCATGATCGTCATCGTCATGATACGTAGTGGTCACAACGGTGCTTGGACATGCCTTGCCCACCTCAACCTTTGACGACCAGTAGATGCCTGTTCCATAATTTGGAGATTTCCAGTAGTACTCTACATTGGTTGTACTACCTGCTCCCAGATAGACGCTTTTGCATAGTTTACCGATTGCCGTTCCAGTATTATCATAGCCGATCAGCTTAACCGCAGCCAGAACGCTTTTGCTGGTCATGTTTTTTACTGCCGCCTTGACAGTAGTAGATTGGCTCTTTTGAATACTGGTGCCAGCGTGTCCCAAGTTGGCGGTGGTGAAGGCGAAGAGCAGTGCCATTACAAATATGTTTACTGTTTTCATACTATCCTCCAGTTTTAGTGGCTATAATTTATGCTCCAATTAAGTGAACACCTATGGCAGTACCGTGGTCGGCGCGGTTATTGTTACAAGGAAATCGGCTGCAGTGGCTGTGCCTGGCTCCGCTTGAGCAACTGTGCTATCAAAGGTAGGTGTTGTACGGATTGTGAATTTTGCATTGCCATTGCCATCATAGGTTGGCCAGTTGCTGACATTGCCGATGACGATGAACTCGTTGATGTTGACGTTAGCAAAATCATCAATATCTGCAGGAATCCAGCGAATTGGGTCGGCCTTCCACATTGCAAGAGTTGCTGCGTCAACCGGCACAGGCTTACGGATATCAGTTCCGACCGGAGCCGGGATTGTCCAGGTGCCATCAGGATTCAAGGTAGGGGTGAGCGATTCACGGTAGGTTACCCATGTTCCGGTACAACCGGCATTTGTGGCGCCGGCAAGGGCGGCAGCTTCGTCAAATACGCCATCACAGTTTGCCATCAGGGCGTTGTCGGTATAGGAGATGAGGTCCATGTCAAAGTAATAACCGCCCTTCAGGTGGTTTGAGGGCATCCATTCACCGAACAGGTCGCGGTGAACCTGTGCCATGCCGGTGGTGGATATGTGTGTTTCACCGGCCAATAAACCGAAGGTTGCACGGACGTAGGGGTTGAAGTAGCCAGGGGCCGGGTGGTGTTTATCGGGTGCGCCAAACAGGCCGTGTGCTACGAGAGAGTCAAGCTCGCCCTGATTTGCCATGGTGCTGGGGGTTGGAGTGGCGTTGGATAGCTTGGTGCCGTTTCTCAGGCTGAATGCGACGCCTTGACCGGGGGTTGCTTCAGTAAAATTGCCATTTGCGTCAACAAAGCCAAGTTGTGTGGTGTAGCCAGTTACACGATTGCCTGTCTGGTTGCCATATTTCTGCAAAATGCGATATCGGGTTTCCTTGGCATCATCTAAAACGTTAAACGTCAGGTCAATGGGAGCATCAAGAACCCTGCTGACTACTTTAAACCGTTTGCTGGATTGGAATGGGTCAGAACATTGCTTTTTATCTACGCCCCACCAGTCGCTCATCTGAGTAGCGGTAGGTGTTGAGTCAGGGTTCCAGCCAGCTGACATTACACAGTTCTCGCCCGTAACATCGTCAATGTTGACAATGCTTAGACCGGGGCCCTGCGTGTCACGCTCTTTCCACGTCATAGCACCATTGGGAATGAGGTTATAGCCGCCAGCATACTTTGACCAGCCACTTGGCATGAAGCCGTCAGTTGCTACAGCACCTGTGTTTGGGTCAACCAGTGAGCCTGGGGCTATATAATTGAACGGATCAAATATAAGTGCCGGATTGGTGATGCTGGTCGGGGCACCAAAGGTTACCTTTGACATGTCCCAGCTGGTGATTTGTGCGGCCTGGGAGAGGCCTGCCGTTGCAATAACTGTTGCTAGGGCCAAGGCAACTCTGGTTTTTCTCATCCTTTTCATCATTGTACTCCTCCTTGATCTCTTTTGCTGGATTGAAAAGCAATCAAGCAGCACTACAGCAATATGGGTGCCAAGCCATTTTGTTTTAGTAAGTTACTTGAATTAAAGATTTTATATGGTTTGACAAAAATAATGTTGTGATGGTTGCAACCAGGGTTGCCATGCCTTGTGTGGCTGACTGGAGCCTGTGCTGCGGGCAGGATAGTAATTGGGGTTTGCGGGTTTGTTCTGCAAGTTCAATTATTACGGGCTTTTATGAGGCGTGATGCGATGACAGAGGGATCTGATGAGAGCCTACATGTGAATCAAGCAAGTTACATGAATTGACACAACCAGAGTTGCGGTGCAACTCTGGTTGCCAATGAATATTGCGTCTACAGTTTATCCAGTTATTTTTGTGGCCAGCTGACGATGCCAGGCTGAGACAGGTTGTTTTTTTAGGCGTTTAGCCAGGCCTTGGCGTGTAATACCAAGTATTGATGCTGCAAGAGTCTGATTCCCCTGTGCACGTCGCATTGCCTCAGACACGAGCTGGTGCCCTGCCTCTTCCAGGTTGGGTAGAAGTTCGGGGAAAACAGTGTGTTGTGGGGTGACAGCCAAGTTGTTGTCGGTTAATATTACGTCTAACTCTTCAAAAGTCTTCGGGTCTTTGTGGGGGCAAGCAGTAATTTTGATGCTATCCAGGGACAGGATGGCAGACTTACTCAGGCTGACAGCATTAAAGATCATGGCACGCAACTCTCTCACATTGCCGGGGAAAAAATAATCTGAGAGCAGGTCGGGCAATCCTTTGGGAACAGTGAGGACCTTTTTGCCTAAAGAGGTCGCGGCATCACATACAAATTTTTGGATCAAGATTTCGAGATCGTCAAGCCGTTCTCGGAGGGCAGGAATCCGGACTTGGTGAGTGCTTAAGCGATAATACAGGTCTTTTCTGAATGTTATATTTGAGGTTTGGCCGTTTAGCTCACTGTTGGTTGCAAAAACGAGCTTGGCTTTGAGCCTGTGGGGTTTGTCGGCGCCAAGCGGAAAAAATTCTCCCTCCTGTAGCAGGCGTAGCAACTTAACCTGTGAAGTCAGGTTAAGATCGCCGATTTCATCTAAAAATAGAGTGCCACCTGCAGCTTCTTCAATCATTCCGCGCCGTACTCGTTCAGCCCCAGTAAACGCACCCTTGGTGTGACCAAACAGGGTATCGGAAAAGGCATTGTCATCCAACCCGGCAACATTTACAGCTATCCATGGCTCGTCAGGACAGCGTATTTTATGGATTGCCTTGGCTATAAGTTCCTTCCCTACTCCGCTTTCCCCATAGATAAGAATTGGTTCTGAGCTATGGGCAACAGCTTCGCAATACTGAAATACTGAACGCATTTTTTTGCTGCGGGTGCATATATCTGCAAAGGCATCCGGATATTCCAGTTTGTCTTCAAGGAATAATGCTTTTAAACGCATGTTTTCTGCATGCATTTCCAGACTGTTGAGGGCATGCTGGATACTATATATGAGGCGCTCTGTTTCCACAGTCTTTACATGGTAATCAAATGCGCCAAGTTTCATGCAGCGGACAGCTGTGTCAACTTGATTCAGCCCACTGAGGATAATAACCGGTATTTCCGGAAAGTCTTTGGTGATCATTTGCAGCAGATCCTGACCGGAAATATGCGGCATGGTTAAGTCAAGAAGTACGATGCTGACCGAATTGCTTTTCAGGATCTGTATGACATCCCGACTGTCAGAGCATTTGATGATATTGTTAAAGCCGATTGCTTCGCGCAGTGTCATGGAGAGGCTACGCAACCATGGGGCTTCATCGTCAACTAGCAAAACAGGCTTGTCAGGATAGAGTGTCTCAGTCATGTGCGTTAACCTCCTTATTGATCGGCAAATAGACAGAGATGGTTGTGCCCTTGTTGACTTCGGATTTGAACTCAAATGTTCCGGAGTAGTCCTTTATTATGCGGTGGGATACCGAAAGGCCAAGGCCTGTGCCGCTGCTTTCCCGCTTTGTTGTGAAAAACGGATCCGTGATGTGGGCAAGGTTTTCTGCGCTGATACCGCATCCCTCGTCCTGAACACGGATTACACATGACTGACGGTCCGAGTCGTACAAGGTGGAGATCTCAATACCAGAGTTCTTGTCTGGAAGCGACTGACATGCATTCAGGAGCAGGTTGACTATTACCTGTTCTATCCGATGCAAATTCCCTAGAAAAGTTGGCGATGGCTGGGCATAGGAGACAGAAAACTTGTTGGTAGAGCTCTTTATTGTACTGTTTGCAAGTCGTATTGATGCGCTTACAGCTCCATTAAGGTCAACCAGTTCAATATCTGTTGGTACCTCTTGACGAGAAAAATCTTTGAGGTCGTTTACGATTCTTTTTATGCGGCAAGCGCTTTCGAACAACTCCGCAAATAGATACGGAAGTTCATTACGGATTTCCGGGTACGGAAATCCCATAAGGAGGAATTCTCCGTGCTGCTCATAATGATGCTGCAAAATAGGGGCAGCATCATGGCAAGCTTTTCTGAGCAGTTCTGCATTAAGCATGATCAGAGCATTGGGATTGTTGATTTCGTGGGCGACTCCTGCAGCCAGTTCACCCAGAGAAGCCAGATGTCCGTTTCTGTTGCTCTCTTCAATCAAGCGTCTTTTTTCCGTGACATCGCTAGCCAGTGTAATGGCATGGGTTATCTCTCCGCTAGCGGATTTTATCGGAAAGGCCTTGACCTCAAAGGACCGTCCGTCAGGAGTGGTGATTATAGCCTCTTCGTCGTTGCCTGACGTGAGTGACTTTACTACCGGACAGTCATCGCAGAAAGAAGGGTGACTGCAGAGTAGTTTACAGCAATATTCACCCGGTATGGATTCGAGGGTTTTGTTGAAGTAATCGCCTGCATGATTATTTGACCAGACTACTTTCATATCCTTGGAAATGAGAGCCAACCCATCCGGTATTCCGTGAAGTATTACCTGAAACTGTTGCGAAAGGCTCTTGTAACTCTGCTCACTATGTCGCAAATGCGCTTCTGCACGTCTTCGAAGGATGTTGTTCCTTGTAAGGATCAGAGTAATAACAAGCGAACAGCATAATACCCCGGCTGATATCCAGAATTGGGACTTGGTTATCTCGTACGAAGCAGATGGTGCATTAACAAGGCGATACTTTGCCGGCAAGTGATTAAGGGGTATGCCGAGGCGAACCAGTTCATTAAAATCGAACACAGGACTATCAAATGTTGATTTTACTACGGGAATTGAACCAGCAGAATGCTTCTGGATGATTTGCAATGCGATTTCAGCTGCCTGTACGCCCTGATATCTGGCATTAATCAGTGATCCTCCGACAATACCCTGGTCAAGATAAACATCCCAGAAGCTATAGATTGGTAGTTTGGTTGCTTCCCTGATCAGCAGATTTTCCTCTTTAAATGAGAGCAGATTGTCATGCTGGTCCCTGATTGAACCGTTGATTACCACAAGCGAGTCGTCACCCAGATCGGATAATTGTTTGCGTAAGGTTTCAGCCGGTATGTCGTTCCAGAAAAAGAACTCCGGCTTACCTGAGAGTATCCGGGACAGGCCAAGAAGCTTTTGGAAGTTCACCCGGTCGGAAAGATCCATGGTGCTGCCAATAACAACGATCTTACTGACTTTTGGGTGAAAAGACAAAGCCTGCTGGATGACTCCAGCATAGTCAGGGTCGGCTCTGACCCCTGTTATGTCCGGTACTCCTTGAGCGAGCTGCTGGCTGTCACAATTGACGCCGCAATAGACGATCGGAGTTGAATGAAACACGCTGTTGCGATGTTCCAATGCAAAATTCAGTGCTTCGTTATCGGAAAGGAGCACCAGATCGTATTTGCTGCCCTTGAATTTGTAGTGCAAGATAGCGTCAAGAATATTGGAAAAATATCGGGAATTGTGATGGCGCTTGGTGTCAAGGTACTCGACATCTACAGTCAGGTGGACATTTGCATTGTCAAAAACAGACTGCATACCGGACATTATCTGGTCAGTCCATGGGAGCCCGGCGTGGTAGGAATGTAAAATCAGGATACGTTTTGGTTCTGTTTTTGTGCTTTCAGCCGAAGCAAGGCCGTTGCCAAGAATCGGAGTGCAAAAAAACAGAAGTATCAGAAAAAGCCTGATCGTTTGGGCTCTCACGTTGACGTAACCTCTTTAATATTTTTTTGGATTAGCAGTTACTGATTCGTGGAAGTATAGTCCAGTTAAGGTAATTGATTCAAGGAAAGATCCGGATTTTTGGCAACCCTCAGATAGGCTCCGTGTTGAGCAGATAATCTTCCTCATAGGTGATGATCTCACCCAGCCCTAATCCGGTCTCTTCCAGTGTTTTGATCAGTGATCGCAATTCACGGTTGCGTGTCCCTTCGTCACCCAGGGTATGCACGGCCTGTATCAATTGCGTGATCTTGCCGCCGGTACAGTCAACATATCAAGCAGGATTATCAAAGCCTAAACCCCAGCAAGCTGATATCCCCCTTGATGCTTCTGGTCAACCAGAATGTGTGAATGTTTTTCCGGTAGTAGAAAACAGATGTGAAGGTCTTATTCATTTCCCTATTTACCATCAAGCACCTGACGCACTTTGGCAGCCAAATCAGGCAATGAGAATGGTTTCTGTATAAAATTAACTCCATCATCAAGTAAGCATTTCCACATCCGCACCAAGGACCGCTTTGTAGAAATTGATTGCCTCCTCACAACGTCCACCGAAGAAAAGGTAAGGTTGAATTGTTGTGTTCATCATGTAAATCTTCTTTGGGGGTTGGTCTGGATGATTTTGATCCGCCCAACAATGCAGCAATTGACCGGATTGCCCGGTCCTGTTATCAGTCGGGAAGCGTGTTACCCGACCACGTCTCGGTGATGCGTTGCTGCGCGTCGCGCATCTTCTTCCAGCACCTCTTCGGCAGTAGCCTGAAACAGTTCCATCAGGTGCGGGTCAAAATAGCTTTCCGACATTTCCTGCATAATTTCTCTGACTTGGTCACTTGTGTAAGCTGCACGGTATGGGCGACGTGTCCTGAGGCAGTCAAATACATCTGCAATGGTGACAATTCGGGCTTCTAGAGCAATCTCCTCCCCTTTAAGTCCATAGGGATAGCCACTGCCGTCGTATTTTTCATGATGGTACAGAATCATGTTGACAACTTTAGTGGGAAGGCTGGCCTGCCGAGCTAGTTCCGCCCCCCAGAGCGGGTGTTTGTGAATAATCTTCAAGCTTGGTTCATCCAATCTTCCCGGAAAATTGAGCACAGATCCCGGCACACCGATTTTGCCGCAGTCATGCAGCCAGCCACCGTACTTGACGTGGATAATTTTCCCTTCCGACAAACCAATCCTCATGGCAAGAGCAGCTGCATATTCTGCCACACGATCACAATGACCTCGAGTACAGGGGTCCTTGAGTTCAATGGCCTGGGCGATGGAGTTGATAGCGCCTTCCTCACTATGAGCAAGTTCTCTTACAACTTCGGCGCGTTGAAGCCCTTCATGCACAATGAATTGAAGTTCATTGTTGTCCCAGGGTTTGATGATAAAGCGGAAGGCCTCACTGATATTTATCGCGTCAATAGCGGTCTTTAGGTCGGCATTGGCGGTCATCAGGATGCGCCCTGTTGTAGGCGAGATGTGACGAATTCGTTCCAGCAGCTCAATCCCCGATATACCGGGCATATGACTATCGGACACTACAAGCCACACATCCTCCGTGCGGATGATCTCCAGCGCCTCCTCTCCACCAGATGCTACCAACAGCCGCACAATGGCATCATCCGAAAAAAGCTTCTGGATCTCATGGAGAATAGACACTTCATCATCCACAAAAAGCACAGTTCTCATGCCCGATTCTGTAAAAGAATCCCTCTGATTTGATTTATCCGGCATAGTCATCCACCTTGTTGCTATCGGGGGTTAGCAAACGATTAACGACATGCACTGAAACTCTATATGTCGATCGTACCGCCACACCCCTTGTGACGAAATTGGACCGCTGACGAGATCTGCGTTCATAAATCAAATTTGAGTAAATGTTATTTTCAGTTCCTTTGATAATTTATTTATTATCTTAAATTCACTTTCCCCAACTTCTTTTTTTTTGTCTCTTGCATTCCATGTCCTGATAAGCGCGATTACATTCTTTGCTTTTGGAATATTTTGACATTCGTAAGCACTGTCGGTGTCATCTTCAGTAGGAAGTTTGCATTCTATATCGGAAAGAACACCTTCTAAAATTGCTACAATTTCTTCAACGCGTTTGTTTGAGGCTTGAGGTAATTCGTCAATTAAGTTTTCAATTTCTCTGGTCAATGGAATCTCCTTTTTCTATAAAATATATCACATGATAGGGAAACCGGTTTATTTATTCAAATCTGTTTTTTAAAGTCACATAAACGAAATACAGGTATAGGACTGCGAACATCTGAGGACTGTTTGGGATCGCGAACCTCGGTAAGGCACTACACGCAGGCATCATTTATAGCCCCGCAGCTTATTTACTAACCAATCCTCATTTACTGGATAATTGACGATTTCAATAATATTACAGAGGAAACTTCAGATGAACCATAAAAAGTCAGTAGCCGTAGAGTTGACAGGGGAAGGCTATAAGTTCTTCCCCGTATATTGACCCTTACGCCAAAGAAGAACGGTCTGGTAAACACATATCTGATTTTACTTCAATTCTGAATTCTGCTCCTCCGCCGATGTTGGCTACTGTCAGGCGGCCTCCCATATGTTCTTCAATGATGTTTCTGGACATGTACAACCCGACACCGGATCCCTTACCTTTTGGCTTGGTGGTAAAATAAGGATCGAAAACCTTGCCAATAGCACTGTCGCAAATCCCTCCGGCATTGTCTCTAACAGTCACAACAGCATAATCTCCGAGGCACTCCGATCTAACAGTTATCGTAGGGTTTGATATTGCCCGCTCAACCAAAACGTCTTTGGCGTTGCTCAGTAAATTTAATAGGACTTGTGCATATTCGTTGGGGTATCCGTTGATCTGAATGTTTTTATTCTGTTCCACGACTAAAGTAATGCCGTGATCATCAAGAGTGGCACGCACGAGAGTGACAGCTTTTTTTATGCAGTCTTGTACACTGAAACAGGCAATATTATTGTCCTCTTTAAAAAAATTCCTGAAATCATCTACCGTCTGGGACATGAAATGAATCAGCTCCATTACATCTTTCATGTCGCAGGTCATTTGTTCAACAGTCATTTGGCCCGCAACAAATTCGCATTGTATGGTCTGGAGGATCAGACCTAATGAGTTGAGTGGTTGACGCCATTGATGGGCAATATTGTGTATCATCTCGCCCATGGTGGCCTGCCGATTTTGTAGGAGCATTAACTGATCATTCTGGCGTAGCTGCAGAACTGCTTCTGCAATTCGGGTTTCCAGAGTGCGATTTAACTCTTCAAGCTTACGCTGTTCTGAAACCAGAGCTTCCTGAACCTTTTGCCGTTCTCCAATTTCAGCTTCAAGCAGCATCTTCTGTTCTTGGAGAGCAATCTCCCCAAGTTTTCGTTCCGTAATATCAACATTGCTGGCCCGTTGGCCGAGCGGGGTTCCATCAACGTCAAAAATAGGGCGGCAGATATGACCAATCCAGCGTATCAGGCCGTCTCGGGTTATTATGCGAAATTCGATTGGCTTAAGATCCCCGTTTGCCAAAATATCGTGGGTATGATTGTTAAAGTGAGCGATATCATCCGGATGAACGATTTTCACTAAGAGCCCTGGATCACGATAAAAATCGTCCTTGGTATATCCGCTAATTTGGGCGCAAGAAGGAGAAACATAACGGAAGCTTCTGTCAGGAGCTATCCAGTATTCCCAATTGTAGGCAAAATCGGCCACAAAGCGGTATCGTGTTTCACTTTCTCTCAGTTCAATGGTCATCTCCCTGGCTGCTTTAATGGCTCGGGCTCGGCTCGTTACCAGTAAATATGTAAGCGCTGTTAGCAGCAGAGTCAGTGATACACCCGCAACCGCAATTAGCTGATGTTTGTTGTTACCAATTCGTCTCTCAAAATTGGGGAGAGGGGACATTGCCACTGTCCATGTTTGACCAGCGATTTCAATGTTTGTAAGTGATTGTAGCGGTGATCTTGGTGTCTGTGCTGAACGGCGACCATTTGAAGCATAGAGCAACGTATCTTCAGAGATTATGGTGCCGTTGTAGATTTCAATATGGATCTCATTTGTCCGTTCTAAATTCAAATGAGTCATGAGGACGTCTATACGCATAGATATGGCTAACCAGCCAATAATATTTGCACGACGCGATGCAATTGAATTGTGTAAGGCACCCCACTTATACACCGGCAGAAACAGCAAAACGCCAGGTTGTTCCTGATTATCGCTATTTTGTTCAAGTCGGATTTTACCGGTAAGAGTAGCTTCACCTGTGTCGCGTGCCCTCTCCATAGCGGCCCGCCGTACCGGTTCAAGGTAAGTGTCGTAGCCGACAACACGCCGATTGTTATCGGTGAGCGGAGCAAGATAAATAACCGGGACGTAAAATTCGCGTCTCCCTGTCGGCCTGATTCTATAGTCAGGGAATCCTTCTGCACGAACAGCAGAAATATGGGAGGTTTTCTGTGCATCAGGTACTTTTAGTGCGAAACTGACACCCTGGATGCCGGAGTGACTTGTTTCCAATTGAAGCGTAGCTATGTAGTCCTGGAATTGTATGCGATCTACATTATTCCCGGAAACAACATACAGTCCCTGAACACTGCGTAGAATTCGCTCATTACTCTCAATACGCTGCTTGATAAGTGTAATGTCGCGGTATACTCGGTTTTCAAAAATGTCATTCAGCTTCGCTTTGGCTAGCTGTTTTTCGTGCTGGCACAACAGAAAAACAATAATAAGGCCTGTAACAAATACAAGCAATATCAGCAATTTGGCAAGATAAAGAGAGTCAGAAATACTTTTGCGGGAAAGTATTTGGACAGCTGCTTTTTTTGTGGATGGACTGATTTCCAAAAGTCACCTCAATTAAAATGCCCACAAATTATACTGATAGAATTAAACATTGGCGAAACGTGAGACATCTTTTGCCATCAATCCGTTCAGATAGCGTAAAGAGGCTCATTAAGCCTATTAAGCTCATCGTGACGAAGAAATTGTTTATGGCTTGCCGTATGCTTGGCCGTGTCAGCTATAATTTAAGGACAAAAAAGTGAAAGATCTTGGAGCGGTTGTAACTATGTCGCATGTCCGGTTTTCAGGTTTTGAGATTATCGATCGAGTTGAGATAGGCGTTAGAACATATTATCTCGGGTAGAATGTTTTGAGTGTAGAGGTCGACAATCAAAAATATAAGCTGCATATAACAACAATTATTAATACATAGCAAATAAATTGCATTAATCAAGCAAATTTGCTCCTCAAACATAAATGTGTGATTTTTAATTACACCAGCAATGGATTGGTATTCATATGCATTGACACAAGTGGGGTATTCACAAAGGGATACTTGTAATACTTGGTATAAGCTCATTTTGCAGTTTATAGCCGAACTCCAAAAGCTTCAGGAAGAGGAGTTTATACCAGCACCAGCACCTGAAATGTCCGATAGGGAGCTGAGTGACTGGTTAATAAAATTGCAGCAATACCGTATGAAACTTGAGCAGCAAAAGCTGTCAGCAGGTACTGTACCATCAGGCCGACAATTGTATTTTGATGAGAATAAGCTGTGCACCGAAGCCACAATGACCGGTGAAGAAATGAAGGCAGCACTCAGGGATGAGATTCACCGACTCGACAAACTTCAAGAAAAGGTATTTGAGGACTTGAGGAATCTTCCGGAAACCAGGGAAGAGGCAATTACCAATGTAATTTACGAGCTTATCCCGGCGTGGCATAAGCTTGACGAAAAATGCGAGGAAATCGACACGAAAGAGAGGAGATGTCAGAACCGAGAAAGCATATGGGAGGCAGCGAACAGAGGATGGACATATCAACCACCCATTGAATTCCCAACTTGGAAGGACAAGGGCCGTGATCTAATTCGAAGTACGGATGAAAAGGCTTGGCAAATCGAAGGTGCGAACCTAAAGGAATGGCGAAGAAGGATAGACAGGGCCAAAGAAAAACACGAACAGGATAGGCAGCAGATACAGACTGAAACCAATGCTAAGGCCCCACAGATACAACGGCAAGCCGATGAACTTATGGCCCAACGTGAAGCGATAATTAATGAACAGAATCAAAATACCGCACTCATCCAGCAAATGCGGAAGGTCTATCAAGGATTCCCCAAAGGTGAAGAGCCTTTCTTGATTTCGGCAGGTTGCGATGCTATCAGCCTCATGTCAGATGTAAATCTGATAAAACAAATTGAAGATCGAAAGAATCTGGAGCGAGAAATAGAGAAGGCTAAGGACAAAGTACGGGGGGCCGGACGCATCAAATAAGTGATGAGTAAATGACTTGATTAAAACTTTAATGAGCTTCACGATTACGACATGCTTCACCGTCAAGCTGGCTATTTGAATGTGCCGCTGGTCCTCCTCGGCTTTAGCTCAACGAAGAAAAAACAGCGGCAGAAACGTGCCGCCAACAACCAGTTTAGCAGCAGCATTCTCACCACTGAAAAAGTTGCTTTGTCCCCCAATGGGGGGTGAATTCAAAGCCATGTCCTTTGGGCGCGGATTCTTTACATAACGTTCTTACTTAATTAGTTTATGTTTAGTATCTAGATAGTTGATGGAATGTTGCATACCAATATCTATCTTTAATACATTTGACAGCCACTGTATATCAGCCTCGGACGTTTTAAACATATAGAGCCTGTTTAAGACCATTATCTGGACCATCCTGGCAGCCAGAGTGTTGCTTTTCGCCTCCCCGTGGACCTGTTGTAGCATTTGATGCGGCAACGGTTTGGGGGAATCTAGGTGAATAAATAATTCAATCAGTTTAAATGCTAATGTACCGTTCTTCTCAACTACGTCATGCACTTCTTCAAAGAGATTTTCTGAGCTGGCCCCTTGGCCAGCTTTCACCACAAAAGCAAAAGACAGAATTTGCACAATCCCCGCAACGACATTTTTGGCTATCCTTCTCCGCTCATGCTCCGGATCGCTTTTCCTCTTACGACTTAGCGCTGCGTCAATTTCAGCTACAAGATAATCAGGGTGTTTACCGATTAGGTTATAAAAATCGTGTAAGACTCGTAATGGACCGTTGAATAATTCTTCTAATAACTCTCGTTTCCGGGTACGCTGTATCTTTGAATACTGGTTTTTAAGGATCTGGCCGAGGATTTCAGTGGTCTTGAATAATACAATTATCTGGGCGAGAAAGCTCAATTCGTCCGAATCTTCTTCTTTATCCACCAAGCCATCTTTCCCATCGTCGATTTCATCACGCTCCTTATTCAGACGATTTCTGTGATCAGCAGGTTGTTCGCCGGTATATTTGAGCTTGGGTGCATCATCAATAATCTTCTGGATTTCAGCGGTGTCGTTATTGAATGTGACTGGAGTACAGTG
Source organism: Deltaproteobacteria bacterium (assembly GCA_021781535.1). Classification (GTDB taxonomy): domain Bacteria; phylum Desulfobacterota; class Desulfuromonadia; order Geobacterales; family Pseudopelobacteraceae; genus JACRCG01. The sequence goes on along the minus strand of JAJXWO010000018.1, from coordinate 28,468 downwards.
TTGGATAATCCCATGAAGTGCGTCGGAAATCGATTTCAGAAGGAAATCATCATTCGTGTGGTGTGCAAGGAAAAGAACAGTATTTGCATGATCACGCACGTAAAGATGTTTACAACACTTAACTATATACGCGCGGATATCATCGCTGCTAAGGTTCTCCTGTAAATATTGTCCTTTCAGGTAGTAATAAATATATGGGTATCGAAAGGAATAGTCCTCACCTCTGCACTGAAGGACTCGGGATTTTAACAACTCATTTAACCGAGACTGGAAATCAACTGTATGCCATGTATCGGAAAATCGTTTGTTAAAAGCTCTGAGATCAAGTTCTGTGAGTTCATCTTGCTGCTGTATATGAAATTCCCATGCAAGATGCGCTGAATACTGGAATAACTCTGTAAGCTTGTCTTTTTTAACACCGGCATGCTGAAAAGCGTCAGTCAAAAGATACTGATAGTAATATCCCAAACCGCTTTCTTTAAAATCACCGCTACGGCCAGCTTCCATGCTTTGTAAAAGTGTAAGCAGGTAAAGCGGAATCTTGGGGATAACAGCTCTTGTCATGACATTTTTCATAAGCCGTTCAGCCTGGTCGCATTTTGCAATGAATTGGGCTTCATCAAGCGTGCCATCGGCTCCGATCGAGAACCATTTCTGAATCAACTTTGACCGTAGCACGTATCCGAATGGCTGTAATTTGTAGTGCACCAGTGACAGCAGCGACCGGGATTCGTCACCGTCGAGCATTTCCCGCATTTCAAACAGTTCATTTACTGTAATGATAAAAAAGCCAAATCGTTTTTTTATCGAACAGATCAGTTCTGCGCGAATGTCGGCGGCTCTCAGTGGGCCATCATCAAAATCATCCAAAAATAATATTTTCTTCGAAACCGAAAGCTGTTGGAAGGCTGGTATATTTTCTTTCCCGTACTGCAATGTAACCGCTGATATTATGATTTCGTCGAGTTCGGTGCCGCTACCACGTTTGATATCCTTCCCTTTGATCAGCAGTGGTACAAAGCCTTGATCATGATAATTACGGTAAAATTGATAAAGGAGACTGGTGCAACCAGCTTTTTCGTCCCCCTCAATAACGGTGCCATCTACAATATTTGCGCTTGAAAGCAGTTCTGTTGAATTTATGATGTTCCGCTTTCTAGGGCCAGCAACCATCTTGCGAAGGTCAGGGAAAATATAAATATCGGTCAGAGTAATATTTGTATGGTTTCTGCTACCAGGATGCTTGATAAAAGCTCCTGGGTCATCCAACATTTCCTGAAATGGTTTGAGAATATTGAAGGGATTAATCTTTTTTGTTGGCAGATTATGATACTCTTTCCAGGAGCCTACTTCCGTCGGTATATATAGCTTCCCATCCCATTTATGACGAACAGAAGTGAATTTGCTTTGAACAATATCAATTTGAGCAACATTTAAAGCCGAGTCAGATGGTATTTTTGTATCGAACAGCACACATCCTTCAATAAATGCACTCTGATCGCTTTCAACTTCGTCAATGATGCCAACGTTGCCTTGATGCTCATGACCGGTAATAACAAGATCTGCAAGCTGCCTTATCGATCTCCTAAAATTGCGATAAACACTCTGATTAAACCAGTTTATGGGGTGGTGAAGCATAAGTATCCGCGTATCAGCGCTAGCCAGCTTTTTATCTTGATAGCGGTCAATAGGGAAATACAGTTTGCCTGATGTTTCATGAAAATTTGAAACCCATGAAATATTCAGACATTCAAAACAGAGAGTTTTCCCTTCAACAATAAACAGCTTAGAACGCCAGAGCAGATCATCATCTACATTCCCATCAGGCTCCAGCTCGTTTCTAAAATCGAAGAAATCTTTCTGAATGCCAGCGCAAGTTTCGATTACCGAAGTGTCAATTTCAGGATTTGCGCTTTCTTCAATATTCTGGACAATCATTTTTCTTGTGCCAGTATTGTTGAGAAAATCGCAGTCGTGGTTGCCAGGCGTAATCACAAATGACACGGGGACGTTCGTTTCATTCATAATATAAGCCTTGATCCCCATTAGAAACGTCTTTGCCAAGTCGTATTCTTTTTTTATCCCTGAAAACGAGATATCTCCTGAAACAACAATGAAGACGTGCGATGCTGATGGAATAATTGAATTAATGCATGCAGCAATTCGTGAGCCTCTACTAAGAATGGGGTCATCTGCTGTTTTTATATGAATATCGCTAAGGTGCAAAATGATAGCTGGCATAGGTTCTCCCTCATTACACAAAATTATAAATCAAAAAACCACAGCAGATGCTCTCTGTCAAGCTAAAGAGTATTATGTTATCAATAGACTACACAACCACTTTCCGCTCCATGACAAATCGAGTGATGAAGGTTGGGGTCATCTGGAACCATTTCGAACGCCCGACTCCTTACTAGGGAAGGAACCCCAAAAGGAACCCTAAAACACAAAAAGACTTAGGCTGTTAGGCCTAAGTCTTTAAATTTATTGGAGCGGGAAACGAGATTCGAACTCGCGACCTTCAGCTTGGGAAGCTGGTAGCATATACTTCCAGCACTCCCCAACCCACCTCAGCCAACCCCATCATTAAACCATATATACCTGATAACACTTTACTTTTCAACTGAAATACTGCTTGCGTTTTCATCCAAAATCGCCTACAACCAAAACATCAGGAGCCACGTGACAAGCCACGTGGCCTATTGAGGGGGTAACCGATGACGGATTACAGACCAAAGTCAAAAGGCGGATTCTCTGGCAAGTATCTTGAGGCCCTTCAGAATAAGGTTGAGAAGGCTCCACCATCAAAAGAAGTGGACATACGCGAAGGGAAGCCGAACGATGGTTTCGGCATACGGATTCGCAAGACAGGGGTGATCACTTTTTTCTACATGTATCACTTCGATGGCAAGCGCCGCCTATTAAACCTGGGCAGCTATAACGACAAGCGCAACATGGTGACCTTGGCTGAAGCAAGGCAGAAGTATAGAGATGCCTATTCGCTCGTTCACACCCAGAAGATTGATCCCATGGCTCCCCCGGTTGAGGAAACCAACGCTGTACTAACCGTATCCAAAGTAGCGGCTGAGTTCCTTGAGAAATATTCTCAGGTTTACTACGCCCCCAGATGGCACAAGACTGTTACGGGAGTGATTCAGAAGTACGTCCTGCCAGATCTGGGAGATCGTCCGATCAAGAGTATATCCAGAAAGGATATCATCCCGCTGCTGGAGGATTTACTCAAAACCAAGCCCGGTCAGGCACGCAATACCCACAAAGCTTTATCCATGATGCTCTGGTACGCTGAAGACCACGAATACATCGTGAGTTCCCCCCATACAAAGATGACCAGATCCCTCCCCGGCCTGAATGTGCCGGAGGGCAAAGTGCGTTTTCTTGATGACAATGAAATTGTAAAGGTCTGGAGGCGAATTGAGCGCGGGCCAGGGAACGATGCCACCAAACGTGCTCTCAAGTTCATACTGGTGACAGGGCAACGTCCTGAAGAAGTAACCGGCATGCACCGACGGGAGATCGACGGGCGATGGTGGACCATCCCATTCATCAGAATCAAGACTGAAAACAAGAAAACATTAAGGCGAAAACCGCAGGATCACCGAGTTTACCTGTCAGACTTGGCCATGTCGCTGCTGGCCGACGGCAAAGAAAATGTATTCCCGTCTCTTGAAGTTAGAGAAGGGATAAATGGGTTGGTAGTTAAAGAGCGAGGGCCGATCAAGCGCAACTCACTTTCGCAGCGTGTCGAGAGAGGGATTTCAGTAAAGCGCAGATCCAAGGAAGTGATATGGTTTAAATATTACGGTCGCCCTCAATGGTCCCCTCATGATCTGCGTCGATCGACCAAGTCCGGCATGAGCCGCATTAACATACCAAAGGATTGGTCTAAAAAAGTGTTGAACCACAAGGATAGCAGGATTGACGGTACATACGACCTGCACGATTATGACGAACAGAAGCAGCAAGCGCTGACGAAATGGGCTGCTCACCTGGATGAATTGCTTGGCATCCAAAGGCCTGAAGAAGTTATCAGCGATGCAGATTAACCTAAAGAAACAGCCCCTGTCCTCAGTTGAGAACAGGGGCTGTTTTGAATCCACAGAAGACTTCTAGGCTTAGGTCCACGGGGCAGAGGACAGGCTACTGACGCACGCCACAGCAGTTATGGCACATTTCATACCGCGTACTGTTTTGTTCATCAAACCCTTGAGTTTCATAACGTGTTTCATATTGGTCACCTTTTCCTTGTTTTTTATGCCCATGGACATATGCAATTCAGCGTCTATTGCTACAATTCTCTGTGACGTCACGTCAGAGTGCCTTTTTAATGTCTTTATCGCCGCTTTCCCCAGAGGCCTAAACCTAGAAATCCCCTTTCAGATTAAAGTGAGAGATATTATTACCATAATGATCTATCGGCGGCAAGGCAATCTTAAAGCTTACCCATGGCAGGGGTATGGTTGCCCTGCAATGACCTGGGGGGCCATCGCATCAAACATGTAAACTATCCGGGGTCACCCCATCCCGGCAAAGTGATCAGCGTGGCCTACCGCCGTGACTCCAGCCACGCATCGACTTCGGAGCGCAGATACCCAACCCGGTTCGGCGACAGCCGTCGCTTCGACGGCAGTTGCCCGGCCTGATCCAGCCGCCAGAGCGTCGTCTCAGAGAGACCGGTAATGCGCTGCAGCTCCTTGCTGCTCACGACGTCGCTAGCGCTGTTGCGCTGTCCGCCCATGGGCGGTTCCGGCCTCACAACCGGCGTGGGCTGCTGTTTCGCCGCATCCCGGATCTCGGCCAGCAGCAGCGGCATGAGTTCCTGTGCCACCAGCCGTGCCATGTCCTGGATGTCCTGCGGATCATACGATACGCGCATGCTTCCTCCAATAACGCGGCCCGCACGGGATAAACCCGGCGGACCGGGGATATCGATCACAGAAGTGATCAATAATGTGTCCTTTGAAACTTTGGCGGCAAGTTAAGCCCGGTAGATCAATCCTGCACAGCCTGGCCAGTGCGTTCCGGGAGAACCGGAGCTGAACGGACTGCAGAGGCCGGAGCCGCCCTATATCCCGCGTCGCCGCCCCCACTCGGCTATCAGCAACGCCTCGGCCATGCCGTCATGTTCTTTACGACACCCCGGCGGGATCAGATCCACGGCAGGAAACAGCCGACGGCAAGCGGTGATACTGTCCATCTTGTCGCTACTGAGTCCCATGGCCTTTTTCCAGATGGCCGGTCGCACCTCGTGGTAAGGGATTTTCAGATGAATGGCCGCATCCTCAAAACTGGCGAAGTGCTGACCATACCGGAAACAGCTGGTCACCCCCTGCTTCGGCATGGCCTGGGCCAGCTCGGCCAACATAATCAGATGGGGATAGACAGCCTTCACCCGGCTGATCCAGTCGGCAATCCGGACTTTACCCGCAGGCATCCGATCCCACTCCAGTCCGACCGGAGCACGCACAGACCGCCATCCTCACCGGGATCTATCCCCAGATAGTGCTTTAGCTTCCGGCTCATATCAGCCCACTTTCGGCAAACGAGTGGTACCGCCCTTCACCGATAATGATGTGGTCAATGACTCCAATGCCAATCAGTTCGCCTGCTTCCTTCAATCGTCGTGTGATGCTGATATCTTCGCCGCTCGGAGCAGGGTCGCCTGTCGGGTGGTTATGCACCAGAATGATACCCGCAGCCGATGACAGGACTGCCGACTTGAATACCTCCCTGGGATGCACCACGCACTGATTGAGGCTGCCCACCGCCACCCGATCCAGACAGATGATCCGATTTTTACCGTCCAGATGGAGACAAATAAAATGCTCCTTGGTCTCCTGGATCAGATCCCGAAACATCTCAAAAACCTGACTCGGTGCTGTAAACCGCTCAGTGACGATATAGTCGGGCATATCCTCGCGGATGATTTCCCGGCTGAAGACAGTCCTCATTACCCGCATCCGCAACGTTCTGGTGACGCAATCCTGTCCGTATTCCTGAAACAGAGCTTTCATTTTTCCCATGCCCCCCCCTTACCTGACACCAGCCATAACAAACAGGCCCAGAGTGATAATCGCCACGGTCACCGGCAGCAACCATTGGTAGCTACGGTTGAAACGATTCCGACGCGGCTTGCACTTTCTTCTTGGTTTAACGTCCAGCCCGATCTGGCTGGAGCCATAGTAGCTGCCCATGCTGCCTCCATTAAAAAACCCCGGTGATAGCCGGGGCATTTGATTTAGAATAGTGTACTCATTCCGCTGCCGAGAGCTGCTCCCGCTGGCGGATCGTCTTCACCTCCAGCCGGGAGTAACCGGCCCTGGCTTTCAGCACCTGGGGATAGACATCCGGGAAGTGCTTCTTCAGGAGAGTGCCGTCAACCGTCATGGATGGCTCGACATAGCTGACGGTCAGGTCGCAGCGGTCGGAATGCCCCTTGAATTTGGGACCGGTGTAGTCCACCAGTTCCTGACGGATGGATTTCAGCTCCTTTTCCGCCTGATTCTTGACCACATTCAGCTCCGCGTATTTCTGGGCCAACATCTCCACTTCCACCGGCAAATCCACCGGCGGTGAAGAAAAGGCGGGGCAACCGTCACGATGAGCGCAGTAACCGCAGAGGATGGACGGTGACGGTCGCGGCTCATCCCTGCCATTCAGGACATCCAGCAGGTGCAACCCCCGGCAGTAGAGATAATTGAAGGTCGGTTCGTCATACCCGTAGCCGTTGAACTGGTGGACCTGTCCGGCGTTCAGATCCATGGCCAGAATGGAACCGGATATCTTGCCCTTGGGGTACTGCATCCGCAACAGGCCGAGCTGGAAACCGAGCTGGTCCTCCCATTGTGGATAGGGTGCATCCGGGATGCCGCTCACGCTCTTGACCTCAATGGCGTGCAGCTCGGGATTACCGTCAAAGTCGTTGTAAAACAGAAAATCCAGGTGGGCTTTCATCGGCTCGCTCGGGTGGGTCAACTCAACCTGGGTATCATAGACACCCCCGCCAGCCGTGAAGATCCTATCCAACAGCCACTCAGCGGCATGGCCTCGGGAGAATTTGAGCAACATGGTGGTATCGGGTTGAAGCGGGGTTTGCTTCTGCAAGTAGACCTTCCGGGCACACCCGGCAACGTCACTGGCCCCGATGTAGGTGGAACGGTCACCGAGCGTGGCCGTCTGGCGACGGTTCAGCTCCTGGACCGCCATATCGAAAAACGGATGGAGATTACTCATAACAGCTCCTTTCTCATGTAGATGCAGCGGGTTGAATCAGGGGGGCAGCCGCCATGCCAAAACCGAGCTGACGGACGATGTTTCTCCTGATGCTGACATCGGACAACAGCGTCACCATCCGGGTGACCTGCTCAGCACAGATGAGACAGAGGACAATTTCCCCCTTGTCATAGTCGCGGCTGATGTAGCCGTCGCTGACCTTTCCGGGAGAGAATGAAAAGACACTCTCACCCATGGTCATGTCCCGGCGGCAGTTGTCGCAGAGGATGATTTGCTTGCCCTCGCAATCGGTGAATCGAGTCATAGCCGTACCTCCTTAAAATGGATCTCGCTCAAACTGGAATACCCACGCCTTGATGTCGGCGGACCATCGAAAGCCGCTCTGCTTCAACAGGTCTTTATGGTTGTACGATTTGGCGCTGATGATGCCGCACTCCTCATCGATCTCGTAGGGTATCTGCCGCCCCTCCAATAGGGAGACAATCTCACTGACTACGCTATCGCTACCAGTTTGCGTCTGGCTGTCAGTTGCTACCGGCGCAGGCCCCACCGGCCAGCTATCCTCATCGTCGATGTTGGATGATACAGGGTGCGAAGGCGGAGTGGGTTGCGGGGGTGGCACGACAGACAGACGCCCTTTGTCCGGTTCGGTCCGGGTGAACTCGGCCTCGATTGCCTGGACGATTTCACCGCCGGAGGTTTCAAAACCGGCACCCAATTCCTCGGGCGAGTAGACGCCATTGATGTTGAACGCCTTCCGCAATGCTTGGCTTTCTGCGACCTTCTTCAACATGGTTTCAGGCTTCTCCGCCCAAAACTTGGTCGGAGTGCCGTCGGCGCTCTTCTGGCAATACTCCCGAAATGCCACCTGTGCCGTGAACTGCTTATCGCTGTCCTTACGCCATACGCTGCACTCGGCCACGAGATCGGGACGGCACTCCCACTTGCCGTTGATCAATTGCGGCACCTCCCGGATCACGGCGATACTCTGCATTCCGGCCAACTGACCGGATCGGTGGGCGATGCTTAAAAAGCCATCCCGACCCACCATCGGCTCCACCTTGTTGACCCACTTGTCACCGATCTTCTGCCGTCGGGGTATGAACTGAATTTCACGGGTAATCGGATTAAGGCCCAGCTCCCGTGCGACGCTGAAACAGTACTGCTGTTCGGTCTGACTGGCTCCGCTCGGGAAGAACTGCTTCTCGATAACGGCCATCTGCTCTTTGTTGAAGTCGATCTTGGCGACTGCAGTTGTACTCATTTTTGTATGCTCCTCTCAGATATTTAATGGATCATAGATTCCTGGTGATCTCCCACGTGTCCAAGCCGATGCCGATGAAGTCCCGTTCGTCCAAGTGATGGCCGATGGCGGCCCGCACTTCATCGCGAGCGAGGCGGATATCTTCGATCGAGAGCTTTAGTGCTTCCTCGCCCAACCGTCGGGCAATCTCGGCAAGTACGCTCTGCATGGAGATGGCGAAAACGATCTCCGAAGGGCTGACGGCAACCTTGATCAGACGGAGTGATAGCTGGGTCACAATCTCTTCGTGTGGCATGTGGCACCCCCTTAGCCCATCGGCTCGATGGAGACGGTGTAGGCCTTCATCTGGTGATACGCCAGGAAATTGGACTGCCAGAGCGCGAACAACTCTCGCCCACGGGTAATGGGGTATTCGACGCCAAAGTGCTGAAACAGCCCCAGAGAAAAATCGAAGTCCAATTCCTTGGCCAGCTCGCAGTGCGGCGGCCTGCCGAAGTAAGAGAAGTCAGTGATGTACTCGATGGCCCCACCGGGTCCAACGGCAATCTCCACCGGATGAAAACCGCCGGTATCGGGACAGTGGTCAGGATCGCGGAACGTGATAATAGCGCCGGTTTCCTGGGCAATCCCTGCCGTGGTCAAGGTTTCCTGGATGAGCTGATGGAGTTTGTCGCTGATCGGCCAGGGCAAGCGGTCGGTTCTAAGGTTCATGGTCGTTACCTCCTGAAAATGAGAATGCCCATACCCCGGTGAGGGTATGGGCATTCAATGTGATGGTTGATGTTGTACGCTACTGGCGAGCTTTCAGCCGGATTTCGGGGGTGATGTAAATCTCGATGGAAACCAGCACGGCGGCCATAGCTGCCAGGTCATCGAGGAAACCGATTATCGGCAAAGCATCCGGTATCGCATCCAGCGGCCAGATCAGATAACCGAGCACCGAGACGATCAGGATCTTGACCCAGGCCGGGGTGGAAGGGTCTTGAAAGACCAGATACAGCACCATGGCCTTCTCGCGAACCTCACCGCTGATCCTTGAGAGCTTCGACTTGAACGCGGATTCGGAAAAGTGCTGGCGGAACTTACTGTAGTTGTCATGAATCATATGCACTTCCTTTGTCATGCAACTGACCGACTCGAATGTCATCCCTCACAACAAGCTCTACCAACCTCGTCCTGAATTCCATCGGGAGCCAAGGCTCATCCGGCACAAACAGGCACGGGCCGCCCGCGTTGTTGGTACCCCAGAATATGAAGAAACAGCCGTTTTCCAGGGTGGCCGAGTCGCACCAGTTCCATTCATTGCTCAACAAGTCAGTTGGGCAGCCCTCGTCGAATGCGAAGTTCCGGGGATCATCGCCCTGCTCAAACAGGTACCAGTCTCCACCAAGGGGACCGTTGAATTCCTCCTCCATCTCCCGCAATAGTTCATCGTCACCGCCGTGGCACAGTACGACTCGGGCCTCCATCACCCGCTTGACCACGCCGTCGGGCATCGCCCTCATTTCCTGCAAACTCCTGATCTTGATCATGGTGGCGGCTCCCCTCCTTGGGCATTGATACACTCGATGCGCTGCTCATCACCCAACTCGTGCAACATTCGGGTGCGGATAGCTGGATCGAGCCAAGGCTCCTCGGGAACCAAAATTGAGAGCGTGAACTGGTTTCCCCTAATAATCACGGTATGATACAGGCGAGACGCCTTATCGTAGCTCACCCCTTCAAAACAACTTTCATTCCAGCGAGTACCCAGCCGGTCGGCCAGACTCTTGTCCGTGTCGGTCGGTGTCACGAGGATCACATAGCCGTCATCGTCAGGTTGATAGCCTGAACCATGAGCGGCGAGAATGCCTCGCATCAACTTGGTGACTGGCGGTATCAGATGCGTTGGCAGCCGGGCCTTAGGGATATCCTTCATTGATCGAAAAGCAAGCATGATTACCCTCCTGAATTGAAATTGAACTCCAGGAGGGTAATATCTTCGCCAGATTCTGATAGTTACGGTTCCGGCAAAGGCGGGCAATGCTTGTCAATCCATTCCTCTATGATCGCAAGGACGCTCCTGCCTGTCAGCAGTGAAACCATCTTTAAGCGTTTGTGGTACGGGACAGACAACTTGCAAGTGAGTTGAACAGTTTCCGAGGCTGAAACCTGCTTCTTGGGTTGCGGTGTCGGTACAGAGACTGGCGTGATAGCAGGAGGCGCTTCCTCTACTGTGAGGGCTTTTACACGCATCTTAGGTTTCATGGGCAGCGGTCTCATTGGAACACTGGCCGGTACCATTTCTTGAGATGGAGCATCATAAGACGGCTCATATCCCTCCGGCTCAAGCGGAGGCCCATCGTTTTCGTCATTCTCGACGTCAAAATCCGGTCCAGCACCATCGAAGCCAAAATCAATATCGTCATTACCCCCGCTCACATCGGCCAAGGCCTGGGCCTCCATCGCGGATATCCGATTCATCGACTCCACAAAGCTGCTGCTCTGTGAGCCAACTTTTTTTCTAACCATCAACGCCATGATTTTCTCCTTTTCTACGAAAATTATTTTCCTGGAACTCAGGTTCAATAATTTTGTTCAACGTAAAAAAATAAAAACTGATGCGAATCAGGGCCAACACCGGGTCATTCAAATCTTCAAAACTTTTTTTCATGACAAGATTGGAATCCGCAGAGGAAAAAACTTTTCGCAGTGCCAGACTAACGAAAAGTTCTGGTAATATTTTTTCGTAAGGTGTATGGTAACGAAACTTTTTTACAAGGAGGGGAACGTGGCGAAAACAACCGGTCATTATGTGACAACAGCCACGGCGGGAGAGCAGATTAAGGCCTTCGTCCCTGATCCGTTACCGGCTCAATCCGCGCTGGACCTGAAAGCTCGACACTTCGAGCTGATGGAGAAGGCCAACTGGGCGCTGGGCCGCCTGGATGGCGTGGCTGCCCTGTTACCCGACACCTCTCTCTTCCTGTACTTCTACGTCCGCAAGGAAGCCCTCCTTTCCTCCCAGATCGAAGGCACTCAATCATCATTATCCGACCTGCTGTTGTTCGAGAGCAATGAAGCCCCCGGCGTACCGCTGGATGATGTGGTGGAAGTTTCCAACTACGTCGCCGCCATGAACCACGGCCTGAAGCGCCTGCAAGAGGGTTTCCCCATATCGTTACGCCTGATCAAGGAGATCCATGAAGTGCTGCTCTCCAAAGGTCGTGGCAGCACCAAAGATCCTGGTGAATTCCGCCGCAGTCAGAACTGGATCGGTGGCACCCGCCCCGGCAATGCCCGCTTTGTACCGCCGCCACCAGAGCAGGTCATCACTTGCATGGGCGACCTGGAAAAGTACCTTCATGCCGAGCATACGCCGGTTCTCATCAAGGCGGCTCTGGCTCACGTCCAGTTCGAGACGATCCACCCGTTCCTGGACGGCAACGGCAGACTGGGGCGGCTCTTGATCACCCTGCTGCTCTGCGCTCAGGGTGCGCTCACTCAGCCCATGCTTTGCCTCAGCTTGTTTTTCAAGGCGAATCGGTCGGAGCATTACGACCTCCTGCAAAAGGTCCGGGTAAAGGGAGCCTGGGAGGAATGGCTGTTATTCTTCCTGGAAGGAGTGCTGGAAACTTCACAACAGGCTGTCACCACGGCACAAGCCATACTCCAGGTGTTCGAGCATGACCGTCAGCGGATTGAGCAGCTGGGACGCCCAGCAGGGTCGGCACTGAGGCTTCACCAGTACCTGCAACGGAAACCGTTGATTACCATTCAGAAGGCAGCAGACGAAACCGCCATGACCCGCCCCACTGTAGCAACGTCGGTTAAGCATCTGACCGAGTTGGGGATAGTCCGTGAGCTGACCGGTAAAGAGCGGCACCGGCTGTTTGTCTATGACGAATACTTGAAGATATTGAATGAGGGAACGGAACCGCTGCGGTAACCAGCCAGGATTCTATGATGTTCAACACATTGCTGCTCTAGGAGGGTCAAATGTCCGTAAGGGTAAAGATTGGGAATCAAGAGCATGATCTCGCGCAGGCCGACAAGCACTGGATTACCAGCCAGATTAGAGATCAGCAGAGCGACAATGGCAGTGTGTGCGTCCAGATCATTATCGAAAAAGGTGACGTCAATCTAAGGCTCCGATCAGCGGGCTGTCCATCCACTGGTGGAGGAGGACGGCAGGCAAATCCGAATGAGTTACGGATTCTTGACCTTTGGCAACAACATGGTGGCAAGGAAGGTCACCTTGGCGGTGGTGAGGTTGTCGCTTTTCTGAGTCAACTGCAAAGGATTCTGTAATGGCAAAAGTCTTTTTCTCTTACTCACACAAAGATGAATCTCTACGTGACGAGCTTGAAAAGCATCTTTCCATCTTGAAACGACAGGGACTGATTGAAACGTGGAATGATCGGCGAATTGATGCAGGTGGAGATTTCAGTCAGGAGATCAGCAGCCATCTTGAAGATGCCGAAATAATCCTACTCCTTGTCAGTTCTGACTTCCTCGCATCCGACTACTGTTATGACATCGAGATGAAGCGTGCGATGGATAGACATGAGCGGGGAGAGGCTGTGGTTATACCCGTCATATTGAGACCCTGCAGCTGGCATGGTGCTCCATTCGGAAAGATTCTTGCCGCAACGAAAGATGGAAGAGCTATTACAAAATTCCCAACTCTTGACGATGGCTTTCTTGAAGTAACATCCGCCATTGAAAAGGTTGTACGAAAGATTCCGACGCAAGTAACGCCTGATCCTGCTACTAGACCGGCAGTCTTACCACACCCCTCAACAGTAGCCACTCCTCGTACAAGCAATCTGAGAATCACCCGACAATTTTCAGACCATGATCAGGATATTTTCCTCGAAGAAGCCTTCAACTTTATCTGCAATTACTTCGAAGAGTCACTTCGAGAGCTGGAGCGGCGGAATCCTGGTGTCCAAACGCGGGGAGCACGCATCGATCTGCGTCACTTCTCTGCGAAGATTTACCGCGAAGGACGACAGATCACTGGGTGTAGAATCTGGTATGGCGGCAGAGCCTCTTTTTCAAGCGGCATTCTCTACTCCTGTAATGCCGACGCCACAACCGATGAATCTTACAATGAATCAGTGTCTGCTGAAAATGATGGATACACCCAATATCTCAAACCTTTCGGCATGCCACATCTAGGCAACCCACCAGCAAAACAGCTGACGGAAGAAGGCGCAGCCGAGTACCTATGGGCATTGTTGATCGAGCCGCTTCAGCGTTAGGCTCTGTGGTTTCAAGACAGGACTAATTGATAAACATGACTGACCAGCTCAGAACTGAACTCTCAGGAGGCAATACCGTTGGACCATTCCGCTCACAATAAAATCGTTTCCTTCATCTGGTCGATCGCAGACGACTGTCTGCGTGACGTCTATGTGCGCGGCAAATACCGTGATGTTATTCTCCCCATGATCGTGCTGCGCCGACTCGACTGTCTGCTGGAACCGAGCAAGGATGCTGTCATGGAAGAGGTCACGTTCCAGCGTGACGATGCCGGTTTCACGGATCTTGACCCGGAAGGTCTCAAGGAAGCTTCTGGTTACGTCTTCTACAACACCTCTCCCTGGACTCTGAAAAAACTGGTCGATACTGCTTCTAACAATCGCCAGATTCTGGAGGCCAACTTCAAGGCCTATCTGGACGGTTTCAGCGATAACGTCAAGGAGATCGTCAATAAGTTCAATCTGCGCTCCCAGGTCAGCCACATGGCTGAAAAGGACGTGCTGCTGGAGGTTTTGGAGAAGTTCACATCTCCCAATATCAACCTTACTCCCAATGAAGCGCGTGACCCGGACGGGCGCAAGCTACCTGAGTTGACTAACCTGGGCATGGGGTATGTTTTTGAAGAGTTGATCCGCAAGTTTAACGAGGAGAACAACGAAGAGGCCGGTGAGCACTTCACCCCCCGTGAGGTGATTGACCTGATGACCCACATCCTCTTTGAGCCGGTAAAGGATGCCCTGCCGCCGTTTATCATGGTGTACGACCCGGCCTGCGGGTCAGGTGGGATGCTGACAGAATCTCAGGATTTCATCACCGACCCGGAAGGTCATATCCGGGCCAACGCAGCTGTTCAGCTCTACGGCAAAGAGATCAACGATGAGACCTACGCCATCTGCAAGTCGGACATGATGATCAAAGGGAACAATCCTGAAAACATAAAGTGCGGTTCAACTCTGGCGGAAGATAGCTTTGCCGGAACAAGATTCGACTTCATGCTGTCCAACCCGCCCTACGGCAAATCCTGGGCCGGTGATCAGAAGTACATCCTCGATGGCAAGCAGGTGCTGGACCACCGTTTTGAGGTTCCACTGAAGGATTTTCGCGGCAAGGAAGAAACCGTTGCCGCCACGCCCCGCTCATCCGACGGCCAGCTTCTGTTTTTGATGGAGATGGTCAACAAGATGAAGGATCTGGACAAAGGCCCCAGCGGTTCGCGCATCGCATCGGTGCACAACGGATCGTCATTATTTACTGGTGACGCCGGTGGCGGTGAAAGCAACATCCGCCGTCATATCATCGAAAACGACTACCTTGAGGCGATCATCCAACTGCCCAATAACCTCTTCTACAACACCGGCATCACCACCTACATCTGGGTGCTGTCCAACAAGAAGGCGGAAGGTAGACGCGGCAAGGTGCAGTTGATCGACGCCAGCCAGATGTTCCGCAAGCTGCGTAAAAATCTGGGAGCCAAGAACTGTGAATTTGCTCCCGAGCATATTCAAGAGATCACACAACTCTATCTCGATATGTCGCATGACGGCATCTCCAAGGTATTCGACAATAGCGACTTCGGTTATTACAAGGTCACTGTCGAGCGCCCCAGCCGCAAGGCCGCCCAATTTACCCCTGAAAGAATTGCCACCCTCCGCTTTGTACCGGCGTTAGCTGAGATCATGGAGTGGGCTTATGAAAAATGGGGAGATGAGATTTACACCAAGCTGGCAGACCATCGCAAGGTGATAGAGGCGCATCTAGAGAAAGAGGATATCAACCTGACGGCGAAGAACAACAAGGTTCTGCTCAACCCGCAAACCTGGGAGAGCCAGCGAGCCTTGATGAGAGTGGCCAAGCAGTTGATGGAGGTTATCGGCCAGGAGCTGTTCATGGATTTCAACATCTTCACGGAAAAGGTTGATGCCTGCCTCAAAACCGCAAAGCTACAGCTCTCTGCCAGTGAGAAGAATCAGATTCTCAACGCCGTGAGCTGGCGTGATGAGAAAGCTGAACGGGTGATCAAGAAAATTCACAAAATCAGCGGCAAGAAGCTGGATGAACTGCGGGCCGAACTCTCATGCAGCCGGGAACAGTTGCACGATTTCGGATACTGGCCGATAGACGCCAAAGGCGAGTTTGTCGAGTACGAGAGCGATTCAGACCTGCGCGACACCGAGAACGTGCCACTGAAGGACAACATTCACGACTATTTCCGCCGTGAAGTACGCCCCCATGTTGAAGAAGCCTGGATCAACCTGGACCAGACCAAGATCGGCTACGAAGTCAGCTTCAACAAATACTTTTACCAGCATAAGCCGCTTAGGTCGTTGGCGGATGTGACCCGCGATATTCTAGCGCTGGAGGCGGAGACAGAGGGGCTGTTGAAGCAGTTGGTGAGTTTTGGGGGAACCAACTAATGGATAAGGCGATGGTTTTCCCAAGATACGAATCTTACAGGGACAGTAGTTTCGACTGGCTTAGAGATATTCCGTCAGACTGGAAACTACAACGGCTGGCAACAGTCTTTGAAGAAAGAAAAGAAAAGGTTTCAGACAAAGATTTCCCCCCATTGTCAGTCACCAAGAACGGCGTAGTTCCGCAATTAGACTCCGCTGCTAAGTCAGATGACGGTGACAACCGTAAAGGCGTGAGAGAAGGTGACTTTGTTATCAATAGCCGCTCAGATCGCAAGGGCTCAAGCGGAATCGCCAAGCAAGACGGATCGGTATCGTTAATCAATATCGTACTGAAACCCAAAGGCATTGCCCCCCGATACTCCGAGCACTTACTGAAGAGCAACGGCTTTATCGAAGAGTTCTACCGAAACGGTCATGGAATCGTGGCCGATCTTTGGACAACGCGTTATTGGGATATGAAGTCGATTCACATTCCGCTACCTGATATGGCTACGCAAGAACGCATCGCCAACTTCCTCGACCAGAAGACCGCTGAGATTGATGAAGCCATCGCCAAGAAGCAGCGTTTGATTGAGTTACTCAAAGAGCAGAAAACCATTCTGATCAATCAGGCCGTGACCAAAGGGCTGAATCCTGATGTACCGATGCGCGATAGTGGAGTGGATTGGATTGGCGAGGTGCCTGAGCATTGGGATGTTAAGAAAATTAAACACTTGGTCACTTTCGTCAGTGGTGGAACACCAAGCAAAGACAACATTGATTACTGGGGCGGAGATATTCCCTGGGTATCTCCTAAAGACATGAAGATAAGGTATCTATCAAGTGCAATAGATGGCATCACAGAAAAAGCAGTAAAACGAACGTCAATTAAACTATTGGACCCAGGTTGCGTCTTGATTGTCGTTAGAGGAATGATATTGGCAAAAAAAGTACCAGTAGCGATCTCAGCTGTTCCTCTGACAATTAACCAGGATATGAAGGCTATGATACCATCGGTAGGATGTTTACCTGAATACCTGCTATTCCTCTTAGATGGCCTCCATGAAGAACTTTCAACTTTACTTGAGGAATCCGGCCATGGAACAAAAACTCTACCAACGGATAAACTTGGTAACTTTTCCATTCTACTACCTCCACCAGAAGAACAGGCTGAAATAATTTCCCACATTAAAGACTTAGATAGTCACTTTGATCATACTGTTTCATTGGTACAAGAACAAATCCAGCACATAGATGAAATGAAGAGGGTTATTATTTCTGAAGCCGTAACAGGAAAAATCAAACTTTAAGGACATCGGCCATGGTCACCAAAACCAACGAACAAGCACTGGAAGCCTGCATAGAGAAAGCCTTGACTGGAACTTGCCGCGAACAGTTAAAGCTTGACGGTGTTGGTGTCGCCGAAGCCAACGAGCAGTATCGCAGCGGTCATCTCTACTGGGTGGGGGAATCGGGTGATTTTGATCGTGAATTCGCCGTTGACCGCCGCCACTTCTGGAATTTCCTTGAAGCAACTCAGGCGGAAGAGCTGGCAAAAATCAAGGACAGGCCCAACTGGCAACGGCTGATCCTGGAACGCCTAAACCGGAAAATCCAGAAAGAAGGCATCCTCAAAGTACTGAAGAGTGGCCTAAAGATAGATGACGCCAACCTTACCCTCCTCTACAGCCGACCCTACAACTCAATCAACCCCGAAGTTGCCAAACGATTTGAACAGAATATCTTTTCGGTGACGAGGCAGTTGTACTACTCGCAGGGCGATCCGCTCAAATCGATTGACATGGTACTCTTCATCAACGGCATTGCCGTTGTCACCATCGAGCTGAAAAACGCCTGGACGGGGCAAACCACCTATCACGCCATGAAGCAGTACAGGAAAGACCGCGACCCCGGCGAACCGCTGTTTCAGTTTGGCCGTTGTTTGGTCCACTTTGCCGTCGATACCGACGACATCTACATGACGACCCGCCTGGATGGGGAGAAGACCAACTTTCTGCCGTTCAACAAGGGGTACAAGCACGGCAAGGGGAACCCGCCAAACTCCACCGGGCATAAAACCAACTACCTCTGGCAGGATATCCTCACCCGGCAGAGCCTGACTACTATCATTGAGCACTTTGCCAAGCTGGTTGGTGAGAAGGAAAACGACCCAATCAAGAAGAAGGCACTGATCTTCCCCCGCTACCATCAGCTGGAAGTCGTGCGCAAGTTGCTCAAGGACGTCCGGGATAAGGGCGTTGGGCAGACCTACCTGATCCAGCATTCCGCAGGCTCGGGCAAGTCAAACTCCATCACCTGGACCGCCTACCAGTTGATTGAGGTCTATACCAAGGAGGGCAGTCATCCGGTTTTCGATTCGGTGATTGTGGTCACGGATCGCCGGGTATTGGATAAGCAACTACGGAACACCATCAAGCAGTTCTCCGAGGTCAAGAACATCGTTGCACCGGCCATGAGTTCCCAAGAGTTGAAAGAGGCGCTGGAGGGCGGCAAGAAGATCATCATCACCACCATCCAGAAGTTTCCCTTCATCGTTGACGGCATAGAGGATCTTTCCGATAAACGGTTTGCAGTCATCATCGACGAGGCGCACAGCTCGCAGAGCGGCTCCGCAGCTGACAATCTCAACCGGACGTTGGGATCGGATGAAGATGAAGTGCAGGATGCCATTTTGGAGATCATGAAAAAGCGGAAAATGCGGGATAACGCCTCATACTTCGCCTTCACCGCCACCCCCAAGAATGCCACCCTGGAACGCTTCGGCGTGAAGACACCGGAGGGGAAGTTTATACCATTTCACCTTTATTCGATGAAGCAGGCCATTGAAGAGGGCTTCATCCTCGACATTCTGGCCAACTACACCACCTATAAAAGCTACTACCAGATTGAAAAGTCGATCCTGGATAATCCACTCTTCAACAGCGCAAAGGCACAGAAAAAACTCCGCGCATACGTGGAAGGACACAAGGAAACCATCGCCGTCAAGGCCGATATCATGGTCAGCCACTTCCTGGAGCAGGTAGTGGGGCCGAAGAAGCTCAAGGGGCAGGCCAAAGGGATGGTAGTAACGCGGAACATTGAAACGGCGATTCACTACTTCAATGCAGTGTGCGATGCTCTCAAGGGCCAGCCCTTCAAGGCGATGATAGCGTTTTCCGGCAAAAAGATGGTTGGTGGTATTGATCACACCGAGGATTCCATTAACGGATTTCCTTCAAAAGATATCGAGGATAAATTTGATTCCGATGAATACCGTCTGCTGGTGGTTGCCAACAAGTATCTGACCGGCTTCGACCAGCCCAAACTGTCCACTATGTACGTGGACAAGAAACTACAGGGGGTGCTGGCGGTGCAGGCACTCTCACGCTTGAATCGATGCTCACATGCCCTGAACAAGCGCAAAGAAGATACATTCGTCCTCGACTTTTTCAATTCCACCGACGATATCAAGGAGGCCTTCGATCCTTTCTATACTTCAACCTCGCTCTCCAAGGCGACTGACGTCAATGTTCTGCATGATACCAAGGAGAAGCTGGATGAGGTTGGCGTCTATGAATGGAAGGACGTTGAAGCCTTCTGTACCCTCTATTTCTCCGATGCCGAGGCAGAATATCTCAGCCCAATCATTGATATCTGTGTCGCCCGTTTCGATCATGAACTGGAGCTGGAGGATGATGAAAAGGCCGACTTCAAGATCAAGGCGAAGCAGTTTGTGAAAATCTATGCTCAGCTCGCCTGTATCATGCCGTTCGACAATATCGAATGGGAGAAGCTGCACTGGTTCCTAAAATTTCTGATACCGAAGCTGAAGATCAAAGATAAGGATAAAGACGCCCTAGATGGACTGATGGAGAGCGTTGACCTTTCAACCTATGGCCTTGAGCGCGTCAAGCTAAAGCAGAGTATCGGCCTGGATGACAGTGATTCCGAGCTTGATCCGCAGAATCCGAATGTGCGTGGGATTCATGGTGACGATGAACCGAAAGACCCGCTGGATGAAATCATCCAGGCATTCAACCAGCGATGGTTCGCGGGATGGGAAGCAACCCCCGCAGAGCAGCGCGTCAAGTTCATCAATATTGCCCAGCACGTTTTCAACAATCCCAACTATCAGACGCAAGTCGTCGATAACCAGGATGAGCAGAACAGCCGCATCGCCCTGGAAAATCTGATCAGTAAGGCTGTGAGCCAGGAACGCAAGAAAGAGCTGGATCTCTACAAGCGCTATGCCCAGGACCCGGAGTTCAAGCGGGCTTTTGATTCGAGCATTATGCGCCTATTATCCAGCAAGGAAATCTCTAAGGTTGTTTTTGAGACTGCATCTTCATAACACGTGATCGTGCGAGAGCCAAAAGCAGCAAGTTGAGGAAATCTGTCGGCCTTATGGCACACTGTTGGCGCTTTCACGGCACTTAATCAGTGCCGCGTGGTTGACGGGCTATGGTGAGTGACAGCATAAAGTGAGACGCTACAGGAGGTGATCTGATGCTCAGTAGACTATTAAAGACATACTTCGTAGCGACAGCTCTATCCCCAATTTGCTTCTCTCTGGCGTATATCGCCTATCAGAGAAGCGGTAATTTTGAGCTTTCATTGCTTTTTGTATCTTTTGCGGTTCTACTTGGAGCTTCTTCATTTAAGATAATTGAACTGGCAAAAACAAAGCTTGAGATTCTTACTGTCTCCATAAAGAAGGCGAAATCAACTGACAAAGAGGTTATAGGGTTCTTTGTCGCGTATGTCTTGCCTATCGTATTCAAAAATTCCAACTTTGATGTAGGCAGCATGATGATGTTTGTATTGCTCTTAGCGTTTGTGATCTGGGGTACTCATTCATTTCAGGTTAATCCGCTACTTGGTGTCTTCGGCTATCATTTTTATGAGGTTGATACTGAAAGTGGTATCACCTTTGTGCTTGTCACCAAAAAGAAGATAGTAAACATCAAATCCATAGGTAAAGTTGTTCAATTGACAGAATACATGGTTTTGGAGGTTTAGGATGCCAGGATTACTGATGAATCTGTTTGCACTAACCAATGTCCCTGAAAACCGCGTGGCAAGGATTCCTTTGTCCAGAGAACTTCAGGAGGAGATCACAGCACTTTTTATTCAACAGGAGACGTCATTCATCACTGACATCGAAGAAGAAATAAAGTTCGATGGAAAATATCGACCAGAGGACAAGGAACTTCTGTTCGTTGACGACTTTGACGATGTTGATGGAATATGCACGGCCATTCGGAATCCAACCGGTTGCCAAGAGCTTGAAGTGACATGCCAGGGCTTGGAGTCAATCAAAGCACTATTCTCAGGATATGTCAAAGATGACACTGTGACAGCTCTGATACAGGCTTTCGATAGAAAGAGAATCATCAGCACAAAGGGATTCGCAATCTTTCATTCTGGCAATACATTCACTAAGTTCGATGGAAGCGGGCTCACACTGGATAACCGACTTACTGCCATCATGCATGGAAACATCCTCAAATTTCAAAGTTTTCATTACATGCGGCAGGTTTTCGACATGAGTGGATACTACAAGGAAGCCACTAACCAAGACGTTGTAGATTTTTGTCATCATGCCGCGCTTGTTATCGGTAATGAACAGGATTTTCTTGGAGTGGCTGACTCTTGGGTACGTCGGAAGATCGGGCTTATCCAGCAGTCAGGAATTTTAGATCAGTACTCACCTGTCCAAATAGCTGAGGTCGCTAAACAATTTCACATCAACCTAACTGTTGAGAATCGAGAAGGTGTAGACAAGATCATCCTTCCGATGACCCGGCAAGATCTAAAACGGATACTAAGATTCCTTGATGAGGACTATTACGAAGCACCTCTGACAACTACGCGATATCTTTCAAACTCGAAACGAGTTGCTGAATAGACTTGTGGTGCCTATCAGGAAATCTTTGCAGGAGAAACCATGTCGAAGAATATAAACTCAGCTTCAAGATTACATGCTGTTCTTAGCCAAGCCGCAGGAATGTCCACCAACGCGAGTTCTCTTGCAGTCTGGGAACAGATATTTCAGATTCAAGAAGAACCTAGTGAAGCTCGCAAAGCGGTCTTAATATCAGAGCGATTACGTTGGCTGCATCAGCAACTTGAGATCGTTCGTACCCAGATGAAACAGGCTAACATCAGCGAGAACCTTTATACTGCGGCTTTCAACAACATTGAGCAGGCAATCTCAACTTTGATATTACCGACGCAGTGGAACAACGGAGTTCAATATCTAAAACCTGAAACTTTGCTTGCTTTAGAATTCTGCTCGGAGATTTTACCAGACGAGGAATTGCTAATCGACCCAGAGACACTGGAAGAGATCCGGTCGATGGTGCAAGAACTGGAAAAGTCACTGGCAGTAACTGACCTACCCGAAAGTCTCATCACGTTGATTCTACATCACATAGAATTAATCAACCGAGCTCTGAACCAGTATCCAATAACCGGCGCAAAGGCATTAAGAGAAGCAGCAAGAACCGCTATAGGTGAGCTGATAGAGGCAAAGGACGAAGTTAAAGCCAACAACAACTCTGAGGAAGTCGCCCAACTGGGTAGAGTCTGGGGGAAGATCAACAACACCGCCGACGTGGTTATCAAAGCAGACAAGTTAGCTCAGCTGGGTTCGAAGGCTTGGGCTTACCTAGAAAATCTTTTAACCTGACACCAACTATCCCATCGCATTCAGAGGCCGCTTGCAGCACCTCCCGCAAACATACCAATCTTTCTTCGACCTCTTCGAAACGGTACCGAAACCGGAATACCGTTGCGATCACGTCTATTACATGGCAATCGATGCGGAGTGGTATGAATCCGGGGGACGGAATGTAGTCCTCTCTTATCAGCTCGCAACCGTATCCCGCACCAGCAGCGCCAATATCATAAAGTATGTACCCGCAGGTAAACGCCTCACCCTGCCAGAGCTGGTGGGGATGGGTATCTCCTCCGTCAATGGTGGCAGCATCCCTGAAGACCACCAGAAGAGCAAAATTCTGGTGGTACTGGTGTCGCACAACGTGGCGGCGGAATGGAGTGTGCTGGCCGACCGGGATGAACCCTACCTCACGAAGAAATTGACCCTGATTCGCCGCTCACCCGTGACCGGTAACGACTATATCGATATCACCATCGCCAAGAAATACCCCGTATGGGTCAAAGTCTTTGATACCATGCTTCTGGCTCCAGCCAGCCACCAGAGCCTGAAAAAACTGTCCTCCCTGATCGGCGATGAGGAAGAAGAGAAAAGACCGGTCAGCCAGTTCCACATCGAGCACATGAACATCTTCCTGCGGGACCAACCCGAGGAATTCGAACGATACGCACTTAAGGATACTGAAGTAACCATCAAGCTTTTCTTCCTGCTCCAGAGATCCCTTAACGAGCTGGTCTACCGGGACGACAAGGGCATATGGAACGGCGTGATTGTGAAACTCTTCCGCACCCTGGCCTCAGCCGGTGTTGAGGGATTCCTGAGCAAGAATCCATCATTCGTGGTCTACCGAGAGCATCTCGGCCTGAAAAAGGCCCCGAAGAAACGGAAACTACCGCCAGAACTTGTTGGAAAGTTCAGTGAAGTCTATAAGCTAATCAAACGGGCCTACCACGGGGGACGAAACGAGGGGTACTTTGTCGGGCGTACAAACTGTGACGAATCAAAGGGCAGAATCTGGGTCGATGTGGATTATTCCGGCTGCTATCCAACAGCCATGGCCCGCTGTCCGAAGATCGACGTCTTTGGCAAGTTCGATTACATCCCCTTGACCTACAAGATTGACGAGCAGGTCGCAAGGATACTGACTGACAAGCACATTCCACCTGAAGCGATCAGGGAGGGCAGAGAGGCCCTGAAGCATTCACCGGGGGCGTTCAACCGGGTACTCCGGGAAATGAAAAACAAATCCCACTCCGCGACTATCCGCTACGAGGCGACCGATACCGACAACCGGCTAGTCAAACGCTGGATGACCGACTGGAAAAAATTTAAGCAGCACTTGGAGAATCAAGGCGACCCCGACCCGCAGAAAGGCACTTACCAGTTCCTTGACCAGTTCGCAATTCCGGGGTTCGCACGGGTACGTTTCAGGTTTCCCGACGGGACCCGTTTCCCCTGCCTTCCGGTCAAACATTACCGCTATGGACTGATATACCCGCTGGAGGGAGAAACCGTAGCCACCGCACCAGAAATCATGCTGGCCGTGGAAGCGGGTGCCGAGATCAAAGCGGTGACCAGCCTGTCTTTCCCGATGGTCACGGATGAATCGGGGCTACCGGAAAGATTTTTTCTTCCCCATCTCAGGGAGATGACCACCGAGCGTGACAACTACAAGAAAGAATACAAGAAAGATAAAAACAACTCCTCGGCTCAAATCATGGAGAAGCTGCTCAAGGAATTCGTCAACAGCTTTTACGGCAAGTTTGCTCAAGGCATCAACCCCCGCAGCATCTATCAACCGACAACGGGAGAGATGAGGGCACTCGGCCCATCCTCGATCACGGAGCCGTACATTGCAGCACTAACGACCGGGTTGGCCCGAGCGGCTCTATCCGCAACACTGATGGCGGTTGAAGACTACAACAAGGATAGGAAGGACGCGCCTCATTCACAGATTCACGTAATTTCCGCGACCACAGATGGCCTGCTCATCGGATTACCTAACCCTACGGGGTACGCCACTGCATCCGATTATTACGTGTGGAAGCAAGCGGACGGCAAGGATGACCGGCTGGAGCTGATCGAGGGCGAGGAAATTTCGTTGGAAAGCGTGCTTGATGTGTTCGGTTGTGCGGACTTGATGAAGAAAATCATGGCCTACCTGCCGAACCGCCAGATGCGGAATGCTCGATTCGAGCTGACTGAGAAACAGGAATTCCTTGAGATCAAAAACATGGCTGATGAGGTGATCAGCGTCAAGACCCGTGGTCAGATAGGTCTACTCGACACCCCGGAACAGCACGCCACGATACTGGCCCGGTTCGGACATAAGCCGCCGTTGAGCGAAGAGATTGATGATCCAGAAGAGTACAGGCGTGTCATGGAGGCTGGCGGGATCGTCCGTAACACCGAGGACAGCAAGTGGATCATCAAACAGATGAAGCGCATCGAGCAAGGCCGAGAAGACCTGGACACCTATTCCTTCATCACCCTATCGACCTTTCGGA
Source organism: Deltaproteobacteria bacterium (assembly GCA_021781535.1). Lineage (GTDB taxonomy): Bacteria > Desulfobacterota > Desulfuromonadia > Geobacterales > Pseudopelobacteraceae > JACRCG01. The sequence continues at coordinate 3,127 of JAJXWO010000018.1, read as the reverse complement.
AGATGATCGACAGCAACGGCCAGATGGACATGGTGAAGCAGATCAGCAAACGGAAGATCAATACCGACTTCGACTGGAAGCGGAAACTGGTTGAGGATAAATCGACCGGCAAAATATCTCCCTTCTCTTTACCTTACCAGACCGTGAGCGAAATGCTGCTCCACCGGGGCCAGGCGGAGACGATCCGCAAGAACGGCCAGACCGCGCAGCCTCAGATGGTTCTCCACCGGGTGCAAGTAAAGGGAAACTCACTGCGCTTCCGGGGAGGCCAGCCGATGATGGTGGCACGCCTATTTCTGCGGGGAGTGGTACAACAGCACATACAGGTGCAGCATCCAGATGAGAGTTTCACCGAAATGGCTGACAGGATGAACAAGGTCTGGGAGGCTCAGGTACTCACCGAGGCGTACCCAAAGACGTGGATCAAGAATGACCTGCAAAGTGCCTCTCGCGGAAACTGGGAACCGGGCTGCATTATGCCGAATGCAACGCTGGATGCTCTGGTTGAGGCATTAACAGCGGAATTCGGTGCCGCCCATGAGCAGGTCAGGACACTGATCTTCACTGGAGAGGTTCATGAGGAAACAAACAGCGCCCTCCTGGAGCAGGTCGTAAGAGGGATTATCCACGGGCCAAGATTAGGCATCCAACCTTTCCGCAAACTGTTCGATATACGACTTCTCCCGGATACACGGGGTCTCTTGCTTGCCTTCAGGCCGCACCTTACGGAGCGGCTGATGGGGCTGTACCGGACCGGGACTTTCGTCCCTGGGCTTCGCCCTGCGAAGGATCGGGCAAAGCTTGAGCGGTTATTCTACAAGGCGGGACTCCCGCCGAAGGATGCCGGGAAGTGCGCACTGCTGATTGCCCCCACGCCTGCGGAGGAAAGGAAGCGCCTGCCCAGGAATCCGGCCCAGAAACGCTGCCTGGATCATCTGGTGATGGCACTGCAGCAACCGGACATCAATGCCGAAGGGATAAAGACGGCGGACATTCTGAAAAAGCTGAAACGTTACGGCCTGAGCCGCAATCAGTACTATGCGTTGAAGCACAACAAGTTCACCCCGCACTGCATCAACGATACGCCAGGCAACAGGCAGTTGATCGAGAAGATGGCAAAGGCCCTCTACCGGGACCCCGGCCCTCTACTAGAGGCCCTTATCGATGGATGACGTTGGAACAGACCCGCATATCTATCTTTTCAGAAGAGATGAAGAAACGTATTGCCTCTATAGGGTTAACAGGGATAGTCTCCCTATCAAGAAACGACCTGTATCATGGAGTCACCTCCTGTGTGAGGCGCTAGACCTCCAATCGCCTGAAAACGGTTGGAGAGCGCTTTTTGAGCTGGCATCGTTACTGCTGGAACAAGGGGAGAAGCAGCACAGGGAAGTAATTAAGCGTATCAGCCGCCGCAATAGCCGCAACATCGTCATGCGGCTTGATACCATCTGGACCTATGCCGGAACAACATTTGACACTGAAAATCCTTACAGAGAGATAACCCCAATGCAGAAAGAAAGATTGATGGAACTGCTGAAGTCCGGACTGGATGCCGTCCGGGCAGAACTCAAGATCGACGTCGGAAACCCCGTGGAATATTCCTACGAAATCACTGAAAAGGTGATTAACGCTGCCCCCAATGAGCGATGCCGGCAACATCTTGAGCGTCTGCAAACCAAGTATCCGGGGCCAATCTACCCGGATCTTCTTGAAAAGATAAAGGCCCAGGTCGAGCAAATGTTCCCGGATGAGAGCGATCAGGTGCTTCGAGTGCTGGAAGGGACCAGAAACAGAGAGCATCTTGCGGCCTTATCAATGACCTCGGAAGGTGACGAACTCTGTGTGACCCTGGTCAACATTCACGGCCAGAAAATCAGAATGGAGGCGTGGAATTTTGTCAACCTGCTGGAAAATCCGGGCACGACACTCCGACTGGCGGACCTCACGACGGGATTCCGGGAACAGGGCCAAGTACTTGTGTTCAATCTCAACAAGAAGGGCAAGGTTTTCGGCAGGTTCATCCCGGCAAGGTCTATAATCGAGGTGGTCTGTCTTCAAGATTCCGACAATTCTGTCTGCGACAAGGCTACCTTCGTTACCGACATCGACTATGCACTATGCGTTTACGCAGCGGTAAAGCGTCTCAGAGATGACAAGGAGCGATTCAACCGCCTGAAAGAGCAGGCAGAGAATTCGATTGAGCACGATCCGTTCGAGACAATATTTCAATCCCTGGAGGTGTTATGAGTAAAAACAGCAACTTGGAAGATGGAATCAACCAACTGCCGAAGATCTTCGGCAGCAACGAAAAGGACTCGGCGGCCCTGGATCAGGGCCTAAAAAACCTTTCCACGTTACCGGAGTTCGAAAAAACACAACCGGTGCAAGGCAAGGAGTTTTCACCCGGTGTCATGGGTTTCCGAAGAACTGGCCGGGGCCTGCAATTGGCCGTAGCGTGCGGTGAAAACATGGTCCGATATATCGACCTCGGAAAGTTCATCGCCATGGTGGAAAAGCTTGATAAACCAAAAACAGCGACCATCATGCTGGAGAACTTCCAGGAGCAGGACGATAAGCGATCGGCACGCGGCCAGGTACTCGGGCGGATCAACGCTCAGTGTTCAGCTATCACCATCATTCAAGGGGTTTCAGGTCGTATCATCAGGGGGCCATCCGACATCGCCCTTTTCGATGTTTACTACATCGACAGAAAGGACATGACCGCTTTCTACCTGGCCGCCAAGTCGCAGATATCCAACGCCGACACCTTGGAATCCATGATTGCAGCGTTCGACGGGTGGAAAGCATTCAATGTGCCGCTAAACCCGCTTGATCCTTACGATATTGAAGCATCTAACGATATGGTACAGCAGGGCAAATGATGGAATCGAGGTCTTACGGACAAATCCAGTGGAGACACGGGCAGCTCGGGTTACTCATGGTAAACCCGCACCAACAGCAGTTTTTCTTGTACGCAGAGCCGTTGGTGATGATGCTTGAGAAGCCGAAAGATTACAAGCTGGTCAAGAGGCGGGACAGAGAGCCCGAGAAAGCCATCGCCTATCACGGGGGTGACATCTGGGGGGCTTCGGAGAACTTTGATGAAAGCTGTGTGATCAGCCTG
>JAJXWO010000126.1 GCA_021781535.1 Deltaproteobacteria bacterium | reverse complement strand
CGACCACCATCATGCCGACGACAACCACCATGCCGACGACAACCACCATGCCGACGACAACCACCATGCCGACGACCACGAAGATGATGTAAACATTTGCGGTAATTACTACGATCAACAACACAGGAAATAATTACACTCCCCTTAGACATCTCTGTTGAAGGGGAGTGTAATTATTTTGGCTGAATAGAGCTTTTTTCATTGCTGGACAGCCTGTCGGACGCAATAAAAACCAGGATAGGGGCATGGAGTTATGACGACATGGCACGGAACCGCAGATCAACAACAATATGGTGAGACACAGGAGATATGGCCTTGAGATATGCAATCCGGATAAAAGCCGGTTTCCTGCTGGCCCTGGCCCTGGCCTTGGCGTTGACGATTGTCGTGCCCTCTGTTGTTCAGGCGAAAGGAATTCCAAATACCATCGGGCAAGGTTTTGAGTTCTTTTCCGGGAAATACGGCACTACTGCCCGAACCGATACCATGTACGCCCCGTTTGCCGTTTCGGTCAACCCGACCGAACGCCTGAATTTGTCGCTGGAAATCCCTTTCATCTACCAGAACAACGGAAACATTGTTTCCGGAATTTCCATAAATAAATCACAAAACGCCACTACCGCAAGTGCTGTGACATCCTCTTCAACCAGCGCAAATCAAGAAGAAAATGGTCTAGGAGATATTATCCTCAGGGCGGGATATACGCTAGTTCCCGATACAGATTCAACCCCGCAGGTCCATCCCACGGCCTTTATTAAATTTCCTACTGCCGATAAAAACAAATCTCTGGGAACCGGCGAGTATGATGAAGGTTTTGCTGTAGAGATCTCAAAGTGGCTTGGCAAGTGGTATTCATCCGTTGAAGCGGGTTACACTGTGCAGGGAAGGAGTAGTCAATTCGCCCTCAGAAACTATCTGACCTACAACGCAGGTATCGGCTACCGCATTAGCAATGATATCTTTACTTCATTTCTCATCAGCGGCACTTCTCCACCGGGCGATGGGACAGGAAGTATATTGGAGGCCCAGTTGAAGATGCAATATCAGTTAACGCAACATGCCGCACTTATCGGGTCCGCCGTTAAAGGGATTTCTACCTATAGCCCCGATTATGGTACCGGATTAGTTATATGTTATTCTTTCTGAAGTTATCCCGGTAGCAATAGTCCCGGCGAGAGGAGATCACAGCTTGATCGGCACATGGATGTGGTACCAGCATGCTTGCCTGATTTCCCGGTAAGACGGCCTGGGAATTTTGGCAAAATCTTCGTGTTGCCCTGTTGCATTGTTGAAATTGTGATACTATGACTCCCAAGTCTCCCATGCGCCTTGTAAGGCAGCCATAAAAGTGATCGGACTGGTCCGAAACAATATCAAAGCAGAAATGTTGCAGGGTTACTAACGTCATACGCTTTCAGCACAGGTTTGAGGTTGCCTTCAGTTTAATTGAAGAGCAGCTTCTGAAGCCTGATTACATGAAGGCGGCAGTAAGACTCCATACAATTCCGGGCTCCGGCTGCCGCCCTTGGAGAGTTTGTAAATGGCTAATTCATTGAAGTTATTTAACGGCTCCAAACCAGCAGGGAATCTATCCAGGCTGTTCTCTATCAACAGCACTGAATGAGAAAGCTCGTATTCCTTGGTGGAATTCTTTTATCTGGTGCCCTTGCCTGGTTTTCCGTAAGCAATTACCAAAGCGCCCGTCCGATTGCTGAGGAAAACCTGCGCGGTCTTGCCTTATCGCTCACCGCCGCCATAGAAAACATCGCCCTCCATGATCCCTCCCTGCAAAGCCTGAGTACATTCCAGACCCATGACATAGCCTTTTTTGCCCTGGTAGACCAGAAGGGCATATACCGTTTCCACAGCAACCCGGACCTGATCGGCACACCTTTTCAGGGAACGACGCCCCTTACCGCGTTCCAGACCGGGGCTGCAACCAACCAGCGGATAACGCTTCGCACTGGAGAAAACGCATACGAGTTCAACGCTCCACTGCATCTGCCAAGGGGGACACTCGCTCTCCGCTTGACGCTCCACACCTATCGAGCCGATACTGTTATTCGACGGGCCCGCTTGAATATGATCGTCCTCTTCGGCCTTCTCGTTGCAGGATGGGTTTTGGGGATAGCGCTCTTCCGCTTTACCAGGCGTGAAGAACAGCACCGCTTGGAAATGGCACGACGGGAAAGTCTGGCTCAGCTGGGTGAGATGGGAGCCATGCTGGCCCACGAGATCAGAAACCCGTTGGCCGGAATCAAAGGGTATGCCCAGGTAATCGGGAAAAAACCCCAGGATGAGCGCAACGGTGGCTTCGCCCAGCGCATCATAGCGGAAACCCTACGGTTGGAAACACTCGTCAACGAGCTGCTCTCCTACGCCAAAAGCGACCGGGAAGTGATGATAGCACTGAATCTGACAGAGATTGTTTCGCATACAGCGGCACTGGTCCGGCAAGAGGCTGAACAACATCAGGTCAACATCATTTGTGAATGTCAGGAAAGCATACTGATTGATGGTAACCGGGACAGGCTGACTCAAGTCCTGCTTAATGTGGTAAAAAATGCTCTTCAGGCTGTTCCAGCTGGCGGAGCGGTCCGGATAACGGCGGCTACCGGCATGGGGCATGCGCATGTCACAGTGAGCGACAACGGTCACGGCATCCGCCCGGAAGACCTGCCCAGGATATTCGAGCCTTTTTTCACCACCAAGGCCAGAGGAACTGGATTAGGGCTGGCTTTGTGCCGTAAGATAGTTGAAGAGCATGAAGGAAAGATCACCGTGCACAGTGTTGTTGGTGAAGGAACAACGGTAGCCATAACAATCCCCAGCCGTCAGAAACGCTACAGCAGGAGTTGACCATGAAGGGACACATTTTACTGGTCGAAGACGACGAGACGTTTAGAAGTTTATTGCAGACGGTTCTCGAGGATGATGGTCATGAAGTACTCACCGCTGAGGACGGGCTCGAAGGTCTGCGCCTCCTTCGGCAGGAATGCTTTGATCTGGTGGTGACGGATCTCAAAATGCCCGGCAAAACCGGCCTGGAACTGTTCCGCGACAGCAAATTGGATCCGAATCCCCCCCTGTTCATATTTCTGACCGCCTTTGGCAGGGTTGACGAAGCGGTAGACGCAATGAAAGAGGGTGCCGTGGATTTCCTCACCAAGCCGCTGGAAAATCCTGAGACCCTGCTTACCCTGATAAACCGGGCGATCGAAGGCCAGGGTCGAACCCGGGAGTACCTCACGCTCAAGCAAGCCGAAGCAGCGGGATTGCCACCGGAAGAGCTTATCTTCGCGGGACAGGCCATGCACATGGTGCGAAAACTGGTGCTGGACGTAGCCGCCACCACGGCCAACGTACTGATTTATGGCGAAAGCGGCACCGGCAAGGAACTGGTGGCCAGGACCATCCATCTGCTTAGTCCCAGGAACAAGGCCGGTTTCGTAGCTCTCAACTGTGCCGCCATACCGGAAAATCTCCTGGAAAGCGAGCTCTTCGGTCACGAAAAAGGGGCCTTCACCGGGGCGATCCAGGCGCGACAGGGGAAATTTGAATTGGCCAAGGGAGGTACTATTTTTCTGGACGAAATTGGGGAAATGCCTCTGCCTCTGCAG
>JAJXWO010000017.1 GCA_021781535.1 Deltaproteobacteria bacterium | reverse complement strand
GACAATCTTTTTTGCAAACCGACTTTTTTCAAAAGAGCACCCCGCCGGACAAAACTGCTGTCTCAAAAGGGACTCGTTTTCTATCATAAACTTTTAAAGGTTGTCAAAATAAAAATGAATGCCTATGAAAAAATAATGTTGGCCAACCGTTTCATTCCTCAAAAACCTCATAATATCCATGAGTACCGAGTGTATGTACTTTCATAAGATTTGTTGAACCGCGTGTCTCAATAAGTCCCATGGTTATAACTACCTGATCGCCGTTGCGGAAACCTGTTGATAACAATTTCTTCTCGACTTCATAAATCTGCTGTTCGGTACTTTCCATAATACCAACTTCAACACACTGCACACCCCAGTGGATTGACAGCCTACGGCGAATCTTTGGTGAGGCGGTAAACGCTATGATCCGTGTTGATGGTCGAAAGGCTGAAATAAGGGCGGCGGTACTGCCAGACCTTGTGAAGACAGCAATAGCCTTTGCATTGAGAGTAGCTGCAGTCCGACAGGACGACTCTGCAACGGCCTGGGCTACGGTTGAAACGGAGCTGTTTGGGACTACGCCAGCAAGGAAATTTGTATTTTCGACATCTCTAGCAATACGGACCATTGTCTTGACTGATTCCAGCGGAAAATCACCAGAAGCTGTTTCTGCCGATAGCATGATAGCGTCGGTACCGTCAATAATTGCATTTGCGACATCGGATGTTTCAGCCCTGGTCGGTCGTGGGTTCCGAATCATCGAATCAAGCATCTGAGTTGCGGTAATGACCGGTTTGCCGGCCTTGTTGCATGCTTGTATGATCTTTTTCTGATAGATTGGTACTTTTTCCGGCTCAATCTCAACGCCAAGGTCGCCACGCGCCACCATAACGGCATCAGTCGCTTCAAGAATTTTTTTGAAATTACGTAGCGCTTCCGGCTTCTCAATTTTGGCCACAACCGGTGTATCTTTCCCTTTTGCGGCAATAAGTTGCTTGAGCTCTTCAATATCTTCTGCTGTGCGCACAAAAGAAAGAGCAACAAAATCAACACCTGCTTCAAGAGCAAAATCAAGGTCAATCAAATCCTTTTCGGTAAGACAAGGGGCCGAAACATTCACCCCTGGAAGATTGATCCCCTTGTTGTCTTTGAGCACTCCTCCAGCCACAACAAGACAACGTACCCGTTCACCCTCAAGCGCGACAACCTTCAATTCCAACAAGCCGTCATCAAGCAGGATTCTCGAACCGGGATGTACATCGTGGGGCAAAGAGCGGTATATTGTCGGAATGACGCCGTCACTGCCAAGCACGTCATCGGTAGTAATAACCACTTGCTCTCCTTTGACAAGTACCATCCCTTCTCCTGCCATTTTACCGGTCCTGATTTTCGGCCCCTGGAGGTCACCGAGTATACCGGCCTGATGGCCAAGTTTATCAGAAACATCCCGTATGATCCTGATTAGTTCCAGTTTCTGTGAATTTTCGCCATGGGAAAAGTTCAGCCTGAATATATCGACACCAGCCTGCATCAATTTCAGTATCATCTCCGGCGATGAACTCACGGGGCCAACGGTAGCAACTATTTTCGTTTTGCGGATTACTTTAGACATTATTGCTCCTTATGAGTTTATGCTTAACCAGGGATAAACATCCATGATGGGCAGTAACGATCCGAAATCAAGAGAATCAGGCATGTATCGATTCCTTATGGACATCCAGCGCCGCCTCCCGAATCGCCTCGGGGAGGGTGGGATGAGCGTGGCAGATCAGGGCGATATCCCTGGCCGTTCCGCCAAAGCTCATCACCGTAGCAGCCTCGGAAATCAGATCGGAGGCACGTGGTCCAACGATATGGACACCCAGTACCCGGTCGTTTTCCAAATGTGCAAGAATCTTGACAAAACCTTCCGTTTCATCCATGCAGCGTGCCCGGCCGAGAGCGGCAAAATTAAAGCGTCCGCTACGGTACGGTATGCCTGCCGCTTTGAGCTGTTCCTCCGTCGCACCCACACCGGAAGCTTCCGGCCAGGTATAGACCGCACCCGGAATATACTCATATTCAACTTTTGTTGACATCCCCGCAATCCGCTCTACACAGGCGACACCCTCTTCAGAGGCCTTGTGAGCAAGCATGGGTCCGGCCACTATGTCTCCGACAGCATAAATCCCCGGAACTGTGGATTGATACGAATCATCTATAACGACTCTGCCCGATTCATCCAGCCCGACACCAATACCCTCCAGGCCGAGACCTGCGGTCAGAGGTTTCCGCCCAACAGCAACCAGTACTTTGTCGCAATCGACCTCTTCGCTCCCGGTACCTGAATTAAACTGGACAATTGCTTTGGAACCGATCCGGCGCACACCGGTAATGCGTGTTCCCATCTTGAATTGGATTCCCTGTTTGCGCAGTGACCGGTAAAGCGTTTCCGCCGTCTGCCGATCCATATTCGGCAGAATCTGCGGCAGCATTTCCATCACCGTGACCCGGGCACCCAGTCGCCGCCAGACAGAACCAAGCTCAAGCCCGATAAAGCCGCCACCGGCCACGACCAGATGTTCCGGCACGTGGTCAAAAGAGAGTGCTTCGCGCGCAGTTACGACAACCTGGCCGTCAAAGGGAATGCCCGGCAGACTGTACGCCTCGCTGCCGGTCGCAAGAATCACCTTTGGAGCAGTCAGAAGTATGGAAATGGGGGGGGGAACTGCTTCAAGAAGGCTTTGCTGACCGTCTGATGCGGGTGGCTGAACTGCCGGCGCGACCTCAACCTGATGCTGGCCGGCTGAATTGACACCCTTCAAAATTGCAGTGCCGTGGAGTATCTCAATTTTATTTTTCTTCAACAGATAGGCAATACCATCGGTCAGTTTCTTGACCACGTCCTCCTTGCGCAGCATCATGGCATCCAGATCAAGGCGCGGAGGATCGATACCTATACCGTGAAGCGCAAACTTGTCCCGTGACATGGAGAAAAGTTCGCTGGAGTCCAGCAGTGCCTTACTGGGGATGCACCCTTCGTTAAGACAAACACCGCCTGATGTGGCACGTTTTTCAACTACCGCAACCTTCATTCCGAGCTGGGATGCACGGATTGCCGCCACATAGCCACCCGGCCCAGCGCCGATAATTATCAGGTCGTAAATCTGCTCGGACATATTAAAGCCTCCCATATAATATCAATACATTCTATTAGCCTTCCAGCAACATCTCTTCCGGGTCCTCAATGTATTCCTTGATCTTTTTCAGGAACCCGACCGCTTCACGACCATCGACAATTCGGTGATCATAGGAAAGCGCCAGATACATCATGGGCCTGATAACAATCTGTCCGTCGCGCACTACCGGTCGTTCCTGGATGGCATGCATACCCAGCACGGCACTCTGGGGAGGATTCAGTATCGGCGTGGAAAGCATCGACCCGTACACACCGCCGTTACTGATGGTAAATGTGCCCCCCTCCAGATCCGAGATGACAAGATGATTAGTTTTGATCTTCTCTGCAAAAGCAGCAATAGCCTGGTCAATCTCATACATTTTGAGCTGGTCGGCATTACGCAGAACCGGCACAACCAACCCCTTGTCACTGCCAATGGCAACGCCAATATCATAAAAATGGTGATAGACAATATCGCCACCATCAATGCGGGCATTTACCAGCGGGTACTCTTTCAGAGCTTCGATACTCGCCTTGACAAAAAAAGGCATATACCCGAGGGCAACTCCGTGACGCTGCAGAAAATGCTCACGATAGGTACTACGCAGTGTCTTGACGTGCGACAAGTCGGCTTCGTTGAAAGTCGTCAGCATGGCGGTCTGCTGTCGGGCTGCAACAAGACGCTCGGCGATCCGTTTGCGTAGAGGCGACATCGGTCGACGCTCTTCACGACCGCCAGAATAACCCGGTGATTCTTCCGTATGCACAAAAGACTGTCCTGACGGAGCTGTAAAAGCTGGTTGAGGTGGTGGTTGTACGGCGATCGACTGAACCGGCACGGGCGTCACGACGGGGCGCTCAGGCGAAACTGCGGCCGGTTCGCTACTTGTGGCAGGACGGGAGGCATGCGGCGTATTCGCCTTTTCTTCGATACGAGCAAACAGATCATCCTGCGTAACTCGCCCCCCTTTACCGCTCCCCTGCACCTCGTCCGGGGAAATATTTTGTTCACGCATCTCACGCCTCAGTGATGGAGAAGATGGCGGTACGGCAGGTCTTTGCACCATCTGAGTTGCAGAAGCAGTAACAGACGGTGCAGCTGTAACGGCAGATTCTTCAATCATGCCGATTACTGCCCCGACCGCCACTGTGGTACCTTCAGTTACCGATATGGTGAGCACCCCGTCAGCATCGGCATTAAGATCCAGCGTAATTTTGTCAGTTTCAATTTCGCAGAGCGGCTCATCCCGCTTGACAACATCGCCACTTTTTTTGAACCACTTGGCCAGTAATGCCTCACGCACCGACTCGCCAACTTCCGGTATTTTTATTTCCATACGCTAACTCCATCACAGCAGTTTGTATCCATTCCTTTTTCTGAACAGACAAAATTTATTCTACCCGATTATCTTCGTTTCTCCAGTTAAAACAAAAGGCGACCTAAAGAGGCCGCCCTTGTTACGTCCGAAGCAGATATATCTATCCCTGCCCTTTCAGGTGCTCCCTTCCAAAGGGTGACATCTGGCGCAGGCGGGCAATTATGGGGGGCATTTCACGGATAACCGTATCGATCTCAGCATCTGTGGTGAAGCGCGAAAGGGAAAAGCGAATCGACCCATGGGCACAGGTAAAAGGCACACCCATGGCCCGCAGCACATGGGAGGGTTCGAGTGATCCCGAGGTGCAGGCACTTCCAGATGAAGCGCAAATACCGAACTCCGACAGCAGAAGCAATATAGCCTCCCCCTCGACAAACTCAAATGCGATTGAGGTGGTATTGGGGAGCCTCTCAGCGCCGGCGCCATTGATGCGGGCATACGGAATTGCCGCCATCAAGGCATCCTGCAAGCGGTCTCGCAGCGCCTTGACTACAGTATTTTCAGCTTCCATATACTGTCCGGCCAACTGGCACGCCTTCCCCAGTGCAATGATGGCTGCAGCATTCTCGGTGCCGGCCCGGCGACTTTTTTCCTGATGGCCACCTACCAGGAAAGGACGGAACGGAGTGCCGCGTCTCAGATACAGGACGCCAATCCCCTTGGGAGCATGCAGTTTGTGGCCGGAAAGCGAAAGCATGTCAATATGAGAAGCGGCCATATTGATGGGTATTTTACCGATGGCTTGGACGGCATCGCTGTGAAACAGGGCGCCTTTCGCCTTGGCGATGGCAGCTGCCTCTTCTACCGGAAAGAGGACACCGGTCTCATTGTTGGCCCACATGAGTGAAACAATTGCAGTGTCAGTATCGACTGCAGCTTTTAATTCTTCCAGGTCAAGGCAACCGGCACCATCGACACCGATTTCAGTCACCCGATACCCCTTCTGGGTGAGGTTGCGACATTGGGTCAACACAGCCGGATGCTCAACACGGGATGTTATGATGTGACGACGTTCGGGGAATACTTCCAGCGCCGAACGAATTGCAGCATTGTCACTCTCGGTTCCACAGGCGGTGAATATTATTTCATCCGGTGTCGCTCCCAAAAGTTGCGCTACGTGGCCTCTGGCTTCATTTACCTTGCTCTGCACCTGTCCGCCAAAGAAGTGCATTGAGCTGGGGTTGCCATACAGCTCGCAAAAATAAGGACGCATCTCTTCGAAGACCGCTTCATCAACCTTGGTAGTCGCATTGTTATCGAGATAGATCTCTTTCACTGGGAGACCTCCTCTACCACAATATCCTCGGCGACCAGGTCACGCAGCTTGACTTCAACCATACGGGCGGTATTACCGGATGAGGCGCAACCGGCACAGGCTTTGCGGAATGCTACCTGTACCTTTGAACCGTCGATATCGATCAATTCAAGATCGCCGCCATCAGCCCAGAGGAGCGGACGGATGTCGCGTTCCAGAACCTCCTGGATCAGCTGCATCTTCTTCATATTGGAGAGTTTTTCAGGTCGCTTGCGCGGTTGAATATCTGCATCGCCCAGCACCTGGGCGATCAGCTCCTGTATCTTGGGAATACAGCCGCCGCAGGCACCACCCGCTTTGGTGAAATTTGTCACCTGCTCGACCGTTGTCAGCCTGTTGGTCTCAATCACTTTTTTGAGGAACGTGTCGGTAATGCCGAAACATTTGCAGACAATCTCCCCCTCAAAATCAGGGTACGCATGACCATGATCATGTTCACTGTCATGTTGAGGAATCTCCATCCCGCGATATTTTAAAATTGCCACTTCCAGCGCTTCCTGTCCCATGACCGAACAGTGCATCTTTTCTTCGGGCAGCCCCCCCAGAAAATCGGCAATATCCTGATTGCTGACGGCCAGCGCCTCATCGAGAGTCTTTCCTTTAACCATCTCGGTCAATGCAGATGAAGAGGCAATCGCACTGGCACAACCAAAGGTTTGAAACTTGGCATCAACAATTTTTTCCTTATTGTCATCCAGCTTGAGATACAGCTTAAGAGCGTCACCGCAGGCAAGGCTACCCACTTCTCCAACCGCATCGGCATCAGGTATATCCCCCACATTGCGGGGGTTCAAAAAATGGTCCTTAACTATCGGCGTATAATCCCACATAAAAGCATCTCCTCCAAAACTTGTTTATTGAATTCAACCTAGAATAAACTTCCGGCCAGCGTCCATCACTTCTGCAAGACGTGCATCGTTGCCCGCCTCACCATACAGCCGCACTACCGGCTCGGTACCCGATTTACGGAACAACATCCAGCTGCCGTCATCGAGCAGCAGTTTCGTCCCGTCGATCCTGACTACGTCCGTGACTTTTGACCCGGCAACCTCGACGGGAACCGCATTAATCTTATTTTTGTAAGCAATTTCCAGCTCCGGCGACAGCGTGAGGTTGTCGCGGCGGGTGACAAACCGCCCCACCTCGCCGTACAGTCGGTCAAGAAGCTGCCGGATGCTCTGTCCCTCACGGGCAACCATTTCAGCCACGAGGAAACAGGCCATAATCCCGTCTTTCTCCGGGACGTGTCCCCTGATGGTCAGGCCGGCACTTTCTTCCCCGCCGATCACCAGCTTGTCCTGACTGATCAGTTCACCGATATATTTGAAGCCGACCGGCGTTTCATACACCGGCACGCCATGTTTCTTCGCGACGGCATCGATCAGGTGCGAGGTCGCGACAGAGCGCGCCACACCACCTTCAAGCTTGCGCACCCGAATCAGGTAATCCAGCAACAGGGCAATGATATAATTCGGCTCGATATAACTGCCGTCGGCATCCAGAACACCAAAACGGTCAGCGTCGCCATCGGTCGCAAGACCGAGCTTGATATCGGGATTATTCTTCACCAGTGCAATAAAATCAGGTATATGCGTTTCGGATGGTTCCGGCGGTTGGCCACCGAAATAGGGGTCAAGCCGGTCATTGATAATGGTGTACGGGATGCCGCGCTTGCGAAGCGGCCCGTCCAGATAACCACGGGCAGTGCCGTAGAGTGGGTTAAGAGCCACCAGACCGAGGGTGCCGATGGCATCAAAGTCGACTTTTTGCTCCAGGGATTTCAGATACGCGTCCTGAGGGTTTATCTTCTCGACCAATCCCTGTTTACCGGCATCCTCAAGAGATAACTCCTGGTAACATTCGGTCCCGATGGTTGCATTAGCTCGGCGCTCAATTTCACCCGTGGTTTCCGGCAGGGCCGGCCCGCCCCATGATGGTGAAAATTTGACACCGTTGTATTCGGGAGGGTTGTGGCTGGCGGTGAAGTTGATGGCGCCGGCGGCTCCACGCCGCAATATTTCAAACGAAATAACCGGAGTTGGTGTATCACGTTCACAAACATATGCCTTGATACCGGCCCCGGCCAGGACCCTGGCTGACGCTTCAACGAAACGCTGCCCCATGAACCGGGTATCGCAGCCGATGACCACACCCTTCTCCTGCTCACCTGATGCCTTAATGGTATCGGCTATTGCCTGGACAACGACCTTCACATTATCAAAGGTGAAATCCTCGCAGAGGATGCCGCGCCAGCCGGATGTTCCAAAGGTGATTTGCGTCATCGTACCCCTCCTTCGTAAGTTAGAAATTATTTTCTGCGGTTCTTTTGCCGAAGATAATTTCGACAACTTACTTATCCCGTTTATCAGGGCCAGCATAATAAGACATCTTTTGTCGTGTTAGAATAATACACCTGTGACCGCCCGTCAAGCAAAGAGAATACCTCATATCTTTTCATATAAAAGATTGATACGAAAATTGACATTGACCCGCTTATTGCACAATGGCGTTTAACTCGACCCGACTCCGGGGAATGGACTCTTTCTCCGGCGCCTTGAACACGTCATCATCCCTCTGGAATATCCGCGCAGCCGGAACATTTCCCTTCCTGACGAGATAGTTCATGACGGCCACAACCCGTTCATGTGCCAGAGCCTGAAGCTCCGGTCTGCCAACGGTAGTATGAGTAATGATCAGCTTATTCATTTCTTCGGGCGGCAGAGTTTTGATCAGGCCGAGAACATTTCGCGGCTTGGGAAACTTTTCCTTCCTGTACACCGCAGTCAGGTAGGTGGCATATTCTTCCGGCAGTACCTGGATAGTATCAGCCGTTTCGCCCGCTTTCAAGAGGCCTTCTTTTGCAAGCGTCAGGAATTTTTCATTCTTGAGTTTGCGATTAAGCAGTTCCCGGCGGTACGCCTCGGTATCCTTCTCGCGATCCACATAGCCTTTAAGCTCCACCTTCAGGGCCGGACGATCAAGCAGAGCCTTGGACAAGGCGTTCAGTTTCTGTTCTTCCGCAGGTGGAATAATGCTTGTGCCGTAGCCGAACTGGATGAAACTGAAGTCCTCGCCACCACCGAACATGGACGAGAGCAGTGTAAAAGGCGAGGTAACCGCCTTAACCAGCAGATTTTTCAAAACCTGAAAGACAAGCTTCCAGACACTGAACTTCGGGTCGTCGGTGCGGCCGGTGACCGGGACATCCAGGTGGATTTCTCCCTTGCGGTCCTTAAGCAGTGCCAAACCCAGCTTTACCGGCAGACTGGTGGCTTTGTCGCTCTCCACTTTATGGCCAAAGGTGAACTGGTCTATAAATATCTTGTTGTCTGAACTCAGCAGCTTCTTTTCGATGTGGTACTTCAGATCAAGAAACAGTTTTCCTTTCTCAATCGAATATCCCAGATAGGTGCCCGAGTAAGGGGAAACTGGAGAGAGCTCGATATCATGAAATGAAACCTTCAGATCCACAAAGAGGTCGTTACGCAACGGATTAATCTTTCCGGTGATCTGCAGTGGTGAGTGGTTTTCAAGATTGCCGCGCAAATCAACATCGGCAAAGGCAGAATCTTCTGATGACAGGCCGCTGACACTTCCCCCCAGGTTATAAAAGGTTGTAGCAAACTGTTGCGGCAGATGATTGTCAGTAAATGAAAGCGTACCGGCCTGAATGGTCACAGCTCCGATACGTATCCGGTTCTTGGCGCGAGTATCCTGCTGCGAGGCAGACGAAGCAGACGAAGCAGACGGGGCAGCAACAGCAGTCTCGGCGGATGCAGCCGAAGAGGCGCCCCCCTCCACATGTGCCGGTGCGGCAACCGGCGACGGGCTTTGTACAAGATTCTGCAAATTGAGCGTTCCATCCTTGCGGATAATGATCCGTGAATAGACACCATTCAGGGCAACCTCTTGCACGTTCAGGGAAAACGGCGCCAGGCTGCCCCGAAAGTCATCCAGTTGCAGGCTTTCCCATTTAAGCAGATCCTCTTCCGCAACCGTGTCAATGCTGTGAAAGGCGCGTATCCCGGCGCTCCCTCTGAATATACCAACCGGTTTACCGTCCTTGAGTGCAACATCCAACTGCAGCGCAGTATCCAGATAACCGCCGACAATAAAAACATTCAGGTTGTCAGGGAAATAGTCTTCAAAATCCCTGATAGGAAGATGGTCGATATTGACACTCCCCTTATAGCGAAATGGCAACGGCGTGATATCGCCGACGGCTTTAAGTGGAGTCCGCTTGCCGAACGTCGACGCGAAACGAAGCCGGGCCGGAGTAAAGCGAGGTCCGTTCAGATTTGCGAGAGAGATGCTGGTGTTCCGCAACGAGAATGTGGGTTTTCCGGAACGGCTCTTGTCGCGAAACTGCAGATTAAGTTTATCCGCCCGGAAATGCTTCAGACGGTAAGAAAAAACCTTTTCTCCACTTTTATGCCGCTCGGCACCGGTTTTCTGCAGAGTATTCTTTGGCACCACGGCTGCGGGACGTATTTTTTGTACCGGCCTATCCGGCTGTTTCACCAGCAATGAGAGTATCGAGATCTGCCCATCAGGCTCGCGGGAGACCCTGATATTCCCTTTCGTCAGTTTGACCTCACCTATCTCCATGTTGTATTTCTTCTGTGAGAAGGAGGCTCCGTTCACCGTGAGCAGAGACAAGTTTAGCCCGTCCTTGTCGCCATAGCGGGTAGAGAGGTTTTTCAGGGTAAGGATACCATTTTCTGCTGTCAGGCCATTATCCGTGCTGAAACTGACATCCCCGGACAGATCGAGTACGCCGTTGAGCGGTGCCGTCAGGAACCTGGCGAGGTAGGGCCACCCGCTCCGCAGGTTCAAACCGGCCAGCGTGAGAGAAGATTTTACCGCCAGGGGAGCAATTGAGAAACTGCCGCCAGAGGAGAGTGTTGTTTTATTGCCCACCAGGAGGGACAGGTCATATTCAGCTGATTTATCCGCAGCGGTGGTGAAGTGCTTCAGTTTGAAATCGATATTTTCCACTGAGCCTCTGAAACCGCCTTTGGGTACAGCATCATGGAGGTGGACGTGACCGTTGGTGACAGTCAGAGCAGAGACCTGGACAAGCGGTTGTCGCCCCGCCTTAACCGGCTCGTTCTTTTGGTCACGGGCATTTCCCGCCGGAGCGTCTGTTTTTTTCCGTGTCAGCAACCGTTCATACATCCATTGTCCTTTTGCATCCCGGCTTACAAACAGCTCCAGACCGTCCAGAGTGATCGCCTCAAATTCAAATATCCGGGCAAACACCTCCAGTTTCGAAGCCTTTACTTCCAGAACAGGAAGTTTCATCAAAGGCGAGCCGTCTTTCATAGTTACGACGATATTGTCCAGCCTGGCGCGCCCCTTGATCTGCAACTCCGGCACCTTGTCGGCAGAGATGCGATAGTTCACATTCATATTGACGCCCAGCACTCCCGTTGCCAGTTCAATCGGGGGGATCTGGGGTGAATATGCCATTAACCGCGGCAGATTGAGGTGATCAAATTGTATGGTTAGTTCCGTTTCCATGGACGTGCTGAACGGCTTGACCTTACCGGCAAAACTGAAAGGGGCACCGTCAATTACCGCCGAAAACTTTGGATCAGTATATTTATCCATCAAATACGGAATATTGCTGATGAACGGGACAGCGATCTCCATATTGCGGACTGTATGCTTCCTGCCACCGTCCACAGCCTGGTCGTCAAAATCAACCGTACCGTTGGAAACAGTTATGTTGTTGATGGAAAAAAGCAGCGGTTTTTGTGACGCCGGTTTTTTTTGCGCCTGCTGGCGCTCAATGATATCCGTAAAGCTGTAGCGGTTGGGGGCGGTGCGGGCTATGCTGATCGAGGGGGACTCCAGAGTAACCTCGGAGAGTATCAGGGCACGTTTGTAGATGGATGCCAGGCTGATATTTGCACGGAGACCGGCAAACGCGACAAAGGGGCCACCCCCTTTTTCTTCAATGGCAAACTTTTTGACGTTGACCGCCACAGAGAAGGGATTTATGGATACCGATTCTATATGGACCGTCCGCCCGGTGGCTTGCTGGATAGCCTCTATGACCTTGTTTTTGACGAGTATCGGCAGGATGGTCACGCTGAAAACGAGCAACACCACAAGAATTACGCCGGCAATAATGGCCATTTTTTTCTGTTTCGACATGGAGTCCCCCGCGAAGTGGTAGTGCAGTGCAGTGCAGTTTGTATATAACACATATACTATCTGGGCGGCGACTGGGTGTAATTTTTACATCGTCAACCAACCGAAGATTAATTACCCCTGTCAGTCCCAAGAGCGCGCTTGAGCTGAATCAGCCAACAGTAGTATATGAATATGCTCAGAATACTTGATAAAAGGATTATAGCATATCTAAAGAACTCGCCAAGTGATCCGCCCCTCATGAGGCCCGACCACTGCACTGCCCGAGAATTTGCAGTATTTCAATCCTCGCCCGTCCAGCTAGGACGGGCGCTCTGCCCCCTTAAAAAGAGGTCAGTTTCCAGCATGTTATTCCATCAATATCGCGAACCTGACGTAAAAGTCGCATCTGCAGCGAGCAATGTACTCCCATTTTACTTCTAACCCTCTGATTTTCCAACATCGCGAACACCCCCCATTTCCTGTGAACACACCAGGTTCGCGCACCCTAAACCACCAGTGTTTCCTCATCAAAGAACATGGTTCTGGTTGAACCATACTCCTCAACACGCTTTTCTCTCGGCTCTGTCAGGCGGTAGATACGCAAATTATCCAATTCCAGCTTTACCTCTTTTAGTAACCGTCGCCGGAGCTGCTCAAACTTCATCTCGTCCACCTGGCACTCGAACACCGATTTCTGCACCCGCTGGCCGAAGTCCTTGCAGGCCTGCGCCACCCGCCGCAGGCGCCTCCTGCCATCGCGTGTTTCAGTATTAACGTCATAACAGACAACAATCCACATACAGATACCTCATAATCTGAAAAGGAAATCCCCCCGCCCCCCCCACTTTGTAAAGGGAGGAGTCTAGAAGTCCCCCTTTTTGAAGGGGGATTTAGGGGGATTTAGGGGGATTTCATTTTACGGATGTATATACTGAACATAACTTTCCAGATCACCGCGCAGATGCCGCGCCAGCAAGCGAGCCTGAAGATGAGGCAACAGGCCGATCGGAGACTTTTCAGCCAGCAGTGGATGATCCGCCTCTTCCTGCTTGCGCTTCTGCCATGCCGCCACCACCTCTTTGCGCCCTTTTTCATTCAGATAGACCGCGCCGCCGGGACGCGGCTCGAAATGTTCAATCGTCACCTGCTTGCGGTTGATGAGCGTGATAGCCAACCGGTCGGCCAGGAAAGCACGAAACTCCTCCATAAGATCAAGCCCAAGCGACGGTCTACCGGGGCGAGGCACATGGAGAAATCCCATCAGTTGAAGGCAATTTCAGTTGTACGATTTTTTCGTACAACTCGTTGTAGCCTTCATTGGTAAGCTTTCGCTTCAGGTCACTCCAGTAGCGACGAGGAATAGAACTCTCAACCAGCACCCCGATCACATCTGTAATCGAGAACGACCATTCACCATCGTGAAGTGTTCGACGTATTTCTTTGTTCTGAAACACCACCAACTTCTTCTCCATTTTCACCTCCTCAAATTGCAAACAACTCCCGCGCCGCCCGTCGGCAGCGCCCCTTGTCAGCGATCACGGCGGGCATACAGGATTCTTTCAGAGAACACCCTTCACACCGCTTGTCGTTCACCGGCGGCGGCACGATGCGCCTTTCCAGCATATCACCCACGGCAGCAGCCACTTCTTCCACCTGTTGACGCATGGCATCGGTGAATTCAATCTCGCGGCGCTCCTGCGAGCCGTGCCAAAAGATGGCCCCTTTCGGTACGGAAACAGCAAACATCTCCTCCAGACTTAGCGCCTGGGCGCAAAGTTGAATGGACTCCGGATTCCCCTTGCGGTGCCGTCCCGACTTGTACTCCACCGGATAGGGGCAATCACTGTGAAACTCGACCAGATCGGCCTTGCCGGTTAAACTCAACCGACGTGACCAGATCGGCAGGGAACGTTCCATTCGCACCCCCGCCAATTCATGGGACGAGTCGTCATGCACATGTTCATGCACATCCCTGCCCCGCATGGTGTACAGGTTTTCATCCCACACCCGCTCGACGTGAATCAGGGCGCACTGGCGCGGACAGTAGACATAGTGCTCCAGAGCGGAGATGGGGATTGGATCGAAAGCAACTTCCCCTAAATCACCCTTACTGAAGGGGGACTTTAAAATCACATCAATCTCTGAATTCTCCATGCTGATGGCGGACTTTGAATTCGCCTTTACCCCACTTTTTAAAGGGGGGCAAGGGGGGATTTGCCTTTCATGCATCACCTTCAATATCTCCTCAACCACAGCATCCGTCTCCTGAAGAACCTGCACATTATTGAAACGCACGACCTGTAATCCAACTGCTGCAAGGTATTTATCCCGCTCCACATCTCTCTTGGCATGTTCAGCTTCATAATGCTGTCCCCCATCGACCTCAATAACCAACGCGCAAGCGTGGCAGTAGAAATCGGCAATAAAAGGGCCAAGAGGCTTCTGGCGGTAAAACTGGACATCGAGCAGTTGTTTTCCGCGCAGCCGTGACCATAGCACCCGTTCGGCCTCGGTCATATTTTTGCGAAGCTCACGAGACGGCGGTTTCAGGTTGCGACTGTATTCGATCATGTCAGCTCCTTCTAAAAGCAAATCCCCCTAAATCCCCCTTCAAAAAGGGGGACTTGTTTTTCACCCCACTTTTGCAAAGGGGAGTCGGGGGGGATTTGTCTTTCAAGCTTTACCTTCATTATCTACTGAAACGTTTTCCACTTCTTCCAAGACCACACTTGACCTGAATCAGCCAACAGTAGTATATGTTTACGCTCAGATTTTTCATAAAAAGGAACCGCGTAATGACCAAAGAACTCGCCAAGGGGTACGAGCCCCATGATGTTGAAAAGAGATGGTACTCCGAGTGGGAAACGAAGGGCTATTTTCATGCCGCCGCTACGTCGGACAAAAAACCGTACTCCATAGTCATCCCTCCCCCGAACGTAACCGGTGCCCTGCACATGGGGCATGCCCTCAACAACACGCTGCAGGACATTCTCTGCCGCTGGAAACGGATGCAGGGGTATAATGTCCTCTGGATGCCGGGCACCGACCATGCAGGAATCGCCACCCAGAACGTGGTCGAACGGCAGCTGACCGCCGAAGGGAAGGACCGTCATGATCTGGGGCGCGAAGCCTTTATCGAGCGGGTCTGGAAATGGAAGGCGGAGTCCGGCGGCCAGATCATCGGCCAGCTGAAACGGCTTGGGGCATCGTGCGACTGGGAGCGCGAACGCTTCACGATGGATGAGGGGCTCTCGAAAGCGGTGCGTACCGTTTTTGTCAAGCTGTACGAAGACGGCCTGATCTACCGCGACAACCGTCTGATCAACTGGTGCCCCCGCTGCCACACCGCCCTTTCCGATATCGAGGTCGAGCACGAAGATCACAAGGGGCATCTCTGGTACATCCGCTACCCGGTAGTCGGCGAACCAGGGCGCTTTGTGGTTGTCGCGACAACCCGCCCGGAAACAATGCTGGGAGATTCTGCCGTTGCTGTGCATCCTGAAGATGAACGGTACAGCGACCTGGTTGGAAAAAAGGTGCTGCTGCCGCTCGTGAACCGCGAGATTCCGGTTGTCGCCGATGACTATGTCGACCGCGAGTTCGGCACCGGCGTGGTCAAGATTACCCCGGCCCACGATTTCAACGACTTTGAAGTCGGCCTGCGCCACGGCCTGGACAAGATCAACGTTCTCGACGAATCCGGCGTCATCAACGCAGCCGGGCACCAGTATGAGGGAATGGACCGCTTTGCCGCCCGTACGCGCATTGTGGCCGAACTGGAAGCCGCCGGACTCATGGAAAAAATTGATGATCACCCGATGTCGGTGGGCGGCTGCTACCGCTGCAAGACCGTGGTCGAGCCGTATCTTTCCTTGCAATGGTATGTAAAAGTGGCGCCACTGGCCGAGCGCGCTCTTGACGCCGTAAAGAGCGGGAAAACCCGCATTCTCCCCAAACAGTGGGAAAACACCTATTACGACTGGATGGAAAATATCCGCGACTGGTGCATCTCGCGCCAGATCTGGTGGGGCCACCGCATCCCGGCCTGGTTCTGCGATCATTGCGGCGAAATAACCGTCGCGATGGAAGCGCCGACCACATGCTCAAAGTGCGGCAGCGACGAACTTCGCCAGGAAACCGATGTGCTGGACACCTGGTTTTCATCGGCTCTCTGGCCTTTCTCTACGATGGGGTGGCCGGACCAGACCGCCGAATTGAAAACATTCTACCCGACCGCCTGCCTGGTGACCGGTTTCGACATCCTCTTTTTCTGGGTTGCACGCATGATGATGATGGGCCTGCATTTCATGAATGAAGTCCCTTTCACGGATGTCTACATCCATGCCCTGGTGCGCGATGCCCAGGGGCACAAGATGTCCAAATCAAAAGGAAACGTAATCGACCCGCTGACGGTCATCGACCAGTACGGCACCGATGCATTCCGCTTCACGCTGGCCGCTTTTGCCGCCCAGGGTCGCGACATCAAGCTGGCCGAAGAGCGCATCGCCGGGTACCGCAACTTCTGCAACAAGGTCTGGAATGCAGCCCGCTTTACCCTCATGAACCTTGAAGGGTTTAACCCTGACAATGTACAGCACGAAACACTGGAGTTTTCCCAAGGGGACAGATGGATCCTGCACCGGCTGAATGAAACAGCACGAATTGTCGATGAGACGCTGACCGGCTACCGCTATAATGAAAGTGCCATGACCCTGTACCAGTTCACCTGGAGCGAATTCTGCGACTGGTACCTGGAGTTGTCCAAACAGGACATTT
The DNA here is from genome assembly GCA_021781535.1 of Deltaproteobacteria bacterium. Classification (GTDB taxonomy): domain Bacteria; phylum Desulfobacterota; class Desulfuromonadia; order Geobacterales; family Pseudopelobacteraceae; genus JACRCG01. The sequence goes on along the minus strand of JAJXWO010000017.1, from coordinate 53,227 downwards.
ACAACGGCACACCCGAACGGAAACTGGCCACCCAGTATGTTCTCTGGTACACGCTCGAAAACCTGCTCCGTCTGCTGCACCCGTTTATGCCCTTTATTACCGAAGAAATCTGGCAGGCACTGCCGGGGACAAAAACGACGCCAACCATCATGCAGGCTCCCTACCCCGCCCCCCGTGATGCCTGTTCCTTCCCGCAGGACGCCGCCGACATGGAACAGGTGATGGCGGTTATCAGCGGGATTCGCAATATCCGCGGCGAGATGGAGGTCCCTCCGGCGAAACAGATCGCGGTCATTCTCTCCTGCGACAGCGAAGCGAGCCGGCTCCTGATGAAGCACAATGAAAGTGCCATCATCAGCCTGGCGAGAGTTTCCGACCTTGCCATCGGCCACAGAATCGAAAAACCGGAAGACGCCTCCATACAGGTGGCCGGCGATGTCCACATATATGTTCCGCTCAAGGGGATGGTAGACGTCGCCGCCGAAGAAGAACGCCTGCTGAAAGAGATCGGCAAGATCGACAAAGAAATAGAGATGTTCTCCAAAAAACTGGAGAGCCCCGCCTTTGTGGACCGTGCTCCGGCCGAGATTGTCGCCAAAGAGCGCCAGAAACTGGTGGACGTAAACGGGAAGAAACTGGTACTGGAAGAGAGTCTGAAGAACATAAGAAAACTCAAATAGGTGCAATCATGCAACTAATCCAGAATGTCGCCATATTTGCCAAGGTTCATGACCCCCGCTGCCTTGGGGTTGCCAGCGACCTGATCAATTGGCTTGAGGAGCGCGGCTGCACCCCCATGGCCGAATCCGAACTGACACACCAGCTCGGTTACCCGAAAGCATTAACGGAAGAAGAGATCCGCGATCAGGCTGAACTGGTGGTGGTTCTTGGGGGGGACGGCACACTGATCTCGGTGGCACGCCTCTTCAGCGGCAAAGACGTGCCGATCCTTGGGGTAAACCTTGGAAGTCTCGGTTTTTTGACGGAGATTACCGTTGAGGAACTGTACACCCGTCTGGAAAAATGTCTGGAAGGAAATCCGCGCGTCTCGGATCGGATGATGCTGGAAGTAACCCTCCACCGGGAAGGACTGGAAATTGAGAAGCACCATGTCTTGAATGACATGGTTATCAATAAGGGGGCGCTGGCCCGGATCGTGGACCTGGAAACCAAGGTCAACCGCCATTTTTTGACCACCTACAAGGCGGACGGCCTGATCGTGTCAACCCCGACCGGTTCCACCGGCTATTCTCTTTCCGCCGGCGGCCCGATTATCCACCCATTGATGAGCTGCATTGCAATCACCCCGATCTGTCCGCACACATTAACCAACCGACCGATTGTCGTCACCGATGAATCTATCATCTCTATTACCGTTACCTCATCATTTGACGAAAAGGTATATCTGACGCTGGATGGCCAGGTTGGCTTCGAACTACAGGAGGGGGACTCGGTTGAGGTACGCAAGGCGCTGAAAACAACCTCTCTGGTTATGTCGCGCAGCCGTGACTATTTTGAAATATTACGCACCAAACTGAAATGGGGAGAACGCTGATTCAGCATGTTAACCGACCTCACAATTAAAAATGTCGCAATTATTGACACCCTGCACATTGCCTTCAAAGCCGGGCTGACCGTGCTGACAGGGGAAACCGGTGCCGGGAAATCGATCATTATCGATGCGGTCGGACTGATCATGGGCAATCGTGCCTCCAGCGACCTGATCCGTTCCGGCGAGGAGGAGGCGGTCGTCGAGGCACTCTTCGATATTTCTGCACAGTCGGATATCAAGCGGCAACTTACGGAAGCCGGTTTCGATGCTGCCGATGAGCTGCTGATTAAACGTTCCCTGTCGCGAGGAGGCAGAAATCGAATCTTCATCAACGGCGGCATGGCCACGCTGGCACTCCTGATTGACATAGCTCCGCGACTGATCAATATCTACGGCCAGCACGATTCCCAGACTCTGCTCAAACCGGAAAATCACCTGCGTCTGCTGGATGAATTTGCCGGCTGTGGAGAGCTGCGGCAAAAGTTCAGCCAACTGTTCAGCCGACTGGCGTCTGTACGCACCATTCTGGCGGGGCTTGAAAATGCCGAACGAGAGGCAGAACGACGCCGTGACCTGCTGTCATATCAGTCGGAAGAAATTGCCAAGGCAGCACTCAAACCGGGTGAAGAGGAACATCTCGAGGAGCAACGCCAGCTTCTGGCAAGTGCCGAAAAGCTGGGAGGAGTCAGCAGTGAAGCATTTGATCGACTTTACGGCGGTGACGGAACACTTTTAGGACAGCTCAGGCGTATTGCCACCTCAATAACTGAAATATCAACCATCGACCACTCGCTGCAGGAGACGGCCGCATCACTTGAAGGTGCCTATCTGCAGCTGGAAGACACCGCAATAACCCTGCGTGACTACGCCTCTCGCATTGAGTCCGACCCGGTCGCGCTGCAGCAGATTGACGACCGGCTCGACCAGATCGGCAGATTGAAGAAAAAATATGCGCCGACGGTGGAAGAGATACTTGACTACAAGGCAGGAATCGACGCCGAACTTGAACAACTGCAGGACGGAGAGCAAAACAGACATGCTCTGGAAACCGAGCGTGACGCTCTCGATGATGCGCTGAAACTGGTGGGTGAGGAGCTTACTGCAACCAGAATCCACGCCGCCGGAAAACTTAAACAGGCGCTTGAAAGTGAGGCGCACCAGCTGGCCATGAAAGGTGCGATCATTGAACCGGCGCTTGAGCTGCTGACGGAGCCCCGTTCAAACGGTTTTGAAAGGGTTGAGTTCCTCTTTTCGCCAAACCCGGGGGAAGTCCCACGTCCGTTGGGCAGGATCGCATCGGGTGGCGAACTGTCCCGATTGATGTTGGCGATCAAGCAGGTATTGCCGGAGGGTGATGTCCCGACGCTGGTATTCGACGAGGTCGATACCGGCATCGGCGGAGCGACATCTGAATTGGTCGGAAGAAAACTTAAAAACGTCGCTGACAGCCAACAGGTACTTTGCATTACCCATTTGCCGCAAGTTGCAGCCTGTGCCGATCAGCAGCTGCGGGTGGAAAAACTGGTTGAAGGTGGACGGACATCCACCCGCATTTTTGAACTTGGCCAGGACGAGCGTACCCGCGAAATCGCCCGAATGCTGGCCGGAGCAACCATAAGCCAATCCGCCCTGGCGCATGCGACCGAAATGCTGGCCGCCAGCGCAAAGAGGTAAGTATACGTACGCCCCCGAAATACTGCCACACTGCAAACCGCACCGGAACTCACCACAAACCAAATAGTGCTGTTATTTTTTCATTCCGCCAATTCCCCCTGCGGCAACAACCAGATTGCGCCCGCCATCCTTGGCAGCATAGAGCGCCTCGTCAGCCCCCGTGGTAAGCGCGGTCGCATCTCCATAGAGCGAGAGTGCGGCAATACCGCAACTGAAGGTACATGAGAAGGTTTCATCTTTAGCCTGAAAACAGACAGCGGCAAAACTTTCCCGCAACTCGTTAAGAAGAACAACCGCCTCAGTGAGACTGCAACCTGGAAGAATAACGGCAAACTCCTCGCCACCAAACCGGCCGACGGTATCCGCTTTACGCACCCGTTGCCTGATGAGGCGCGCAAGGGCAATCAAAACCCGGTCTCCGATCGGATGGCCATAGGTATCGTTCACCAACTTGAATTTATCGACATCGATCATGGCAAAACAGACTTCTTCCTGCTTCCGCTGAGCAAGGGCAATGGTCGTATCCAGATGTTCCTTGGTGGCAGTATGGTTGAACAGGCCGGTCATGCTGTCCCGCACCATGTACGAACGGATGATCTTCATCCTCTCGGCACGAGCTGCGACCGAGGAGACCAGCCGTTCGGGCTTGATCGGTTTGGTCAGGAACGCGTCCCCCCCGGTCTGCAGGGCCTGAAACTGTTTTTCGAGATCGGTTTCGCTGGAAAGGTACACGATGGGAATACTGAAATAGGCGCCGATCTGCCGAATAGCCTTTGCCAACTCCATACCATTGCAGCCGGGCATATACATATCCATTAAAATCAGGTCCGGCTTGAATTCGAACAATGGTGACATGACCTGCAGCGGATCGTTTATCGCCAGGGTTCTCATTCCCGCTTCTTGAAGTATCAAGGCGTGATATTCGGCCAGTCGCGGTTCGTCATCCACAATCATGACCCGGTACGGTTCCGGTTTCACCGCCGAGGTAAGCAGACTGAGGGTTGAACAGAGTTCAGTCACGTTGAGCGGTTTTACGAAATAGGCACTGGACCCGGCACGCACGGCCGACAGACGGTTGGACAGCGATCCCTGAGATGAAATAAAGACGGTTGGGATCGGATTTTCGCGGCCAGCCTGAATGGTTTGCATGACCTCAGCACCTCCCAGCGGCCGATCGGGAAAGATCATGTCCATAACGATCACGTCGGGCGGAGCACTCTGCACGGCATTGATCAAATGCTCCAGCTCGCCAAAAGAGAGCACTTCAAAACCGAAACAGCCAATCTGCGTTGCAAGTGTCAGGCGTTGATATGAGTCATCCTCGCACAGATACACGAGCTTCCGTTCTCTTTCGGTCGTTTCCTCGGCGGCTATTGCCAGCTCCTGAATCTGCAACTCCATGCCCTGCAAAGAATCAATGGAGGAAATTGCGTGTTCTATGCGGTCAAACACTTCCTGCATCTTCTGATGCCATGATGTGCCCAAAGGCTCCGCCGTCCGCAACGCCTCCTTCGCCAGGTTTTCCCCCGTCATGGCGATCGAGCTCAATATACCCAGCCGGAACGAAGCGGACGCCCCTTTCATGGTATGAATGCGCCGATGCAAATCCTCCAGCGGGGCATTTCCCTGCTCTCCCAGGACAAAGGCAGAGTAGGCCGCCCGAATGGTTTCCAGTTGCCCGGGAAGCTGTTTTATATAGGACTCGCGGATTTTTTTCAGTTTTGCCGCGATGACGGCTGTTTTCGTGTTCAAGACAGTAGATCCTTTTGGGTAAGTTTACGCCAGCAGCATGGCAATCAGAACTGGATTTGCACCTTCTTTGCCGTTCCTTCATCCCTGACCCATAAAAGGGTTTTTCTTGCACGTGAACACCAATCGCGCACATCTTTTTCAAATGTAGGACAATCGGCGACGACTTCAAGAACATCTCCCGGCTTCATCTTGACCGATAAAACGGTGATCTTGAGTGTTGGTTGGGGACATTTGAGACCTCGGGCATCAAGTACTGAAACAGCCATAATATATCTCTCCTTGTGGTTTATTCAGTCGATAGAATTTCTGCGTTGTGGTCCGAAGCCAGCAAAAGCGGACCCAGCGCACGAACTGATTCAACAATCTCGCGGATAACCCTGCTGAACTTTTCCCCTTCTCCTGCGGAGACATAATCCAGCCGACACCGTTCTTTTTCAACACCCAACTGCTCCAGCATCAAGTTCAACATCCCGTGACGCTGCAGAGCACGGCAATTCCCCTCTTTGTAGTGGCAGTCTCCGGGGTGACAGGCGAGGATAATAACACCGTCGGCCCCCTTTTCAAAGGCTGAAAGCACAAATTGAGGATCGACTCTGCCACTGCACATGACCCGGATTATACGGACATTCGGTGGATACGTCTCCTGCATCCCCCCCGCCTTATCAGCCCCGGCATAGGAACACCAGTTACAGAGGAAACCGATGATTTTAGGCTCAAAATCTGCCACGGCGGTCATTTCAGGACTCCTTCCATCTCGGCCATAATCTGCTCATTGGTAAAGTGGTGGCCGGTAATGGCCCCGGCCGGGCAGGCGGTCACACAGGTGCCGCAACCACGGCACAGGACGGCGTTGATATGCGACGCATGGTGTTCACTGTCGAACGTTATGGCGTGATAAGGGCAGACAGACACACAGAGGCGACAGCCGGCGCACCGGGTTTCATCAACCTCGGCGGTGGCAGGATCGATCTCAATCATCCGCCCCGGCTGAAGCCCTGCCAGCGTATGGCCGACGCTGGCCATCCCTTCAAGCATCGCACTCCGGATATCCATCGGCTCCTGACAGGCTCCGGCCAGATAGACCCCCTTGAGGGTACTCTGGGCTGCGTCCAACCGTCCGTGCAACTCCTGGAAGAACCCGAATGGGTCGCAACTGACATCCAGCAGAGAGGACAGCCTGTCAGCACCTTCTGCCGGAATCACCGCCGGGCAGAGAATGACCATATCCGCAGAAGTCACATCCCCTCTGGCGCTCACCTGCAGCCTGCCGCTCCTGTCACGTGTGACGGCAAGATCCTTGATACCGCCGTATCGTTTCAGGGAGGAGTTCCTGTTCCCGGCGGCGTGCCGGAGCAGGGCATGCGCCTCTTTGCCCGGCACCACCAGTTCACGGTGATAATGGGTGATCGATGCCTCCGGAAGTTTCGCAGTGATCAGATGGTTGAACTTGAAAGCGTACTGGCAGCAGATGCCGGAGCAGTACGGTTTATGATCTTCATCCAGGCTCCCGACGCAATGGATAATCGCCACCGATGACGGGGCAGTGCCATCCGAGGTCACGATCTCTCCGCCGGTCGGCCCGGTCGATGAGAGCATCCGTTCAAACTGCAGGGCGTCATACACATCAGGCTGCGTTCCCATCCCCAAACCCGCCACCCGGGAGGCATCATACAGCCCGGCGCCGGTGGCCAAAATGATGGAGCCGATTCGGCGTTCGACAGTCGTTTCAACCTCATCGAGGGCGACGACATCTTCGCCCATGGGGCAGGCATCCTTGCAGGCCCGGCACTCCTCTCCTTTCGAGCGGATGCAGATTTCCTCCATCAGGAACGGAGCGTTCGGCAGAACCCCGGTAAAAGCGAAATCAATCGCTTTGCGCTCGCTGGCGTTACTGTTGAATTCATTCCTTGTTGTTGCGGGGCAGGCCTCCACACACTCGCCGCAGCCGATGCATTCATGCAGCGAAACATGGCGTGGCTTCCGGCGGATTTTTGCAATAAAATTACCATAAAAACCGGTCACCTCAACCAATTCCGCCATAGTCATCAGCTCGATCTTCCCGGCATGGTCACCGTGAAGCAGATCCCCCATCAGTGGTTCCAGCATGCAGGGGGCGCACTCCAGGGCCGGAAACAGATCTTCGAAACGGACCGGCAGTCCGCCGACAAACGGCGTCCGCTCCACCAGCACCACGGAACGCCCCGCTTCGGCCAGCGACAAAGCCGCTTTCATACCGGCCGGACCGGCGCCGATCACGAGCGCATCGGGGCAAACCTCCAGCAGTTTTTTCTCTAACGGTTGCTGCAGCCGTACCCGGCAGACCGCCCCCCGGATGGCCGCTATCGCTTTTTCGGTCGCAACCGCCGGGTCTTCCGTCACCCAGGCGATCTGTTCGCGGATATTGACCATCTGCATCAGGTAGGGATTCATTCCGGCATTGGTCAGGCAGCGGCGGAAAGTCGCCTCATGGTCTCGTGGTGAGCAGGCGGCAACGACGACCCGATCCGGCTGTTCCGACCTCAGGCTTTCCTCAAACTGCAGCGTGCCATCTTCCGAGCAGATAAAATCCACAATTTTTACATAGGGGCTGTCCGGAAAGGATGCGGCCGCTTCAGCCACCGCTGCGGAGCTGATCTTTTCGGCGATGTTGCTGCCGCAGTTGCAAAAATAGAGGCCTATCTTCATGCTCCCCCCTCCCATGCAGTGATCTGGGCGACGATCCGCTCCACGGCCGCCGGCACCGCCGCAGCCACCTCGGCGGTAAGTCGTTCGCCAAAAAGGTCAAACTCACGGCCCTCGATTACCCAGAAGGAAACCTGCTCCGGCAGGGAAACGCCCGCCATCTTCCCCAGGTCATAGGCCGTTCCAAAATCGGTATCGTGGCTCGAAAACGTATTCTTGGTGGTGACGAATTCATTCGGGTCAAAGCGCTGAATTGTGCCGGGAGGCGCGCCGCTCCGCATCGCATCGACAACCACCGCCCGCCTGAAACCGGCCATCGCCTCCATCAGCCGGATCCCCCCGGTGTTCAACTCGGTCACGGTCAGCGTCATGCGCTGCTTCAGGAGTTCCGCCACGGCCACGGCCACGGCAAGCCCGACACCGTCATCGGAGAGCTGCGGATTCCCCATCCCGATGATGACGGTTCCCCCATCAAAGCACGATTTCATCCCTTCCTCCGCATCTCCCGCAGAAGTCCGCCCTGACTGTCACGTATCGAGACCGTCAGCGGCATCTTGCCGGGGAGAAAATGGGTTGCACAGGAGAGGCAGGGATCGTACAAACGAAAGGCCATCTCCACCCGGTTGAGGATCGCTTCATCCGGGGCGTTGCTGGTGATAAGCCTCTCCGCAGCACGCTTGATCGACATGGATATGGCAGCGTAGTTGTTGGTGGTGCCGACGATCATATTAACCTTCGTCAGCACCCCCCGTTCATCGGTGACAAAATGGTGGGTCAATGTTCCGCGAGGAGCCTCGACCGAACCGATCCCCTCACCGGTGAACAGGGCCGGATCGGGAATGTTGCGGGTTTCCGGTGACGTGATTTCAGGATCGAGCGCCAGTTCCAGCATCCGTTCCGAGGCGTAGAGCAGTTCGATCAACCGCGCCCAGTGAGTGGCAAGGCGGTGATGGATTGGCTCGTAGCGTGCCGCCGTAATTTTATTGCAGCCGAAGGCTTCATACATCCGCTGGTACTCGGCATTGGCCAGCGGCGTCGCCAGTCCTTCGGAAACATTCAGCCGCGACAGCGGTGTCGCGGTATAAACGCCGCTACCGATTCCGTCGGTGAGTCCCTTCCACCCGACCTTTTTCAGATAGGGATATTTCAGGTAGGTCCACGCTTCCACCCGCTCGGCAATATGCTCGCGATAGTCCGACGGGTGGTATTTGACAAACTCGTTCCCTTCCTGATCCACTACCCGGATCATACCGTCGTAGAAGTTGGTCTGATTGTTCGCATCCACGGTCCCCATCGAATAGGTGCGGTGCAGATAGATGTCCGAAGTCACCATCTCCAGGTAAACCGGGTTTTTCAGCACGATCTTTTCGAAGAGGGAGAGGGAGAAGCGGGCAAACTCGATATTTTTGCGCGCCGTATCTTCAATCTGCGCTCTCTCCTCCGCAGTAATGGCGCGGCTCCAGCCGCCGGGGACACCGGCCACCGGATGAATCGACTTCCCCCCCAGAAAGGTGATGATCTCGTGGTTGCGCTTGCGGCAGGCGATCACCTCGCCGGCAACATCGAGACCAACCGTGCGGGCCACCCCCAGGATGTTACGCTCCGAGGGGGGAGCATCCGGCCCGACGATAAAATCCGGCCCACCGAGAGCATAAAAATGAGTCGTATGATCGGTGACAAAAAATGCCATATAGAGGATCTCGCGCAGCTTTTTTGCCACGGGAGTCGGCTCGGCGCCAAAGACTCGGTCAAGCGCCTTGGTTGCTGCCAGATGGTGCGCCTCCGGGCAGACTCCGCAGATGCGGTTGGTGATGACCGGCATCTCCTCAGCCATGCGCCCGACACAGAACTGCTCGAAGCCGCGCAGTTCCGGGATCTGGAAGTACGTGTTCTCCACCGTGCCCTGATCGTTCAGGAAGATGTCTATCCGGCCGTGCCCTTCAAGACGGGTGATCGGGTCAATCGCAATACGCGCCATCAGTTCCTCCCCACGCGACCGCCCAGTATTGAACTGGCCAGGGTGTATTTGTAAAACAGGCCGGCATAGTCGGGAATCGTTTTCAGAAAGTCGTCCACCCGGGCGGCAATTGCCTCTTCCGAAAGACCGGTAGTGTCACCGATGTCCATGACCGAACCAAGCGCCGCCACCATCTTTGCCCCTTGGTCGCTGATCCCCTCCGGTGCGCCGTAACAACCGCTGCAGGGCATGTTGGCCTTGGTACAGGGGGCACCGCAGCCGCTTCTGGTAGCAATTCCCATACAGAGCAGCCCCTGTTCAAGCAGGCAGGCTTCGGGATCAGGATAAAATTCGTAATTGCGGCGGAAGGCGGTAATGCGCTTTTCCTCTTTTGTCCGGGCGCAGTCGTCACAGACGGTCAGAGTGCCGCAGCCGATTGTGCTCCCCTTGGGAGGCAGATCGCCTGCCAGGATCGCCGAAATCACATTCCAGATTTGGTGCGACTCGGGGGGGCAGCCGGGGATATAATAATCAACCTCCACCTCCTGAGCCAGATGCTTCACACGCTCCAGCAGCGGCGTCAGGGACATATCCCCCTCGGGAAAACCGGTCGTGCCGGAGGGAATGATCGATGCAGGGTTATCAACCGAGGGATTGTCAATATAGATGGTATTGAGAAGTTCGTCTTTCGTGGTGAAGTTGGCCAAGGCCGGGATACACCCCCCTTTGGCGCACGAACCGAAGGCCACCAGGATTTGTGATTTCCTTCGCAGCAGGCGGGCAATTTCAATATTCTCCCCGGTGCGGAGGGCGCCGTTGAAGAGAGTTATGGCTATGGCCCGGTCCGGGAGCGCCTCAAGGTCTTTCTTCTTGGTGTCAAGCAGACAGGGGCAGAACATGAAATCCAGCGCCGCATCCACATCCAGGATTTTCTCGTGCAGGTTGACAATGGCAATTTCACACCCGCCGCACGACGCAGCCCAATAAACAGCCAGTTTTGGTTTGTCAGGCATGGTCAAACCCTTTCATGTACGCTCACAGAGCATACAACAACATGATTTCTTATTCTTTCCAGGCCGCTCATGTCAGTCGCGCAAAAGGAGCGATTCCACAAGATTCGGCAGCGCTTCCTGCAGATCTTCATCCTTCGTCAGCACGGCGTCCATATCCGGATGAGCCACCCTGAGAGGAGCGGCATCATCTCCGGTAAGAAGTATAAACGGTTGGTTATACCCCTGCTCCCGTAATTCCGAGAAAAGTTGAATCCCGTTTATGAACGGCATGTTCATATCCGACACCACCATGCGGACCGTAGGGTCTTGCGCCATAACTTCCAGGGCTTCCATGCCGCCTACCGCAATCACGACAGTGTAATCGGCAGCTTCGAGAACCATCCCGGTCAGCTCGGCGGTAAACTCATCATCGTCAACCACCAGAATTGTTGTTGGTATTTCACTCATACGATCCTCCTGCTTATCCAATGAGGCTGCGGACCGTTTCAATCAGATTGGACTGATCGAATGCCCCTTTGACGATGTAGGCATTAGCCCCGACCGCAATACCACGTTTTTTGTCTACATCTTTCTCCAGCGAGGTGACAATAATGATCGGTACGTGCCGGTAACGATCATCATCGCGCAGCTGCCTGGTCAGAGAGAATCCGTCGAGCCTCGGCATCTCCACATCGGTAATGACAAGGTCATACAGCGTTTCGCGCGTTCTTTCAAACGCTTCTTCGCCGTCCTCCGCAGTGACCACGGTATAACCGTAGGCTTCGAGGATACTCTTTTCAATCTCCCGGGTATTGATGGAATCATCAACCACCAGCACCGTCGCCGCACGATCTTCCTTGACAACGGCGCGTTGCCGCCCCGGTTCTGCTGTTTCCCTCGCTTGCCTGATCAGCTCCGGAACGTGGAGGACATTGATAATGCTGTCCTGTTCTCCAATAGTGACGCCCGAAACCATACGGAGGTTCTTCAGATGGGAGGGCAACGGCTTTACCACCATCTCCTCCCTGCGAATAATTTCGTCCACTTCCAGTCCCAGTTTTTCTTCTCCATCCCTGATGATAACGATCAGCGCCTCTCCTGTCTCGTCAGGTACTTCCGGCGCAAGCCTGAGAAGAGTTGCCAGGTTCTCGACCGGAATGATCTGTTCCCGCAGACGGATGGCGCGTTTGTTGACAATCTCAATAATATCCTCCCGCTTGACCGAGAGCATTTCGACGAGTGAGGTGGCCGGCAGTGCACATATCTTGCCGCCTGTTGACAGCATGAACAGCGGGAACACCGCCAGGTTGAGCGGCAGACGCAGCAGAAAGGTTGTTCCTTCCCCCTCCGCGGAATCGATAATGATGGTTCCTTTGAGCTCATCGACGATACTTTTTCTGACAACATCCATGCCCACACCGCGGCCGGAAATGTCGGTAATGATCGGGCTGGTGCTAAAACCGGGCATGAAGATCAGGTCGGTGATTTCCGCCCGGGACATACCGGTGAGCGCATCGGCCTCAAATAGCCGCCTTGCAAGCGCCTTTTCGCGGATTTTGTCAACGGACAACCCTTTGCCATCATCGCTCAAGGAAATAGTAACACAACCGCTATCGTAAAATGCGGAGAGATTGATGGTTCCCTTGGGTGGTTTTCCGGCCGCGACCCGTTCTTCAGCGTTTTCCAATCCATGATCCAGTGAATTACGGATCATATGCATGAGAGAATCACCGATACGATCGATAATCTTCCTGTCCAGTTCGGTATCCCCTCCGTCAACAACAAAATCAATATCTTTGCCCTGCTCATGGGCAAGGTCACGAACCGTGCGGCGGAGTGGGTCAAAAACGGTTGAAAGCGGCTGCATGCGCATCCTGAGCGACGTTTCCTGCAAATCACCGACGAGGTGTTCCTGCAGCAGGGATGCGTCGTACATGGCTCGCACCGACTGGCGCAGGGAAAGCTGCACGGCGGCACCGGCCTCGACCAACTGTTCGTGCTCATTGCCACCGGCATGAAGCTGTCCGGCAACGGCCTTCAAATGCCGGGCAGCTGACCGTTCGATATCACCGAGCCTGCCGATTTGCCTCCTGAATCTGCCATGCTCGGAGACAATCTCTCCCATGAGCCTGATCAGATCATCAAGTTTGGCGGCATCAACCCTGAGATATTCTACCGGGCGCTTTTTGGCGGTTTGGGGTGGTGAGGCCGGTTCAACAGGTACAGCGGCAGCCGGAACGGCAATTGTCTGTCCAACGGATGGCGACAAGGGGATCGTTTCGACGATGGCAGCAGCCGGGTCCGATTCAGCCGGAGACTCCGGCGCAGTCTCCGAACCCGATGGCAGAGCGGCGCGGCCAAGCTCATCGCAAAGAGCTTCGGGGGCCGCTACCGGTGTTTCACCTGCAGTTATCCGGTCCAGCAGATCCGACAATGCATCCACTCCCCGGAAAAGTGACTCGGAGACAGAAGCAGCCAACAGGATTTTCCCCCCGCGGACCGCATCAAGGACATCTTCCATTTTATGGGCAAGCTCGGTAACACCGGAAAGCTTCATCATGCGAGAGGAGCCTTTGATGGTGTGGGCCGACCGGAACAGACCGTTTATTATCTCGGCATCACCAGGCGACTGTTCCAGATTAAGCAGTCCATCGCTCATCCGGGAACAATGCTCACGTGCCTCTTCGACAAAACGTGCCAGAAATTTCGAGTAATCGAATGCCATGTAGTATCCGTTCCCCTTTTCGCGGTTCAGACATTATTTCTGCATGTTACTCAGAAAATAATAGTGCGAACGCGCTTATCCCTTAGCGGGGGCTAGCAGTGACAATTTATGTCGACAGATAACGATGAATTGTTCCGCATTAAATGAAAGCGGGAAAAAATCCTGCCCATGTTTCTGAAGAGAACCTTTCTCCAGGGTCCGGACTGCCGCTTCATAGCAACTGCGCGCCCTTTTTTCGTCCCGTTGGGCGAACAGTATTTCCGCGGTATAAAAATGAGCCAGCCAGCAGGATGAGTCCAGGTAGATCGCCTCCCTGAATCGCCTGATGGCATCATCGTTGTCTCCTTGCTGGCGCGCGATCATCCCAAGCATGAGGTACGCTTCCAGACAGAGAGGATCACGCTCCAGAATAGCATTGCACACGATGCGCGCCTCATCGAAACGCGACAGATTCAGGAGCAGGCTGCCTTTCAGACAGTACGCTTTCTCAAAAGTACTGTCCTGCGCGATGATGACTGCGAGAATATCAAGGGCTTTATCATACTGTTTGTTGTGAGCCAGCGTGATTGCTTCATCAAAACGCACTTTGGCATCGATCATCGGTGGCGGGTACAGTTGCGTACGGGGTTGTTCACACCCATGCTTCTCCACCGGCCGGATTTGACGAGTTGTCGCAGCAAAATCGGGAACCGTCCGCGGAGTCCTGACCTGTGGCCGTTCCGCCACTGAAGAAAAACGACTTAAAGTCCGGCGCTCTTCAAAAACAAGCGGTGGCGTCTTACGATAATAAAAGAGCGAATCACGTTTTACGAGGGAAAGAATTCCAACGTTGTGCTGGATTGTTTCCGCAGCACCAACGAGTAACCCGCCACCATCGGCGAGAAGTTCCGCCAGTTTGCCGAAAATTTCCCGCTGCACGTGGCCGGGAAAGTAGATGGAGACGTTCCTGTACAAGATAATATCCGGCTGCCGCATCAGGTCGGGATAGGACGCACCCAGCAGGTTTACTACCTCGAACCCGACCTGTTTTCTGACAAAATCCCTGACTTGAAACCTGCCTGGTCCACACGGCTCGAAATAACGTTCAAGAAGGGACTGGTTCATGCCACGAAACGAGTTCTTTCCGTATGTACCCCGCTGTGCCGAGGCGATAACGGTAGAATCAATGTCCACGCCGATGATGTCAAACAGCCGCTCGCTCGCGGCTCCAAACCGCTCCCGAAGCATGATGGCTATTGAATACGGCTCCTCGCCAGTGGAACAACCGGCACTGACAATTCTGATCGGCTTCTGGTTGCGGGTTGCCATGAACTCCGGCACCAAAGAATCGACCATCATGTTCAGATGATCCGGTTCACGGAAAAAATACGTCTCATTGACGGTAATCAATTCGGTCAGCCGGAGCAGCTCATCGCTATCGCGCAACAACAGGGCAAGATAGACATCGTGCTCATCAATACCCGTCACCTCCATCCGGCGAATCATTCCGGCCAAAAGTGTCTGTTCCCGGTCCTTTTCAAAGCTGTGCCCGCACGTGCGCAACAGCAGCTCTTTGAAAGGGGCAAGGTTCATATCTCCGCTCGTCATTCCGGGCATTCCGTTTTCATCATCATCTGGCTCCGGCCAGTTGAATCAGCCCACCAGGGATCTCCGCGAGTGGCAGCACCCTGTCGATGCAGCCACGTTCCACCGCCAGCCGGTTCATGCCGAAGATCACGGAACTTGTGGCATCCTGGGCCATGGTGGCACCTCCGGCCTTCCGGATTGCCTCCATGCCGGAAACGCCGTCGTCCCCCATGCCGCTCAAAATAAGACCGATTGCCGTTGTTCGGTATGCCGAAGCAATTGAAGAGAGGAGTGTATTACAGGAAGGATGATAAATCTGACGGGCATCGCCTGCGCCGAGGACAACCATACCCTGCCCGGTAATCACCATCGAATGTTCTGCCGGGTTAATGTACACGCATCCTGCGGCAAGATGGTCACCATCCTCCGCCTCCCGTACGTTAAGTGGCGTTCCCGTATTCAGCCAATCCACCATCCCTTTGGTAAACCCCTCTGCCATATGCTGGGCTATGACAATCGGGACGGGGAAATTGGCGGGCAGCTGCGACAAAATGGCATTAATTGCCTGCGGCCCCCCGGTTGAGGCAGCGATGGCAACGACGCCCCCGGTTGAACAACCGTTCGGTATTGCCGCCCTGCTTGCAGCTGATATGCCCGTCTGTCCTCTCATGGCCAGCAGGTGGGTAGAAACATTCACTCTCGACAGAATCCGGATCTTTTGTACAAGATTCCGCACATTATCCGGGTCGATGTCCGGTTTTTCAATAACATCCAGAGCGCCTTTGGATACCGCTGCAAAGGCGGTACGAACTCCAGTCAGGGCAGTGACTACCAGTATTGGTACGGGATGTACGGCAATGATCTTTTCAATGGCCTCTAACCCACCCATAACGGGCATTTCAATATCCATGGTCACGATATCCGGCTTGAGCGAGACAACCTTGGTGATCGCCTCTGCACCATTCGACGCCTCACCAACAACAACAATGCCGGGCTCGGACTCCAGAATGGCACGGATCATATCGCGTACCATTCTGCTGTCATCTACCAGCAGCACCCGAATGATTTTTTCCGGTTTTATCATCGGTTAACAGTTTTCAACTGCTGCCGGGATTCCCGGCCTGTCATTCTCTTTGCCGATCTTGAACGTCATGACCAGTTCACTCATCTTCTCGGATAGCTCCAGCAGTTCATCGGTCACATTGTTTGTCTGATGGATCGAATCGGTTGCAAAGCGAACTCCCTGTTCAATATCCTTAAGCGCCAGGACCACCTGGCTGCTGGCGATCTGTTGCTGCTGAGTGGAGAGAGATATCTGGCGGGCGGCGTTGGTAGTTTCCTCTATGCCATCCACACTTTCTATCAGCATCGATACCGTATGGGCAGCATATTCCTGCCCTTCCTGAATCAGTTGAAAACTCTTTTCAGAAGACATGACCAACCGGTTCACCGAATCAAGAATTTCGGTAATTTTACCCTCGATCTCAGAGGTCGACTCCACCACACTGTCGGCCAGACGCCTGATCTCGACCGCAACAACGCCAAACCGCTTTCCTGCCTCACCGGCACTGGCGGCCTCAAGCGCGGCATTGAATGCAATCAGCTTGGTCTGGTTGGCAATATTGTTGATAATTTCCATAACCTTGTTGATTTCTTTTGATTTCCTGCCCAACTGAACGATCTCATTCAGATTTTCCTGCAGGTTTTGGCTCAGGTCGTTGACCTTGAAGCTGAGATTTTCAACCTCGGCGGCTCCTAACTTTGAATCTTCCAAAGTTTTGTCGGCTCTTTCAACAACTCTTTGGCTATGCTGGGCTATCTGGCTCGCCGTGGAAGAAAACTCCTCCATGGTAGATGAAATTTCCACCACAGAGCTGGACAGTTGGGTAGAAAAACCGGATTGCTGGTCAACACTCTCGGAGAGTTTTCCGGCACAGGAATGCACTCCACCGGCCACATCAGATAGCGTAACAATTATATGACGCAGGCTTCCTGTCATGGTGTTGAACATTCGTGCCATATCGCCCAGTTCGTCCTGGGAGAGCACCGGCGCCTCGGCAGTCAGGTCGCCGTCTGCCACCTTGACGGAAACCTCCTTGACCGAAACGATCCCTCTGCTTACAGAAAGAAAGCAGCCAATGTTCAGATAAATACCGAGAAGAAATGCAATGAAAGAAATGGACAGGTACGATATCATTCGTGCCCGGAACCCGGCAATACGAGTAGCGAGCAGACCGTCCAGTTCCCGGGACACGGCTTCATGGGCTCTGAAAACCGCCCCAGTGGCATTGTTGGCTGCCTTTGCAGTGATAGTTGCAGGGAGTGCACCGCCACCCGTTCTTGAAGCGGCTGCAACCTTCAAAAACGCCCCGGCAGTGGCTTCAACGTCCTGAAATGGCTGCTGCAAACGGCCGCATAGATCCGCATTCTTTCCACAGGCCGCCCGGAAATTTTTGTTCGTTGCATCGACAAGCGACCTGATCTGCCCTGCAAGTACAATCAGATCAGTTCTGTCGCCGAGAGAAGATGCAGACGGATTTGAGAGACGCGATGCAATGAGGTTGGCGCGCGTTAGCGCATCTGCAAGAGGCGGAAGCTTTGTAACGAACGTATCCATGAGGTAATAGCTGTCAATATCCGGATCGAGGGTCAGGTTGGAATTGTCTGCCACAAGCACGATGAGCCCCAATAGTTCAGCGGAAAAGGCGTTATATCTTTCAAAAGTCTGCCGCGCCGTCGTCCCGTGCATCTCGTTCAGTTGGCCCAGCTTCAGCTTCAGCGCCTGTAGCGGTTTTTTTACCGCCAGCGTTTCACCTAGCCGCGCATCGACGAGGTCAACCCCGGCAAGCAACCGCTCTGAAGAAGCGCGACCGCCCGCCCCGCCCCCACCGGACAGTGCAGTATTGCGTTCTTCAAGAACGCCTTCAAGCAGCTTGACAAGAGGTACATCGTATTGTACGCCATACCGTTCCTTGGTGGAGAATTCCATCTGTTCCAGTATGTTGTTGATGAGAAAGTAGGAGAGCAGGGCGATGGGAACGCAGAAGAAAAGAGCGGCGACGAACATCTTGCGTGAGTAGGAAAGCCTGTTCATAAGACGGATTGCCGGTTGAACGATTATCATAAAGCTGCTACCTCCGATAAATTATGCAGTACCCGGTTTATATCGCACGAGCCGTGTAAAATCCATTAGCAGAACCATATGCCCCTCCCGCACGGTGATACCCCACATCCCCTTGGGCAGGGCAAACGCCTCCATCAATGGCGGAAATGGCCGGATATCTCCAGAACAGATCTCCGCAATTGCTTCCATCTTGTCGATAATCACCCGGTATGAATGGTGGCCTTCCAGCCTGACCGTTACGATGGTCGGCGTACTATAGAGCGGAATACTGCCGCCGTAGCCGACCACGTCGTGAAACCAGAACAGGTCTTCGGCCTCTTCGCCCCGGTATTCGGTTATTCCCGCTGTCAACTCAGCATCAATCCCGAAATAAACTCCCCCGACAGAAAACAGGAGCAGGTTGAGGCATGTGTCTTCGTTGGCGCTCATACAAATATTTTGGCTGACAGTTTCTCAATATCCAGCAATGTTATTACAGCGCCGGCATTCTCGATTTCGCCGATCACCAGGTCCCGGACCGCCCCATTCAACGTCGTCAGTGGTGGATGTATCATGCTCAGCGGGATATCAATCACATCCTCAATTGAATCAATCATAATACCGGAATGAAAGCCCCCCCGGACAGCCATCGCAATAGGATTGGCACCATTACCGGACTTCTTCTCCCCCAGAAAATAACGGATATCAATAACCGATTCGATATCCCCCCGTACATTGATAAGGCCGGGAAGATAGTCAGGAAGAGAGGGGACCCAGGATATATCGCACGCAGGGAGTATTTCTCTGATATCCCTGCCATAAAACGCATACAGGTTTACGCCGCAGCGGAAGATAACGACCTTGACCCGCTCCTCCTCAACATCGACTACCTCTTTAGAACGCTGCCGTCTCTTAAGTTCGTCAAGGATACAATCGCTTTTCAGTTTCTCGGCAGATGGTGACATGACGTGGTCCCCATCAGTCGTCCCGACAGGGAACGGCTGAGTTAATAAATTGATTTTGCAACCGTTTTATAGCAAAGTACGTAACAACAAACCAGCATTAAATTGTGTACAATATGGTACCGGTTTGTGAATTACCGCACCAATTTTCGCGTTTAAACTTTTCAGTACTCCAGAGGGAAATTTCACGTAATCAAGAGGGCAGCAATGGCATCCCACGCACACAACCTGTTCAACGACATCCCGCCCGTACTTCAGGAAGAGCTATTTCAGACTCTGGCTGAAACAGGGACGGTCCGGATCGAACGTATCGTATCTGCTGGACATGTAACGCCACCGGGTGAGTGGTATGATCAGGGATGGGATGAGTGGGTGCTAATGGTTTCCGGAGGGGCGACGCTGCGCTTTGATGACAACATCACCCCTCTGGTTCTGAAACCTGGCGACCATGTGATGATCCCGGCCGGATGCCGCCATCGGGTGGAGCACACCGACACAACGCAGAAGACAATCTGGCTGGCGGTGCATTTCGGGCGGGACACTGCCGAGTAAATTCACGACGCAACAACGAAGCGGTTCTTCCCCTCCTCCTTGGCCTGCCGAAGTGCCTGGCCGGCACGGGCAACATTGTCGCGGATTGACTGTCCCGCTTGATATTCACATAATCCGATGCTTGCGGTAATGTGGATTCCGGGGCGGTTGGCCTTGAATTCCGTCATCGATATGGATTCGAGTACCTTGCGGGCAAGAGTCAGGGCCCCCTTGATGTTCGTCTCCGTAAGCAGAAAGAGAAACTCCTCACCTCCCCAGCGGGCACAGACGTCCTCGCTCCTGACGCATCCTTTCAATACCCGGGCCACCTCAACCAGCACATCGTCACCGTCATTGTAGCCGTATTTCTTGTTAAGCTGACTGAAGTTATCCAGATCAACCAACATGACGGAAAACGTTCTCTGGTGACGTTCGGAGCGACTTAATTCCCGCTCCATCTTCTCCATGATATCACGCCGATTCGCCAACCCGGTCATCGGATCGACCCTGGTTGCCAGATCAAGGGAGCGGTCCATCTCGGTCAACTGCCTGATAAGACCCCCTTTTTCCTTCTCCAGCAGCACGACCCGTTGTTTCAGCGTATTGTATTCATCATACAGCAGCCGATATTCAATCATCAGCGGGTTGTCGTCATGTCCACTGCTGGAAGCCAGATGTTCAAAATGGGCGTTATAATCACCCCCCGCAGAGCGGGAGGATTTAGTCTGCAGCGTCATACGTAACTACTCCTTGGCGGACTGGGTAACCGGTCAGAACAGCACCGGCCGTTCAACTCGGCAGGGTCGGAAGTTCCAATCCCGCCATCTGTTGAACCATGCGCACAACCTGACAGCTATAGCCAAATTCATTGTCATACCAGACATACAGCACACACCGGTTCCCCTCGGCGATTGTCGCCAATGAATCCACAACCCCGGCATGGCGTGAACCGACAAAATCGCTCGAAACGACTTCAGGTGAATTGGTGAAATCGATCTGGTTCTGCAACGGAGAATCGAGAGACATATTACGGAGATAGCTGTTGATTGTTTCGACGTCAACAGCATGCGCCAGTTCCAGATTCATGATCGCCAGGGAAACGTTCGGGGTCGGCACCCGGATCGCATTTCCTGTCAGCTTGCCCGACAGCTCGGGAATGACCTTGGCAACCGCCTTGGCAGCTCCGGTTTCCGTGATGACCATGTTCAGGGGGGCGCTGCGGCCACGGCGGGAAGCCTTGTGATAGTTATCGATCAGGTTCTGGTCATTGGTGTAGGAATGGCAGGTTTCCAGATGCCCGTGAACAATGCCGAAACGATCGTTGATCGCCTTCATCACCGGAACAACCGCATTGGTCGTACAGCTGGCAGCGGAGAAAATCCGTTCATCTTCGGTAATCAGGCTATTGTTGATGCCGGCGACAATATTGGGAATATCCCCCTTGCCGGGGGCAGTCAGAATGACCTTTGCAATGCCGGGCGCCTGCAGATGCCGTCCGAGCCCCTCGCGATCACGCCACTTGCCGGTATTGTCGATAAGGATAGCATCATGAATGCCATATTGGGTGTAATCGACATGTTCGGGAGCATCGGCGTAGATAATCCGGATCATGTTGCCGTTGGCAATGATGGCATTTTCTTCCTCATCGATTGTAATAATGCCGTTGAACTGGCCATGAACAGAATCGCGGCGCAGCAGACTGGCCCGTTTCAGCAGATCATCCGCCCCCCCCTTGCGCACGACGGCCGCCCTGATCCTCAGTTTTTCACCACTGCCAGACTTTTCAATCAGGATACGGGCCAGCAGCCGCCCGATACGTCCGAATCCATACAGTACAATATCCTGAGGCTCTGCGCGCACGGCGCTGCGGCCGGTGTTGATTCTGGCGAGTTCCTTCGTGATGAATTCCTCAACTGAAAGTTTATCCGCCATTTTTTGATACTGGATTGTCAATTTGCCGAGGTCAACCCGCCCCGGGGCAAGATCAAGTTTATCCATTGCCGCCAGCAGCGGATAGGTTTCCATGACGGTGAGTTCGGAATCCAGAATCAAACGGGCAAAGCGGTGCGCCTTTAAAATATCGATAACCGTGCTATGCACCAGAGTGCGCCCGTACAGGGTCAGAATAATATTATGGTCACGGTACAGACGGCCGATAATCGGCAACATCTGTTCGGCACATGTTTCATGCTCCTTCCACTCCTGCAGATAGGCAACCTGTTTTTGCTGATCCATACTCATCTCCTTAATTGAATTGTTTCCGCATCCATCATTCCACGTTTGTTTATTCCCGGATCCGCCCCACCAGGCGCAGCAGCCCGTCCAGAATCGTCAGGGGGCTGGGAGGACAGCCGGGGATATAGAGATCTACCGGCACAAGACCATCAGCTCCGTTATGCACTTCGGCGTGATCCTTGAATGGACCGCCATTGATCGCGCAGGCGCCGGCGACGATGACCAGTTTGGGTTCAGGAATTGCCGCATGCGTGTCCAGCAGCGCCAGGCGCATGTTTTCAGTAACCGGGCCGGTGATAAAGAGACCGTCAGCATGGCGGGGGCTGGCAACGAACTGAATGCCGAAACGCCCCAGGTCCCAACCGATGGTAGAGAGGACGTTGGTATCCGCCTCACAGGCGTTGCAGCCGCCGGCGCTGACCTCACGCAGCTTGAGCGATCGTCCGAAAAGCTTCAACAGCGTGCCCTCCAGCGCCTGTGCCGGATGATACTGTTCGCCGGCAGTCACCGCCAGCCCTTCACGGCTCCGGCTTGCAAGCCGGGCATCTGTTGAAAACGCGAGCGCATCTTGAGGGCACGCGGCAACGCAGTCAGCACAGAATAGACATTTGCCCATATCGAGCGCCAGCGGGCCGGAGGCGGAAAGCGCTCCATAGGGACAGGCGGCGGCACAGGCGCGACACCCATCATCACCGCAGCGCGAGGCGTCCAGCAACGGCAGGCCCCGAAAACGGGGAGGTAGTGGCAGCGGCGCATCGGGATACTTGAAGGTGCGATGTCCCTGGCGGAAACGTGTCATAATCGCTTTTAGCATACAGGCTCCATTTTACAAATCAAACCCGCAATACGACAGGTTGAAACTCTTGTTGCAGAGCGGAAAGTCAGAAATCTGCTGATTGCGCAGGGCCAGCACCATCCCGCCCCAGTTATGAAACGAAGGGTCTACGATCTTGTAGCGTTCAAAGCACCCTTGCCCGTCAGTCAGTGCGACATGGCATATTTCACCGCGCCACCCCTCGGTTAACGCCACGGCACAGCGATCGGCAGCAATCGGTTTCATCTCCGTTCGATAGCCGCCGCGCGGCAGATGACGGATCTGTTCAGCGATAAAATCGAGAGAGCGCTCCGCCTCGAGCCAGCGAAGCAGCGTGCGGGCAGCAACGTCGCACGTGGTTGTGGTAATGACCGGTATCTGGCTCATCCGGAATATCCCGAAAGGATGATCCCGCCGGACATCACGATTCAGGCCGCACGCACGGGCTGGGGGACCAACGAGGCCGATCTGGCGGGCGTCCTCTTTCGTAACCGTGCCGGTTTCTTCCAGACGTGCCATAACCGAAGGGGAATCCCAGAGGAGCTTAACTGCGCCGGCAAGATCTTCCCGTGCAGCCTGTAGCCGTTTGTACAGCTCCTCCGCAATTGCAGCATCACAATCATAACCAAGCCCACCCGGCCTGAGCAGGCCACGGCCAAAGCGGCTGCCGCACAACAGGGCGGTCATATTGAGAAAATCACCCCGTATCCGGCCGCAGAATGAAGCGGTCGGCAGATACCCGACATCCCCGGAAATGGCGCCGAGATCCCCCGTATGATTGGCCAGACGTTCCAGCTCCAGAGCGATTCCACGCACCGTTTCGGCACGTGGCGACGCAAATACCCCCGCGAGTGACTCCATGTTCATGCAATAGGCCTGGCCGTGGGCGATCGTCGTATCACCGGCTATCGTTTCCATCAGATGCATGGTTCGTGGCGTCGGTCCGCCGATCAGCACCCGTTCGATACCGCGGTGCTGGAAGCCGAGTGCAATTTCCAGGTGGAACACCTCTTCGCCATGACACTGAAAGCGAAAGTGCCCCGGTTCTATGATACCGGCGTGTACCGGACCGACCGCAACTTCGTGAACTTCATCCCCCTCGACGCGATAGAAATCCATCACGCCCGGAAGCAGACCGCCACCATCGCTCTCGCTCCAGAATCCTTCTCCCTCGCACAGCGGTTTTTGAAAACGGACCGGCTTGAACCAGGGGTGTCCTTCCGGCCTGACCAGGCACTGCTCGGCTATCTCCCGTTCAAACAGGTGCAACTGCGGACAGGCGGTCGCCAGTGACGGAAAGGAACGCCCGACCGGCGTGGCACTAATTCCGAGCGTGCCGCTCCCGGCCCGGGAGGACATGACGCAATACAGCATTGCACCGGCAGCAGTCGGAACGCCGAAATAAGTGCACACCCGCCAGCCTGCCGAGATAGCATCCATAACCCCTTGGAAAAAGGTGTCGTTATCCGGCACCGGGATCTCACTACGGGGGAACGAAGTGCCGTTATAAAACGTTTTCATGCCGTAGCTCATCGGGGCACCTCCAGAAGTGCCGATCCGTCGCGCAGCAGGGTCATCAACGGGCCGGGTATCCACACTCCCAGCAGGAACACCACCAGCAGAAGGGCCAGTGGCGGACCGACGGTCCAGATCGTATCACGATAGGATGTTGTCTCGCTCTCCGGGGGAACGTCACCCATGAGCATCGGCAGAACAGTTAACGCCATGCCGATAAAAATAAACGTCAGCGCAACCAGAAAGATAGCGCCAACCAGCATCCGCCCTTGAATAAAAGCGCTGCTGATAATGGTAAATTCGCTGATGAAAGGTGCAAAAGGCGGCGAACCGGTGATCGCGATGAATCCGGCCATAAAGAGACCCCCCGACCAGGGAAGACGGCGCAAGGCACCCCGCACATGATCGGTATTCTTGCTGTTGTAAGAGCGGTGAATATTGCCGGAAGAGAGAAACAGCACTCCTTTAGTCAGGCCGTTGGCAAGAACATGGAACAGCGCGCCGAAGATCGCCGTACCGCCCAGGCCAAGTGCCACCGCCATGATGCCGACATGTTCAACGCTGGAGTACGCCAGCATCCGTTTGAAATCGGTCTGGCGCGCCATGAATATAGCGGCAAAAACCATTGAAACGAGCCCCATGACAACGAGTGCATTCTGAAAAAAAGCGATTTCCTTGGTAGCGATACAGACCTGATAGACACGCACCAGGGCCAGAAAAGCCAGATTGACCAACCCGCCGGCCAGCAGGGCGCCAACCAGACCGGGAGCCTCCCCATAGGAATCCGGCTTCCAGGTATGGAGCGGCGCCAGCCCCATCTTTGTGCCGAAACCGACCAACAGGAAGACAAAGGCGGCATGAACCCAGCCGGAGGAGAGTTTACCCGCATCCCGGATGAGATCATCCAGCAGCAGCGACGGTTCAACCCTGGCGACAATCGTGGCGTATGCCAGAAAGTAGAGGCCGATCAAAGCCAGGGCAACCCCGACCGAGCAGATCAGCAGGTATTTCCAGGTCGCCTCGATAGAGCGGGCATTGCGGTTGAAGTATATCAGCGGGGCCATGGATATGGTCGTGGTTTCAAGCGCCACCCACATCAGTCCCAGATGGTGGGTAATGGTAACCATCGAGGCTGCCGACAGGCAGACCAGCAGCCATACGCAGAGCATGCGATTGGAACGTTCACGACGATAATACAGGTAGCCGATCGAGTACACGGCGCAGGTCAGAAAAAGAACGCTGGTGCTTAACAGCACAATTTTTCCGAGCGCATCCAGATGGAACCAGCCACCCGGAGATTCGGGAGGGGTGACGATCAACATCCTGATTGTGATGCCAAAATGCGCAAAAGCAAAGAGCGCCAGGATCTTGGGGCGCATCCGGTCAAACGGAATCAGCCAGGTTACGGCGGCTCCGATGAGCGGGAGTATGATCAGGGCAGCAAACATGGGACTACTCCTCTTTCAGGGAGGTCAAGCGCGAGGTATCCAGCGAGGAGAACTCACGGCTGATCTGGTTGATAACAATCCCCATCACGAAGGTGCCGACCAGGAGGTCGAGCAGCGCTCCCGCTTCAACCATGATCGGCATCGCCTCCGCCAGCAGCAGGCCGAAGATAAAAATGCCGTTCTCAAGGATAAGATACCCGATCACTTGCGAAATTGCCTTGCGGCGAGTCGTTAAAATCAGAAAGCCGGTCATCAGCGTGGCAATCGACGCCGGGACGAACATGAAATTCTGGTGTTCCTGCAGCATCGGCAACTTGCCGGCAAAGCCGAACGAAAGAGCCGTGAAGACCGCCCCGAGCAGCAGCGTGGGGACATACCCCAGAAACGGCTCCACCTCACGTTTGATCTCCGCGGAACGGACAGCCCGGACCAGCATGAAGGGAATCACAAACCCCTTGACCGTGATATTTACGACTGTAATCCCGACCAGGTGCCAGGTGAACGGATGAATCATCCCCGGGAGAATCCCCAGGATAACCCCTTGAACCGCTACTGCACGGATGGAAAAGATCAGACGGCTGGTGCCGAGCGAGACGAAGTTAATCAGCAGCACCAGAACAAGAAGTTGATCGGCCAGAGCAATCATTGCATCACCTGATGACAAGCAGAGTAGAGAACGCTGCCAGTATGGCAGCAGCAACCAGCAGTTGTGGAACACGAATGAGGCGGAGACGGGCCATGGCCGACTCGACTACTCCGATGACAACAGCCAATTCCAGCATGGAGATGATGAAGAGCCCCCAGTCAAGCGCAGGATTGCCGGTCGCATAGGGAAGTGCCAGGTGGACAAAAAACGCCCCGAGCACAAACAGCTTGAGCGCTGCGGCGTAGTGAATTATCGCCAGAGCCGGGCCGCTGTGGTCAAGTACCATCACCTCATGGATCATGGTCAGTTCAAGATGTGTGGTGGGGTCGTCAAACGGGATGCGGCAGTTTTCTGCCAGCAGGACGATGAACATTCCGCCGACGAGAAGCAGCAGCGCAGCCCCGTTGTTCAGCCATACGCCGAAGCTGATATTGACCAGCATCCCCGACAGGGAATATGACCCGGCCAACTTGGACAGTGTAATCAACGCAAAAAAGAGCGTCGGCTCGGCCAGACAGGAATACGTCGCTTCGCGGGCCGATCCCATTCCTTCAAAACTTGACCCGGTGTCCAGAGCGGCGACCATCGTAAAGAAGCGTCCCAGCGCAAACAGATAGGCGTACAGGATCATGTCGCCATCAAAAGAGATCGGCGACGGATGTGCGCCAAACGGAATCAGCAGTGCGGCGACTGCGGCCGTTGCCAGCGCGACAATCGGTCCGGCACGAAAAACCCAGCTGGTGGTCGTGCTGAACACGCTCCCTTTCTGCAGCAAACGGATGATATCGTGATACGGTTGTAAAAACGGCGCACCGACCCTCCCGGCAAACGCCGCCTTCGTTTTACCTATTACCCCCAACAGCAGCGGCGGCATCACGATGGCCAGAAAAATATGGATGATACCGTTCATCATGGTAGCTCCCAAGCCTGATAACAGGATACGTGCGATAATTTGCTGAGCAGACGTCAGTGCGCCCACAGCATCAAAATAAAAAGAGTGGCAAAGATATAGAGCATATATACCTGCATCAAGCCATGCTGCAACCGATGCAGAAAAGAGAACAACATCCCGGCCATGGAAAAGAGTGGCCTAATGACCCGATCAAGAAGCGTTTCAGTCGGGACGTCACTGCAGCGTGATTCTCGGGGAAAAAGCCCGGTCAACTTCGGGCGCTCGACCCGCTGGCGCATAATACCATTGAAGACCGAAGCGGCAAGTTCGGAAAACGATGTAGCACCATACTGTATCCGGGATGTACCGCGCTGATAGCCGCATCCCCACGTTGGAGCGGAGGCTGCCGGAGCTTTACCAAGCCGCCATCTCCAGAGGAGCGTCACGATAACGGCAGCCGACAGCAGCAGAATTCCAGCCAGCGAGAGCCTGCTTATGATGGCGCCATACTCTGCAGGAAAAGCCGCTAAAGCCGTTTGTGGATAGGATGATAGGATGGCGGGAGAAACCAGACGCAGCGCCAGCTGCGGAACCGCCCCGATCAACAGACAGAGCAGGGCGAAAAAAGCCATCGGCACCAGCATCGTCACCCCCGCTTCGTGCGGATGAACCGCTTCGGAGCTGCGCGGAGTGCCGAGAAAGACCGAGCCGTACAACTTGGTAAAGGCGACTACGGCCAATCCGCCGACCAGTGCCAGCAACGGGGCCAGTAGCGCCAGATAGACCAGACTGCCAGCCTTGAGCTGCGAAAAGAAACCGAGATACAGAAGGAATTCGCTGACAAAGCCGTTCAGGGGAGGGATGCCGCAGATAGAAACCGATCCGACCAGAAAGAGAAAGCCCACGCGGGGCATACCTTTGCCGAGGCCCCCCATCAGGTTCATTTCACGCGTTCCGGCGGCATGGATAATGGCCCCGGAGCCAAGGAACAGTAACGGCTTGAAAAAGCTGTGATTAAGGATATGGAGCAGGGCTCCCGCCAGACCGAGATACACCAGGACCGTCGTGTGGCTTGACACCCCCAGCAGGGCAACTCCGAGGCCGGTGGTGATGATGCCGACATTCTCGATACTGCTGCAGGCCAGCAGGCGTTTCAGATCGCGCTGGGCCACCGCGAAGGCAATCCCCAGCAGTGCCGAAGTTATCCCACAGACCGTCAGCACCGCCCCCCAGAGCAGTGGTGGGTCGTAAAAATATGTCAGGGTACGGAAGATGCCGTACAGCCCCATTTTCAGCATGACGCCCGACATCACCGCCGAGACATGGCTGGGGGCGTTGGCATGGGCCGAGGGAAGCCAGATATGGAGCGGCATGATGCCGGCCTTTGCTCCAAAGCCGATAAAAGCCGCCAGTGCAATGATCGCGGCGTAGGGAGAGAGCGCCGAGAGGGAACCGGCCGCCGGAAGCAGGAACGAACCGGTTTGGGCCGCCAGCAGCGAGAAATAGACAAACAGAGCCGCCGTCCCGGTGTGTGTTGCAATCAAGTAGACAATTCCGGCGCGCCGGACATTTTCCCGTTCATGCTCCGTAACGATCAGAAAGTAGGCGGAAAGCGCCATAACTTCCCACACCATGATAAAAAAGACCCCGTTACGGGCCATGAGCAGAATCGCCATCGATGAGGCCAGCAGACCGTAGAAGAAGGTCAATCCGCGTTCGGTAGTGCGATGTTCGGCCGCCGGCCAGTACCCAATCGCAAAGAGTGAGCGAGCGGCGGGGACAATAAAGACCGGAAGCAGAAAGAACGCGGAAAGGGGATCGATGACAAGCTCGCAGGGACCGAATGGCAGGCTCCATTCGAGAAAATAGGTGGTCGTTGTCTGGCTGAAAAGGAGCTGCAGGGACGCCGGCACACCAGCCATGGCAGCAAGAACAGTCGCTGCAACCGACAGGATCTGTCCGGGACCCGGTTTTCGAAGGAACAGGCCGGGGATGCCGGCACAGCCGATAACAAGCGCGGCGACCAGCGCCACGAGCGCAGGGTCAAAGGCTCCCTGCAGTAAGGAATGCATATTATGAACTCCTTGTGATTAGGTCTGAACAGGTCAAACAAGAGACGGGCTAAAACGTTACCAACGGGGACAGATACTGAACCTGAAGCGTATACGTGTCAATTAAAAACTGCCACGATTACAGGCTATTTATTCTACCCGCGGGCAATATTGATGGCTCGGGCTACGATCATTGCAACGATTGCCAAGGACATGGTGCTTTCGATACCCATAACAAGTTTGACCCGCTTCGAATATGGCATTGCGTCGGTCGGCGAGAAAGCGGTAGCGGCCGTTAGCGACACGTACAGATAGTCGGGGAAGGTCGGCTTCCAATTGGCAGGAGCCAGCCCGTGTTGGTCGGGTTGCTGCTGCGGGAAGACGAGGTCAGGGAAGTCCCGGTAGCCGTCGGCGCGCATATCGGGTCCGTCACCGTCCAATTCCCAGTATACCAAGGCAAATATTGCAATATTGACGACCCACAGAACAATGCCCACGAGAAGCAGACCGACCGGGGTGATCCCCGCTACCCCAACAAAAATATTCCGCACGAGCTCTACCAGACTGACGGCGTTTGCGATAACAAGCATACCGACGAGGCTCACCGCGAGCGCACGCATGATCTGACTCGGCTCCGCCCGTTGAGGCAGGTAGACAGCCACTGAGGCAACCAGAAGAACCGCAGAGATGGCCGGGAATAGCCAGACAGGACTGAGCGAGAGGCTTACGGCCACCCATGCCTGGCCAGCAATGACCACAACGGCCGCGCCAAAGGCCGGCCATCGCGATTCGGGGTCGGTCGGGATCTGCCATGACAGGAGTGGTCCGCCGGCGGACGACCGTTTCGGCTTTCGATTGGCGTGCGGTCTGTAGGCCATAGAATTCTCCTTCTATCTAACGTGGCATCGACAAGACCTGCCTTCGGCGGGTCTTGTCGATGGTTGAGTCCTCGATTTTACAATCCTTTACTTTTATAACATTCGTGGTATATTAGAGTCATGGTTTACCGCCTTTCATATTACAATGAAACTGTCGAAGCAGAGCTTGATGCTTGGCCTGTTGGCTTGCGTGCTCGATTTCGAGCATTGTCTGTGCGCATGGAAGAATACGGTCCCAACCTGGGAATGCCGCATACACGTGCGCTTGGTAATGGCCTTTTTGAAATTCGCGCCAAAGCAGAAGAAGGAATTGGAAGAGTATTTTTCTGCACCATGGTCGGACGAAAGATTGTTATTCTTCACAGTTTCATCAAAAAGACGGACAAGACACCAAAACGGGAACTCGATATAGCGCTCACTCGGCAGAAGGAGGTAATAAGTCATGAGCTATAAGCCGGTTTCGTACCACCCCAAGAAAAAATTGAAGAATGAGCTTCAAGACCCCAATTTCAAGAAAGCTTGGGAAGCCTTGGATGATGAGTTTGCCGCTCTGGATGCCCTGCTGTCGGCGCGGCGTCAGGCTGGGATGACCCAGGAACAAGTGGCGGCTAAAATGGGCGTTTCACAGCCATCGTTGGCGAGGGTAGAGGCATCGCTCGGTTCTCACCGTCATTCTCCCTCTCTGGAGATGCTCCGCAAGTACGCTGCCGCTGTCAACTGCAAACTGGAGATCAAACTGATACCTCAGCATTCGTGACTCTATCTGATTCCACGCAAGGGAGCCGCCTTTTGGGTGCTCCCTGATTTATTTCAATTTTCATTTGAACTTCAAATGCCTTTCAAGCAGTGGTGAAACCAAAAAACTTACTGCCAACAGAGGATAAAATACCTTTCCAGAAAATAGCACCTCTCCAATATCCAAAGTAAAAATCATGGCGATAACTACACCAACTCCCACGAATATCACATTCATAGCAAACGCGTATTTCAGCCGATTTAGTATTGTCATTCTCTTTTTCTCGCCAACGGGGTGCCCGGTTGACCTGCCGGGGGCGGTCTTTATGCCCCCGGTCACGGTCCGACCGGCTTGTTGGGTATCGAATTTTCAGATTATTCCACTTTTAAGGGCTGATTGACCACTTCGGTGTTCTCGTTTTGCCTTTCTAGCGAATATGGGAAATATTCTATATCACTGAAACTATACGCCTGTATTTCCGCTAAAATTTGTCTAATTTTGGTTGTGTCCTCGAAGTCGTCCACGTCAACTACATACGGGTTTTGAGTGATTTCATTTAGATAGTCATGAATACAAAGATAGCGATTCACTGCTTCTGTTAGTATATTAATGGAAAAGTGAGCACCACGGATTCCGCTCGTATTTTTTCTAAGATGGTTTCTATGAATAGATTGAGTTGGTCGGTCGATGCAGTGACCATGTGCAAAAGCATTTCGCCATTTTGTCAGTGCTTTTACGGCCTCATATGGAGCGCGGGATTTAACGCCTGGATGTCCTACCAATGCCGATGAAATTATCAATTTTTCTGGAGTGGTGAGTCGTTCAAGAGTTTCAGCTATTTCACGATGCAAGTTGTAGACACAGAATTTATTAATCAAAGTCTCGACAGATATTGCTCCCATCAAGACACACAAATCGGCATACGAAGCAATTGACGCTTCATAGTTCATGAAGTCGCCTGTGATCTTTCCAAATTCTATGTATTCTGGGTCATATTCTTCACCGAAATTGTCTCGCCTGTCATGGTAGTCGTTAATAAGCGGTTCAATTTTATTGATCTCATCTGCAAGTGCAGGTAGCAGATCCTTTACCATTTCCATCGACCGAATAAATTGATCTAACGCTCCGCTATCCTCCCAATATGGGGGCGGCATCTTCAGCGGATCGTCCGGATGCTCTTCTTGCATAACAATTGACCTTTTCCCTATCTATCAGTCGGTTTTATTTCTCTTCCTCTGGCCTGCCCAACTCGTTACTCACCGGTTCACGCGCGCGCATGAACCGGTGAGTAACCCAAATGGAATATTTAGTTTATGCACATTAAAAATATGTGCACTATAAATTCGTTATTACCGATACTTAATTGATGGCCCATAGGTTGGGCGAAGTGAAACGTGCCCAACATTCTTAATCGTTCTCTTGACAGCCATTCTGATGAAGAGAGATAGGATGAGGTGGAAACCGGTCCCCCTTCATTCGTCCTTCATGTTCACAGATTGAGATGAACACGCAGCGCATCATTGATCCGGGATTGAAGATTTGCATCCGGAATCTCACCCAGGCAGATAATCAGGCGCTGCTTGGATATGGTACGAATCTGGTGGGCAAGTACTATTGAATCAGCCTCCAGGCCGGCTACCCCTTTTGTCAGCAGTGCCTCGTTCGGATAGAGCCTGCGCCCCTTTTTGAGCGCCCGACAGCCCACTCAGCTTGGCTCAAACAGCGTCTCTATCCTGCGTGAATTCCAGTCGAGCACCGCAGTGTGGCGGATCATTTTCCCGGCCAGATCGGGGAACTCACGTTCAATCACTTCGGCAGCAAATTTGGACAGGAAATGGGATTTCATGACAGCGCGAGCCCGGTCAACACCAATTTCATCGTACGGCACCGAAGCGAGCAGCAGGAACCCGTCGGCGGGGATTCTCCCGGCCGCCATATTATTTTCAATAATTGCCGCTGCCTTACGGATCGGATCGGCCAGATCCGGACTATATGGTCCGACGATCAGGGCCAGGTTCGGGGTATGCAGAAAATCAAAACCGCGCCCCAGGCAGATCATCCATTCACGATGCTCAACGGTGAGCGCACGCCGTTCCTGACGTAATCCTTTGATGTGGGAAAGATTCCCGGCCAGCAGCGGCAGAAGGTCGCAGCGCATTTCTTGTGGCATGTCATGAAAGCGCTGCGCCAACGCAGCCTCAAGCTCATCTACCGGTATGTCAGCGGACAGATCCAGTATTTGGCCGTCGGAACTGTGCAGCAGCAGGGCATCTTCGTCAGTTTCGAAACCGCAGATAAGCGGATAGACGCTGTCATGGGCAGCACCGAAGATTGCTTCCATCTGGCGCTGGATCTGGCGCGTATGGGCTATTGCCGCGGCCGTATCGCAACCGAAGCCGGAACAGCCCCGGTGAATATCACCGCGTGAAAAGTGGTAGGTGATCAGGATCAGAACCCTCCGGCCACTTTTCACCATGCGTTGGACATACTGGGCCAGCACCTCACCAAGATGGGGCCACCCCATATCGAACATCCCGCCCAGGTTACGGAACGGCTGCATAATACCGGGAGGCGTTCTGGTAGCGACCGGAATATTGATCCGGCCGTCCATGCATTTCATGACGGCAATGGCGGTCGGATGCAGCGCAAGATAGCGTTCTCGGGCGAGAAAGGCTTCCGGAGAACAGAACTCGGCCGAGTATCTCCGGGCCAGATCAAAAACCCAGTTTATGCGGCGTGCTATCGGTTGCTCATGAATTGTGCCGAGCGGGGTCATGGCGCGGTCTCCTCGGGTAAGCTACTGGTAGCTGGCGACCAGCAGTACAATCAGGGTAAGCAGAGAATAAAGCACATATTGCTGCAAGATGCCGCCCTGCAACCTGCGGACGCCGGAAAAACGCTGGTACAGGCGCTTCAGCGCCGGAATATACACCATCTCCAGCATCGCTTCCGGAACATGGCTGTAAAAACGTGAGCGACCGGGGAAAAGGCCCGTCATTTTGCCCGGCAGGTGATTTCGAGTCTTGAGCACGAACGCAAAAAGCGATGTCAGCAGTTCGGCGAATGATGAAGCACTGTACTGTATCCGGGGTGCAGGCCGCTGATAGCCGCACCCCCAGGTAACGGTTTCGCTGCGGGGAGCCAACGCCACCCGGCGCCGGTACCAGAGAGCACAGACAGCAATCAGTGCAAGGAGCGCCACTCCCGAAAGCGTTATCATCGTCAATGGGACCAGCTCCTGCAATGGGGGCCCCGCCATACTAGCAAGCAGTGGCAGAACCGTCGGAGTGGTGCGCCCCAACAAGTCGGCAACCAGAGTGGGAGCCAGACCGATGGCTATGCAGAGCGCCGCCAGCAGCAGCATCGGTGCCAGCATCTGCCACCCGGCTTCATGCCGTGCCTCATGCTTTTCTGTACGTGGCACCCCCAGAAATACGATGCCGTATACCTTGACAAAGCAGGCCACCGCCAGCCCCCCGATCAGGGCAAGCGCCGGAGCGGCGAGAGCCGTTGCAGCTGCAGCCGCCCCTGCCCCCTGGATTCCCTGAAAAAAACCGAGGTAGATCAGCAGTTCACTGACAAAACCATTGAGCGGAGGCAGGCCGCAGATCGCCACGGCACCGACCCCGAATAACAGGGCCGTATAAGGAAGACGCCGGGACGCTCCCCCCATCAGATCGATTTCCCGGGTGCCGGTGGCATGAATGACCGAACCGGCACCGAGAAAGAGCAGCGCCTTGAACAGTGAGTGGTTGAGGACATGCAGCAGGGCCCCGCACATACCGAGCAGCATCATGGCCGGAGAACCGACCGACTGCCCGACCAGAGCCACACCGAGTCCCATGAAGATGATACCGATATTTTCGATACTGTGATAGGCAAGAAGCCGCTTCAGGTCGTGTTGTCCAATGGCAAAGGCGACACCAACCACGCCGGAGACAACCCCCAGAGTCAATACGGTGCACCCCCACCAGAGCGGTATGGTGTCAAAGAAGGAAAGCGTTCTGATCACCCCGTACACCCCGACTTTGAGGATCACGCCGGACATGACGGCTGACACATGACTGGGGGCATTGGCATGGGCCGAAGGGAGCCAGATGTGAAGCGGCATGATGCCTGCTTTCATGCCGAAACCGAACAGGGCAAGCAGAAAAATCGCGGCAGCCAGGGGCGAGGTAGCGGCCAGTGAACCGGCGGTCGGGAAAAACCAGGAACCGGTCATCAGGTTCAGGAGTGGAAAGAGGGCAAACAGACCGAGTGTCCCGATGTGAGTGGTAATCATGTAGAGCGTGCCGGCTTCGTTGACCTCAGGCTTTTCATCTTCAGTTGACACCAGAAAGTAAGCGGCCAGCGCCATGATCTCCCAGGCAAACAGGAAGGAAATGCCGTCACGTGCAAGGACTACCGCGCTCATGCCGGCGGCCATCAATCCGAAAAAGAAGGTCATCTTGCGGACGTTGTGGGGATATTGGTCGGCATGCCAGTAGGTACGGGCATACAGTGCAGCACAGCCGGTGATCAGAAAGATGGGAATCAGGAACCAGGCTGAAAGGGGATCGACGCCAAACCCGGCCGGGCCGAACGGGAGCGTCCAGGCACATTGATAGACTTCAGAACGGCCGGTAACCAGTGCCAGGGCAGCACCGCTCAGGCCAACACCTGAAGCCGCCAGCATGAGTACAATCGACAGCAGTTGACCACGGGAAGCACTCAGAAGCCTGGGCACCAGCAACGGAACACCGGAGAGGGCGGCCAGCAATGTCGCGGCGAAAATCAGTGTACCTGCGGACGCCAACTCCTGCACCATGATGCACTCACCTCCTGGCCCTGATAAACAGGATACGTACGTAAACGAAGTTATTTTATGCCGGCCCCAATAAACGGGATAAGTACATTCATGAAATTATTTCTATCGTACTAAAAGAGCAGAAAATAACTTCTTACTTTCTGATGATGGTTTCCTCCAGCTCACGGACAGCCGTCATGATCTCGTTTTCTGTCCCGGGGCGGTGCAGGAGAGCCTGAAAACGTTGGTCATGCAGCAGGAACGCCAACTTGGCCAGCAGATGCAGATGCGCCTTGACGTTGGGAGTTACCAGGGTAAAGAGGATTGTAACCGGCGTGCCGTCAATCGCATCAAAGTCGATCGGATTCTTGAGAAAGCAGAGGCTGATGGCAGATTCACCGGTCTGCCCGACAATCGGATTGCGCACGTGCGGGATGGCAATGCCGTTTCCGAAGGCGGTTGAACCGAGCGCTTCACGTGCCAGCAAGGTTTGCAGCAGGAACTCCGGATCAAGGCTCCGGGGCAGTTTGAGACGGGAAACAACCTCACGCAGTGCCGATTCCGGGGTATCGCCAGGCAGGTCGTAAAAGATCCCTCCCTGGAGCAGCGCATCGGACACAAGCGGTCGATCCGGAGTTTCGTCACCGGCGGCAAAGATCTCGGGAGGAATTGTGATCCCATGGTTCGTGGCCCATTCCAGGAGGTCTACCCGATTGATGCGATAACGGTCATCCTGCTTGTGAGCCGGAAGTCCCTTGGTTTTCACCCAGTTGAGCACGGTTTTTTCATCAACGCCGATGGCGGCGGCAATATCGGTAACCTTTAAAAACATCGTACGACTCTCCGGATACTAGCGTCACATCACGTAATCAACCGGTAATTCTGGCTGACGTGCAAAAAACAATATGTTATTACCAATGAAACGTCAATCGCATTTTCTGACGTTCATCTGCTCATAAACTGGCACGCGAGGCGGCACTATGGACAATGAACTGGCATCACAACTCAAACAGGTACTCACATCACTGCAGCTTCTGCTGCCGAAACCGGTGGCCGATATCGATTGGGCGCTCTGCCACGCCGCCAACTGGAGGCGACACTCCTTCGCCGGTTACCTGGAACCGGTAGAGAGTATCGAGCAGATCAGCCTGGACGACCTTCTCGGCATCGAAGAACAGAAACAGGTCGTTGAAGAGAACACCCGCCAGTTTCTTGCCGGGTATCCCGCCAACAACACCCTGCTCTGGGGTACGCGCGGCACCGGCAAATCGTCGCTGATCCGGGCCCTGCTCAACAATTATGCTGTGCAGGGGCTGCGGATTGTCCAGGTTGACAAGAATGACCTGATCCACTTGCCGGACATCGTCGACAGCATCAAACGGTTGCCGTACCGCTTTATTATCTTCTCCGACGATGTTTCGTTCGAAGTTGGGGAGTCGAGCTACAAAATGCTTAAAAGCGCCCTGGATGGCGCCGTCTATGCACCGCCCGGCAACGTCCTGATCTACGTCACTTCAAACCGCCGCCACCTGCTGCCTGAGTTTGAAACCGACAACCGCGGCGCGATGCTGATAAACAACGAAATGCACCACGGCGAGGCGATTGAGGAAAAGATTTCACTTTCCGGCCGGTTCGGACTCTGGGTCGGCTTTCACCCTTTCAACCAGGAGCAATACATCAGCGTCACGCGGCAATGGGTCGAAAAGCTCTTTGCCAAACAGCGATCATCGCTTGTCTGGGACGATGAAGCACGGGAAGCGGCAATACAGTGGGGATATGACAAAGGGGACAATAGCGGCCGGATCGCCTATCAGTTCGCCTGCCGCTGGGTCGGCAAACAGATGTTGAAACAGCATCATGCGGCGGTCCTGTGATGCGCCATCTCCACGTGGCCTGTGCAATCATAGAACAGAACGGGAAGGTTCTGGCAGCGCAGCGGAGCGCCTCAATGGCCTTGCCGCTCAAATGGGAATTTCCGGGGGGCAAGATTGAAGCCGGCGAATCCCCCGAGGAGTGCCTGCACCGCGAACTGATGGAGGAACTTGGCGTCAGCGTCCGTATCGGCGCGACGCTACCCCCGGCGACCCACCAGTATACAAATTTTACCGTCACCCTCCACCCGTTCACCTGCACTCTGGCGGGCGGCATCATCACGCCGCATGAGCACCACGCCCTGCAATGGATCGAGCCAGAGCGAATGACGGAGCTGGATTGGGCCGCTGCAGACCTGCCGGTTATCGGCGATTATATGGTGATTGCCGCAAAGAACACTCCCTCATGACAACCTCGAAAGCCCCCGCCATGAACCGGGTATACTTTTTTCTCGTACTGACCACCTTCTTCTGGGGCGGCAGTTTTCTTTTCACCAAAATCGGCGTCGCCACGATCCCGCCACAGCTGTTTGTGCTGTGCCGGTTCATTCTGGCCACGCTGATCATGCTGCTGGTTTGCTCCAGACGCTTGAAAAAGCTGGATTCCGGGATTCTTATGCGCGGCATGATCGTAGGAACCGCCCTCGGGCTG
Organism: Deltaproteobacteria bacterium; assembly: GCA_021781535.1. Lineage (GTDB taxonomy): Bacteria > Desulfobacterota > Desulfuromonadia > Geobacterales > Pseudopelobacteraceae > JACRCG01. The sequence continues at coordinate 15,207 of JAJXWO010000017.1, read as the reverse complement.
ACCAACTTGAGCTTCGTCTTCGGCATCCAGGCGACCAGTATCTCGCGCGCCGGGATTCTCAACAACCTCTTCGTACTCTTCATCCCGATGATCACCAGGATTATCTGGCGCGACCGGATCGGGCGGGTCAACATGGCCGGCATCGCCCTGGCGGTGGCCGGCATCGCACTGCTGGCAACCGGCGGCGGAAGCGGATTCAACCGGGGAGACATCTTCTCGACATTCTGCGCCTTTCTGATCGCCTGCCACATTATCTCGGTGTCCAAAGTCCTGAAGGACGATGATGTTTTTCTGATCACGCTCGTTCAGTTCGCCACCGTCTCGCTGATCGCCGGAGCCACCACACTGCTGCTCCCCCTCCCCGCTTTCAGCTTCACCCCGCCCGCCGTTCTGTCGGTCGTCTACTGCGCTGTCCTCCCGACAGTGTTCTGTTTCACCCTCCAGAACATCTATCAGCGCTACGTCACCCCCACCCGGGCCGGGCTGATCTACACCCTCGACCCGATCTGGAGCCTGATCGCCGGTTTTTTCGTGCTGGGGGAGAGGCTGAACAGCCGGGAATGGCTCGGCTGCGGCATCATCTTTCTGGCCGCCCTCCTGCCGCTGTTGTTCCGCCTGAGTATCGAGAGCCGCCTGATCAGCATGTATATCAAGCGAAACAACTGACCAGATCAGCAAACCGATCTCTTTCAGGTGCTATTTCTGGATCCAGCGGCCATTTGCAAGCTGGATCCACCATCCCGGTTTCGCCTCTTCGCGCCTGGTATCGGCGTAGGTTGCCGCTGCTTTTCCCAGAACCTGAGCCAGCGCTTCTTTTGATTCTTTCACTTTCGTAATCTTTAAAATCGCCTTTGCCATGCTGGTGACGACCACCTTACGGCTCTGGTTTTCACGGTTTACCAGTTCCACGTCCTGGGCGGTAATTTTCGTCTTGTCTCTCACCGTTACCAGTCCCTGGTTCGTCAGACCGACCGCAGCGCTGTCGAACAGCGCGGTGAGCCGGGGCAACCTCTTGCTCATGCCTTCGTAGGCTTTTATGACTTCCGGCATGCTGGCCAGCTCGATCGCCAGATCATCGGCGTAGTTTTCAGCGGCATGGGCAACCGCGCAGAACGAAAAAACAGGCAGGTCTTTGAACAGATTGCTCTGCGGCTTGCCATCAGTCGCGCCCGGTTCTGCCGCCGGCGGTTTTCCGACATCCGGCGTTTTTTCGGCACCATTTTTCAGAAGCACATCGTCCAGCGATTTATAGGCCTCTTTCACCGCCTTCTCAGGAAAATAGACGTTGACGGTGATTATTGCACACGCGGCAAGAAGACCACACATCCCCGCCACCAGCCATTTGATACATGTTACGCGCATAGGAGCCTCCCCGGTCAGATATTTTTTTAACTATAGCATAACGCTTCGACAAGAAAAGTACCGTTCGTCTTCGGCACATAGATCCGTCATTCCTGCCACTTGAATTCCTGTTCAGCGGGAGCGGGAGCGGGGCTTTCTCCGGTGCTAGCTTTGCCGCGGGCCGCAGCCTGCTTGATGGCAGTGAAAAGATGATCGAGAGCAATCCGGTTTTGGGTCGGTGCAATCGAAACGCTCAGGTCCCGGACCCCGAAAAAATTGGTGTGCATAATATCAAGCCTGTTGAAGGTCAGATTACCATCTTCCAGAATAGCGGCAATCTCCGCACTGTCAAAAGGGCGATCCGATCTGAAGAAAAACCCGCTCAGTTTCTTGCCCGACAACTTCTGGAGAAATTCCTTGCTGACGAGCATCTTTTCCCCGGCCCCCTCGCGTACCCAGAGGTCGGCAAATCCGGTCACCCCCGCCATGGTTGCCCCTTCGCCGTTGAGACTGATGACGCCATCGAGACGGCCAGAGATATAGTCCTTTATTTTGGGAATTGTCGCGCAGAACCGTTTCAGGCTGAGTCCGTTGATAAGCAGGTCCGCCCGGTAGCTGATCCCTTTCTTCACCGCTGCGAAACCGGTGCCGAACAGGGCCCCTTCGTAGAGTGACGACCGCAGGGATTCGATCCTTGTAACTCCGTTTCCGGCGCTGATCTGCAGCAGCACTTCTCCAAGCGTTACCGAGCCGAAATCGACGCTGCCGATGGTGAACGGCTGGGCGCTGACCGGTGCAGCACGAAGCTGTTTCAGGAGCAGAGGATAGTTTTCCCGGGTAAAGCGTGATGCCTCCGTGATGGTAACGGGGGTATTTCCGGAGAGATCGAGAGAAAAAGGAATGCGGCCATTAATGTCTGCCGCTCTTAACTGCTGTGACGGCACTTCAAGCTGAACACCCTTCAACATCAGGGCCCCGTCCAGCAGCTGTTTGCCGCCACGCAGGGTAAGCGTGCCTTCGGATGCTATCGATCCATCCACCGTTGCTTCCTGGATCACTCGCGGGAGCATGTTCACAAATGGGTCGATGATACTCGTGAGGGATGTCCGGGGAAGTGAGAAGGTAAGAGTCCCTGCCCGCTGCGGCGTGAGAGGATTGTCAACATCTCCCTTCACCTGCAGCACCACCCCTTTTCCGGCCGAAAGAAGCGCATTGCTGACGGTGACCCTCGGTCCGGATATGCCGCCGGACAGCGTGACCGCTCCGCCGCCGAAGAGAGTCCTACCACCGCTGCCGGTAAGCGCAACATCGCTTCCCTTCGCTTCAAAACGGCAGACAAGACCTGCGGCTGCGGTATAACTCCCGCTAACGGCAGCGTCGAGCGCTCCATTCGAAAGAGTCGCCGCCCCGCGCCGGGACAGTACCTTCCCGAGATCCTGCAGCCGCGCGCTCCTGACACCCAGCTCGAACCCACCCCCCTCACGCAGGAAAAATGGATTGAATGCGATCTTTCCGCTCAGCGCTCCCTCCAGCAGCGTGCCGCTGACAGTTCCCCGCCCTCCTGTCCGGGACAACGTGACATGCACAGCCGGCGAAGCAACCGTACTCCCCTGCCAGGCGACCCGCGCGAATGAACCATCTGCCGTCCCTTCCAGCCATCTGCCGCGCGAGTCTGAACGATAGCTGCCACGTACGGTGCCGGAAAAACCGTGCAGATCAACCTGCCCCCGCCGAAGCTCCCCGCCGGCAACATCAAGGGAGAGCGGGTAGCGCACCGTTGCAGCAGTGGCTTCTTTTGCGGGAATCACTGCCGTAAGGCGGGCAATGGCACCGGAGATGCCGGCGAAACTGAATACGGTATCGTCAAGAACAGCCGTCCGATTCGCAATCCGGTAGGAAAACCGCGCATCCCCTTCCCTGCCGTCAAGCGAAAGACCGGTGAAGCGGGCATTTCCCGTGGCGCTGACCGGTCCGTTTTTCCTGATGATGCGGGAATCCATGACGCCGGTTTTTATGCCGAAGCGTGTGCCGCTCCGTGTCCCCTGCACGGCCGAAACCCGGGCTGTCGCCGCAGCGGTAAAATCCCGCACGCCGCGCCCCGCGGCCTCCAGATCGAGAAAACCGCTGCCGGAAGCCAGCTGCAGATGAAGTTTTTCAGGGAGGTGATGCAGTGATGAAAACCGCGCGGACGATATCCGGAGTGCGGCGGTGAAGGGAGCGGGCGCCGCTGCGCTGTACCCGAGACGGCCGTCAACCGCAAGACCCATGACGGTGGCGCTCAGAGACGAAATCCCGCCCTTGAGGAGTTTCATCCGACGGGACAGAGTGATTTCAAACGGGGCCTGCAGCGTTTCGAGGAGAGCGGCACTGCGTGTCTCACCTTGAGAAAACCTTCCTTTTACCAGAAACCCGGCCGGAACAGGTGAAAAACGGGCCGTACCCGTGAGCGCCGTGAAGATGGGTTGTCCCGCTCTCTCAAGGTAACAGTTTTTCAGCATCACCACGCCGCGTGCGCTGGTGAGCCCCTGGCCGCCGGATCCTGAAACGCGAAGCCCCGAGCTGCGCAGTGTGCCGCCTAGTGCCGTTTTTGCGCGTTCCACTTCAGGGAGCAGCAACGCCAGCGCGGCAAGATTCAGCTCGTCAATGCCGACTTCAACGGCAAAGCGCCGTTCACTACTCACCCTGGAGATCGTTCCGGAGGCATGCCCTTTCATGATGTTGTCGGCAGTTACGGAGAGGGACTCCAGGCGGGCTTCATCCGTGTTGCTGGTATAGACCGCAGCGAACGTGATGCTGCCGGTCACGGGGAGCGCTCTTTTGGGTAAAGGAACGGGCAAACGGCTGAAATCCAGTCTGCCGCCGGCGCGAAGCCGGCCGTCCTGGAGAACGGCAGTCACCTGCAAGCTCCCGTTGCTCTCTCCGGAAAGAGGAGTGTTTTTCTGCTTCAGCAGTGCGGCGAGGCTGTTCAAGGAGAGGGACGGCGCCGCCAGTGTCAGATCAAACGTGGGTCTGGGTCCGGGGCGGGTTGTTCCGGTGACGGTGTAGTTATTCCGTGCGGCATCCTCGAATGACAGTTTGATCCGGGCGTTATCAGATCCCTTGGTCGCCAGATTGAGCAGCTGCAGCGAAATCCCTTTCGCTCCGCGCCCGTTAATCTGAAAGGCGCCATCTTTGACAATAAGCTGCCCAACGAACAGCTCCGTGCCGGTAGTTTTTTTATCGGCGAAAAGATGCAGCAGCCTCGAAAAATTCCAGACGCCGGCGCTATTTTTTTGAAGATTGAGCTTCACCCCTTCGAAAGCGATAAGCCGCACACTCCGCCTCCCGGTCAGCAGGGCTCCCCAATTTGGCGCAATAATGATGGAATCAGCCTCGGCAAGATTACCGGGCGGGAGATCAGGCGGGTTGCCCAGCGAGACCCCCGTGAGATAGAGGGAACCGCCTGCGGTGTGCAGGGAGGTGACACGGACCGACTGGTGGAGATAGGAGGTCAGCGTTCTGGACAGCAGGGAAGACGCATGCGGTGTTCCCAGATAGATTTTCAGGAAAATAGCGCCGAGCGTGCAGAGACACACCACCACCAGGAAGCTGCGGATCAGCAGCTTTTGTACCGTCCTGTATCTGTTTTTTCCCGCTGCCGTGTCATTCATGCGTACTCGTTCCCCCGCATAGAGACTGTAACCTGAAAACGCCGGTTTGACAAACGGCACGAACGTCAGCCGTCAGGGTGTTGCCGGTTGATGCGATCCGTTGACAGGCAGGCGACGCCGGAGTAACAATGGCAGCATCCGGAAGATCACCTCGCGTCACCCGGGAGACGTTTACTCACGCACCCACCGGAGGGATGATGAAACAACCGTTTTTTACCTGGGAGGGGGACACCCTTGTCCTTAATATCCTCGGCACACCCAATGCTAAACGAGACGCAATCGGCAAGGTTAAGGGCCATCAGCTCTGCGTGAGCGTAACAGCAGTGCCGCACTCGGGGAGAGCGACCGACCATATGGTTCGTTTTCTGGCTGAAGAGTTCGGCGTCGCGGCCAGCGACATTCAGGTTGTATTCGGCAGAATGAATGTCAATAAACAGCTGCGGATCAAAGCGCCCAAACACCTGCCATCAGTCATAGGACAGCTGGAGTTATGCTGATTCCCGTCTTGACTGAGGTACGGCGGGACGGTACCACGTCAGAGTTCACGCGGCACGATTTCTCGCGACCAGGTTGTATTGTGTACACCCCTCTGTTAAGGTATATAGTCATGATAATTACGGAGTCCAGAGCATCGTCAGTAACGAGGTCACCATGATGACTGTCAAAACGATAAAACTATACGTATGTGTCTGTTGCAGCCTGATCATTTCCGCGTGCGCTACAACGCCCCCGGTGCAAACACAGCCGCAACGCCCCGCTAAAATTGCGCTCGTCCTTGGTGCCGGCGCCTCAAAAGGGTTTGCCCACGTCGGCGTCCTGAAAATCCTTGAGAACAACAAGGTGCCGATCCAGATGATCGTCGGCACAAGTGTCGGGAGCTTTGTCGGAAGCCTGTCTGCCTATGGGTATGATGCCTACGCGCTGCAGCAGATCAGCATGTCGATCGAGAGAAGTGACGTCGCCGAACTGGTAATTCCCGACAACGGCTTCCTGAGCGGAGATCGTCTGCGGAACTTTATCAACACGAAAGTACATAATGCTGCGATCGAGAAACTTAAAATTCCCTTTTATGCCGTTGCCACCGATATCAAAACCGGCGAGCAAGTTGTGTTTCATTCCGGTAATACCGGCATGGCCGTCCAGGCAAGCTGTGCTATTCCGGGAGTGTTTCAGCCGGCAAGATTTTCCGGGACCAGCTATGTCGATGGTGGCGTCGTCGATCCGCTGGCGGTCGATGTAGCCAGACAGTATGGTGCCGACATCGTGATCGCCGTTGACATCTCTTCCGGCGTAGATTCTGTTGTCCCGACCTCGACGATTGACACCATCATGAAATCGATACAGATCATGTACAGCAAGATGTCCCTGATTCCGATCAGCCAGGCCGACGTGGTTATCAAGCCAATCGTGGGGTTTGTCGGATCAGCGGATTTCAGTCACCGCAACGAGGCGATCATGGAAGGGGAAAAGGCGACCCTGGCTGCCATGCCCAGGATCAATGAAATCCTTGCAAAACTTCGCCGGGAAGGGCGGTTGCCGTAACCGGCACGGAAAACTCCAAGCCGGATTTATTCCCGCGCACCTCACTTGAAAATGATGCTGAATAAGGTACCATTACTAGAACGACAATCAGAAGATACCTTTTTGTTCTCAAACTGGATCAACAGGTTTTTCCGGGGTTACCAATGCACCGTTTGAAACGCTTTCTTATTCTGATCATGCTGGTGCTCGTGCCGATAACGGCAGTTGCGCTGGACGTCCCGCAGCTTTCGGGACGGATCAACGACTACGCCGGGATTCTTTCTCCCGGAGCGATAGCCATGATGGAACAGAAACTGGCCGCCTTCGAGAAGGACACGTCAACGCAGGTGGTCGTGCTGACGGTTCCGTCGCTGCAGGGCGATGATATCGACCAGTTTGCCATTCGCGTCGCGGATCAGTGGAAGATCGGCCAGAAAGGAAAAGACAACGGCGTGATCCTCATCCTGGCCAAGGCCGAGCAGAAGGTGCGCATCGAGGTGGGGATGGGGCTCCAGGGGGTATTGCCGGATATTACCGCCGGCCGCATCATCCGTGACGTCATGCGCCCCTACCTCCGCAACGGCGATTTCGACGGTGGCGTCAATGCGGGTATTGAAGCGATCATGGCCGCCACCAAGGGAGAGTTCACGGCAACGCCCGGAGAACAGACGCAGCGCCCGAAACAGAGAGATGCCTCCCGGTTTCTCACCATTCTGCTCTTCACGGTCATCGCAGCGGCGGCCCTCGGCTCCATCTCACGCCTCATGGGTGGTATTGCCGGTGCCATCGGGCTTCCTTTGGCCGTTTCCACAATTTTCCCCGGCCTTTCCCTGATATTTCTGCTCGTACTGGGCGCTGTCGGCCTTGGCGCCGGTTTTCTTATCGCCTTCCTGTCCCTGTTCGGAGGCGGCGGTGGTGGTGGCTTCTACGGAGGGGGCGGCTTTGGCGGTGGGTTTGGCGGCGGCGGTTTTTCATCCGGTGGCGGTGGATTTTCCGGAGGCGGAGGCGGCTTTGACGGCGGCGGCGCTTCCGATGGGTGGTGACGATCATGACGAAGACAACTTCAAAGCATCTGAACGATGAACAAGAGGCCCTCATCCGGGAGGCTGTCAAACAAGCCGAATCCGGCACGTCGGGAGAAATCGCTCCGATGCTGGTGGCGGAGAGCGACGACTATCGCGAAGCCGCCGTACATTTCGCCATGATCATGGCCACCCTCTTGGCGCTGATCGCCGGGCTCATCAGCCATGACACCTCGGTCTGGCTCTTTATCCCCCTCACCTTTATCTTCTACCTGCCGCTGCTGGCTCTGGCCCTCCGCCTCCCCTCACTCAAACTCGCCTTCACCCCGACGGCACGGGTACGTGCCATCGTACAGCAACGGGCCGTGCGCGCCTTTCACGAAAAGGGTCTGCACCGTACCCGCGAGGAAAACGGCATCCTTATCTTCATCTCCCTGCTGGAGCGCAAGGTATGGATACTGGGCGACCGTGGCATCAACAAGGTCATCCCGCCGGAGCGTTGGAGTGCTCTGGCTTCCGCCCTGGCCGTGGGGATACGCGAAGGACGCATGGTGGACACACTGGTCACCACCATAACTGAAGTGGGCGATATCCTTAAACAGCACTTTCCGCACCGGAAAGACGACAGCAACGAACTCCCGGATTTGATTGAGGAGTGACACCCCGCAACGGGCGAATCAGCTCCTCGCCAGCCGATACGCCAGGCGGTTGCCGGTACGGTAACTGCGGCAACCGCCTGGTGATATGGAAACAACAGGTCGCTGCTCTTTCGTTAATGACCGCAGAGTCATCATAATTGCGCTTCCGGAAAGTGCTCGTGCACCCTTCATGATGGGTGCTTCAAACTCCACCCACAAGCCAAATACAACAATTACTGCACCGCACAGGGTAATCGGTTCCATTATTCACGCTCCCGTCATTTTTAATCATTCATAAACTGTTCGATCTGCTGAACCCTGCCAAGCCGCTCATACCCTTTTACATCCGCCGGTACACGCCAATCACCTTGCCGACAATGCTCACCTCGCCATCTTCGGGACGAATGATGATTGGCCCCATGGCCGGGTTCGCCGGCTGCAGTCGAATATGATCCTGCTCGCGATAAAAATATTTGAGCGTCACCTCGCCATCAAGCATGGCAACGACGGTATCCCTGTTATCGGCCGTCGGCTGTGGCCGCACCAGCGCCAGATCGCCATCTAAGATACCGGCATTGATCATTGACTCACCGCTGACCTTTAGAAAAAAGCAGTCATTGCCCTTGACGGCCATCGGGTCAACGGAGAAGTACCCCTGAATATCCTCAATAGCCGGGGCAAGATGACCGGCCCGAACAGTGCCGACAATCGGCAGAGACACCGACGGAATAACCGGTTCCTTCGCCGCCGCCGTCAGGGTAATTCCCCGGTTGACATGATCCCGCCTGATGTACCCCTTCCGCTCCAGAGCACCAAGATGCTTCATAACCGGCAGCGTTCCCGAAACATTCAGGTGGCCGGCAATTTCCCGTTGGCTGGGTGCATAGCCGTTATCGCCACTGAACGAGGTGATGAACTGCAGCACCTGATTCTGGCGTTGAGTGAGTTTATTGCCGGCTTGTGGAGTATAGGTAGTCATATGACTACCTATACGGATTATTTATTCATCTGTCAACAATTACTGTTCTGGATTGCTCAGGGGCGTGAGGCTTTGGATGTCGTAGAGATTAACAACCATTCAAATTAAAAGGGTTTGCCATGGCTATTTGGCACAATTTCTGGTATTAAGCGGGGCAATAAAGGGCTGGATCGTTTGCTGGAACCAGAGAGATTGAAGACAGTTGGGCAATGGTGGGTGGTGAGGAGTGAGTTAAATGGCAAGCGGCAAACCTTGGACAACCGATGAACTGATGATTGCAATGAACCTATAAGAGAGCTCCATGGTCAGGTTTGACTTTCTGTCATTCAATTCATGTTTTCTGTTCTTGACAAACATTACGACCTGATATATTGACTTATTATATAGGTCATATGACCTACAATCTATCTACGGGTAAGCTATATGCTCGAATCCATACTTGGGTCCATAAGCTGCGAACGGGTTCTTGTCTTTCTTACCGCCAGGGATGAAGGATACGCCCGTGAGATCGCGAGCTTCTTTACAACCTCTCTTGCGCCGATTCAAAATCAACTCGACAAGCTTGAGGCTGGCGGTGTTCTTGTCAGCCGGACTGCCGGACGTACCCGCCTGTACAACTTCAATCCACGATATCCATTTCTGGCCGAACTGACCGCATTTCTCGATAAAGCTATTTTATTCTATGAACAGGATCTTCAAGACAGGCTTCTCCTCAACAGGCGACGCCCGCGTCGGAGAGGAAAACCTCTGTGATCGCACTGAGTGGACTTTCCATTGGTGAGTTGGCTGCTTTTGTTGCCGATCACCTGAACAACAAGGGTATCGACGTTGTGCTGGTTGGAGGAGCATGTATCAGCATTTATGCGGGCGGGCGCAGTTAGTCCGGTAAAAATGTCATATGAGTATTTTCACGGAGAACAAAGCTTGAGTCAAAACCAACCCCCCTCAATCCCCCCTTATCAGGGGGGAAGCCATAGCTTGTCCCCCTCCCTTGATAAGGGGAGGGCCGGGGAGGGGTTGCCTTCTGACTCCGGGTCAGCGCCTTCCTTAAACTCCGCCTACCTCCCCTACAACAAAAACCTCACCGCTCTCGCCCGTGAAAATCGTAACAACCCAACGGTCGCCGAAAACCGAATCTGGCAGAAAGTACTGCGGATGCGGCAGTTTGCCGACTATAAATTCCTGCGGCAAAAACCTGTTGGTGGTTATATCGTAGATTTTTATTGCGCCGGACTGCAGCTGGTAATCGAGATCGACGGCGACAGCCACGCCGAAACAGCAGAGTATGACGCAGAACGAACGAGGTTTCTCGGCTCGCTCGGATTGCGGGTGGTCCGTTTCAGCAATAACGATGTGAAACGGAATATCGAAGGGGTGTATGAAGAGTTGAGCAAAACCATAATCGCCATAAACAGCGGCGTCGAATATCCGGTGACATGCGCCCGCAAAAGTGAAACAGCTCAAGACAAATATATTACCACCGCCGAAGTGGACGGAAAACCGATCACCATAGGATTAAATGCATACATCAAACCCTGAACAGGAATCCGTTAGCTCCTTGGACCGCTCGTCACGCAACCGGCTTACCGAAAAAGATCTCCACAAATTTTGCGGAGACACCCTGTTTGATGCCATTGCCCGGGCGGTCTGCCATGCCGGCTGCCTGCCGCGCAAGGAGTTGTACGAAGCGTGGGAGGTTGCTCGCCGGGTGCGTCGCCGTTTCAGAGGTGGGCGGATTGTCGATCTAGCATGTGGTCATGGACTGCTGGCTCAGATCCTTTTGTTGCTGGATGACAGTTCCCCAGTGGCTCTGGCCGTGGATCGGCGTATTCCCAAGAGTGCTGCAACTCTCGCAACATCCTTGAAAACCGGTTGGCCGCGTTTAAGGGATCGCATCCAGTTTGTTGAAACTGATATTTGTAACGTGGAGCTGCATCACCATGACATTGTCGTCTCTGCTCATGCTTGCGGCAGCCTCACCGATGTAATTCTCGACAAGGCGGTTGAAGCCGGGGCTGTCGTTGCCGTATTGCCCTGTTGTCATAACCTGAAGGATGCCGACCTCGGTGGCCTTCAGGGGTGGATGGATGGTCCTCTGGCAATGGATGCAGCCAGGGTGTCCCGGTTGCGTTCTCAGGGGTACAGGGTATTTACTCAGTTGATCCCGGAGGATATTACTCCGAAAAACAGACTGCTGCTGGCTGAACCGGGATTGATCGGGAAAAAGTATTGTGGAAACAACTCTGTGAAAGCTGATACAATGGCCGATGGAGGTAAATCATCATGACTACGGAACAACGAATGCCGGCTCTGTTCATCGGTCACGGCAGCCCGATGAACGCCATAGAGGAAACCCCGTTTACCGCGGCATGGAGGGACGTTGCCCTGACAATCCCCCGCCCGGAGGCGATCCTCTCTGTTTCTGCTCACTGGGAAACCGATGGCAGCATGGTTACCGCAATGAAGTCGCCCCGGACAATTCACGACTTCTACGGTTTCCCCGAGGAGCTTTTTCACGTCGAGTATCCTGCGCCCGGTGCTCCGGAACTGGCAAACCGTGTGATGGAACTGCTCAAGGACAATGAAGTGAAAGCCGACGAATCCTGGGGGTTGGATCATGGCACCTGGTCAGTGCTCCGGCGGATGTATCCGGAGGCCGACATACCGGTGATGCAGCTGTCACTCGACCGGCAAAAGTCCCCCCGCGAGCATGTCGCACTGGCGAAACAGCTGCTGCCGCTTCGCGATGAGGGGGTACTTATCATCGGAAGCGGTAACATCGTACACAACCTGCCGCTGATGCACTGGCATGACGATTCCCCCTATCCGTGGGCATCCGAATTCGATGCGGTGGCGACAGGGCTCATCCGTGGAGGGGATCTTGACCGTTTGACCGATTATGCGGCGCTTGGAGAGGCGGCACGGCTGTCAATTCCCACCAGTGAGCACTATCTGCCGCTTCTCTACTCCCTTGCACTTCGGACAACCGCCGACCCGGTTTCCGTTTTTGCAGATCAGGTCGTACTTGGCTCCATCTCGATGCAATCAGTGAGGATAGGGTGAATTTATGAACAGCACGGAACCTTCAGCTCTGGACAGATCCCTGGCAAAAATATGCGAACTCTGCCCGGTCTGCCTCCACGCCCGCCATCACCAGAAGGGGATGGTGTTTGACTTTGTGAAGAACGTCGAGCAGGACATCTGCCCCTTCTGCAAAGCCTATGAACGGGTACACGGGAAAAAAGCCCATGAAAAATGAGGCTGATCATGAGTGACCGGGGACAGCCGACCTGTGCTCTCTGCGGGCAGGAAATCAGCGAGGAAGAACGCGATTTCTGCCTCGCAAATACCGGGCGGTTCAACGGCCAGATCTTCTGCTCCGAGCACCAGAAACGTTTCAGCGCCTGCCCGGCAATGCGCTGGCAACCGGGCGGGCGCGGTTCGTTTCGGTAGCAGTGCACCGTCTCGTGCCGCCCCGGAAAGCTCTTTACAACGCCATTGACAGCACTGTTAACAGTATGATTAAATGTGCTATAAAGAATGGTACGGAGGTTCGCAATGCCGCATATATCTGCAAACGATCTGAAAACAAAAGGAGTGTCCGCCATTGAAGCGCTCCTTGCCACCCAGCCGGAAGCGGTCATTTCCGTGCGCGGCAAGGAGCGGTTTGTCGTGATGGATATGGACCATTACCATTATCTGCGAGAATGCGAACTGGAGTCTGCTCTTGCCCAGACCCGGGCCGATCTTGCCGAAGGTCGGTTTGTCAAGGGGAGCGTTGAAGATCACCTGGCCCGCCTGAAGGCTGCCTGATGGGCTGGTCTCTGGTATTTACCGAACAGTACGAGAAACGCGCGCTGCGGTTTATCAGGCACCACCCGGAGCTTGAAAAACAGTATCTGAAAACCCTGCAACTGCTGGAAGCCAACCCGTTCCATCCCTCATTGCGTCTGCATCCGCTGTCGGGGCGACTGTCCGGATTACACTCGGTTTCAATTAACCTCTCCTATCGTATCACCCTGGAGTTTCTGCTTAATGATCAGGAAATCATTCCGGTAAACGTCGGCGACCACGATACGGTGTATTGAAGCCAGCCTTTTTAACCCTCATTCAATAAACAACAGGATCGACTTCGACTCTCTATGAATAAAAACCCCCAATTTGACATAGTCATGCAGGAACAGCTGCGTCTGTCCGACGTGCTCACCTCTATCGAGGAAACAGCTCGGCAGAACCGGGCGAAGATCGCCCATCACCACGCCTACACGACCGAACTGGAGAAAGAACGCCTTGAGTCGGTCAACTGGCATGAGAAGAACTCGTTGACGGAGAAGCTGATCGAGAACGATAAGTTTGATCCCACCAGGTATCTCACTGCGTTTGAAATGACCGACAGCCCGTACTTCGGGATTGTCGGGATCAACGACAGCGACAGCAGGATCGGCGCCAAGGAATATCTCATCGGCAAGCAGGGGTTCATGTCCCACGACAACCGCGCTCTGGTCGTGGACTGGCGCAAAGCCCCGATCTCCCGTTTTTTCTATGATTTCGACCCCGGCGAAGAATACTTCGAAACCATTCAGGGGAGAGAGCGGGAGGGGGTGGTCACCCGGCGGGACACGGTGGAAATTGTTAAGCGCTCCCTCCGGCGCATGGAATGCGGCGAAGAGTTGTTTGAACTGGCCGGCGACACGTGGGTGAAAAACGCCAGGGAGTTTCATACGACCACCGACACCAAGGTGGCGAACCAGGACCATCGCATGGTGGATATCGTCTCGCTTATTTCTCCCGACCAGTTCCATATGATTACCTCGGAAGCGACTGACGGTTGCACCCTGATCACCGGCGGTGCCGGTAGCGGCAAGACCGTTGTGAGCCTCCATCGGCTGTCGTGCCTGCAGTTCAACGATCCCGAGCGATTCTCACCGGATCGCTGCCTGGTCCTCATGTTCAACAAGGTGCTCCGCAACTACGTCAGGCAGACCTCCTCCGACCTGCTCGGCAGCACGCGGGTGGACACGTTCAGCGCCTGGGCATTGAGCGCCATCACCGCCCTGACCGGCAAGGTCATCAAGCCTGTTGTGGGCGATACCCTGACGTCACAGAAGAAATCGTCGCAGTTGTCCGGCCTGCTGGCCCGCTATGTCACGGAAGTGCAGGAGGCCGACCCGCTTCAGGATCTGTGGCGGTTTTACGGCCAGCCCTACGTCCTGGATGCCCTGTTTGTGGATGGCACGGGGAAGGAAACATTTCTGGCCGAACTGCGCCGGCGGTACTCGGTCAAAAGCCAGGGTGTGTCGTTTGCCGACCTGAGCGTACTGCTGCGGCTCTGCCAGCTGCGCGAGAAGGACGGCCCGATCCGCGAGGCCCTCGGCTGGTACGCCCATATCATTGTCGATGAAGGACAGGATCTTTCTCTCCTGGAGCTTGAGGCGATTCTCGCGGCAACGGACAAGCGCAACAGCATCACGCTCAGCGCCGACAGCAAGCAGAAGATCCTGTCGTGGGTCGATGCGGCCGACTTCGATATTTTTCGCGGCAATCTGAAGGAGGTCGGGGTGAGCAACGAAACCCTGTCCGTTTCCTACCGCTGCCCCAAGGAAATCATGGCGCTGGCGGCACGGATCAGCACCAGGGAGAGCGAGCAGATAGGCAGGCATACCGGCGTCCTTGAGTACCACAAGGGAGCGGATGAGGAGGGCGCACTGGCACTGTTGCGGCGGCTTGTGGAGAAGCTGGTGGCCGAAGATCCGCACAGCCTGACGGCTGTCATCTGCAAGAAAAAATCGGACGAGAAAATGCTCCACAGTGCATTGACCGGCATAAACGGCCTGCATAAACAGGGTGAGCTGACCTTCGAGCCGGGAGCTCTCGTCACGATTGCCCATCAGGTCAAGGGGGTGGAATTCGCCAACGTGATCCTGTACGACCCGAATGCGAAGGATTTCAGGAAGTCAACTCTGGACCGGAATCTGCTCTATGTGTGCGTTACCCGTGCCTGCAGGCGTCTGGACATCGTGCACTGGCGGGAACTTGCCGAAGGGTTGGCGTAAGAC
>JAJXWO010000016.1 GCA_021781535.1 Deltaproteobacteria bacterium | reverse complement strand
CATCTGGAACTTGTAAAAACACTGACTCATGATCAGGTTTTACGTGCAAAAGCGGAAAAATTGATTTTCATCTATTCGCCGCCTGAGAGTGATGATGTTGCACCGCCCACCATCTCTTCCTGCGGTTCGTGTTGCGGATCTTCCCGTAGTGAATGCAGTGAAGGTCCGCATCCGGATGACTCCTTGCCGTTGATGGAATATTATGATCTCCTTATCCAGCAACTGCCGAGTGACCAGTGCGAGCGCTATGCTGAATTAGGTGAGGATTTTGCGCATGCGTACATAGCTGCCAGCCGGGACGACCATCACGAAGCTTTGACCGCATTTGAAAACTGTTTTAATACTCTGCCGCATGATATCTACTGGTATGAAAAAGGAAAAGTACTGCATCGGCTTGGAAATGATCGTGAGGCGGAACAGTGTCTGCGCAAAGCGATTGAGCTGAATAACGCCAATTCACTTGCATGGTTGACTCTGGTGCTTGTTCTGCGTGAGGGTAATCGTTTTCAGGATGCACTGACGACAATTGATGCTATGGTTGCAGGACACATCATGCCGGAACAGGCACTCTTGTTGCGTGCCGAAATATTTGAGGCAACGGGAGAACTTGAAGGTGCCGCGAATCTGTATGTTGAATTACTGCAAACGCCCTTTGCTCGTGCCGCTGCTGAAAAACTGTATGGAATCCTGCTGGAAACTGGCCGTCAGGGTGATGCTGCTGTCATTTTTAAAAAATACCTGAATAAATCATGTCATTAGTACAGTACAGTTTTCCCGTTTATACGTGCTAAAGTTGTCGATTAATCATATTTCCAGCCGGAACGGCTACGATAATGGAGGGATCAAATGAATAAGTCAGAACTTATCGAACAGTTAGCTTTAAAGAAAGATTTGCCGATCAAGCGGGCCGAAGAGCTGGTTAATTTGATTTTTTCATCTATGTGCGAAGCGATGGTAGAAGGTGAACGTATCGAAATTCGTGGCCTGGGTAGTTTTGTTATTAAGGAATATGGAACATATACCGGCCGAAATCCTAAAACAGGCGAGCCAATCAAGGTAAGTCCCAAAAAACTGCCTTTTTTCAAAGTCGGCAAGGAACTGAAAGAAATGGTGCTTGGGTAATCAGTCAATGGCCGGCATCTTTTCTGCAAATATAACCATTGTTCGTAGCTGTAATTGAGGACGCACAAATGAATGATTATTGTGCCTCCATTGATTTTGGAACAAATACTGCCCGATTACTCATTGCTGTATGTTCAGCAAGTGGAGTTGTTCCGGTTCGGGTTGAGCGCGAGGTTGTCCGGCTTGGTGGCGGTTTTAGCGATGAGTTTGGCTTGTCTGTTGAAGCCCAGGAACGCGGCTTGGCCTGTCTGCATAGATTTGCAGAAATCATCTCAGGTTATGACGTGAAGCGAATCAGGGCGTCTGCAACAAGCGCAGTTCGAGATGCCGTGAATGGACATACGTTTGTTGACAGAGTCTATCGGGATACCGGAATCCAACTCAGTGTCATCGATGGAGATGCGGAAGCGCGTTTGACCCTTAACGGAGTTTTGTCGGGCCTTGATACTGAAAGTAGTACACTTGTGGTACTTGATGTCGGTGGAGGAAGTACTGAATTTACTGTATCATCGTACGGATCACCGGTATTCATCAGAAGTATGCCGATTGGCGTGGTACGACTTACCGAAGGGTTTCGCACTGGTGCAGAGATGTTTGAGCGTGTACAGTCTGTCATCAATCAGCTTGAGAAAGACCTCGTCTCAGCGGGAATTAGTTTTTCAGGAGATTTCGAACTGGTTGGAACAGCCGGCACTGCGACATCGATCGCAGCAATCAAGTTAGAGATGGTTGATTACGACTATCGCAAGGTTAATAATTTTACCGTTAGTAGAGCGGATATCGACGAAATCTATCAGCGTTTGTCAAAACTGCCCCCCCAGGAACGACTGTCAATCAAAGGACTGGAAAAGGGACGTGAGGATCTGATTATTTCCGGTCTGGTAATTATTACATCAGTAATGGACCGATTTGGCTTCAATCGGTTGAAGATCAGTGATTTCGGGCTGCTGGAAGGATTGGCGCTCGCAACGTAACATATGTTTTAGAGCCGGTAGTCTTTTGTCCGGAATTATCCTGGAGCTAAAAAAACCACACGTATATGGGGGCAAAATGCTGGACAAGCGTCGCTGCGGTGTGCTGTTGCATCCTACCTCATTGCCGGGACCGGGCGGTATTGGCTCACTGGGTGCGGATGCCCGCCGGTTTGTTGATCTGCTGGCGGATATGGGGATGTCGTATTGGCAGGTGCTCCCACTTACGCCGCCGGCGTGCGGCAACTCTCCCTATTCAGCCTTTTCAGCTTTTGCAGGAAATCCCCTGTTGATTGACCTTGACCAGATTACGGCAGATGGCGATCTTCCAGTTATAAAATACGAAGATGGCTCAGATGAAACATGTGTTGACTTCGATACTGTTTCGCAAAAGAAAATGGAGCTGCTGCGGACAGCGGGCACCAGTTTTCTGGCAAATGATGTTGCGCGGCACAAACAGGAGTTCTGGGATTTTTGCAACACGACTCCCTGGCTTCATAACTACGCACTTTTTATGGCCTTGAAGCGTAAATACAAGGGGAAATCATGGGAGAAATGGCCGGCTGAACTGGCTCTCCTGACTCCGGATAAGTATGAAAAAGCCTCCATAGAACTTGGGGCAGATATTGGTATCCAAAAATATATTCAGTGGCAGTTTTTCAGGCAATGGCGTGAGGTGCGAGGATATGCTACTGACAAAGGAATCGCCATTATCGGTGATATCCCTATTTTTGTCGGCTACGATTCTGCTGATGTCTGGAGTCATCGTGAACTGTTTCTTCTCAATTCGAAGGGTAAACCGACTGTTGTAGCAGGAGTTCCCCCCGATTATTTCAGTGTAACAGGACAGTTGTGGGGTAATCCTCTGTATGACTGGGAAATGATGGGACGCCAGAAGTATGCGTGGTGGATCGAACGGTTTCGTTCCTTGTTTGAGCTCTTTGATGTCATCCGTGTTGATCACTTTCGGGGATTTGAAGCTGCCTGGCAAGTTCCGGCCGGAGAAAAAACAGCAGTCAACGGCACCTGGGTCAAGGCTCCTGGAACAGTCCTCTTTGATACGATATTTGCCGCCCTCGGAAAATTACCGATTATCGCCGAAGATCTGGGCGTAATTACGCCAGAGGTTGAAAAACTGCGCGATCGCTACAACTTTCCCGGAATGAAAATATTGCAATTTGCCTTTGATTCAGGGCCATTAAATCCATATTTGCCGCATAACCATCAAAGAAAATCAGTGGTCTACACCGGAACCCACGATAATGATACGACGGTTGGCTGGTATAGTTCACTGTCAGATACTCAACGCAGTAGAGTGAGTTATTATGTGGGAGGAAAAGGGGATGACACAGTCGAATACATTCTTCGCTCGGCACTGATGTCTGTTGCGGATACTGCAATTGTACCTCTTCAGGATTTGTTCCGGTTGGGAAGTGAGGCCCGGATGAACGTTCCTGGTACCGCCTTTGGAAATTGGTCATGGCGCTTTACCTGGGGCATGGTTGCTCCTGACTTCGCCTCTCGTGTTCGTGAGCAGATAGAATGCTATGGCAGGTGTAAACAGAACAGTTAGTAAATTTCTTGACAATTCAGGCATATTCTCTATACTGACTTGCTTTAAATTATAAGCGGTCTGAACAGGGATGGTGCATGTGAAAATAGTTGTAGACCACATAAAAGATACTCCTGTTTCGATTCATTTTGATGAGCCTGTAGAGACGTTTCCTCTTCTTTCAGGTATGCAAGACGATAAGATCTGCAGTGTTACCGGAAATGTTCAAGGAGACATGACTGTTACCCGTGAATATGAAAATATACGGGTAACCGGAAGGGTATCGGCACCTTTGGCACTTTCCTGCTCTCGTTGCCTTGCAGATTTTACTTCATTTATTGATACAAGCTTCACAATATTTTTTAGAAAAGAGGCAGCAACTGCCGCCACAACTGAAGACGAACTTGAGCTTGGCGAAATGGATCTGCTCTCCTCTTCGTACTCTGGCGACGAAATTGATTTGACTCATGAGATTGAAGAGCAGATTGCGATGGAAATCCCGTTAAAGCCTCTCTGTAGTGACACCTGCAAGGGATTGTGTCATGAGTGCGGCATTGACTTGAATACTTCCAGCTGCTCATGCAGTAAAGAACCCGTAACTCTTACTTTCAGCGCGCTGAAGGATTTTAAGGTAACCAGAAAATAGAGCGGTGGCACGATAACGTGTATCACCAGAAAAAGGAGAAACACCATGGCTGTACCCAAGAAAAAAACATCCAAATCACGCAAGAATATGAGAAGGGCCCATGACTTTTTAACTACCCCGACACTATCCATCTGTCCTCAATGCAAAGCTGCAAAGCTGCCGCATCGTGCTTGTCTTGCCTGTGGAACGTACAAGGGTAAAGAGGTAATCGACCTTTCCTCAGCGCAAGCTTAGAGAACTGACACTGTGTCAGTTCCGAATCAGATGAGGGTTGCCGTTGACGCAATGGGTGGCGACAATGCCCCGGTTGTCGAAGTTGAAGGTGCTGTTGCCGCATGTCGTGAATTCGGGTTGTCGGTGACGCTTGTCGGTGATCGTGTGCGTTTGGAGACAGAACTGGCCAAACATGCTGTCAGCGGGCTTGATATTGATGTGTTTCATGCAAGTGAAGTCGTCGGCATGCATGATTCCGCTTCAGATGCGGTACGAAAGAAACGTGACTCTTCCGTACGTCGTGCCTTTGAGTTGGTCAAGGACGGTAAGGCATGTGCTGCGGTAAGTGCCGGAAACTCCGGTGCCACCATGGCATCTGGCATGTTTGTTCTCAAGCGGATTGAGGGGATTGATCGTCCGGCGATTGCCCAATTATTCCCAACACTTAAAGGCCAAACCCTGGTTTTGGATATAGGCGGAAATGTAGATTGCAAGCCGTTGCATCTTGTCCAGTTTGCCATTATGGGGGAGGTCTATGCCCGTTATGCCATGGGAGTGCCCTCGCCGAAAGTCGGCTTGCTTTCCAATGGTGAAGAGGATTCAAAAGGAAATGAACTGACCAGGGAAACCAATGCAGTCCTGCGCAAGACGTCGCTTAATTATTGCGGATACATCGAGGGTCGGGATATTTTTGCCGGCGCTGTTGATGTCGTAGTCTGTGATGGATTTGTGGGAAATATTGTACTGAAACTTTCAGAGGGATTGGCGGACGCTGCGGGCAGGATGCTGAAAAGGGAGATTGTTAAGAGTTGGGTCTCCAAGATCGGATATCTGTTTGTGCGTGGCGCCTTTAGCCGCTTCAAGAAAATTGTCGATTATGCAGAATACGGTGGCGCGCCGCTACTGGGAATCAATGGTGTGGGCATGATCTGCCATGGTGGCTCCAACGCCAAGGCGATTAAAAACGCGATACGGTTTGCTCACGAGTACGCCAAAAACGGCGTTTCACAGCACGTTGCCGAAAAATTATCTGAAAACAATTCTGTCTTGATACGTAGTGACAGCCTGCCTCCCACCTCTGCAGAGTAATGGAGTCTCAATCGTGAATGTCAGAATTACTGGAACCGGCTCTGCTTTACCCGGGAAAATTCTTACCAATGCCGAACTTGAACAGTTGATTGATACCACTGATGAATGGATTACAACAAGAACCGGCATTAAAGAGCGCCGTATTGCAGCTGATGGAGAATATACATCAACTTTTGCCGCTGAGGCGGCTCGTCGTGCTTTGGCAATGGCCGGGATTCAGCCTGAAGAATTAGATCTGATCATACTTGGTACCGTTACCCCCGATTTCCCCTTTCCCTCAACAGCGTGCATTGTCCAAGACGAGCTGGGCGCAACGAATGCAACCGCTTTTGACCTTTCTGCGGCATGCTCCGGTTTTATCTTTGGGTTGTCAATTGCCGAAAAGTATATTCGTACTGGTGCCGCTCGAAAGGTTCTGGTGATAGGGGCTGAAGTACTATCGCGTATTGTCGACTGGCAGGATCGCAACACCTGCGTTCTGTTCGGTGACGGGGCTGGCGCCGTTGTCCTTGAGGGTTCTGAAGGTGATCATTCCCTGCTTTCAACCCACACCTTCAGCAACGGCGAATACTGGAACCTTCTCTATCAGCAGGGAAGCGGCAGTCGTAATCCGGCTACCGCCACCCGTACGCTGGATGAACGGCGGATCTATCTGTCGATGGCAGGAAATGATGTCTTCAAGCATGCTGTCCGTGGTATGGAGGAAGCTGCCGTAAAAGCCCTGGATGCCAATGGACTCACATCAACAGATATTTCGCTTATGATACCTCATCAGGCCAACCGGCGCATTATTGATGCGACGGCAAAACGGCTTGGAGTTGATTCTGATAGAGTGTTCGTTAACCTCCACCATTACGGCAACACTTCTTCTGCTTCAATTCCAATTGCACTTGATGAAGCGAACCGCCAGGGGACTCTCAAACCCGCCAACAAGATTTTGCTCGTAGCTTTTGGAGGTGGCTTCACCTACGGCTCTGCACTTATTGACTGGTAATCATTTAGTAAACTTTAACGAGAAACAGGAATACTTCTATGGCTAAATCAGCATTCATTTTTCCAGGTCAAGGTTCTCAGTATCCCGGCATGGGCAAGGATCTGGCCGACACATATACAGTTGCACGTCAACTGTTTGAAGAAGCGGACGATGCTCTTGGATTCAAATTGTCCGAGCTTTGTTTTTCAGGGAATGACTTGGATCTCAAGTTGACCGCCAACACCCAGCCGGCGATCTTGACAACAAGTATCGCAGTATTGAAGGTTGTTGAACACGAAACCGGGCTGAAGGCTGATTTTGTAGCCGGTCATTCTCTTGGTGAATATTCGGCTCTCGTTTGTTCCGGAGCTCTCTCTTTTGCCGATGCAGTCAGAACGGTTCGTGCCCGTGGAACATTCATGCAGGAAGCCGTCCCGGTCGGTGTCGGAACGATGGCTGCCATGCTTGGTATTGAGTGTGACATACTAGACGAAATATGTCGTGAAGCTGCTGGCAGTGAGATCGTTTCACCGGCAAATTTTAATTCTCCCGGGCAGATTGTTATTGCCGGTTCGGTTGCCGCTGTTGCACGTGCTATTGAAATTGCCAAGAGCCGTGGTTTTAGAAAATCCATGCTACTGCCGGTCAGTGCCCCGTTTCATTGCGCCTTGATGAAACCGGCTGCCGACCGCTTGGAAGCTGTTCTGGAAACAATCTTGGTTCATGACTTGAACGTGCCGGTTATTTCAAATGCCGATGCAGCACCGAACAGTGATAAGACCCGGGTAAAACCTTTGCTGGTTACGCAAGTTTGTTCTCCGGTACTGTGGGAACAATCGGTAAACACCATGTTGGCGCTGGGTGTAACACGGTTTATTGAACTTGGTCCGGGCAAAGTATTAAGTGGGCTGGTTAAAAGGATTAACAAGGAGGCGGTTCTGGCTAACATAGAAGATGTAGCCGGCATAAAAGCCGTTGGGGAGAAGGAGTAATGAAAGGACAGGTCGCTTTGGTAACAGGCGCTTCGCGCGGCATTGGGCAGGCAATTTCACTGAAACTTGCTGCCGAAGGAATTTATGTTGTTGCGACGGCTACGTCGGAGTCGGGCGCTGCGGCAACTGTTGCAGCAATTGTGGCACAGGGAGGAGCTGCTCATGCAGTTAAGCTCGATGTTACAAACTCTTCTGAAGTTGAAGCTCTCTTTAAAAAAATTGTTGCCGAACAAGGGCGGCTTGATATTTTGGTTAATAATGCCGGCATAACAAAAGATGGTCTCATGATGCGCATGAAAGATAGCGACTGGGATTCGGTTCTTGATACAAATCTCAAAGGCTCCTTCAACTGTCTGCGGGAAGCTTCCAAAATTATGACGAAAGCTCGCTACGGACGTGTCGTCAATATCAGTTCCGTTGTTGGTGAAATGGGCAATCCAGGTCAGGTAAATTATTGTGCCAGCAAGGCAGGTCTGTTCGGTTTAACAAAATCAGCTGCCCGTGAACTGGCAAAGCGCAACATTACCGTCAATGCTGTGGCTCCCGGATTTATTGAAACAGATATGACGGCTGTTCTTCCGGAAAAGGGACGTGAGGCGCTTCTGCACACTATTCCCATGGAACGTCTTGGATTAGTTGACGATGTTGCATATGCTGTTCGTTTTCTGGTTTCCCCACAGGCGGGCTATATAACTGGCCAGGTGTTGTCGGTAAATGGCGGGATGTATATGTAGATACAGATGGATAAATATCGATTGACTTTTAAAGATTTCATGCTTAATTAAGCACACAGCGTTACACACAAAACCTGTAATAGGTTTAAAATCACACGGAGGTGGAAAATGTCTGATATTGCAAAGCGGGTGAAAGAAATTGTTGCAGAGCAGCTTGGTGTTGAGGAAGCCCAGGTTCTAACCGAGTCTTCTTTTATGGATGATCTTGGAGCCGATTCCCTTGACACAGTTGAGTTGGTTATGGCACTTGAAGAAGAGTTTGACATTGAGATTCCTGATGAAGATGCCGAGAAAATCCAAACAGTAAACGATGCTATAGAATACATCACCGAACATAGCTGAAATCACTTAATTGGAGAGGGGCACTAGCCCCTCTTATTTTATCTTCCCATAACAGAAGTTACTGCCATACGGAGTTATTTATCATGAGAAGAGTTGTAATTACTGGCGTTGGAGCGGTTTCACCACTTGGGTGCGGGAATACCAAAAACTGGGATGCGCTCACGTCGGGAAAGTCTGGAGTTGGCTTGATAACCCGTTTTGATACGAAGGATTTGTCAGTCAAAATTGCCGGAGAGGTTCCTGATTTTAATGCTGAAGAGTATATTGACAAAAAAGAGATCAAAAAAATGGACCTCTTTATTCAATATGCTCTGGCGGCGGCTCATTTTGCCATGGAAGATTCGGGGCTGGTGATCGATGATGAAAATGCCGAGCGGGTCGGGGTTCTCGTTGGTGCCGGACTTGGTGGCTTACCAACAATTGAAAAATACCATACTCTGGTGGCTGAAGGTGGCTACAAGAAGATTTCTCCGTTCTTTATCCCGATGCTGATCATTAATCTTGCTCCAGGCCACATTTCCATCAGATATGGAGCGAAGGGACCGAATATCTCTTCCGTTTCTGCCTGTGCAACCAGTACCCACTCGATTGGTGATGCGTATCACATTATCAAACGAGGCGATGCCGATGCCATGATAGCAGGTGGAGCAGAGTCAGTCATCACACCGCTCGGGATTGGCGGTTTTGCTGCTATGAAGGCACTTTCCGACAGAAACGACGATCCTGCAACTGCATCACGCCCCTTTGACAAAAACCGTGATGGTTTTATCATGGGCGAAGGTGCCGGTATTGTTATTCTTGAGGAATATGAATCCGCCAAGGCACGCGGAGCCAAAATTTATGCCGAGGTTGTGGGATATGGCATGACTGGGGATGCATATCACCTGACCGCACCTGCACCGGGTGGAGAAGGAGGGGCACGTAGTATGAAAATGGCGCTTAAGAATGCCGGCGTCGCTCCCGAACAGGTATCCTACATTAATGCACATGGCACATCGACACCGATTGGTGACATGTATGAAACCATGGCGATCAAGAGTGTATTTGGCGAGCATGCAAAGAAAATGATGGTCTCCTCAACCAAATCCATGACCGGCCATCTGCTTGGAGCAGCCGGCGGCATAGAAGCGGTGTATACTCTTATGGCAATGGACAAAGGGGTTGTTCCTCCCACAATCAATTACACCGAGCCGGATCCGGAATGTGATCTTGATTATGTCCCCAATACGGCACGAGAGGCAAAGCTTGAGTATGCTATGAGCAATAACTTCGGTTTTGGTGGTACGAATGCCACTCTTCTGTTTAAAAAGCTGTAAGGGGGAATGGTGAAATGATCATAATCGGAAGCGACCATGGAGGATTAGCCCTCAAAACGGCCCTGAACAGTTATCTCCATCGTAGAGGTATTGAAGTAACAGATGCAGGGACGAACAGCGATGCTTCGGTAGATTATCCTGACTTTGGCCAGAGAGTTGCTGAAACCGTGATTGCTGGAGAAGCGGAATTAGGAATTCTCATTTGCGGAACCGGAATCGGAATGTCAATCGCAGCCAACAAGATCCCCGGAATTCGAGCCGCTCTGGTCACAGATGTTTTCATGGCCCGCATGGCTAGAGAGCATAATAATGCCAATATACTTGTTCTTGGCGGTCGAGTGCTGGATGAGCAGAAAGCCTGTGATCTCGTTGGTGCCTGGCTTGATGCAACATTTGAAGGTGGTCGCCATCAGGCGCGTCTCGACAAGATTACAGCACTGGAAAAAAAGTATTCCTAGCTGAAAAAAGATGTAAAAATCATCTCTATACCCACAGGCGGGACCTGCTACGGCATGTGTCCCGTTTGTTGTTTCACATTGTCATCATGAAAAGAACTTTTACAAGGAGAACCCCCCATGTCAGTCCTTTCCCAATTTGATCCTCAGGTAGCTGATTCGATTCGTCATGAAACGGAACGACAGGAACATAATCTGGAACTGATCGCCTCCGAAAACTTTGTCTCGGAAGCGGTGTTGGAAGCACAAGGTTCGATCATGACCAACAAGTATGCCGAGGGGTATCCCGGAAAGCGTTATTAAGGTGGCTGCGAACACGTAGACGTTGTCGAGCAGCTTGCCATTGATCGGGCCAAGGAACTTTTTGGCGCTGAACATGCCAATGTTCAGCCTCACGCTGGTTCCCAAGCCAATATGGCGGTTTATTTTGCCGCGTGCAAGCCGGGAGACACGATTCTTGGGATGAATCTTGCCCATGGTGGGCACCTCACGCACGGTAGCCCGGTAAACTTTTCCGGTCGTTTCTACAATGTTGTTCCCTACGGAGTCTCGCCTGAGACCGAAATGATCGATTATGCCGAGGTTGAACGCCTTGCCGTGGAACATAACCCGAAATTGATTGTGGTCGGTGCCAGTGCCTATCCGAGAATTATCGACTTTCCTGCTTTCCGTGCAATAGCCGATAAAGTTGGAGCGAAGATCATGGTCGATATGGCTCATATTGCCGGGTTGGTCGCCGCCGGTGTTCACCCCAGTCCGGTTCCGTATGCCGAGTTTGTCACTACAACGACCCATAAAACATTGCGTGGTCCTCGTGGCGGTATGATCCTTTGCCGCGAAGAATTTGCAAAAGCAATCAATTCACAGATTTTCCCCGGTATTCAGGGTGGGCCCCTGATGCATATTGTCGCTGCCAAGGCAGTAGCGTTTAAAGAAGCTCTCCAGCCGGAGTTTAAAACGTATCAGCAGCAGGTCGTAAAAAATGCCAAGGCTCTCGCGGCGGCTCTTGTAAGCCGTGGTTTCAAACTGACAAGCGGCGGTACAGACAACCACCTCATGCTGATCAATTTCTCGGGTACGGAAATAACCGGCAAAGCTGCAGAAGAGGCACTTGACAAGGCTGGTATCACTGTTAACAAGAACACCGTCCCGTTTGAAACGCGCTCTCCGTTTGTTACTTCTGGCATCAGGGTCGGGACGCCGGCATGTACGTCTCATGGGCTTAAAGAGGCTGAAATGGGTCAGGTTGCCGGTTTTATCGCCGATGCGGTAGCCCATATCGGGAATGACCAGAAACTGGAAATAATTAAAGGCCAGGTAAACAGTATGATGAAAAAATTCCCTCTTTATGCTAACAGGCTTGCCTAATATTAAAATATCAGGTAGTTACAAGACCTACTGGACATGTTCCGGTGGGTCTTTTTTTATCTTCGGCAAAGGAAATGAATTATGTCCGCACTGAACTCAGTATCAACCGAACAATTACGCCAATGGGACAAACGCCATGTCTGGCATCCTTTCACCCAGATGCAGGAATGGGACCGCGACGACCAGATTATTATTGTCAAGGGGGAGGGGTGCTGGCTGATTGACTCAGATGGCAAGCGATACCTTGATGGCGTGGCCTCCATGTGGACGAATGTTCATGGTCATTGTCGCCGGGAGTTGAACGAGGCCCTGAAAGAACAGGTTGATCGCCTGGAACATTCTACTCTGTTGGGACTGGGAAGCGAACAAAGTATTATTTTGGCAGCACAGCTGGCCAAAATAACTCCTCCCGGGCTTGACCGCTTCTTCTATTCGGATAACGGTTCGACAGCCATGGAAGTTGCGGTCAAGATGGCCTATCAATACCAGGTTCATGCGGGACGACCGGAACGGAGCCGCTTTATAACCTTCAGGAATGCGTATCATGGTGATACTCTTGGAGCGGTGAGTGTTGGCGGGATCGATATTTATCATACAACCTTCAAACCGCTCATGTTTGATACCTTGCAGGCTCCGGCTCCCTATTGCTACCGGTGCGAGCTTGGCTGCGACAGACTTTCCTGCAACATGGACTGTATTGATTCACTCGAAGAGATTATGAAGCTCAATGCTGGACTGGTTGCCGGGCTCGTGATTGAGCCGCTTGTTCAAGGCGCGGGAGGGATGATTGTTCAACCGGAGGGGTTTTTAAGGCGGGTTCGAGATCTGTGTGACCGGTATGATATATTGATGATTGCTGATGAAGTTGCTACCGGTTTTGGCAGAACCGGAGCGATGTTTGCCTGCAACCATGAGAGAGTCATACCAGATATCATGGCAATTTCCAAAGGGATAGCGGCTGGATATCTTCCGCTGGCTGCAACAGTGACAGGTGATAAAGTTTACTCGGCTTTTTTAGGCTCGTATTCCGAGTTGAAGACTTTTTTCCATGGTCATACATTTACCGGGAATCCGTTGGCCTGTGCCGTTGCTTTGAAGAGCCTGGAACTGTTTCAGCAGGACAATCTCCTGGCAGAGCTGCAACCCAAAATATCCCGGCTTAAACAGCGGCTTGATGAATGTGTGCTACTGTCGCACGTCGGTAATGTGCGACAGTGCGGATTGGCCGCCGGCATAGAACTGGTTGAAAACAAGGAAACCGGGGCACCATATCCCTGGGAGGAGCAGATTGGAATCAGAGTTTGCCTTGAAGCGCGCAAGCGAGGAGTTTTCTCCCGCCCTTTAGGGAATACGATAGTCATATTCCCTCCGTTGGTTATCTCAGTCAGCGAGTTGGACATGCTCATGAGCGTGTTACAGGAATCAATCCGGATTGTTACGGAATGAAAGATGGTACGGGGCTTCATAATGAATGATGCAATCAAAATATTGGTAATAGATGATGATGATTTTGGCCGTGAAGCTTTGACCATGCTGTTGCGATCGACCGGGTATGATGTTGCTTCAGCGTCCACGGGTACAAGTGCGCTGGAGCTGATCGATCGTGAGCAGTATCAGGTGATTGTTTCCGACCTTTTTCTGCCGGACAAAAGCGGCCTTGATATCCTGCAGGATGTTCAGAAGGTTTCACCTGTCACCGAGGTTATCGTTGTAACCGGGTATGCTTCAGCTCAATCTGCGGTCAGAGCTATGAAAGAGGGAGCTTTTGATTATATAACCAAGCCGATTGATTTTGATGAATTGAAAATTGTTATTTTAAAGGCACTGGAGAAACAGAAACTTCTCTCGGAAAATATTTATCTTCGCAAACAGCTCCAGGGACGTTTTGAATTCAGCAATATTATCGGCAGCTCTCCTGCAATGAATCTCGTGTTTGAACGTATGAACCGCATTGTAAAAACGGATTCGACAGTTCTTGTTACCGGTGAATCAGGAACCGGCAAAGAATTGGTTGCCCGGGCACTGCACTATAATGGCACGCGCAGTGATCGGCCTTTTGTTGCTGTAAACTGTAGTGCGATTCCGGAGATGTTGCTGGAAAGCGAGCTTTTTGGCCATGTCCGGGGTGCTTTTACCGGAGCTGTCAAGGATAAACCAGGGAAGTTTGAAGCAGCGAATCATGGTACCATTTTTCTTGATGAGATTGGAACGTTGCCGCTGCATCTGCAGGCTAAAATGTTACGGGTATTACAGGAACATGAAGTTGAAAGGGTAGGCTCTAATAAAACGGTGAAACTTAACGTCAGAGTGATATCCGCGACTAACACCGATCTTGAAGATATGGTGAAGCAGGGCGAATTTCGAGAAGATCTCTATTACCGTTTGAACGTTATTCCGTTACACCTTCCCCCGCTACGCGAGCGTCAACAGGATATTCTATACCTGACAGCTTTTTTTCTGGAGAAACAGTGCCGTTTGATGGGACGCCCGCCATGCAGTATCAGCAAACAGGCACTTGAAGCATTGGAACAGTACTCCTGGCCCGGTAATGTGCGTGAATTGGAAAACCTGATTGAAAGAATGGTTGCGTTGACAGATGCGTCTGTTATAACGCTAGACGATGTTCCGGCAAAGATTGTTGGTGAAAAATCTGTTGAAGGAATATTTAATGTTAAATTGCCGGGCGGTGGTGTCGATCTTGTCGCAACGATTTCCCGAATCGAACAGTCATTAATTTTGCAAGCTCTGGAATCTGCCGGTGGGGTTAAAGCGAAAGCCGCAGATCTTTTAGGGATTAATCGGACTACTCTGGTTGAAAAGATTAAAAGGCTGAAAATATAAATTGTATTTTGTCGATTCGATTAGCTACGAATCCGGGACCGGAAGGTGACAGACTGAGGGCGGGATTGGTGACAAGTCTTATGCTGACGGAGGACGCTCATTTTTTTGGAGGTTACGATGGATCCGGAAACAGGCACCATTGCCCAAAAGCAATTTGAACTGGCACAACGGGAACTTGAACAGAACAATGTCTTGGCAGCACTTGCCTGTCTGGAAAAGGCCCTCAGTATTTGGGATGATCCAATCTGGTATTCCCGCCTCGGGTTCTGTATTGCCAAGCAACGTGGTCAAATCACCCGTGCCTATGAACTATGCCGTACTGCAATAGAACACGATCCAGGCAACCCTCTCCACTATCTCTATCTCGGGAAAGTCTATCTTGTTGCGGGAAATACGTATGAAGCTCTTCAGGCTTTCAGGCAGGGGATCGTATGTGGAGGTAGTCCGGAGTTGGAGCGGATGCTCGATTCAATTGGAACCAGAAAGTCTCCGGTCATACCTTTTCTTTCCCGTAATAATCCGATGAACAAATTTATGGGCATCATTCTTAGCCGTATGGGGCTGAGGTAGGAACTTTGTAAGTGGTTTGGGTACTGTACAGAGGCATTCGGAGAAAGTGGGAAAATAACGATCTACTCACTGAATGATGCTCGATACCGTTTTGAGGCTTAAACTGATAAAAAACAAAAAAAGGTGCCATTGCAGGCACCTTTTTTTATTAATGGCGGGGTTGACGGGGCTCGAACACGCCACTTCCGGCGTGACAGGCTGGCACTCTAACCAACTGAGCTACAACCCCTTGACGAGTAATCAGTTTAACTTGACATTTATGCCACAAGATTTAGATGTATGTCAAGTATCTTGTGGTATAGGTGTAAATAATTACGCACACTCAGAGTAGCCGCAGACATGGCAGACGGAACAGCCACCCTCGTGTTCTACGATACCGCCGCACTCGGGGCAGGCTCCGCGTTCATGTTGGGCAGACTCGTTGTCAATATCATAGCCATTGTCTATCAAATGGTTCTGGATTGCTTTTGCTACCGCATCAGCACAGGAAAGGACCCGATTGTCCCCAAAGCCTGACGGACAATGGCAGGAGATTCCCAGAAGCTGCTTTACTACTTGCCGAGCCTGAACACCACTGCGCCAGGCGAGTGATACCATACGACCGATTGCTTCACTCTGAGAGGCGGCACATCCGCCGGCTTTACCCATTGTGGTAAATAGCTCAAACAACCCATTATTATCTTCGTTGATAGTGACATAAAGTGGGCCGCATCCGGTTTGCATTTGATGGGTACACCCTTTAAGCGCTTTGGGACGTTCCCGTTTGACAGCTTTCTTGTCATCTTCAACCGGTGTGGCGGCAATAGTTGCCTGCTCTTCTTTTTTCCCGGTTGAAAGTACTTGTTCGTCTCTGGAGCCATCCCGATAGATTGTGACACCCTTGCAGCCAGTTTCGTATGCAAGCATATAGACATTTTCAACATCCTCAATGGTAGCGGAATTTGAAAAATTCACTGTCTTTGAAACAGCATTGTCGGTGTAAAGCTGGAAGGCAGACTGCATCTGAATGTGATATTCAGGGCTGATTTCGTGTGAGGTCACAAACACGTTGCGGATATCTTCCGGAATTTCTGCTATCTCCTGAACGGTACCATGCTCGGCTATCTTCTGCATGAGGGCTTCCGAAAAGAAACCCCGCGCTTTTGCGATTTTCTCGAAAATCGGGTTGACCTCTACAAGGATGTTCTTATCCATGACGGTACGGATGTAGGAAACGGCAAAAAGCGGCTCCACACCGGAGGATGCATTGGCAATAATGGAAATGGTTCCTGTTGGAGCAATGGTAGTAACGGTTGCATTTCTTTGCGGGGGCGCCCCTTTTTTGTCAAAAATCGAGCCTTTGAAGTTGGGGAACGAACCACGGATTTTGCCGAGTTCCTGAGATGCCAGGTGTCCTTCGTCATTAATGAATTTCATCACCTTCTTGCCAAGCTTTACCGCTTCGTCAGAGCAGTAAGGGATTCCCAGCAAAATCAGCATGTCGGCCCAGCCCATGACACCAAGCCCGATCTTGCGGTTGGCATGAGTCATGTCATGAATCTGCTGCAGTGGATAATTGTTAGCCTCAATAACGTTGTCGAGAAAGTGGACAGCATGATGGATGGTTTCCCGCAGTTTTTTCCAGTCTACCGTACCGTCTTTGATGAAGCTGCCCAGATTGATAGAGCCAAGGTTGCAGGATTCATATGGCAGCAAAGGCTGCTCGCCACAGGGGTTGGTAGATTCGATTTCACCAACCAGAGGTGTCGGATTATCGCGATTCAAGCGGTCAAGAAAGACAATTCCGGGTTCGCCGTTTTCCCAGGCCTGTTTGACAATACGCTGGAATACCTTGCGGGCATTAAGGCTGCCGCAGACCTTTTTGTCACGGGGATTAATGAGGTCATATTCCTCATCCCGTTCGACGGCCTGCATGAATTTTTCGGTAAGTCCGACTGAAATGTTGAAATTATTGAGTTGTTTCTGGTCGGCCTTGCACATGATGAAATCCATCACGTTGGGATGATCGACCCGTAAAATAGCCATGTTTGCGCCGCGCCTGGTACCACCCTGTTTTATGGTTTCGGTGGCAACATCAAATACGCGCATAAATGAGAGCGGTCCGCTGGATATGCCGGTGGTTGTACTGACGACATCGTTGGCGGGTCTCAGGCGGGAAAATGAAAAACCGGTACCGCCGCCCGATTTGTGAATCAGAGCGGTAAATTTAACAGCGTCAAAGATCTCTTCCATAGAGTCGCCTACCGGTAGAACAAAGCAGGCCGAAAGTTGCCCCAGAGGACGACCGGCATTCATCAGGGTAGGTGAGTTGGGAAGAAATTCAAAGCTGGTCATCATGCGATAAAAAGTATCAGATAAACTTTTTACATCAGCTTTCTTGTCAAACTTTTTATCAGCAGCAGCAATTGTGTCAGCGACACGTCGAAACATGTCGGCTGGCATTTCAAGAACTTTGCCTGTTTCATCACGCCGCAGATAGCGCTTTTCCAATACGGTTGCAGCATTTTTGGTCAGACCGGGGATAGTGTCCGGTGTGGGATTCTTTTTCATAATTAATCTCCTTGTATTTCACAAATGCTGGTAATTCTGAATAATTTTATGTAGTCCGGAATTAATTCAATAAACACTATATTTAGTGGGGGGTGCTGAAATAAACCACAACATGTATGTGCTGTCAACAATTATATTTCGTGCACAGATAACATCTTGAAAGGGCTTGAAAAGATTAATAATAAAGGGTAACCGGCAGATATTCTAATGAAAAAACAACATTAAATTTACAGTTTGGATTAATCATGGTAATGGTTCGGTACTTGATTATGTGGAGATCCCGAGTGAAAACTCTTTTTACTGTCTGTATCTTTTTCTTGCTAACAACACTCTCAATGGCCGCCGAACCGGCTGCCGTAGTATATGACGGGGCGGTGCTGACCGAGGATGTCACCTGGAGAGGCCCAATACTCGTTCGCGGGTTCGTTGTGGTGGCTCCTCATGCGACATTGCGCATAGAGCCGGGAGCGGTTATACGCTTTGCTGGTACTGCCGCTCAGCAGCTTCCGACCCTGATCATTCAAGGCCGCCTCCATGCTGCAGGTACCTCTGAACGGCCGATTTTTCTGGCATCTAATCTGTCAAAACCGATGCGCGGATCCTGGGGAGGGGTTGTTTTCCTCACGACAGAAAAAGGGAATTTACTTGAACACTGTCGTATTGAGAACGCTGAAATTGGCATCGATATCAGGTATTCCAAAGTCGCACTAACGTCTGTTTCAATAATGCAGGCGCAGACCGCATTGCTGTCTCATGACGGGATTGTGCAGATATCCGGCGGCACTATTTCGGATTCAGAAACCGGGATTGAGATCTATAACAGCGAATTTGACGGCACGGACATGACAATTGCCTCCTGTCAACGTGGCTGTATCTTCAATAAATCTGCTGCTGTGCTTGTGGCATCGAAAATTATTAACAACCAACAAACCGGATTTGAAGCGGATGAGTGCCGGCTCAAGATCACCGGTGGAGAATTCTCCGGCAACGCCTTTGGAGCGCAGATCAAAGGCGGAGAAGGGCAGATATTTCTGTCCCGTTTTCTGAGAAACGGACAGACAGCCCTGCATCTTCAAGGTTCACGGATCAAAATCGAGCGCAGCCTGTTTGCAGATAATCTTCAGGATGCGCTACGCACTGAAGATGGCCAGGCCCTTTTTTTGTATAATGCCTTTGCCTCAAATGGTGGCTATAATTTGTACAATGCCGGGTGCGAGGTTGTCAGTGCCCGACAAAATTGGTGGGGGGGAACTGACCCGTCGCTGATCAGGCAAAAGATTTATAGCGTACTTCAGAATAAAAATGTCGGTGCTGTCCAAGTTTTTCCGTGGTTAAACGAAAAGCCGCAGTTGATGCAATAATAAAGGAATTTCCAGTGTATCTAGATAACGCCGCTACTTCCTACCCTAAACCTGAGATCGTTTATGAAGCAGTTCTCCACGCGATGCGTGACGTTGGCGCTTCACCCGGCCGAGGCGGATATCGTCGCTCTCTTGAAGCGGGGCGCATCATTTTTCAGGCACGTGAAACAGTCGCCCGATTTTTTTCGATTTCTGATTCGTCCCGGATCATATTTACGCAGAATGCTACCGGAGCCCTCAATCTGGCTCTGCAGGGTACCCTTGCTGCCGGCGACCATGTTATTACAACTTCCATGGAACACAATTCCCTGTTGCGGCCGCTCTATGCGCTTCGAAACAATGGTGTGGAGTTGTCTATCATCACGGCTGGTTCCGACGGTGTGGTTTCTGTTGAAAATATCAGACAGGCTGTGCAGGCAAATACACGGATGATCGCTGTCAGCCACGTGTCCAATGTTTGTGGTGCTATCCAGCCAATACGGGAATTGGCGGAACTCTGTGCCGAAACCGGCGCTTTTTTTCTGCTTGATGCGGCGCAGTCGGCCGGTTATCTGCCGATTGATGTTGAACACCTCGCCATTGATCTATTGGCGGTTCCCGGTCACAAGGGATTGTTGGGGCCGGGCGGAACGGGGCTGCTCTATGTCGCGCCTCACGTATCACTCAAACCGGTTATTCACGGGGGGACGGGCAGTCATTCAACCGCTGAGGATCAGCCGCGTGTCGT
Source organism: Deltaproteobacteria bacterium (assembly GCA_021781535.1). Classification (GTDB taxonomy): domain Bacteria; phylum Desulfobacterota; class Desulfuromonadia; order Geobacterales; family Pseudopelobacteraceae; genus JACRCG01. The sequence continues at coordinate 50,178 of JAJXWO010000016.1, read as the reverse complement.
CCCGGACGGTTTTGAGGCCGGCACTCATAATCTTCCCGGTATTGCCGGTTTGCGGGCCGGCATTGAATTTATCCTTGAGCGAGGCCTTGCAGCTGGCTTTGAACATGAGCACGCTCTGCTTAATCAGGCTGAACAGGTATTGAGAAATATTCCCGGGGTGACGATCTACGGCCCTTCAGATCCGTCCGCCCGTTGCTCGGTACTCTCATTTACCGCTTCCGGTGTTGATTCGACGCTGCTGGCCGCAGAACTCGACCATGGTTTTGATATTGCCGTCCGGGCCGGGTTGCATTGTGCTCCCATGGCACATCGCACACTGGGAACATTTCCCGGCGGCACGGTACGTATGAGCCCGGGGTGGTCTACGACACGTGAAGAGATTGCATTCTTTTCTGATGCCGTTGTACAATGCATCGATAAAATAAGAAAATCGGCATGAAACAGTTTGTAGTTGATTTTGTTCCGGCGTATTGCCGTATTTACTATATTCAGAAGGGGACTCATGAAAAACTTCATCCTTGACACGAACGTATTGCTGCACGATCCTCAGTCGTTGTTCAGATTTCAGGATAACAACATTATTATCCCGATTACGGTTATTGAAGAGATTGATCGCTTCAAAAAAGATATGAACGAAACGGGCCGTAATGCCCGGATGGTTTCACGGATTCTGGATTCAATGCGGGAGAAGGGATCTCTTGCGGGTGGTGTTACCATGCCCGGCGGCGGAACGCTGCGGATCGAGATGTTTGCTGAAAAATATTTCAAGAATCTGCCGGTTGACCTGCGGGTGGATAATGGCGATAACCGGATAATTGCTGTCGCTCAGGATGTCCGCGATCGTTTTCCAGATACCGAAACTATTTTTGTAACCAAGGACTCTAACCTGCGGATCAAGGCTGATGCTATCGGATTGATAGCGGAAGACTACGAGTCGGACAAGGTCGATATTCAGGATCTCTATTCCGGGACACGATCGATTGAGGTGCCCCCGGAAGCAATTGATCGATACTATGGTCAGGGGTGGCTTGAGGCGCCGGCTGATCTGGCTCCGAATGAATTTATTACAATTGTTGACAGTGAAAACCCGAATCATTCTGCCATCTGTCGTAACGATCCTGACAACTCCCGGATTGTCCCCGTTCACAAGGTGCCAAAGGAGGGGATCTGGAGTCTTTTTCCGCGTAACCGGGAGCAGTCCTTCGCCCTTGACGTACTGATGGATGACAGTATCAAACTGGTGACGCTGGTGGGTAAGGCAGGAACCGGAAAGACGCTGCTTGCAATTGCTGCCGGTCTTCATAAAACCGCCGAAGAAAATATCTACAATCGTTTGTTGGTTTCGCGCCCGGTTTTTCCAATGGGAAAAGACCTGGGTTTCCTGCCGGGTGACATAGAAGAAAAGCTGACCCCCTGGATGCAGCCGATCTTTGATAATGTTGAATTGCTGATTTCCGGGCATGAATCTGAAAAACGGCACAGCAAAGGGTATAAGGAGCTGATGGCGATGGGTCTCCTCGATATTGAACCGCTGACCTATATCCGTGGCCGTTCGATTCCGAATCAGTATTTGATCGTTGATGAAGCCCAGAACCTGACACCGCACGAAATAAAGACGATTGTCACCAGGGTCGGCGAAGGGACCAAGATCGTGCTGACCGGTGACCCGTACCAGATCGATAATCCGTATGTTGACTCCTCCAGCAACGGCCTGACCTATCTTGTTGAAAAATTCAAGGGAGAACGGATTGCCGCGCATGTGACATTAACCAGGGGCGAACGTTCTGAATTGGCCGAGTTGGCAGCAAATTTATTGTGATCGGTTTCGCATACACAAGGCGTATCTAAATGCTTCTTCTTGCAATTGAAACCTCCTGTGATGAAACGGCAGCCGCTATTGTGCGCGACGGCCGTGAAATTATCTCCTCCGTCATTTCTTCCCAGGTTGCCATCCATGCAGCCTATGGAGGTGTTGTTCCGGAAATCGCTTCCAGAAAACATCTGGAATCATTGGCGCCGGTTGTCAGCCAGGCGCTTAAAGATGGCGGCGTCGGCATGGAAGACCTTGAAGGGGTTGCGGTCACCCGCGGGCCCGGCTTGTCAGGGGCGCTTCTTGTCGGTTTCTCGGCAGCCAAGGCCATTGCCGTTGCGTTAAAAATTCCTTTTATCGGTGTGCATCATATAGAAGGTCATTTGTTCGCGCCTTTTCTGGAACATACGGTGGATTTTCCCTTCCTGGCGCTGGTTGTGTCGGGAGGGCATACCCAATTATATCATGTTGAGGGCTTTGGTCATTACACGACTCTTGGCAGAACGGTCGATGATGCTGCCGGTGAGGCCTATGACAAATGCGCTAAAATCATGGGAATGCCGTATCCTGGCGGGATTCTGATTGACCGGATGGCCCAGAGCGGCAATCCAGATGCGATTCGTTTGCCGAGGCCGCTGCTTCGTGACGGTACCCTCAACTTTAGCTTCAGTGGTTTGAAGACGGCGGTGCTGCAGCAGACAATGAAAAACCCTGTATCAATCCCTGGTCAGGCTGCAGACGATCTGTGTGCATCTTTTCAGGAGGCGGTCTGTCATGTCCTTGCGGCAAAAACCGAGGCTGCCATTCTTCAGACCGGTGCGGCTCGTCTCGTGGTCGCGGGAGGGGTTGCCTGTAACAGCGGATTGCGCCGCCGTATGGCTGATCTTTGCAAAAAACTCGGCGTTGAGCTTTCGATACCCACTCCTTCCTTGTGCGGCGATAATGCTGCAATGCTGGCAGTTCCCGGAGACTATTATCTCTCCCATGGTCATGTCTCGCCCTTGTCTCTTGATGTCACCGCTACCTGGGATATGGACATTATAAAGGAATCAATTACATGAGTGCTACTCGCCGGCCTCTCAAATCACTCGGGCAAAATTTTCTTGTGGATGGAAATATCATCGACAGAATCATTCAGGCGGCCCACATTCAGCCAGGCCAGTCCGTATTAGAAATCGGACCGGGACGGGGCGCTCTGACAACGCATCTCGCCGAGCGGGCCGGGCGACTGATGTTGATTGAATTCGATCATGCACTGGCGTCCTGGCATCAGGATCAGTTTAAAGATAATCAGCGAGTTACGGTCATCGACGGCGATGTGCTGAAAGTGGATCTTGACGCACTCCTCCCCGAAACGCCCCAGAAGTGGAATGTGGTTGCCAATCTTCCGTATAATATTTCGACCGAAGTTCTGTTCCGGTTATATAGTGTTCATGCCAGACTGGCGCGTATGACTCTCATGCTGCAGAAGGAGGTCGGTGACCGGCTGGCTGCGCCGCCTGACTGCTCCGCGTACGGTGTAACTACGGTTCTTCTCGGTTTGTGGTTCGACATTAGCAAGGCATTTGTGGTGCATCCCGGCAGTTTCCATCCAAGCCCCAAAGTTGATTCGGCAGTGCTGAATTTTATCCCTCGCTCAGAGGCGCGGGCTGACGTCGGTGATGAAGAGGTGTTCAGGAGCGTTGTGAAAAGCGCTTTTTCGATGCGCCGCAAAACGCTCATAAATTGCCTTAAATCTGCAGAATTCGCCAAACAGGTGGATTGTGTGACACTGTTGGAGGCGTGTGCAATTGACGGCCGCAGGAGGGGTGAAACACTTTCTCTGGAAGAGTTTGCCGCACTGTCGCGCCACGTAACAGAGAAGTTGCGGGCGGCATCCGTGGGTAACTAATACAAAATGACGAATCTGATTGGATACAGTACTGTTCTGCTGCTTCTTGCCTGCTTGGGACTTTTGTACATGCTTTTTACGAGAGTCAGGGGCGGGGCCGCGGAAAATGCCGATGTGCAGAGGAAGGTAGACGGCATTGAAAAAATTCTGGAGCGTCATGAGCGAATTTTGCGGGAGGAGCTTTCGCGAAGTCGTGAAGAAGCTCATTCAGGATCCCGCCGTATCCGTGAGGAGATGACCGGCAGTATAACCGTGCTGGGTGATTCTTTGTCGAGGCGGATGAGTGACATTGCCGGTCTGCAGAAAAACCAGCTGGAACTGTTTGCCGCCCAATTGAAGGAACTTACATTAAGCAACGAAGGGCGACTTGATAAATTGCGTGAGGGTGTCGACGCCCGGCTAAAACTGATTCAGGAAGATAATGCCCGTAAACTGGAACAGATGCGGGCTACCGTTGATGAAAAGCTGCACGACACCCTTGAAAAACGTCTCGGTGAATCATTCAAGCTGGTCAGTGAACGCCTTGAGCTCGTGCAGCGCGGTCTGGGTGAGATGCAATCTCTTGCCAGCGGTGTCGGTGATCTGAAAAAGGTCCTGACAAATGTCAAAACGCGCGGTACATTCGGAGAAATTCAGTTAGGGAGCTTATTGGAGCAGATTCTCGCTCCCGGGCAGTATGAGTCAAACGTAGAAACGAGGCAGGGGAGTGGCCAGCGGGTTGAATTTGCCCTGAAACTGCCGGGTCGAGATGGCACACAGAAAGGAATGGTCTGGCTCCCTCTGGATGCCAAGTTTCCCCAGGAGGATTACCTGCGGCTGGTGGAGGCACAGGAAGCTGCCGATGCTGCCGCAGCCGCCGACGCGAAAAAACAGCTTGATCGCTCGGTGCGGGAAATGGCGAAAATGATCAGGGACAAATATCTGGACCCGCCCCATACAACCGATTTCGGGGTCATGTTTTTGCCGACTGAAGGACTGTATGCCGAAGTCTTGCGCTTGCCGGGGCTTTTTGAAGCCCTGCAATGCGATTACAAGGTGATGGTGGCCGGTCCGACAACGCTGGCAGCACTGCTGAACAGTCTGCAGATGGGCTTCAGGACACTTGCCATTGAAAAGCGTTCCGCCGAAGTTTGGAATCTTCTGGGGGCGGTGCGTACGGACTTTTCAAAATTCGGTACAATTCTGGAAAAAACGCGTAAAAAACTGGTGGAGGCGGGGAACCATATTGACCAGGCGGCTACGCGAACCAGAGTCATTGAACGGAAACTGCGCGATGTACAGGATGTCCCGCACCAGGGTTCTGACGCTCTTCCCGTTGATGTTTTCGACTGCGAAGAAATGTCTGAAAATTCAGATGAGAGCCAAATGTTAGGAATGCTGCCATGATACTGGAAATGAACCCCGAATATCCTCACCCGCACCAGATTTCACGCGTTGTCGAAAGTCTCAAGGATGGCCGGGTAATAGCCTATCCGACTGATACAACCTATGGCATCGGCTGTTCGATTTTCTGTAAAAAAAGTATCGAACGAATTTACCAGATGAAGCAGCGTGATCGTCGCAAGCCGTTCTCGGTTATCTGCTCATCGCTGTCAGAAATCTCCCAGTATGCCAAGGTCAGCAATTCTGCCTTTAAGATCATAAAACGGTACCTGCCCGGACCATATACGTTTGTTTTTGAAGCGACGCGCGAAGTTCCTGATCTGCTTCTGACCCGCCAGAAAACGGTTGGTATCCGTATCCCTGATAACCGGATATGTTGCGATCTCGTGGCCGCCCTGGGGAATCCGATAATAACGACCAGTGCCAACCTGTCCGGTGAAGAACCGGAAGGCGACCCTCGCGTTATTGCCGATACCTTTGGAAAACAGCTGGATTTTGTCATTGATGGAGGTATTCTAACAACCGATGTCAGCTCTGTTGTCAGCCTGATCAGTGAAGTTCCGGAGATTTTGCGGGTCGGGTTGGGTGATGTCTCTTGGTGCAGCCTCTAATGGAGGTAGGCCGTGCGTAGACGTTCTGTAAGAAATGGTATGCGCCTGGTCATGGTGGCTCTGATTTTGATCGTCCTGGCCAGTTTTTATCACGTGCAACTATCCGATTTGCTCTCGTTGTCTTCTACTGCGGAGAGTCGACTCTATAGTCTCGGAATGTTCTGGGCGGCAGCGATAGGTGGATATGGTGTTGTCGTGATGGCTTTTGGTCTTGTACTTTCACCGCTAAAAAACGATGCCAATATTCGCCTCCTGCCGATTGTTATTGGCGTTTCTGCCGTGATATTACTCTTCTTTTACCTGTTCTCTTCTTCAATAGAGGCTCCGACCCGAGATGAACAGAGGCGGGTCCGCCCGGGAGAGACGATTACCATTTGAGAGATGTTTCTGTTATATGAGCTACAGCGAGGCGCAGCATGCAGAATCAAAAAATTCCTGACATATTACAGACTGATTCTCCCGATGAGTGGCGAGGCTTGAAAGGGCGTTTGTTTTCAATTCTTCGGACCGCCTATTTGATTTCGATTAATTTTACCATCCACCAGGGCTTCTTGCGTGCCGCTGCACTCACCTATACCACGGTCCTATCGCTTGTCCCGTTCCTGGCCATTGCTTTTTCAGTACTCAAAGGTCTTGGGGCGCAGAATGCGCTGAAGCCCTTTCTGCAAAGGATCGCAGGTGATTCAGAAGAAACTATCTCCCGTATCGTTGACTATGTAAATAACACCAATGTGAAGTCAATGGGTGCCATTGGTCTTGTAATGCTGGTTCTGACCGTCATCTCACTGATGGGGAATATTGAGGAGGCATTCAACGCAGTTTGGGGCGTACGTGAGACCCGTTCGGTCCAGAGACGTTTCAGTGATTACTTGAGTGTCATTATCGTAGGACCTATTCTGCTGCTCGCAGCGACGAGCATGACCTCCTCTTTGCAGAGCCAATGGATGCTGCAATGGATAATTCAGAATACGTATTTTGGCGATGCAATTCTGCTGCTGTTTCGCTTTTTGCCGTATCTCAGTGTCTGGGTGGCCATGGTTTTTCTGTACATTTTTATACCGAACACCAGAATTCATTTTAAATCTGCCGTAACAGGAGGTGTTATAGCCGGTACTGCCTGGGAGCTTGCTCAGTGGGGTTATTTTCACTTTCAGGTTGGGGTTGCCAAATATAATGCTATCTATGGAACTCTGGCGGCAGTTCCTGTTTTTCTGGTCTGGATTTATACGAGTTGGCTTATCGTGCTGTTCGGACTTGAGATCGTGTTTGCCCATCAACACCATGGGCGCAGCCTGCCCGGAAGTAGCGCTTCCCGTCTGACTGCGACAGAGCGCGAAGAACTGGCAGTGGCGGTACTGGTGCAGGCGAGCCTTCATTTTAAAAAAGGCGGCATCCCGCCGTCTGCCCAGTATTTGGCTGATGAGTTACGCGTGCCATTGCTGTCGCTTGAGACTGTTATCAATGAATTGGAACAGTTGGGCTATCTGGTTGCAACAGCGGGAAGCGGGTCCGGTTGGCTGCCTGCCCGTGACCCCTCTGAAATCCGGATAAGTGAGCTTATCGGGGCGTTACGTGGCAAAGCGGCACTGCAGGTTACGACACCGGTACTGCAACTTGCCGAAGATGTCATTCGCCAGGGATGGGATGGCAGTCGGACTTCTCTGGAAGGGGTAACTGTGCGAGAGTTGTTGATGAAGGTTGTAAAATAAGCCGGAGATCTGGCCGGGAATAGTTACAGTTCCGACGTGTGAGGGACTTCATGTGTGTCAGTTTGTTCTGAGATAACGGGGATGTGTTAAATGGATGCAAATTTTCTGGCCGCCATGCCGGGAGAATCGCTGGATGTACTTTACCGCCAATGGCAGCGTTCAGCCGGTTTGGTACCGGAGGAATGGCGGCATTTTTTCTCAGGTTTTGAACTTGGGTTGGATAATGTGCGCGTTAGTGATGGCGGTGTTAGCGAACAGGAAGCGCTGAAACTGTCGGGTGTCCAGTCCCTTATTTATCGCTATCGTTCCCTTGGCCATCTCCTGGCATGCACGGATCCACTCTCCCCTTGTCAGCTTTTCCACCCCCTGCTTGAACTCTCCTGTTTTGGACTTGATGAAAGCGATCTCGACACTATCTTTGCCTGCCGTCGATTTCTGAAACCCCGTGCTTCGTTACGTGAAGTTCTGGAAACCATGCGTGAAACATATTGCCGGGAAACAGGTGTTGAATTCATGCATATCCAGGAACCGGATGAGCGGCAGTGGCTGATTGACCGCATGGAACCCTGTCGAAATCATCCTGACTTTTCGATTGATGAAAAACTACATATTCTGGAAAAACTCAATCAAGCTGCTTTATTCGAGCAGTTTCTGCATCGCAGATTTATTGGACAAAAGCGTTTTTCGCTTGAAGGTGGCGAAATTCTGATTCCGGTTCTGGACCGGATCGTTCGCAATTGTCCAGAGGCCGGGATAAGTGATGTCGTGATGGGAATGTCGCATCGTGGAAGGCTGAACGTGCTGACGCATATTTTGCGTAAGCCGTACGAAACTCTTTTTGCAGAGTTTAAGGAGAGCGTTTCACCCGGTTTCATTGGAGATGGCGATGTGAAATATCACAAGGGATATTCGTGCGATATTGACCTTGAAGGACACCAGCTGCACGTAACAATTGCCGCAAATCCCAGCCATCTTGAAGCGGTAAATGCTGTGGTTGAGGGTAAATGTCGCGCCAGGCAGGACCGCTATGGCGTTGATGGCACCAGTCGGGTGCTTCCGGTCCTGATCCATGGCGATGCGGCTTTCTCAGGGCAGGGAAGCGTCATGGAAGTTCTTAATATGTCACAGCTGGACGGCTATGGAACCGGTGGGACGATTCATATCGTGCTTAACAATCAGATCGGCTTTACGACTATTCCAAAAGACTCCCGTTCTACCTGCTATGCCACTGATGTTGCCAAGATGCTCTCCTGCCCGATTTTCCATGTTCAGGGCGAAGCTCCTGAATCGGCACTGCATGCTGTTGATCTTGCCTTGGCATACCGCCGAACATTTCATCGCGATGTTGTTGTTGAGCTGATCTGCTACCGCCGTCACGGCCATAACGAAGGTGATGAGCCGGCATTCACCCAGCCGATAATGTATCAGAAGATAGCGGCCCGCCCCTCGATAAACCGCATTTATTCTGCTGCATTGGCAGAAGAGGGCGGAGTCTCTTTGGATACATTGGAGATGATTGAACGGCGTGTCAGCGACGCATTGGAGTCTTCTCTTAAAAAAATTCCTGATGATCGGCCGGTTGGGTTTTCTGACATGTGGAGTACCATCAGCACCAATTACAGTGCCGAACCTGTTGTTACAGCTGTATCAGTTGAAAAGCTTGTGACCACTGCCAGACGGCTCGCTGTCCTTCCGTCCGGTTTCACACCACATGTGAAAATTGGTGCCCTGATTCAAAAACGGTTTGAGGCGGTACTTACGGGGGAGGGGATCGACTGGGGGAATGCCGAAACCCTTGCGTATGCAACGTTGCTTGATCAGGGCTATTCCGTTCGACTCTCTGGTCAGGATTCACAGCGCGGAACCTTTAATCATCGCCATTGTGTCGTGATTGACAGTCATGATGAACGCAGTTATACACCTCTTGAAACAGTTGCCCGTGATGGAGCTGATTTTCAGGCCTGGAACAGTCTGCTCTCCGAGTTCGGTGTACTTGCTTTTGAATACGGGTATTCATTGGAAACTCCGCAGTCGCTCACTCTTTGGGAAGCACAGTTTGGAGATTTTGCTAATGGAGCCCAGGTTATTATTGATCAATTTGTAGCCAGCGGCGAAACAAAATGGAATCGTGCCAGCGGTCTGGTAATGCTGCTCCCTCACGGGTATGAGGGACAGGGCGCGGAACATTCCAGCGCCCGTATTGAGCGTTATCTGCAGCTTTGCGCTTCAGAAAATATGATCGTGACCTGTCCGTCGACGCCGGCACAGATGTTTCACCTGCTCAGACGCCAGATGCTGCAAGCTTTTAGAAAACCATTGGTAGTGTTTACTCCCAAAAGTCTGTTGCGTCATCCGATCTGCATCTCTACCGTTGCTGAATGCTGCTCGGGCACTTTTCAAACCTGCATTGTTGGCTCCGGTGATATTTCTGTTGCCCGGCAGATTCTGTTCTGCAGCGGAAAAATATATTACGAGTTGGAAGAAGAACGCGTCCGATTGGCACGAACTACTACTGTCATCGTCCGGATTGAGCAGTTATATCCGCTGGACATCAATGCCATAAAAGGTGTCGTTGATCTGTGCGGGGATGACTGTACATTGTATTGGGTTCAGGAAGAACCTGAAAATATGGGAGCCTGGCAGTATATTGAACGCTTTTTCAAAAAAATATCAGCTTCAGTCGGGTATAAAGGTCGGCCTGCAGATTCGTGCCCGGCCGTGGGGTCTCACCATATTCATGCAGATCAGCAGGCGGAAATCCTGGCGGCCGCATTTCAAGAATAAGCCGCGGACGTGCTATTATACTGATCCTGTGTCCCAATTGCTGTTGACAATTGAGGGTGTCCCGTGTACATAAACAGCCATATTAATTTAAAGGGCGTTCATGCTTAACCTGCTTTTCATATCGGACAGTCCAAAGGCTGAATATATCAAACGTACGCTTCAGCCTGTTCTTAAGGTTGTGATCGATGTCGTAACTGATTTCGATAACGGTTTGAAGGATGTGTTTGAAAAGCGCCCGGGTACCGTCTGTATCCAGGATAAGATTGGCGGCGTTACCGGTGAAAGCGTTGCCCGCCATATCCAGATGTTGCTTGGAAACAGTGCGCCGACGTTTATTCTTCTTCATTCAGGAAATGGTCCGGCAAAGGCGGCCAAGGGGCTGTATGAACATCTCATTGATATGAGTCAGCCGGATGGCAAACTTGTAGAAGATTTGGAAGATACTCTCAAATTGTTGCTTGGTGAAAAGTGGGAAAAAATATATATACCACCGAAAGCGGTACAAAGTTCAGTCCGATTGCCGGTATCCGTTCCTGTTGAGTCTCGTGCAGATGCAGACAAACTCGTGGATGATTTTTTATCCGATCTTGAAAAATCTGATTTTCCTGTTATCGATGGACAAACTCCATTTGCACCACCTCCTGACAATGCCGCCGGGGAATTGTCAAGAGTTCCGCAGCCAGAATCTCACGTAACTCCTGAAAACGTTTCCAGAAGCGTCGAGTTCGATAGGGCACAGTCCATCAACGACTCTCTGGCGGAAATCCTTCTCCTAGAAGGTGCCAATAACCTCCGGGATGAAGGCATTGCCGCAGCACCTTCTCCTGATACGGATAAACCGGAAGCGGATTTAAAAGATATTTCAAAACCCAAAACGGTCTCTGTAAAGCCGCGAGCACATGTTTTTGCCGAATCATCTGTATCTGAAGAAAATACTGTCCGTAGAAATCAGTCGGCAAAAGTTTCTGCGCCCCTATCTGAAAACAAAGGCACACAAACTGCTTTGCCGCCGGTCACACCACCACCTGTTGCTGAATTTCAAATCTGTAAGAACGCTCCTCAGCATGAAGACCCTCTTCCCGAAGATTTGCTTCTGGCTTTTGAAGAGAACTACCGGTCAGAGTCCCTGTTTGTCAGACGCAGAGCCGTTATTGCCCTGATATGTGTCATCTTCGCCGGTGGTGGATGGTATCTTGGTATTCAAAAATCTCAACTCGTGAGCTCGCTGAAACAGCGATTTATGTCTTCATTGTCAGGAGCACAACAACCAGAGGTAACGCCGCCGGCAGCGACACCAGTTATGAAAACGGTTCCTCCTCCCGTTTTGCGGCAGGACATTCCCTTGACACTTCCCGCATTTATTCCAAAAGAGGGACAAGACAGTTCTTACGCACTAAAGCACCCAGGTTGGCAACGCTACGTCGGAAAACTACATGAATTCAGGGTATTCAGTGCTTCTGGTCATATACAAGCGGTACAGGTGCTGTCAGTGAAAGATGCGCCTGTTTCAGAAACTTTGTTAAAATCGGTCTTGATCGACCTTGTTGGTAGTGCGGATTACCGGACAACCTCTCGAAGTTCGAAGGCTGGTGTCCGGATTGAAAACGGCAAGATCCAGAATAAAGGTGACGTTAAGATTTACAGGCAAAATGGGGCTATTAAAGCTTTTGTTGTATCAGTAAACTAAGTTGACTTATATTTTGGCGCACGTTATAACCCGCCAATATTTAATCGTATCTTAACAATATTGTACCTGTGCGGAGACAAAATGCCTCACTTTTTAAAGATCCGCTTACCCTTAGTCGTCTGTATCGGCATGCTGATCCATGTGACTGCCGCATATGCGATAATTGATCCGCGTTTTGATCTTGATCCACAGACACTGTCGGGCTTGAAAAGTGTTGCAAAACCCCACCATACCGGAAGAAAGCGCTCGATCCATTCCCACGCAAAGCAATCATCCACGTTTGCCAAAGGGGGCTTCTACACGGTAAAAGCCGGCGATAACCTTTTTAAAATTCTCATGCGTGATTATGGGTTGAGCAATGATGACGCCGAGTCATTTATTGAAGAAATAAAACGTGAAAACAACATTTACGATATTAAACGACTTAAAATCGGTCAAAAAATCAGTGTCCCTCCACTTCATAGGCGTTCTGATGGCTCACTCATACTGTCTCATGACGTACTGAGTGGCAATATACAGAAATCCGGCTCAAATACTGTTCCCGAACAATCATTCAAACTCGAATCTTCAATCCCCGAACTATCTGAACAGGAAGCTGTTACCAGGGTACATGATGTGTGGAATAAGATAATTCCGGCGCAAAAAGGGTTACAGAAACCGCTGGCACTGCAGACAACAACCTTTTCGTTAACTCTGGACCCGGAACGCTATCCTACATTCGCCAGGATGGATGGGGGGCGCATCGTGCTGGACCAGAACGGCAGCATTCCGCCGCTCGTAAAGTCATTGATAGAAGATAAAGATGCCTCTGTGCGAATTGTGACTGAAGCGCCATCCGGAACGAAACGCTTTATGGCATCCCTGCTTGGAGCTGCGGGATTTTACTCTGTTGAGGAAAATTTTAGCATGGAATTTGGCGTTGATCCGAAGCTTACGGTTCAAGCAGATTTCAAAATAGAAAAAACGGCAGATAGTCTTATCAAGCAGGAGATCGCTCTCGTGAACAGCGGGCGCACGTCGCTTCCTTCCTCTATTGGCGTGTTCCTCCAAAAAGAGGGCTTTTCGCTCTATGAACCGTTTGCTACCCTCAAACCCTTTGCGCAGCGAGACTCGCGCGCAATTCACTACATATCGGCAAAAAAACAACCAGAGATGATTGACTCAATTTTATCCGCTTTTTCAGTATCTTCAGTGCTGGGGCGCCGTATTGATGTTTTTGCCGCAGATAATAACGGCATCTCCCTGTCGGTCAAGGCCGAACGATATTTCGAGCGTGGTGGCCAACGGTATGTCGTCACCATATTTGATGGTGATCCGATAAATTATACCCTCTTCAGAATTCTTGAAACCAAGGGCTACCATGTCGTCATTATTGAACCGCATGATAATTTCCGTAAGATGTCGGAAAAAATAATCTCTCGAATGAAGATAAAAGGAGTTTTTGCCCAACAGACGTTACTGCAGGATAAAGCGGCGGGATATTCGCTGCAAATGTCAGGTTTCAAGCTGGATGATCCTCTGCTTCCCGGCGGTGGTATGTTTTTGACAGATCGTCCCATGGATCGCATCGTAAAGGATCTTTTTATCGAAAATGGATTTACAATCGATAGCCAGTGAAACCGGTTTACTTTGTCGATTAATCTGTTATAACGCTCGTACCTTGTAATCTAAGGACGAGCTTTTTTCTGCTCCGGGAGCATACGGGATATGAATGTGAAAAAAGTTGGAGAACTCCTTGTAGACCAAAAACTGATTACGCAGGAACATCTGCTTGAGGCCCTTGATCTTCAGAAGCTGTTTCCGGATCAGCCGGTTGGGCAGTTGCTTTGCAAGCTCGGCTTTATAAAAGAAAGTGATCTCGGAATTGTACTGGACCAGAAGAACAAACGCCGTAAGCTGTCGGACATACTGCTGACGAGTGGCCTCATAGACCAGCAGAAGCTTTCCCATGCCCGTGAAGTCGGCAAGCAGAACAATATATCCCTTGAGAAAGCGTTGTTGAAGTTGAACTATGTTGACGAAGAAGGTCTTTCAAAAGCTGTCGCCAGTCAGTATGACATGCCGTATGTCCAGATCAACGTGACTGACCTTGATCGTTCCCTCTCCCAATATATAAGTGCCGTCTATGCCCAGAAACAGCGCATTGCCCCTATTTCCAAAATAGGTAATACGCTTACGCTGGCCATGGCTCAGCCACTTAAATCACATGATCTTCGTGAACTGGAAGACAGTATTCGGCTCAAAATCATTTCCGCGATCGCCACGGAGACGAGCATCTCCACGTCTCTCAAACGGTTATACAATATTGACGTAGTAAGCACTGTTACCGCGCAAGACGAGGTAAATCTCGACTTGGTACCAGACAGTATTGTTGACCTGCTGAGTAAAAGCTCGGCTGGTGATGAACCGGATGTGGAAGAAGAAACCAAGAAAGTTACCGAGAAAGACAGTGTTATCGTCAAGCTGGTCAATAAGATCATTTATGATGCTTACATGAATAAAGCCTCTGATATCCACATAGAACCATACCCGGGGAAAAAAGATGTCATAGTCCGTATCAGGGTTGATGGCCAGTGTTCAATTTATCAAAAGATTCCCTATAAATATAAATTTGCACTTCCTTCACGCATCAAGATAATGGGTGATCTGGATATTGCTGAGCGAAGAAGACCACAGGACGGAAAAATAGAGTTTAAAAAATTCGGGCCGCTTGATGTCGAACTACGTGTCGCAACCATGCCCACGGTTGGCGGACTTGAGGATGTTGTGATCCGCGTTCTGACAAACGGTGATCCAATCGGTTTTGACGACCTTGGCCTGACAGAACGAAATATGAGCATTTTTAAAGAATCATTGTCGCGCCCTCATGGATTGGTGCTGGTTGTCGGGCCGACAGGGTCAGGTAAGACAACCACTCTTCATTCCGGACTCGCACTGATCAATCAGACAAACCGCAAAATATGGACGGCAGAGGACCCGGTAGAAATAACTCAAGCCGGTCTTCGGCAGGTTCAGGTTAATCCTCGTATCGGTTTTACTTTTGCCGCTGCGCTACGCTCGTTTCTCCGCCTCGATCCAGATATTATTATGATTGGAGAAATGCGTGATGAGGAAACCGCCAGTATGGCCATTGAAGCGTCATTGACCGGGCATCTGGTTTTTTCAACTTTGCATACGAATTCAGCGCCGGAAACGGTTACGCGTCTTCTTGAAATGGGCCTTGATCCGTACAGCTTTTCTGATTCCCTGGTCTGTGTTCTGGCGCAAAGACTTGCACGACGGCTTTGCAATGATTGCAAGGAAAGCTATCATCCGTCCGAAGCGGAATATGAGGATTTAGTTGATGAATACGGCAGAGATGAATTTGCCACTACTGGATTGGGTATTGCGGATGTTGTCATGTTTCACGCCGTCGGGTGTGATAATTGTGGCCATACGGGCTATCGCGGTCGCCTTGGCATTCATGAAGCCCTCGAATGTACTGATGTTATTAGAGGTCTTATCAAGCGTCGGGTTGATACGGATAAGGTTCGGGAACAAGCAGTTCGTGATGGCATGACCACGCTTAAACAGGATGGCATTTTTAAGGTACTCCATGGCTTTACAGATATTCATGAAGTACGCAGAGTCTGCATAAAATAACAGTTTAAAAGTAAAAATATGCTTGCATTTCCCGTGTCAGCATGGTAGGTATAACAACAATTTATGTTCACTCAGTACGTGAGCTCGCAAGGCTCACTTTTTTTTGTCCAAACGGGATTGGTATGGCTGCTCAAAAAGAAGATACATGTACAGTTGTCAGCAGTATTGCCCAGCCGATACTGGAATCAATGGGCCTTGAGCTCGTCGATATCGAGTTTGGAAGAGTCGGGCCTGATGCTGTGCTGCGTCTGTTTATTGATAAAGAAGGCGGCGTGATGCTAGATGACTGTGCTCAATTCAGTCGGGAACTATCGCTAGTCCTTGATGTTGAGGATGTCATAGCAGTTAATTATACCTTGGAAGTATCATCCCCGGGGCTTGACCGACCGCTTAAAAAACAGTCTGATTATGACCGTTTTGCCGGTCGTCTTATTAAAGTCCGCACCTATCAACCATTTCTTGATGATAGTGGCAACAAGCGTAAAACATTTCTTGGAAAGCTCACAGGACTTGTGGATGGTGTCGTTAAAATGACGCTTACGGAGGGGCAGACCGCTTCTATCCCGATTGAGCAGGTTGCCAAGGCCAATCTTGAATTTGAAATCTGATCCGAAATACCCATATATGCCAGCAAGGAGAAGTAAACGTGGATACAACTATTAACCTCAAGCACGCTATCGACCAACTTGTAAAAGAGAAGGGCATTGACCGGCAGATTGTTCTGGAAGCTATGGAACAGGCTGTTTTGACGGCTGCTAATAAAAAATATCGCAACACCCGTGAACTTGAAGCACATTACAATCATGAGAGTGGAGAGGTTGAACTCTTCGAATTTGTCACGGTTGTGGAAGATGTAGAGGACTCTTATAAAGAAATTGGTCTTGATGAAGCTCACGAGATAGATCCCGAAGCTGAGATCGGCGATTCTTTGGGCGAGAAACTGGATTCCAGCGGGTTTAGCCGTATCGCTGCTCAAACAGCGAAACAGGTAATTATTCAAAAGGTGCGTGATGCCGAGCGTGAAACGATTTATAACGAATACAGTGATCGTATCTGGGAAGTCATCACTGGTATGGTGCGTCGTTTTGAAAAGGGAGAGCTACTTATCGATCTGGGACGTGCAGAAGCCGTGCTGCCGGCCAAAGAACAGATGCCGCGTGAAGTATATCGCCCCGGAGATCGTATCCGCGCGATTATTACCGACATCCGCATGACCACCAAGGGACCGCAGATTATGCTTTCCCGGACACATCCCAGCATGCTTGCCAAACTGTTTGAGGCCGAAGTGCCGGAAATTGCCGAAGGTATCGTTGAAATTAACGCCATAGTGCGTGATGCCGGCAGCCGTGCTAAAATTGCGGTTTCATCAAATGATCGTGATGTAGACCCGGTTGGCGCCTGCGTCGGCATGCGCGGTGCCCGTGTTCAGAATGTGGTTTCTGAGCTGCGGGGAGAAAAAATCGATATCGTCCCCTGGTCTGAAGATATTGCCCGTTTTGCCTGCAATGCTCTGTCGCCGGCACAGGTTTCCAAAGTCTTCGTGGACGAAGAAAAGCGCGCCCTTGAAATTATTGTTGCAGACGATCAACTCTCCCTCGCTATTGGCAAGCGCGGTCAGAATGTCAGTCTGGCTGCTCGCCTGACCGGTTGCAGGATTGATATCAAGAGCGAGTCAAAAGTTGCCGAGCCGGAGGAAAGGCAGGAGTTTTCATCATTTGATGGCACCGATGCTGATGAAGCCGGCGAAACTGAAGAGGCCTCCGCTCTGGAGCAGGAAGCTGCTGTTGCCGATACCGATACCGATACCGATGCAGTCGACGAGAAATAGAGAATATGGCCCGTAAAGGGAATGTAGAAGCCCCCCAGCGCAGTTGTCTCGGGTGCAGGACAAGCAAGGATAAGAACCTGTTACTCAGGTTTGTCCAGACGCCTGAAATGGAAATTCTGCCTGATCTGGAAAGCTGCCTTCCCGGCAGAGGCGCATATACCTGCATTGATAAGCAGTGCCTTGCTGCTGCAATTGAACAGCGGCAATTCAAACGTTCCTTTAAGCACGATGTGTCGGTCATGCCGGCGGAACAGCTTATCGAATACGTCCGTAAGCAATTGCACGATCGCATTTTAGGGTTGATCGGGCTGGCCAATAAAGCGGGCTTTATAACCGGCGGCGGATCTATGGTGATTGATGCATTGAGGGGCAAGAAAAAGCCGGGCCTCGTAATTGTTGCAACGGACGTATCGGAAGCGATTGGGAACAAGATTTTACATGCTGCGGCATCACATAATGTGCAGTATCGAACGGTTATTACAAAAAATGATTTTGGGGCAATATTAGGTAAAGCACCCAGAAGCGCGATTGCCGTAGCATCAGGCGGTTTTGTTGCGCAGCTGGTGAAGGCAATTGACAGATACAAAAACTTCCTGGGGGAGGTATAAAGGATATGGGTAAAATTAGTGTGGGTAGTTTGGCGAAGACGTTGGGCGTCGAGCCCAAGGATGCGATCGCCAGACTAAAAGAAATTGGTGTTGACGCAAAAACGGCTACATCGCAGGTTGATGAGGGTGTCGTTGCGCGCTTGACAGCCCCCCAGCCGAAAGATACCGGTACAAATGAGGTCAGGGTTGCGTCAAATATCATTCGGCGGCGCGCCAAGGTAGTCCCGGCCGCTGAAGAAGCTGAAACAGTGGCTGCCGTTGAACCGGCATCTGTTCAGCCGCCGGTTTCTGTTACCCCCCCTCCGGTGGAAACACCGCCTGCGGAGCCACCTGTTGCGGCGGTTACCTCAAGCGAGGAAATACATAAAGAGGCCGCTGCAGTTATCATCGCACCTCCTGAAACGATTGCAGAACCGGTAAAAGTGGTTGAGCCCGTGAAAGCGGGACCAAACCAGGCCAGGATTCTTGGCATGATGGAGATTCCCGGAGTTACCAATCGTCCTACACGAGTTGTAACAAAAGATGCCCCTGCTACGCCTCGAACTGCTCCGCAACGGCCTGCCCAGGATTCAACGGTTCCACAGCGACGGCCTGCGCCAGCAACTGCGGACCAGAGAAGGCCGGCACCCGGCACCGATACACGCAGGCCATCATCGGGATATGACCAGAAACGGCCTGTGTCTGCGGCACCGTCTGCTCCAGCTGTTGAGCTTGACCGTTCACGCATGAAACAGGTTCAGCTTGCTCCGGCTGCACTCCCGGGTGGCGACAATCGTCGTGGCGGGAAGAAGGATGGTCCCGGTTACGGTGATGCGGGTAAAGGTGCCAAGAAGGGGGCGCCACCAGCCAAGAAAAAAGAGCAGCCACGCAAGAATGAAATTATTGAAAAACGTGAACGCGCCTTTGATCCGGTTTATAAAGGGTCAAAGAAACGCGGCGGAAGAGAACGGATTACTGATACCAAAAAGACGGAAATTACCGTTCCGAAGGCGATCAAGCGTATTATCAAGATTTCGGAGAGTATTTCGGTTGGTGAGCTTGCCAAGCGCCTCGGCATTAAAGCAAACGATCTTATAAAATCGCTGATGAAGATGGGGATGATGGTTACCATTAACCACCAGCTTGATTACGATACTTCGGTCATTCTGGCATCTGAGTATGATTATGAAGTGGAAAATGTAGCGGTAGACCTTGATGAAATCCTCGAATCCACGGTCGATGCACCGGAAACACTTGTTAAAAGACCACCTGTTGTGACGATCATGGGGCACGTTGATCATGGTAAAACCTCTCTGCTTGATGCAATTCGTGAAGCCAACGTTATTGCCGGGGAAGCAGGCGGAATTACGCAGCACATTGGTGCATATGACGTTGAGCTGAATGGCCGCAAGATAACATTTCTCGATACTCCAGGACATGAAGCGTTTACCGCCATGCGTGCTCGTGGCGCCAAGGTCACCGACATTGTTGTTCTCGTTGTTGCAGCTGACGACGGGGTTATGCCGCAGACCAAAGAAGCCATCAATCACTCCAAAGCTGCCGGAGTACCCATCATTGTCGCAATTAATAAAATCGACAAGCCTGGTTCCAAGCCGGATCGGGTAAAGCAGGAGTTGACCGAACAGGGTCTTGTCTCATCTGAGTGGGGCGGCGATGTCACAATGGTGGAGGTTTCGGCCAAACAACGCCTTAACTTGGATGGATTGCTGGAAATGATTCTTCTGCAAGCTGATCTGATGGAGCTAACGGCTAATCCTAATAAATTAGCCAAAGGAACCATTGTCGAAGGTAAACTCGATAAAGGCCGAGGTCCGGTTGCTACCGTACTGGTACAGGAAGGAACCGTAAAAACCGGTGATTATTGTGTCGTGGGTGTTCATTCCGGGCGTGTAAGAGCAATGCAAAATGACCGCGGTGAAAAAGTTACCGAGGCCGGGCCTTCAATGCCGGTTGAACTGGTTGGTTTATCCGGCGTGCCGGATGCGGGTGATATTTTCGTGGCTATGAAAGACGAAAAACAGGCCAAGGAAATCGCTACGTTACGCCAGATCAAGCAGCGCGAAGTCGAGTTTGCCAAACATACTAAACTGTCGCTTGACGACCTATATAAACGGATTCAGAGCGGCGAAGTCAAAGATCTCAATGTCGTTGTTAAAGGCGATGTTCAGGGGTCTGTCGAGGCAGTCAGTGAAACTCTGCGTAAGCTTTCGACTGAAGCGGTACGCCTGAACGTGATCCATTCTGCTGTTGGTGCGGTTACCGAAACAGACGTTAATCTGGCCGCAGCTTCAAATGCCGTCATTATCGGCTTTAACGTCCGGCCTGAAGTTAAGGCACAGGGACATGCTGAACGTGAAGGTGTTGATATACGGCTCTACAGCATTATCTATGATGCGGTTGAAGATGTTAAAAAAGCCATGGAGGGCTTGCTTGATCCGACCTTCAAGGAGAAATTCCTTGGTCGGGTTGAAATCAGGGATGTATTCAGTGTTCCCAAATTCGGTAATGTTGCCGGCTGTTACGTTACTGACGGGAAAATGGTTCGTAATGCCCAAGTCCGCTTATTGCGAGACAATGTAGTAGTGTATGAAGGTAAAATGTCATCGCTGCGTCGTTTTAAGGATGACGTAAAAGACGTTGCCTCGGGGTATGAATGCGGCATCGGGCTTGAAAATTACAACGATATCAAAATTGGCGATATCATCGAAGCGTTTGAAATGGAAAAAATTGCCACCAAACTGTAGGGACGAGGAGATCGTGGCCGGGATACAGGCGACAGTAAAAGCCTGAAGCCTGACTACGCTTTCCCGTACCTTTGAGGGAATCTATGCAGCACAAGCGTTCGGACAAGGTTGCTGAAACCATACATGAGATTGTTTGCACCATTCTTTCCCGGGGCCTCAATGATCCGAGGATCGGTTTTGTTACGATTACCGGAGTCGAAGTCACAGACGATCTGAGCCTTGCCCGCATCTATTTCACCGTGATTGGTGATGATGCAGTTAAGAAAGAGACGGAAGCCGGACTGAATAGCGCAAAAGGATTTATTCGCCGTGATATCGGCAAAAAACTTACGATTCGTCATACGCCGGAACTTGTTTTTAAATACGATAAATCCCTTGATTACGGCAGTCGGATAGAATCTCTTCTTAAGGAGATACACACTGAGCATGACGGAAACAGTTCAGCAGATAATTGAAGTTATTCGTACCAACTCTTCATTTCTTATTACCTCCCATGAAGGTCCGGATGGTGATGCAGTAGGATCATCCCTGGCACTGGCATCGTTTCTACGCAAGATCGGTAAAGACGTAACCGTGCACTATCAGGATTCTGTTCCCGAATTGTATACATTTCTTCCCGCTGCAGATTCTGCCCTTGCGCACATTCCTGATAAGCATTACGACGTTGCTTTCGTACTTGATATTGGCGAACGGAAGCGGGCCGGTAAAGAGTTCTGTGATTTCTTACGCGTCACCACGACTATCAATCTTGACCACCATCTTTCCTGCGATACTTTTGGTGACTATAACCTTATTGACACCCAGGCTGCGGCAACCGGCATACTTGTGTACCGGATTCTTAATGCGTTCGGCTATAGCTTTGACCGTGAAACAGCCATCTGTATTTATGTCGCAATTATCACCGACACCGGCTCCTTTCGATATTCGAATGCCAACCGTGAGGCTTTTTCCGTAGCCGGAGAAATGATTGAACACGGGGTGAATGCCTGGGATGTTGCAGAAAAACTCTTTGAAAACCAGCCGCAAAGACGTCTTGAGCTATTAGCAAAATGCCTGCCTACACTGGAGGTTTTTAAAGATGGGCTGGCTGCTTCCGTTACGGTGACGCAGGACATGTACAGGGCTTCCGGGGCAGATGCCGAACTAACGGATGGTTTTATCAATTATCCGCGGTCCATTCGAGGGGTTGAAGTGGCAGTCTTTTTCAGGCAGCTGGAAGAAAAAAGATTCAAAGTCGGTTTCCGTTCGAAAGGGAAAGTGAATGTTGCGGCATTTTCGGCGGCTCTCGGCGGAGGCGGCCATCATAACGCTGCCGGATGTACCATTGATGGGACACTGGATGAAGTAAAGGCCATTGTGTACACCATCGTTGGAAAGTCTCTTTGATTAACGGTTTTATAGTTATCGACAAACCGGCTGGTATTACTTCGCATGATGTGGTCAGCCGCGTGCGGCGTATTCTGGGGACCAGAAAGGTTGGGCACACCGGTACTCTCGATCCGTTTGCCACCGGCGTCCTGCCAATAGCGATTAACGATGGTACCAAAGCCATCCCTTTTCTGGATGAAGGTGTCAAATGTTATGAAGCGCTGATGCAGCTTGGGGTAGCAACCGACACTCTTGATATGACCGGTAACGTCTTGCGTGAGAGTGAGTTTTATTCTGTTTCAAGGCAGCAGATGCTGGACGTTTTTGAACGTTTTACAGGCTCTCTTCTTCAGATCCCCCCGATGTATTCTGCAATTAAGCAGGGTGGACAACCTCTCTATAAATTGGCCCGGATGGGGGAGGTGGTCGAACGTGCCGCCCGTCCGGTGGAGATTCATTCCATCGAGCTGCTTTCTTTTATTCCCCCCTTTGTATCAATCAGAGTCACCTGCTCACGGGGGACCTACGTTCGCACACTGGCTGACGATATTGGCGCCACGATAGGCTGCGGTGCCGCACTGAAGGAGTTGCGCAGAACTGCCAGCGGCCCGTTTGTAATCGGTGCTGCGCACACACTGGAGTCGTTGCAGAGTGCGGCAGATGAACAGTGCTTGTCGTCTCTCTGTACTTCGCCTTTCAGCGCTTTGGAACATCTATTGGATGTACCGCTTGCTGATTCCGGCTTGGCAAAAGTATCTTTCGGGCGTTCTCCGCTCTGGAATGACACCCACGTCCACGGCGATTCTGTGCCGCCTGGTACGGAAATGGTGCGTCTTTCTCATGACGGGACTCTGGTTGCCGTTGCCAGGTTGGTTGCAGGTGAGGACCCCTGTGCGGCCATCGTTTTGAAGCGTGTTTTTATGTAAGTTAGTACTTTACAAATGAGTCGTTGCTGTGATACTCATTACAACTCAGTTATATACGTTTCGGGGTTCCCCCCCTGATTTCGTAATCTCATCAATCAGTTTTATGGAGGAGTAGACAGTGCTGGCAACCGATAAAAAACAAGAAATAATCAATGCATTCAAGAAGCATGAGAGCGATACAGGTTCACCAGAGGTGCAGATCGCAATTCTGACCGAGCGGATCACCTATCTGACAGAGCATTTCAAAATTCACAAGAAAGATCACCATAGCCGCCGTGGTCTTCTAAAGCTTGTTGGCCAGAGAAGGCGCCTGCTGGATTATCTGAAAGGCAAAGAGCTGGCAAGATACAAAACAGTTATCGAGCGTCTCGGCATTCGTAGATAGTAGCAGGCGGTATATCTGTCAATGCAGGTATACCGCCGCTCTGTTTACTGTATGCTCATTTAAGAAAAGGGCTTTGCGGCCCTTTTTATATTTGTTGGGGACGTGGTTGGAACTCCTGTGGTAAATCAGCCGCAGAGGTTGTAACGACGGCCCCAACGCAACCGAAGAGGAGAATATAGTATGGAACAAAATGTTCAGGTTGAGTTTGGGGGCAGAACAATTACGCTGTCCACCGGCAAAATGGCAAAGCAGGCCAGTGGAGCGGTAGTTGTCAGTTGTGGCGATACAGTCGTACTCGTAACCGTTGTTGCAGCAAAAGAAGCGAAAGAAGGGCAGGATTTTTTCCCGCTTACCGTTAATTACACCGAAAAGGCATATGCCGGCGGCAAAATCCCGGGAGGGTTTTTCAAGCGAGAAGCACGTCCTTCCGATCCTGAAACACTTACCTGCCGTCTTATTGACCGTCCGATCCGCCCGCTTTTCCCGGAAACATTTCTGAATGATACCCAGATAATTGCGACAGTTGTTTCCGCCGATCAGGACAATGACCCCGGGATTCTCTCAATGCTGGGAGCTTCTGCAGCACTGATGATCTCCGACATCCCGTTCAACGGCCCCATTGCCGGTGCCAAAGTAGCCCGCGTCGATGGTAAATTTATCTGCAATCCATCTGCTGAAGAACTTGAAAAAAGTGATCTTGAAATTGTTGTTGCTGCAAGTCGCGACGCAATAATCATGGTCGAAGGTGAAGCTAAATTTGTATCCGAAGCTGATCTGCTGGAAGGCGTGTTTTTTGCCAAAGAAGCAATGCTGCCGCTTATTGAAGCCCAGGAAAAACTGCAGAAACTGGCAGGGGTGGCAAAACGTGCTGTTAAAGAGTCGGTAGTTGATGAAGTTTTGCTGGCACGAGTTAAGGAGTTAGCCTACAACCGTATTGGTGAGGCTGTTAAGCTCAAGGCAAAAAATGAACGTCATGACCAGATTGAGTTGATCAAGGCTGAAACGATTGAAGCTCTTACCGCTGAGTTTGAGGGTTCAGCCAAGCAGATCAAAGCGTTTTTGGGCGATTTCGAGTATGACCGTGTTCGTGCTGATGTCCTTGATACCGGTATCCGCATTGACGGCCGTACGACCAACACTATCCGTCCTATCAGCACTGAAACCGGGTTTCTTCCGCGCGTTCATGGTTCGGCGCTCTTTACCCGCGGTGAAACTCAAGCGTTGGTTGCTGCTACACTTGGTACATCCAGCGATGAACAGCGTATCGACTCTTTATATGGTGCGTCACGCAAACGCTTTTTGCTGCACTATAATTTCCCCCCGTTCTCGGTTGGTGAAACCAGCTTCCGTCTGGGACCGGGGCGTCGCGAGATTGGTCACGGCATGTTGGCTGAACGCGCTCTTGCTGCAGTTCTTCCCGCTCATGATGATTTTCCGTACACGGTCCGCATCGTTTCAGAAACTCTTGAAAGTAATGGTTCTTCCTCCATGGCAGCTGTTTGTGGCGGCTGTCTGTCGATGATGGATGCCGGTATTCCGATTACAGCACCGGTAGCAGGCATCGCCATGGGGCTGATCAAGGAAGGCGACAAATTTGCCATCCTCTCCGATATTCTCGGTGATGAAGATCATCTTGGCGATATGGACTTTAAAGTTGCCGGAACGGCTGAAGGTGTTACCGCGTTGCAGATGGACATCAAGATCGGCGGCGTAACCAAGGAAATTATGGAGCTGGCTCTTAAACAGGCCCGTGAAGGTCGTCTGCACATTCTCGGCAAAATGGCTGAAACCCTTGCCGCACCGCGCCCAGAAATGTCTTCGTTTGCTCCGCGCATTACCACCATCTACGTCAAGACGGATCGTATTCGCGACGTCATCGGCACCGGCGGTAAAAATATCCGCAATATCACCGAGACCACCGGTGTGACGATTGATATCGATGATACCGGTCGCATCAACATCGCCAGTACCAACAAGGAAGCATGCGATCTGGCGATCCAGATGATCCGCGGTCTGACCGATGAGGCTGAAGAGGGTAAATTGTACATGGGCACCGTTCGCAAAATCATGGATTTCGGCGCATTTGTCGAAATCATGCCCGGTACAGACGGACTTGTTCATATTTCCGAGCTGGACACTGCGCGGGTCAAGACCGTTACTGAAATTCTGAACGAGGGCGACACGGTCCTGGTTAAGTGCATCGGCGTTGATAAAAACGGCAAGATCAAGCTCTCCCGCAAGGAAGCGCTTGGATTCAACCTTGATGGCACTAAGATTGATGCTGCATAATCCTGTGCGTGCAGATATCTGATGGTGTGAACAGTGGCGGAGCCGAAAATGGCTCCGCCTTTTCTTTTGTCAAAAATTGATGCATAGTAGCAACGAATCACGTTCACATGGAGGTGTTTGCATGAGCAAGAGTCGCCTTGCCGCTATTGACATAGGAACCAATTCTATCCGCTGTATTGTTGTCGAGGTCGATCAGCAGGGCCGTTACATGATTCTTGATGATGAAAAAGCGACCGTGCGTCTCGGAGAAAATCTGGCCGTAAGCGGTGCCATCTCGGCTGCGGCTTTTGCCCGCGCAGTAGATGCCATGTCACGCATTCGCAAGCTGATAGATGGCCTGAAAGTGACAGAAGTCGAAGCGGTAGCTACCAGTGCCGTGCGGAGCGCCTCAAACGGAGACGAGCTTGTTACTGTTCTGACCCGTGAGCTCGGGCGGGAGATCAGAGTCATATCGGGAGATGAAGAGGCCGATCTGGTCGCATTGTCGGTGCGCCACAATTTCGATATGAGCGGTAAACGTTACATGATCATTGATATCGGCGGCGGCAGCGTTGAAATCATGAGTGCCGTTGCCAATCATGTTGAGAAATGCTTTTCGCTTGAGCTGGGTGCTGTGCGCATGACCGACAGGTTTATTACTTCAGACCCGGTTCGTGATGCTGATATAGCCAGGTTACGCCGCTTTATTCGTTCCGAGCTGAAAACAGCCTTCGGTGAAAAACAGCCGTCGGTACAGTCCTTCATCTGTTCAGGCGGGACAATAACCGCTCTGGCAAGCATGGTTATGAACATGCGCCGTCAGACCTACTCCACCTCTCACGGATTTGAAGTACTCCGCTCGGAGGTCGTTCATCTGTTGGCAATGCTGGTGCGCAAGGATCTGAAATCACTTAGAAATGTGCCCGGTCTTAACCCTGACCGCGCCGACATAATCATTGCCGGACTTGTGGTGATCGACGAACTGTTGAAATATTTCGGGGCCAACATGTTGCTGGTGAACGAGCGCGGTATCCGCGAGGGACTGATAATCCGCTGCATGAAGCGCCTGCAACTGCTCCCCGATTCAACCATGCAACGCAACTGGAAGGAATCGATCATTGAATTCGCCCGTTCCTGCCATTTTGACGAACCGCATTCACGCCATGTCGCCAAGATATCTTTGAATATATTTGATGCCCTTGCCAAAGAATTCGGGCTTAAGAAAAACGACCGGAGGCTTCTTGAAGCGGCAGCTCTTCTTCACGATGTCGGCTATTTTATCAGCTACAACAGTCACCATAAGCACTCCCTTCATCTTATTCGTCACGCCGAGCTGTTCGGGTTTTCCCCACGGGAACGGGAAATGATGGCGCTGATCGCCCGTTATCACCGCAAGTCACTGCCAAAGAAAAAGCACCCGGAATTTGCACGCCTGGAAGCAAAAGATCAGCAGATCGTAAGCCGGCTTGGTGGGATCCTGCGGCTGTCTGACGGGTTGGACCGGCGCAGGAGTGGACTCGTTGACGTGGTAGAGCTTAAACGGAATGAAGCAAACTTCTGTTTCAAGCTGCTTGGTACGGAAGATATCTCTGTGGAAATTTTTGGGGGGAATACCAAAAAGGACCTCTTCGAAAAGGCATTTGCGGGAGTGGTTACTTTTGAGCAGTAATGGCGCCACTCTCCCGCATGTACGTTTTATTTAAAGGCTTCCGGTTGAGCCAAACCCGCCTGCTCCCCGCTCGCTTTCCTGACTGAATTCATTCACCACATTCAAATCAGCCTGCAGTACCGGTACGAACATCATCTGGCAGACGCGCTCACCCGGCTCGATCGTGTATGATGCGGCTCCGCGATTGACGATGCCGATGCCGATCTCTCCCTGATAATCTGAATCAATGACGCCGACCGTGTTTGCCAGGACAATGCCATGCTTGATACCCAGGCCGGAGCGTGGCACCAGCAGGGCCACCAGGCCGGGATCGTGAATACTGATAGCAATGCCGCTCGGGATCACCACGGTCTCACCCGGTTGCACGGTTTTCGGGCTTTCCAGGCAGGCTCGCAAGTCCAACGCTGCGGCACCGCTCGTTGCGTATGATGGTAACGGAATGGTCGTGCCGATCAGAGGATTCATGATTTTGGTTTCAATTTCAGGTCGCTTCATGTAAATTTCCTTGTCCTGGAGATGAGTTTTAGCGGCTCACTCTAGCAGAATCGACCTATAGTACACAAGGAGCGTTTTACCATGAAGCAACGCGTTGTCAGCGGCATGAGGCCAACCGGCAGACTGCATATCGGCCATTATCACGGAGTTCTTGAAAACTGGATCACAATGCAGGAATCATATGACTGTTTCTTTTTTGTGGCCGACTGGCATTCTCTAACGACGGAATACGCCGATACTTCCGGTATTGCCCAGAATATCCGTGAAATGGTGCTCGATTGGGTCGCGTTCGGGCTTGACCCCGAAAAATGCATTATATTCCGCCAGAGCCTGGTGCCGCACCATTCGGAACTGAACCTGATTCTTTCCATGGTAACGCCGGTTTCCTGGCTGGAACGCTGTCCGACCTACAAGGAAATGCAGGATAACCTGGAAACCAAGGATCTTTCCACGTTCGGCTTCCTCGGCTATCCGGTGCTGATGGCCGCCGACATCATCCTCTACAAGGCGCTGCGAGTTCCGGTCGGCCAGGATCAGCTGCCGCACCTGGAAATTACCCGTGAGATTGCACGCCGCTTCAACCATCTGTACGGAGAGGTGTTTCCCGAGCCGGAAGCGCTGCTCACCGAGACTCCCAAGCTTCCCGGCCTTGACGGGCGAAAGATGAGCAAGTCGTACAATAATTCGATTTACCTCTCCGACACCGCTGAAGAAACGAGCAAAAAAATCATGTCAATGATGACCGACCCGGCCCGGGTTCGGCGTAACGATCCGGGCGACCCGGACGTCTGCGTTGCCTTCAATCTGCACCGCATATACGTGCCGCAGGAGAAGCTGGAAGAGATCATCCCGGCCTGCCGTAATGCGACGATAGGGTGTGTGGAATGCAAGAAGATACTGGTCGGTTACATGAACGAACGCCTGGCCCCTTCCCGTGCCCGCCGTGAAGAGCTTGCCACCAACCCTGCCTTTGTCGATGAATTGCTGCAGGAGGGGAGCACAAAGGCGTCCCTGATATCGGATGCCGTGATGACTGAGGTTCGTACGGCACTCAAGTTCTGATATGACAGCCGAGGCGCACGGTCATCACGAGGAGCACCTGCCGCTGCTGGATGGTTTTCACGAACAGTACAGTGTTCACCTTGACAAATTTGATGGGCCGCTCGATCTGCTGCTGCATCTGATCAAGAAAAATGAACTGGATATCTGTGATATTTCGATTGCGGTAATTACCCGGCAGTACCTCGACTTCATCAAGCTGATGAAGGAGCTGAATCTTGAAGTTGCAGGTGACTTTCTTGTCATGGCAGCTACACTGCTGCAGATCAAGTCCCGTCAACTGCTCCCGCTTGATGATCAGGAAGAGCAGGAAACTGACGAGCCTGACCCGCGCGGCGAGCTGGTGCGCCGTTTGCTGGAATATCAACAGTATAAGGAAGCCGGAATGGTGATCGGCGTACGAGCGTTGCTGGGACGTGAAGTTTTTGCCCGCACTGCTGTCGAGCCGTTGCTGGCAGCGGCGCAAAATGTGGAAGGCCCACTGGAAGTAAGTCTGTTTGAACTGGTAGACGCCTTCCGTGGGCTGTTACAGCGGATTCCTGAAGAAAGTTTTCATGATGTTGCCCCGGGTGACTCTCTCAGCATAGCAGACTGTATCAACGAAATTCTCTCCGTGCTACAGGAGCGGGATACCATCCGGTTTGACGATCTGGTCCGGGATGAATATTCTCGTGAACGAATAATAGTTACCTTTCTGGCGCTTCTGGAACTGTGCCGTCTCAAGCTGATCCGTATTTTTCAGGGGAGCGAGCATGGCTCGATCTGGTTTGTTCCGGCCGTGGCCGCCGATTCCTCCGAGGTTTGATTTTCGATGAATTCCGAATTGCCTGCTATAGTAGAGAGTCTCATCTTTACCGCTGAAGCGGCGCTTTCAACCGAGCGCATCTGTGAATTGCTGAATGAATTTGGACGCGATGAAATCAGATCTGTCCTGACAGAGATGGCTGCCAGTTATCAGGAACGGGGAGGGGGCTTCGAACTGGTCGAGGTGGCCGGCGGCTGGCAATTCAGAACCCGTCCCGCTTTTCATAGTTACATTACCCGCCACATCAAAACCAGAACATCTAAATTCTCGCAATCTGCTCTTGAAACCCTGGCGATCATTGCCTACCGTCAGCCGATTACCCGCGCTGAAGTTGAGCATCTGCGCGGCGTTGATTGCGGTGGCGTTCTCAAGTCGCTGTTGGAAAAACACCTGGTGCGGATTCTGGGGAAAAAAGATATTCCAGGCCGTCCCCTTATTTACGGCACGACAAAAGAATTTCTTGAAATATTCAGTCTTAAAGATTTAAAATCTTTACCAACGCTTAAAGAAATCCAGGCACTGGATGAACAGCCGCAGTACGAGCGTCAGGAAGAATTGCAGCTTGAACCGGAAAAGCCTGTTCCGGTGGAGAATGATTTGCCGTTTGAATAGCGGCATGGAGGTGGGGCATGCAGCGACAACCGGCCGTAGCAGGTCAATTTTATCCGGGGAGTGAACATAAACTTCGCACTGCACTTTCTCAGCTGATACCTGAAAATGTTTCCCCGCAACGGGTAAAGGGCATCATTTCGCCTCATGCCGGGTATGTCTATTCCGGTTCAATTGCCGGCCAGCTGTTTTCACGGATAGCCATTCCCGCCACAGTTCTGATTCTTGGCCCCAATCACCATGGAACCGGGGCGGCCGCAGCACTGTACCCGGATGGCGAATGGTTGACTCCGCTCGGGGGAGCGCCAATCAATGCCCGCCTGAACTCGCTTCTGCTCCGGCATACACCGTATATCCAGTCAGATCGTGTCGCTCATCAACTTGAACACTCCCTTGAAGTCCAACTCCCTTTCATTCAGTATCTCCGCCCCGATGTGACTATTGCAGCTATCTGCCTTGGTCATGGCGATTATGTTCCTCTGCGCGAGATTGGTGCCGGCATCGCTGCGGCCATCCGGGAATACGGGGATGAGGTGCTGATCGTGGCCAGCTCGGATATGACCCATTATGAATCCGCTGCTTCGGCCCGTCACAAGGATGAAATGGCGCTTGAACGGGCACTGGCGCTGGACGGCAAAGGACTGCTTGAAGTCTGTCACAGCCAGGGGATAACGATGTGCGGCGTTGTGCCGGCGACCGTCATGATCGAGGCGGCACTTCAGTTGGGGGCGTCGCTTGCGGAATTGGTGGCGTATGGCACCAGTGGGGACGTGACCGGAGACAACGATCAGGTGGTCGGGTATGCTGCGGTGATGGTGACTTGATGTCAAAGTGATTTAGAGACAGTCCTGCAAATAACAGGAATAAAAAGTAGTAAATTGTTAACAGCTTACTTAATCAAACCGTACTTGACGAGCAGTGCCTTGAGGATACTTTCTGCAACGGGCTTCACAACATAATCGGTGCAATCACCTTCAATAAGTGCCGTAATCATATCTGTGGGTGAACTGAGCGACGTAACCATGATGATGGTTGTTTTGTCTTCCCCGCTAATCCCCGCCTCTTTTTCCAAGGCGCGCATACGCTTTAGAGCCTCTTGTCCGTCCATCTCAGGCATGACAATGTCAAGAAATACAAGAGAATATGCAGCTCCGCCCTGCAACGCTTCTTCAAAATGTTTCAGGGCATCACTGCCGTTTATCGCTTTTGTTACATTACTGACACCCAGGTCATTGAGAATAGATTCCAACATATCTGCTTGAAAATCAGAGTCGTCAACAATCAGGACTTTTTGAGTTTGTTGCATCATGTTCCTCCAGTTACCGGCACAGTTGTCATAAAATACCCACGCGCCGCAAATGTACTTCTTTTTAAAGAGAATGTGAATCAGTTAAATTTCGGCGTAAAAGCGGTGGCAGCTATGGTGTGTCAGAAGCTGCAGAAAACCGCATGCTTCTGCCGGAATAAAAATGTAAAATCAGGGTATTGTAAAATGATGCACGTGATGATTGATAATCCGAATGAATAAGGTGTAAGGATCTTTTTAAAGAGTGTGAATCGCGCTGTAGCGGCTCCAGATGGTGCAATCCTGATTGT
Organism: Deltaproteobacteria bacterium; assembly: GCA_021781535.1. Classification (GTDB taxonomy): domain Bacteria; phylum Desulfobacterota; class Desulfuromonadia; order Geobacterales; family Pseudopelobacteraceae; genus JACRCG01. The sequence goes on along the minus strand of JAJXWO010000016.1, from coordinate 18,301 downwards.
ATTTCAACGCTTACAATGATACCTTGCCCAAGGGTAAGATTATCTTTTCAAAGCTGGTTTCTTGCCCCTTCTGTGCTGATTCCAGCGGGTAATAATCATCAGTTAAAACGCGGGCGGGTATCTAGAATGGGCTATAAAAATCTGCAGGAATGTGTAGCGGATCTTCAAAAACGCGGCATGCTGGTGAGTGTTGATGCGCCGCTTGATCCCTATCTGGAAATTGGCGCGGTGCAGCGACGTGTGTATCAGGCGGGAGGGCCGGCGCTGCTGTTTACGAATGTGGCCGGGAGCCATTTCCCGTTGCTCGGCAACCTGTTCGGAACGCTGGAGCGGACCCGCTTCATCTTCCGTGATACGCTGGACGACATCCGCCGCCTTGTAGAACTCAAAATAAACCCTGTTTCACTATTTAAAAATCCGCTTGATATCGTCAAGGCTCCTCGTGCGGCCTATCATCTCCTTCCTGCCGTCACATCGAAAGCTCCGGTTCTGGAATGTTCCACAACCCTTTCCGCTCTGCCGCAGATCGTCTCGTGGCCCGGGGATGGCGGCGCATTTCTGACTCTGCCGCAGGTGTACAGTGAAAGTCCGGCACATCCCGGCTTTGCCAAATCAAATCTGGGAATGTATAGAATCCAGATTTCCGGAAACAGCTATCAACCGGATAAACAGGCCGGACTGCACTATCAGATTCATCGCGGCATCGGCGCCCACCATGCAGAGGCGATTGCCCGGGGTGACCTTCTCAGGGTCAACATTTTTTTGGGCGGGGCGCCTGCCATGACGGTTGCGGCGGTTATGCCGCTGCCGGAAGGGATGCCGGAGCTCTCCTTTGCCGGTCTGCTGGCCGGTCATCGTATCCCGATGGCCAGGATTCCGGGGCATCTGCCGGTCTCTGCAGAGGCCGATTTTTGCATCAGCGGCATCGTTCATCCGGCCAAAACCCTGCCGGAAGGCCCCTTTGGCGACCATCTCGGCTATTACAGCCTGACTCACGAATTTCCCTATATAGAGGTTGATGCGGTGTATCACCGCCGGGATGCCATTCTTCCTTTTACGACCGTTGGGCGTCCACCGCAGGAAGATACCAGTTTCGGTGCTTTCATCCATGAACTGACCGGCCCGTTGATACCGACCGTTGTGTCCGGGGTGAAGGAGGTGCATGCCGTTGACGCTGCCGGTGTCCATCCGCTGCTGCTGGCGATTGCCGCCGAGCGCTATGTCCCCTATGCAGCCGTCCGCCAGCCGCAGGAGCTGTTGACTGTCGCCAACGCCATTCTCGGCCAGGGGCAGCTGTCGCTTGCCAAATACCTGCTGATCGCAGCAAACGAGGATGCACCGGACTTGCACACCCACGACATTGCCGCATTCCTGAAACACATTCTGGAGCGTACCGACTGGCGCACCAATCTGCACTTCCAGACGGCGACCACGGTTGATACTCTCGATTACAGCGGCTCCGGACTAAACGAGGGATCAAAAGTGGTTATTGCCGCCGCCGGTCCGGTGCGACAGAAGCTGGCAACGGAACTACCTGCGGGGCTTGAACTGCCGGCAGGATTTGGACCGGTTGCTCTCTGTCTGCCGGGTATTCTGGCTATTCAGGGGCCTCCGTCAGCGCAGGGGAGGGGGGAAAGCGATCCGCTGCTTGACGATTTCTGCCGTTTCTATGATGAGCGGAATACCTTTGACGGTTTTCCGCTCATCGTGATCTGTGATGACAGCCGTTTCACGGCAGCGACCCTCAACAACTTCCTCTGGGTGACCTTTACCCGCTCCAACCCGGCGGTCGATATCTATGGCATCCGTCAGGAAATCCGCGGCAGGCACTGGGGGTGCAGCGGCGCACTGGTGATTGATGCCCGGATCAAGCCGTTCCATGCCCCCCCTCTGGTGGATGATCCGGCGGTTGAACGTAAAATCGACGCGCTTGGCGCACCCGGTGCCCCGCTTCACGGAATTATCTGAAATACAGACTACATCGATGGTCACCCGGTCTCGAACCAAATCCCATGGCGAACTCACCGCACCAATCGCCGCCGCATTCCAGTGATAGCAATCGGAAACGTTATCACGCACCAGATCGTGAGATAGGCAATAGCGATCAAATTCGACCAGCTTGGTCTGCCGAGCGCAAAAGCACGGCATAGTTCGACCAAGTGGGTAAGAGGTAGTGTCTTCGCGAAAAGCTGTGCCCAACCCGGTAAATTGTCGAGCGGGAAAAAAGTACCGGAGAAGAGAAACATTGGTGTTATAAACAGAAAAATCGGTAAATTGAGAGTTTCAATTGTCGGGACTATAGACGTACAGACCATTCCGGCGCATGCGAAAGCAAAGCCTCCAAGGAAAGCTACCGGCAACAGCAACAAAGCCTCCGGGAAGTGCAATAAACCGAAACACGTTATGATGATCATCATGAGTGCTGTGCCGATGACCGCCTTGGTCGCGCCCCAAAGGATTTCGCCGGTGATGATTTCTTCAATTGTAAGCGGGGTTGCCAGCATAGCGTCGAACGTTTTCTGATAATACATACGCACAAAAGAACCGAAGGTGTTCTCAAAAAACGAACTCTGCATGATGTTTATAGCAATGAGTGCCGGCGCAATATACGCCGTGTACGCGGTTGCTTTGCCACCATAGGATAAGACGCCTACCAATCCACCGAGACCGACGCCGAATGCCGCAAGATAGAAAAGAGGCTCAAGCAGCGGCGGTACAAAAGATATCTTCCACGTCTTTTTATAGACCCGAAGATTACGCTGCCATACGCGAATAAAACGTTTGCTTATATTAAAACCGATCACTCTCGCAACTCCCTTCCCGTTAACCGCAAAAAGACATCCTCCAGCGTTGCTGGACGAAGCATGCACCCTTCACGACAATGCTCGCCGAGCAAGTCACGGTAAAGATTCTCACCGTCATGGCTGTAGATAATCAACCTCTGACCTACATCCTCATAGGCAATACCTTTTTCTTTCAGCACCTGACGGAGATCTGAACAGGGTGCTATGACTTCAATGACACTTTTTCCGACATGTTCCTGGATAAGGTCGAGTGGTGCCCCTTCAATCAGAATCTTCCCTTGATCCATAATTATCAGTCGATCGCATAGTCGCTGCGCTTCGTCCATATAGTGCGTTGTTAGTAACGTCGTAAGACCGCGCTGTTTCAAATCATCCAGGCGGCTCCATAACTGATGCCGGGATTGTGGATCAAGTCCGCTGGTTGGTTCGTCCAGTATGAGCAGCTGTGGCTCGTTGAGAAGGGCTCGTGCCAGTACAAGGCGCCGTTTAAGGCCGCCGGACAGTTCCATGACATTTGCATGCTCACGGCCTTCCAAGGCCGTAAACTGTAACAGGGACATAACCCGGTCATTGACAAGATTCGACGGTATATTGAAATAGGCGGCGAATGTTTCCAAATTCTGACGCACGGTCAGATCCGGATCAAGATTGTCTTCCTGCTGGCAAACACCGATTTTAGCTTTTATGGATCTCCACGTTCCGTCACAGTCCGTGCCGAAAAGACGTAACCGACCGCTCTCCCGTGGGGTAAACCCGTAGAGCATACGAATTGTGGTTGTCTTGCCGGCTCCATTCGGACCAAGCAGGCCGAAGCATTCGCCTGCTTGTACGGTAAAGTTTATTCCGTCAACCGCGACGGCTGAACCGTAAGACTTGCGTAAGTTTTCAACTTCAATTAATGCCGCCATGGGTATCCTTTCGACCGGTTTTACACAGTGAAGCAACTATGCCGAAATTCGATCAAACTGGCAATTATTTGCTCTCCCCGGTCGTGATTAACGGTGATTGGACAGTAGCCAAAATATTTTTTGCAGAATTGCTCAGTACATACTGTGTACCTTGCTCACCTTGAAAAAGTGCCCCTTGATCTTGTTTCTGCCCAGACAGGAGAGGGCCAGGTCGACGCTTGAACGCACAATCGCCACATAACTGCTGCCATCCAGGACGTCAATCTTGCCGACCTCGCTTCCCGCAATGCCACCCTCGCCGGTCAGGGCACCGAGGACATCGCCGGGGCGCAGTTTGTTTTTGCGGCCACCGTTGATGCAAAGGGTCACCATGGCGGGGGCGCGAGGTTTGCCCGCAGCCGCCGGCAGCGGTGGCATCTCCCCACGGGCGACGCTGATGCCGAGAGCACTTTCGATCGCCTGCACCCGCCGGGTCTCGTGCGCTGTCATCAGACTGAGCGCCAGTCCCTGCTCGCCGGCACGTCCGGTTCGGCCAATGCGGTGGGTGTGAATCTCCGGGTTGCGGGGCAACTCATAGTTGATGACCGCCGCGAGCTCCTTGATATCGAGACCGCGTGCGGCCACGTCGGTTGCCACCAGCACCGAGGCGCTCTTGTTGGCAAAGCGGATCAGTACCTGATCACGTTCCCGCTGCTCCAGGTCGCCATGAATAGCCAGCGCGGCAAATCCTTTCTCAGACAGCGCGGCAGCTACCTCCTGACACTCGACTTTGGTGTTGCAGAAAACCAGGGTTGATTCCGGGGAAAAGTGCATGAGAAGCCGCGCTACCACTGCGGTTCGCTCTTCAGGTTCCACCTCATAGAAAACCTGCTCGATAGCGCTTTCGTCATGGGTTTCGTCGACGCTGATCTCGACCGGTTCGTGCTGGAGCGTCGCACTCAGCGCTGTAATCGCCGTCGGGTAAGTCGCAGAGAAGAGCAGCGTCTGTTTCTTTTTAGGGGTGGCGGCGATAAGCGTACTGATATCTTCCAGGAAACCCATATCAAGCATGCGATCGGCCTCGTCGAGGACCAGCGTCTGCAGGGATGTGAGATCGAGGCTTCCCCGGCGCAGGTGGTCGAGAAGGCGGCCGGGTGTGCCGACCACCACGTGAGCTCCATGTTCGAGGGAGGCGAGTTGGGGGCCGAAAGGAACGCCGCCGCAGAGGGTCAGGATCTTGATGTTGTCGGTAAAACGGGCCAGGCGTCGCAGCTCTTTGCCGACCTGGTCGGCCAGCTCGCGGGTGGGGCAGAGCACCAACGCCTGAACGTTCGACGATGCTGTCTCAAGGTGCGTCAACAGGCCGATACCGAAGGCGGCGGTCTTGCCGCTGCCGGTCTTCGCCTTGGCGATCACGTCCTTGCCGGCGAGAATCAGCGGCAGGGTGTGGGCCTGAATGGGCGTCATTTCGGCATAGCCGAGTGAAACGAGGTTTTTGATCATGGGACTCTTCAGGTGGAGCGCGGAAAAAGCTTTCGTGGTCATGGGATACTCTCTTTTTGACATGTGATTCATACACTGGTACTTATTATGAAACCTGTGAATCCGGTTTGGTTTGCTATAATAGCAGCAGTCGGCGTTATGATGGGGAAGAATTACGTGTAAAAATATCAATTTCTGATTAAGGAGAGTGGGCACATGTCAACGAAGTCAAAAAAAATCGTAGTATCAGCGGTCGCAACTGTAGCAACTTTGATACTGATTCAGGCAATTCCTTACGGCAAGAGCTACACCAATCCACCCGTTGTCCGCGAGCCATCATGGGATAGCCCTGCTACTCGCGCCCTTGCAAAACGTGCCTGTTTCGACTGCCATAGTAACGAGACCGTCTGGCCATGGTACTCTCACATTGCTCCGGCATCCTGGCTCGTGCGTCACGATGTGGACGAAGGGCGAAGTAAGCTGAACTTTTCCGATTGGCAATATGGCGCGCGTAAAGCAGAGAATCCTGACAAGATCGCCAGTGAAATCAACGAAGGAGAAATGCCGCCTATTCAATTCCGATTGGCTCATCCGGAAGCGCGATTGACTGAGGCCGAGAAGCGCCAGCTCATTGACGGGATTAAAGCAACATTTCTCCGCCACTGACCCATTATATAAATAGTCCCTATTCACCACAATTCAGCTCATACGTGTTTCAAAACCGTTCTCCTGGCCCGGGCAGTTGTCAGCCGGTTGGTTTTATAGGTCTTCTATGAAAAACGTCATGCGCAGGATACATATCGGCCGAGTCCTCAAAATTGCGGCGCTCGCCATTGTCGTCGTCCTGTCGCTGCTGCTGGTCTGCCTGTATTTCCTCCCGGAGTTTGTCAGCAGCCATGCGGTGCAGAGCCGGATTAAGCACTCCCTCTCCACCACCATGAAACGAGATGTGACCTGGTCCGGCTTCGCCATGAGCTGGTCCGACGGCCTGACACTCTCCGGGCTTATGCTCGGCGACGGAGTCGCGCCGCTGCTGAAAACCGCTGTTGAGCAGATCGTTGTCGCCCCATCAGTCGGTCGCGGAGTCGACGGACGCTTCGGCATCAACCTCGTGGTCCGGATACGCAACGTTCGGGCCGAACTTGCTCCCGGCCCCGCCAAGCCACCACCTCCACCATCGGGTAAAGATCCGTTGACGCTTCTGGCGGAGTCGATCCAGCGCATCCAGAGACTCGACTACCCGTTGCCGGTTGATCTGCACGTCATGGTTGACGTGGCGCCACTGCAGCTCTCGTACCGGATACCTGGGCGGCAGCTGTTGCTGCAGGATTTCTCGTTTCGCCTTGCGATGCCCTCGTTGGCAGCCAAGCCGGTTACGGCGGAGGTGAGCGGCCTGATATCGGTGGATGGGCGAAAGATCGGGAACGTCAGCCTGAACGCGAAGGTGAGCGATCTGGTAACAAAAGAGCGGCGGATTCATCTCTCCTCCGCGCTCTTTGCCGTCGCTGCTGCAGCTCCCGGCACGAGTATGACCCTGTCCGGCGGACTCAGCCAGAATGACGGTTTTGCGGCGCACTGCACGCTGAATCTGCCCGTATTACTGGCGGTCGCCCAGCCGTTTATTCCCGCCACGGTTCCGCAGCTTGAGGGGACTATTGTGGTTCTGGTCCGGGCGAAGAGCGATGCGAACCGTGATCTGCGCGCCACGCTGACACTGGAAGGGGGCGGACTCGCCTCCCGTGGCGGTTCGCTGAAGGCACGGCGGGTTGGCCCGATTAATCTGTTGCTGCGGCAGCAGATCGTCACCGACCATGGTACCCAGCGGGTAGATTTCCCCGGCGGCGCCATGGCGATCCCGGGATTGATCGATGCCGCGTGGAGCGCGAAAGTTACCCATCCGACAGAGCCGGGCCGGTCGCTGGACGTCACGTTCGGCCCTCTGCGTCTTGACTTGGCCCGCGCGCACTCTCTGGCTGCCCCGTTTCTCCCGCCTGGCACTCCGGTCAAGGATCTTGCCGGAGAGGTTTCTCTCCGTTCCCTCTCGCTTCATCTGACTGGTCCCAAAAATAATGGCAATCTTGCCGTTGCCGGGTTCGGCATCAAACTTCCGCGCGTGCGGCTGGCGCTTAAAAAAGGGGAATTGAGCGCAGAGGATGTTGATCTGCTCGTCGAACGTGCGGAATGTCCGTTGACCGCCGCATTGCCGGCCAGGCTGACTGCGGACCTCCTCTGGAGCCTCAAGCGTACCGTCCTCACCGGTGCCCAGCCGCTTGTTATTCAGGGTGCGCACGGGAGGCTCAGGGTGGCGGTTACGGATCTCAATCTCAAAAGCGCTTCGCCGCGTAAAGTCGCTGCCTCTGTGATTCTTACCCAGGGCGTTGACCTTGATCGCGTTGCGCTTGGAGCGCAGTTGACCGTCGAAAAAGTTCATGAGCAGCTCCGGGTTCTGGCCCGAGCCGCCGAGAACGGCGAAATTGAGGCAAATATCCCGGAGTTCGCCGTTACCGCAGCCTCACTGCAGGGTACTGCGGCCGGAAAACACTTTGTTCCGATCCCGCTCATAGCGTCTCTGTCAGTCGCCGGCTTTCATCTTCCGGCTGATAAGGGTGGGCTGCCGACTCTGCAGCGTGCATCAGCACATGTTGCGGCGGGTGATTTTCTGCAGCTTGCTGCTGAGGCGGCCCTTTCGGGTGCGTCACCCTTGCGTGCCATTACCAGTGGCATTGCGCGTCTTGACCTGCGGCGCGCCATGCCGTTTGCCGTCCCGTTTGTTCCGACCGGGCTGAAGGCGGGTGGCATCGTGACCGCGCGCTGGAACATGACCGCACCGCTGCCGGAAAAGACTCCTGCCGCCGAGAAACATCCGTTGCGGAGTGCCAGAGCCGGATTGTCGTTGTTTGACACGCTTGAACTGGGGGTAAACCTTGATGCGGTCTCCGCCACACTTCCTACGGCCAAAGGGACCATTACGGTGACGGGGGTGCGGACGAAGCCGGATGTGCGGGTTGTGACAACACAAAAAGGTGAATCAGTCGGTTTTGAGGGAGGAGTCCTGTTTGGAGGCGTGAGCGGCCTGCCGGGGGGCGCCGGTACAGTGCCGCCCCAGCATGGCTCGTTTACCTTCAACGGCGAACTTTCCGGCTGGCGGGATTTTCGCGTGAGCGAACAGCTGCGGGTCGATCCGCTGGCTGTCTCGCATGAGGGCGAACTCACCGTGAGCCGCATCGATGCGCTGATGGACGAAAAAGAGCCATTCAGCACGGCGACACTGATCAAACGATTGGACGCCACTCTGTTTGCCGATGTTGAGGGGGTATTCTCCCGGGGAGTGAAACAGCTTCTCCCCGGTTTTGATCTGGCAGGCGATATCAGCGGCGGTGTCCGGGTCGATCTTAGTGCCGGGCGAGAACTTGCGCTCCGCTGCACGTTGAAAACAAACGATTTTGGCGTTCAGCTTGCCAACGGGACAAAGGTCGAGGGTCTCCGCTCCGATATTGCCGTTAATCAAGCCTATGCACTGGCTGCGCCCAGGGGAGAGTCCTGGATTCCTCTTTCGACGGCCCTTGTCCGGCCGCCGCCCGTTACAAGGGCCAACCCCGGCGCGGCTGAAATTATCGGCCGGATCCATAATGATTTGCGCGGTGATGTTCGCGGCACCCGTTCGTTCTCGATCCGGCGCGTTACAACACAGGTGTCCGGTGTGCCGCTGGAGCTTACCGCGCTGGAGGGTGATCTGCTCTTCAGCCAGAAAGAGTGCGGCCTCAGCTTTTTCCAGGCAAATCTTCTCGGGGGGACGCTCCTCGCCCGCGGCGTATTCGACCTGCAGCCGGTGGTTCCGGCCATCGCTGCTGCCGGTTCTTTTTCACATCTTGATATTTCGCAGCTGCTGCCGAAAGAGACCAGAAGGCTGGAGGCGGGACAGGATGCCGAGATCACCGGCGAGATCAGTCTTACTGCGCCGCTGACACCCGAACAACGGGAGCTGTTCGAACAGCTGCGGCTTGCGCTGAATCTGCGCAAGATAGGGCCCAATACGATCGAACGGGCGCTTTTCAGCCTTGATCCGTACGAGCGCAACGAACAGGTGGTCTCTCAGCGCAAGATGCTGCGGCATGGCCGTCTGCTTGGGCTTCGGGCCACTGCGGTCGACGGCGCCTTCAGTATGGAGGGGGAAGCGCAGGTCAAAGGTGTGGCGGTTGATCTGCCGAAGGTTGAGCGTGTGCGTATTTCCGAGCTGCCGCTCCGTCAGGAACTGGTCAAGAACAGGGAGGCGGTCATGGCGCTGCGCACCCTGCTCGACCTGGTGCGGGCTGATATGCTGGTTGTCGGTCCCAAAGGGGAATTATCATTGAAGCGGAGGATATATGAACAGTAGATTTATACCAGTTTCAGTGGCGCTTGGCCTGGCGCTTGTTATCTCCGGCTGTACCCTTGCCAAGGTTGATGTCAATGTGGTCAGCGAGCGGACGTCTCTTGAAAACCAGGTGCTCGGAACCTACAACAGCCTGAGTGAGGATATGCTGCTGGTCGCATCGGTACGGGGCGTCGCGCCGACCGGAAAAATAGATGCACCGCCCCGTCATACACCGGAGCAGGTTGACGCCATCCGGGCGATGGAAACCATCGCCTTTCACGCCGATGATGTGGAGACCTTCAAGCGTTTCGGCTGGGTAGGCGAGAATCAGGAGGGCCTTCTGACCCCCTTTACCCGTGAACCGCCGAAGGTGGCGTCCGCAGAGCTGAAGCTGTTTGCCGCCAATTACGGCGAAGCCGAATTCCAGCAGGTGGTGAAGGAGGTCAACCGGTCACGTGAAGTGCTGATGATGCGGGTGGTGCAGACCAATGAAAACTTCACGATCAAGGATCTGCCGGCTATTCACAAGGTTTTTGCCAAGATAAACCGTCAGAACAGCGCCCCCGGCTCCAAGGTGCAGGATGCCGATGGACGGTGGCGGACGCTATGAAGCGGCAGCGGGTACTGCAGATAGCCGGGCTTTTCGTACTGGTGGTACTGGCCTGCTCATCCGGAGCGTCGGCGCTGCCTCTCGGCGATGATCTGCTGGCACCGGCGGCACCCCGTCCGGCACCCCGCTCGCGTCCGGAAATTTCACCCCAACCGGCCATCTTCAGCTCCCGCCCGGTTCTGTACGTAGCCAGGACTCTCGATGGTACACGGATGGTTACCGTTGAACGGGGGGACAATGGGGACGAGCTCTGGCTCTATACCTTTGCAGCTGTTCCGGAACTGCCGCGGCTGCTCCATGCAAGCCCGGTACGCCTTGCCGCCCCGGCGCTCAATTCATCAGGAACACTCGTTGCCTTTGTTGATGCACAAGATGATGTCAAGGGTGATATCTGGCTGCTTGATGTGACGAAAGCGAACTCGGTACCCCGGCGGCTGACCGGCCGGGAATCTGCCGACGATGCGCCGGTGTTTACGGCTGATGGTTCGGCTCTCGTGTACCAGCGTCAGCAACCGGGCGCGGATGTTCGTGAACTGATGCGGATTCATCTCACGGATAACCGGAGCGAGCAATTGCCGATCGGCATCGATGCAGCTTTTGCGGCCCCGGCACATGATGGGAATAGATGGGTGTTCGTGTCGCGGAAATCCGATCCGAATGGTGATCTCTGGCAGTGGAACGAACGGGGAGGGCAGCTTACCCAACTGACGAGCGGCGCTGAACGCGATCTGTATCCCGCCTGGGAAGGTGCGGATACGCTGCTTTTTACCCGGCAGACTGCTGTCGGGGGGGATGCAGCGACCGGTCGGGAGCCGGGACAGATCTGTCGGCTGCATCTGAAGCGGACCGGCGATGACGGCTTCCCGCTGGTTTCTCCCCTTACCTCTGCGGCACTGATGGCGGTGGCGCCGCTTCCGGCGGGGGATGATTTTTATTTTGTCGCCGGTCTGGCCGGTGGCGGTCAGGTGATGTCCCTCCCCGCATCCGGTGAAATACCGGATCGTCCGACCGTTGCTGAGCAATGGGCGCTGGCGCGCATCATCCTGGAACGTCAGCCCCCCGATCCGGCCCATGCCCGTTTGGCGTGCGCCCGTGTGCTGGCGCGGGAAGAGTCCCCGACGCGGTCCGGAGCAGAGGCCGGACTGGCGCTTGCCTCGCTGATGGAGCGGGCCGGTGAAATCGCACAAGGCGAGGCTCAGTACGCTGCGGTGGCTCGCCGCTACAGCCGTTTCCCGCAGGAAGCCGCTCTGGCCGAAATAGCCCGGATCAGAGCCGGGGCGACGCAGCGCTGCAACGATATCGTGCTGCTGCAGCGACGCCAGGAAATACTCCGTGAGGCGAGAAAGGCCATGAACGTTGCTGCGGCGGGGAAAGGCGACGATGCTGCCGCCCGCTGCCTGATCGATTCCGCACGACTTCTGGCTGATTTCGGTGCAGGAGCAGCGGATCAACTGACCGCCGTCGGACTGGCCGAACAGGTCGCCATCCTGAAGGATGCTGCCCGCCCGCTCAAGGCTGAGGCCGCCTTGAGGCGCGCTGTCCTGCTGGCGAAACTTGAAAAAGGTCCGGGAGCGGTTGCGGCGCTCGTCGAGGTGGCTACGGCCTACGGCGACCAGGAAGAGTGGGCTGAGGCGGCGATCACTGCCGTTCTGGATCAGGTTTCACCCCGCGATCACCCGGATCATGCGGCGCTTTCGGCGCTGGCGGAACAGTACCGGACTATTTTGCCTCGCCTGGCGATGGGGGCGTGGAACCGCCAGGGTGACGTGGCCTATCGAGCGAACGAGTGGGCCAGGGCCAAGGATGCCTACCGCACGGTGCTGGAAAAGTTCCCCGTCCTGCCGACCCCGACGGCGGCGGCGCGCTTTGCGCTGGCAGAGGTGCTCTACCGCGAGGAGCGCTATGCGGAAGCGAAGGCGCTGTACGAAACGGAAATGACCGAACAGGCGGAAGACACGCCGCTCTACCAGCTCGCCCGCGCCGCCTACATCCGTAAGACGGTCACGGCGGGTGAAAATCTGTACCGGCTGGGAGAGGTTGCCGCTGCCCGTTCGATATTTCTTGATCTTATCCGCTATGACGGACGGAGCGTCGAAGCGCATCGCGGCTATATCAAATCGGTTGCCGCCATGGGGCAAGCCCGGGAGTTGCTTGACCGGTACCGCCAGATGCTGCACTCCTACCCAGACGATCCGGTGCTGTTGTACGCAGCCGGACTTGCCCTGACCTATCTGCCGGGCACGGAGAGTCTGAAGGAGGCGGACCGTTTGATCGCGCGGGCGGCGGAGCGGATGCCGTCTTCCGAGTATCCACCCCAGACCAGGGGATATCTGGCCGAGATTTCAGAAACGGTGCATGGTGAACGGGGCGGCCTGGAGCGGGCGCTTGCACTCTATCGCCGCGCCTGGCTGCTCAACCGGCCGCTGGAACAGCCGGAAAACCGCGCCAACCTGGACCTGAATATCGGCAATATCGCATTTCTGCTCGGCAGCAAGGCGACCGCCTGGACGTTCTACAGCCAGAGGCTTGCTGCAAAGATCCCGTTTGACAATCCGGATACCGAGCTGATCTTTCAGCAGCGCTATGCTGCGGTTGCCTTTCAGATGCGCGAAAAAGAAGCGCCGATCACCGGCTATCTCAGGGCGCTTCAGCTGGCTGAGGCCCGTCTGAACCCGTCCCGTCCGCTCGAACTGTTCGGCCGCCTGTCGAGAAGGGTCGTGGAACGGCTCTTTCCCGGAACGGAACGGCCGCCGTCCACTGAAGCTGCACTGGGTGAGCAACAGTCAATCAGTGCGGAACTTGATCGCCTCGGAGTCTCCCCGCCGGAGGCGCCTCCATCGGCCGGATGGACGAGTTTTGACAGTTCGGTGCGCTTGCTGCTGAACCGGCAACGGGCTTTGCTGGACTCGGCTCCCGCCTGGAACAAAGAGGGGGCTGCCGATAGTGCTGCAGAGCTGAACAGCATGCTCTCCGGAGTGGAAAAAGAGCTGGACGCGGTTCCGCGCCTGGTGGAAACAACAGCGGAAATCCACGATCGACTCGGGTTGGCGTATCTTGAAGCGGATCGCTATACGGCAGCCCGCGAGCAGTTTGATGCCGCCTTTAGGCTGAACAAGGGGCTCGGGTTTAGTGGCAATCTCGCCTCCAACCGGCGTTCGGCCAGCATTGCCGCCTATAAGGAGGCGCACGCCGCTTCCGGCGAGGAGCAACAGCGGCTGTTGCGTCTGAGCCGTGACGGTTTCACCGAACTGCTAACGCTGATCGCCACGAACCCTCCAAAATCTAAGGCGCCGGCAAAACGGAGCGGCGGCCTCGTGGAAATCTCCGCAAATGTGGCACTTGACAAGGGTGGCTCTACCGCTGCTGCCTTCGGCTTCAGCGCCGTGCAGGAAAAACGGCTCGCCGAGGTTTATCTGGCCCGCATCCAGTCCGAACTGGGTGAGCCGGCGGCTGCGGCCGTTTTGCTCAGGAATCAGCTGAAACAATATCCATCCGATAACAGCGCCATTGCTGTGGGTGATCTGTACGGAGTCGCGCTGTTGTCGCACCGGACCGCTCATATTGATTATGCCCTGGGTGACGTGAAAAATGCCGCAGACGGTTTTCGCCGTTCGACACTCCTGTCTCTGCAGGGCGGAAACCCGGTCAGTGCAATGCTCAACCTGGTTAACTGGGGAGAACTGCTGGCCACGGAACAGAAGTCGGGTGATATCGCCGATTTCCTTGGTATAGAGGCGCAGGTCTCCCGCCTGGCGGACGCTTCGCGTACCGTCCTCCCGCCGCTTGTCTCTGGCCGCTATCACAATGATGCCGGAACGCTGCTTGCCCGACTGGTTCAGGCAATACCGGATGATGGCGGTCGTCAGGCCTTGCTGTACAAAGCGCTGGAGGAGTGGGACAGGACGCTCCTGACAGCCGCCGACAGCAGAGACCCGGAGGTGCTCCATCAGCAGCGGCGTCAGCGGGTGGCCGCCCAGCTTAACCGCGGTGCGGTCCTGATGGCGCTCGGCCTTGCCGATGGCGCAGAATCGGCCTGTACTGCTGCTCTTGATGAAGCCCGCAGCACAGCCGCATATTCGCTTGAATGGCGTGCTCTTGCAGCGCTCGGGCGCTATGACGAGGCACTTGGGGTACTCGAACATCTGCCGCTGGCGGAGTATGATCTGCAGCGCGGTGAACTTATGGAGCGCTTCGCACCGCGTCTTGAGCAGCGTGCCGCCAAAAATCCGGAGCAGTCATTTGCCCTGCTGGAAAAGCTGAGCGAACTGGAACGGGTCCAACTGCTCGGCCGGGGAACACTCGGTCTGGATGATCCAGCCACTGCCGCTCGGTTTCAAGCCGCTGCGCCCCATCTGGCCGAGATCGACCGGCTCCGTGGAGCGGTTTCCAAGGCGGCTGCTGCCGACAAGAATTATCTGCAGTTGCGGCTGCAACAGGAACAGGCTGTTGTTGACGACCTTTTCGGAACGAAACTTGAACGTATTCCCTCATATTATGCCCTGGCCGGAGAAGGTGCGCTGCGGCTCGCGGCAGCATCGGTTGACTTGAGCAGGCTGTCCCGGCCAGCGGATGCAGCCACGCAGCCGCACTCCGAGGCACTCAAGGCCGCACAGCAGCGCTTCAGTTCCATTCAGACGTCCTTCAACAGGGAGTGTGCTGCCGGAAAAGGGGGAAAACTCTGCCGGCTGATTTCACCGCAACCGGTTGAACTGATCGATGTCCTTGAAACGCTGTCGGGCAAGACCCTGCTCCGCTTTACACCACTCGATGGTACGCGCTGGCTGCTCTTTACTGTTGGCGGCACGGCCGGAATTATTGCCGAGACGGTTGACAGGCGGACGCTTGACGCCCGGCTTTCCGTGGTGCCGCCGGTGCTGGCCGCCTATGAGGAACCAGCCCAGTTTTCAACCGCTCCGGTTACCAGCTGGGGCTTGAGCGCCACCCATCTTCTGCTGTCATTCTCCGAGCGCAAGCCGTTCCGGCGCCAGCTACTTGATCCGGCCGGCTGGTGGCAGAGAGGCGAACCGTTTACCAAACTCCCGTCATCACCGATGAGCGCCCGCCTCCCCGATGCCCACACGCTGGTCCTTCCTGCGCGTGCAGGTCTGCTGCCTGAAGTCCCGTCACGCAGTGGCGGGAGCGGTTACTCGCTGCCGTTATGGGATGATGAGAAGGGTCATCGCCACCTCTTTTACGAACTGAGTGCGGCGGAGAATCTTTCGCTCGTGATTGCTCCCCATGCCGGTCTACGTCAGGGCTATTTTCTCGGGCAGTTGGCCGCGCTGCAGGGGATTCCGTCGCTTCTTCTGGCCGATGGCGCACCGGGCAATGGTGCGACAGTTGATTCAAAAGCTTTCGTCGCCGCATATGCGCGCCGGTCGGTCGGCGATGCCCGTACAGAGCTCCATCCAGGCTGGCTCCTGATCGGTGACTGGGGGCCGGATGCAGCCGAGGCGGCAAAACTGGGCAAAAGCCGTTTCACCGAATACGGCAAAGCAGGAGTGCTGGCCCATAACGCCGGGTTATATCCGAAAGCGCTCTCCCTGTTTGAAAGTGCGCTGACGATCGTCGCTGAAAATCCTTCCCTGGCAAAGTATCGCACCCAGTTGCACCGCTACGCCCGTGAAAGCGCGTTTGCCGCCGGGTTTACCGACCGGGCGATACTCCACGCCGATGCGCTGGTCAAGGGGGTGGCCAAAGAAAAGCCGTATTCACCCGAGCATGCCGATGCCCTGCTGCGGCTCGGTCTGCTGCAGGGGAACGCCGAACGCTTCTCCGCTGCCGCAGTTTCACTAAAAGAGGCTGTTGGCATCTTCGCCGATCTCGGCATGGTGAAGGAACAGGCGGCGGCGCTGGCTGACTTTGGCGTGGTGATGGAAAATGCGGTCAATTTTGGTGCGGCCCGGACGTACTTCGAGGAAGCGGCCGGTCTGCGCCGGACCTTGAAGGATGAAATGCCGCTGGCGGAGCAATACCGGAACCTCGGCCGCATCTATGACCTGCGCCTCAACCAGTATGCCGTTGCCGAGCGCTATTATGCCCAGGCCGGAGATATCTATGCAAAGGAGGGCAACGCAGCTCTGGAAGCCGAAACTCTTCTTGAACGGGGGCGCTGTCAGCGCCTGCTCGGCAACTTTCCTGCCGCCGCCGTGCTTTACACCAACGCACTGGCAAAGGTCGGTGCAAAGAATCTGCGTACGAAAATGCGGATAGTGCTGGAACAGGCCAATAACGCCTGGTTCCAGGGACGCTACCAGGAGGCCTTCGACCTGCGCGAGCAGGTGGAGAAGAGTGCTCTGGCTGAAAAATGGCCGCTTGAGCAGGTTATGGTGAAGAATACCGGAGGCCTGATCTGGTGGACTCTGGGCGACAACAAGCGAGCCCAGCTTGAACTGCACGGGGCACTGGAGCGGGCTGAAAAGCTGGCTGTCCGGCGTGATGAAGTCGCGACGACGCTGAATAATATCGGCCTCGTGCAGCGTGAAGCTGGAGAATACGCCACGGCGCTGGAAACGCTTGAAAAAGCGCTTGCCATCGACCGCACGCTTGGCTCCCGCTGGGCAATGGCCTATGATCTGCGCAATAACCGCGCCCAGGAGTTCTTCGCCGCCCACTTCCCGGAGCTCGGCACGATCCGCTACGCGACGTGCGACTCGTGGCTGCTCGACCCGCAGCTGGGCAGCATCGTCCCCGGCTCCAACATCGCGAGGTTCGGGGCGCGCTACCGCCTCTTCCGTACAGCGCGCGAGTCGGACCAGTCGGCCCTCGACTTCGTGTTCCGCGCCCCCACGACGCCGCGCCACGACCTGCCCCGGGACACGCGGCTGCAGCGGGGGATGCTCGACCACCTCGCGGCGGGCGGGCACATCGAGTGCCGGTACGGGTGGCTCGAGCTGCCGGTCGCGTCAACGGTCTGAGAGCCCAGAACGTCCTTTCAGTGTTCACATCGTGAAAGGACGGCCATGTCCCTCATCTCGGCCCGGGTCCTCGTTCCGCTGGCCATCGCGTGCGCCCTTCTCGCCGGATGCTCGAGCCCGACGCGGACGAGCAGCAGCTCCGCGGGTCAGGCCGACAGCGTGCCCAACTCGGGCACCGTCTCCAAGCCCGGTGCGCTGCCGGCCCAGACCGATGAGAGCAAGACGGGCACCGTCCCGCAGGCACCCACGGTCGACACCCAGCAGATCATCCGGTCCGCCACGATGACCGTCGTCGTGCCGGACGTCGTCCAGGCGGCTACCCGGCTGCGTGCCATCGCTCTCGGCCACGGCGGCACGGTGACGATGGAGAACGTCGTGAGCGGCGGCGAGAAGTCCGCGTACGCGGTCTCGACCGTCGTACTGCGCGTTCAGGCCGACGAGCTCGACACCGCTCTCACCGACATCGCAGCCATCGGCGAGGTGACCCTGCGGACGATCGCCAGCACGGACGTCACGGCCAAGGTCGCCGACGTCGACTCGCGGATCACCACGATGCGCGCCTCGATCGCCCGCATCCGGGACCTGCTCACCAGGGCCGGGTCGGTCGCCGAGATCGCCCAGGTGGAGAGCGAGCTCACGGCACGCGAGTCGGAGCTCGAGTCGCTGCTGGCCCAGCAGAAGGCGCTCGCCCAGCGCGTCGCCCAGAGTCCCATCACGGTGACCCTGAGCCGCGTCCCCGTGGTCCAGACCCCGCCCGCGCCGGAGACGGGATTCCTGGCCGGGCTCAAGGCCGGGTGGCACGCGTTCGTCGTCTTCGCCCTCGGCCTGTCGACCGTCCTCGGTGCGCTACTCCCGTTCCTCGTGGCGCTGGCGGTCGTCGGAGTGCCCGTGGTGTGGCTCGTACGCCGCCGTCTCCGTCGTCCTCCGACGACCGCGGGCCCAGCGGACGGCGGGGACACGCCCCACTGACCCCCCCACTAGGGTTGGCGCATGGGTGCCCGTGCGTACGGCGTCGTGGGTGGCGCCGCCGTCGTCCTCGTGACGCTCGGCATGGGCGCCGGCACCGGCATCGGCGGCCTGGGGACGCTCGACCCTCACGGGCCTCTCATGCAGGTCCCGAGCTCGCAGCCGACGCAGATGCCGCGGATCTCGGGCCTGCCGCTGCCGGACACCAGCCAGACCGTCGTCAAGCCGGCGCCGCAGTGGATCTTCAACGCGATCATCGTCGTCGCCGTCGCCGTCGTCCT
>JAJXWO010000125.1 GCA_021781535.1 Deltaproteobacteria bacterium | reverse complement strand
GATCGACCCCGGAAGCGGCGTTGGGTACTTCACCGGCCAGCCGCACTTCCGCGCGAAATCCGGGTCTTCCCCCGCATTATAGCTGACCTTTGGTCCTGCGCACTTCTTCTTTTTGGCACTGCTCGCATCGGAAAAGGCCTTTTCCGCCTTCCGGGACGCCGAGCTCTCCTGCGCGAAACCCGCAGCCTGCGCCACGGAAGCCTGCCCCGCATTATTCGCGGCGGCGGCCGCCGGTTTGGCGCCGTTCCTCTCGTCCCCGCACCCGGTCAGGGCGAGCGGCAGGGCAACAAAAGCCGGCAGGAAGATGACGAACAATCGGTTTGACAGCGCAATGCATCTGGTCTTCACAAATACTCCTTCGAAGGGCGGTACGCACCGGTGCAGCCGCTGGTGCGGCGAGAGGAAACGCCGGGCGTGGACCGCATAAAATTGGATTTGCCTGGTAGAGGCGGATTGAACGAACCGATGACGGCGCCAATAAAAACATAACATGCGCCATGTAGGCGGGACGTGCCGTGTTCGTGGGCCTTCTCTAAAAGGGAAAGGCTCCGGCAAATAGTAACCTTTTTGCCGTTTCGGTGTCAATTGCGGAAATGATCGCGGGGGCCTAGAAATCCAGCGGGCTTCGCGGCTCCTTTACTGTCCTTACCGGGACGCAGTGGGTGTAGATCATGGTCGTCTTCAGGCTCGAGTGGCCCAGCAGGGTCTGGATGATGCGGATGTCGTAATTGGCCTGCAAGAGGTGGGTGGCGAAGGAGTGGCGGAAGGTGTGGGATTGGAGGCTGAAGACCGAGGGCAGAAGACTGAGGGAGGCATATCAGGCACCCCGCAATGCTTGAATCAAGGCGTTCAGGACTTTTTCAGTCTCAACGATCTTTGGTTCTAGGAGCGACCAGTCGTGATTGCCCAAGAACTCCAGACGGTTCGACAGGCCAAGCTGATATCGCAATTCCCGTAACGAACCGAAAGCCATGGTGAGAAATCTGAGATAATCTGCCTGGCTTTCTCGGGCGCAGCCTTCAACAATGTTCGATGGGACAGAGACCGCTGCCCTCCGTATCTGAGATGTCAGACCATACTGTTCTTCTTTTGGGAACCTTGCCGTTGAACGATAAACCAGCACGGTCACTTCGTCAGCCAAAGCAAATGCCTTAAGTTTGTTATGATCACGCATGGTTATTCCTTCAGCCCTTAGTCTTCAACCCTCAGTCTAAACAGAAAGCTTGGTTCTGTGTGGAGGCCGCCACATTACACTTGACCGCCAGAAACGTCAGGTATTCTTTCACATCCTCCGTTGTCAGCTCCTGTGGCGGTTTATCCTTTAGAAAGCGCTGGAATTGACGCGACCAATTCGCATATGTTTTCAAAGTCTTGCGTGAGTAATGCCGAACCTTTATCTCCGCCGCCATTGCAGCGAGAACCGCGTCCCACTCCGGGGATTTGGATTTTACCTGGTATCCTGCCTCGGTAAATTGGGATGAACTCCGTAGCACAGGGGCTTGTTGCGACTCCTCATAATATCTTGGGAATATTTCCTTAGCAGTAGTCTCACCTTCGGGCGGTTCACCGATCTTCGCCGCCTCTTCACCCGTTTCAGCAGGTAAATTTTGCTGAAGCCGTTTCAAGGATTCCTGCTGTTCCATTTCAAAATAGAGTGATACGGCATGGGCGGCCTGTTCACGTTTCGCCTCACTCTGCTTCTTCAGCCGCAGCTTCTCGCAGAACAGCCGTACACGGTCGGATTTTCCCGACGGGACCGGATACTTGTCGCAAAAGTCGAGGAAATACCGGAGCCATTTTTGGTAATCGGCATGAAGGGCAGCGGGAACGCCGCGCGATTTGAGATGTGCAACATACTGGATAAAAACCGCCTTCGGGATAAGAAGCATGTGATCTCCTTTGACTTTGGCTTACAGCACAGTTATATTGCACGTTAATTGGAAGATTCTTCTATGGTATCCTCCATGCACCCATTCATCTGTATGCTGAAGGGTGTCAGGAGGGATGGCCGGAATTCCGTCCAACACTCCCAATTGGAATGTTGGCCAATGCCGGTTTTATATCTAATTTAAATAGTTACGTCAATTTGTTTTTAAAAGTCATTGGATAGTTTCCGGATTCGGTGGTATGTTGGCCGGATCAGATGAATAACGAGTTGGGCCACAAGGAGATAACAATGATCCAAAAGTTAATTTTTTCAATTGCCTTCGTTCTTCTGGTAACGCTTACCCCATATATCTCGCTTGCCGCAGAAAAGGTGGAAATAAACTTTGCTTATTTGCCCAAGAGTATCTATCTGATCCAACAATCAACGGACTTCGACATGACAATGAAACTTCAAAACCCGTTTGTTGCACCAGAGGAGGTTAGAGGTAAATTTCCGATTTCCTTTGACGTAAGAGATGATAGAACAATATCAATAGAGACTGGCGATGTTGCTGTGGACAAGTTCTTCCCAATCACTATTGAGCTGAAGAAGAGCGAGCAGGTTAAGAGTGTAAATGGATCATTTTCACAAAAAGTTGATACAGGTCTTGAAAAGTTAGTAGGCCTTCGAGTTCATGGCACCTCTGACCAAAATGGTCAATTTAAGTTTGTTAAATTAGACGGAAAAGAAGTGCCTGAAGAGGATAAAAAAATAATTTTCTCTGTATTCGAGCAAATCGGTAAGTCATTGAACCAAATAAAAGCTAAGCCTATCGGAGTCGGCGAAAGTTTTACTCAGAAAATTCCCTTTGATTTCCCGATCCCAGGGATGGGAAGTGTTGGTATGGAAATGACAATTGTTTACAAACTAGTCAGAATAGTAGGCACGCTTGCAGAATTTGATACTACAAGCTCTTTCAAGCTAGCTGTATCAGCGGCGTCTGAGCCCGCTCCAGTAATGCAAGCAACAGGCGACGGTACGGGTAGTTTAATCTATGACATAGACAAAAAAGTGGCACTAAAAAACACGAGTAAATTCAATATGGAGATAACAATGCCCATCGATGATGATGCCAACATTATATTAGCAGCAAAATCCACTGACACCTCCACGACAGAAATAAAAGCGAAAGGCTCAACCAGCGGCGACAGCGGTCTCCGCTGACGCTCCGCCGCTGGCGCCTTGAGACGTTGGGCAAGAAATGAACATGGAATTAATAAAAAAATTTCTGATAATTTCTGGGTTTGTTGGGTTGGGATTTGTGGCTTTTACCCTGCGAACTTGGGTTTTAGGCAGTCAGAAGAATTCATACAAGACAGAGGCCTGGATCAACTTGCTGTTTCTGCTGGGTTTTGCAGTAATAGCAGGATTCATCATTTACCTCAATAATTGAGGACTACGAATCTATCGAGCCTCTGCGTGAAGTTTAAGCCCCAGAGCCGAAACAATTTTGAGAATCGTATCAAACCCCGGAATTCGTTCACCCGAAAGCGCCTTATAAAGACTTTCGCGGGAAAGACCGGCATCGCGCGCGACCTGGGACATTCCTTTGGCGCGGGCAATGTCACCGAGAGCCTTGGCGATGAAAGCTGCATCGCCATTAGCCTCTTCGAGGGAGGCTTCAAGATAGGCAGCCATTTCTTCCGGAGTACGAAGGTGTTCGGCAACATCATAGCGGCTGGTAGTTGTTTTAGGCATTTTTTACTCCTATAAGTTCTGCACAAGCCGAATTGCTGATTTAATGTCCTTAGACTGGCTACTCTTGTCACCACCAGCCAGAAGGATAATCAACTCGCTACCGCGTTGGATGAAATAAACACGATAACCAG
>JAJXWO010000124.1 GCA_021781535.1 Deltaproteobacteria bacterium | reverse complement strand
TTGGCCAGAAGCAGCAGGTCCGGTGGGATTCTGATGTTGTAGAGGGTAATGATTTCAATGAACTCCATCAACATGCGCCCGACTTCAATCTCTTTGAGGGGGATTTCGTAATAGCCGTCTATGAAATTGAACAGATCCCGTTTAAGGGCGCGAATATCCAGGCTGTCCGATATGTCGCCGGCAAACAGCAGCAGCGACACAACCTCGTCCATATCCCGATTGACAATGGCCGAGAGGATGTCGGTGAGGAAGGTCTTGAGGCTTTCATCCAGCCGCCCCACTATGCCGTAATCAAGCAGGCAGATAACATTATTCGGCAGTATCAGGACATTGCCGGGGTGGAGATCGCCATGGAAGAAGCCGTGATTGAGTACCATGGTGAGAAAGGAGTCTGCTCCACGCCGCGCAATCAGTTTGCCATCCAGCCCCTGTTCAAGGAGTTTTTCCGTCTCGGAAACCTTTACCCCCGCAATGTATTCCATAGTCAGGATGCCACGGGAGGTCTGCTCCCAATAGACGCGGGGGAAATACATCCAGGGTGTTTTGACGAAATTGTCACGGAACTTTTCGATGGTGTGCGCTTCGCGGGTAAAATCCATCTCCCTGCGAATCGTACGGGCAAATTCTCGCACGATAGCGACCGGTTCGTAGAGCTCGCTTCCGGGCACATGACGTTCCGCCAGACCGGCCAACGCCATCAGGGCACTTATGTCGGACTCCACCACCGCTACGATCCCAGGGCGGCGCACTTTGATGACCACATCCTCACCCGTCTTCAAGCGGGCTCTATGCACCTGAGCAATAGATGCGGCCGCCAGGGGCACGGGGTCGATCTCTGCGAAGAATTGCTCGACCGGGCCACCCAATTCGCTCTGTATCTGGGTCAGAACGTCTTCAAACGAGAAACTCGGGACATTGTCCTGTAGTTTCTCAAATTCCCTGACAAAGGCATTCGGAATGACATCCGGCCGGGTAGAGAGGATCTGGCCCAGCTTGACAAACGTCGGTCCGAGTTCCTCCAGCGCAAGCCGCATCCGCTCAGCGGCTGTAAGTCTGGCTATATCAGGCAGTTTGCGCCGGAACAACCTCCGGCTTCGTGCCACGGCATCGGCCAGACCCAGCATCTCAAGCGCCTGGTCAAAGCCATACGTGCTGAGCACTCGGACAATGTTCAGGTAGCGCCTGATGCTACGGATATTCCGGTTGATCCTCAAAAAACTGAGCATAGGCTAGCTGTTACTGCGGGATTCAAGCTCTTGGACCCGCTTGGAAAGCCGGTCGAACTCCTCACGGGAAACCAGGCCCAACCGGTCAACGACCTTCTGAACTTCGCATTCGGCCATCTCCCTGACTTTCTCCCTGCTTTCTTTTGCAATTGACTGGATCTTGTCAACCAAGTGCTTTCCCTCATCTTCGCTCAGTTTGTAGCGCTCTTTCATCTCAGCCACCAGTTCCTCCGTCTTCTTCTGGGTAATGGCCGCGACCCCGATTGTCGTCATAACGGCTTTTTCAAGCAACTCCAGCATGGTATACCTCCCGTTCTCATGGTATGGGCACAATGTAATTGATCTTATCATAACCACTTAATGATGCAAACGGGTACTTAAGCATTGCGCCATGACAGGTATAGTCCATAAATGTTGATTTAAACAAAATAGAGCTTGCACAACGGAATATTTTTTGCTATCTATTCCATCTTGTCAAACAGTACAGCCGTTGTACGCGCTTGTAGCTCAGCTGGATAGAGCAACGGACTACGAATCCGTAGGTCGGGCGTTCGAATCGCTCCAGGCGCACCATAAAATAAGGGGGTTACGTGTTATGCGTAACCCCCTTATTTTATGGTGCTCTTAACACTATCAAGAACGGTTTAACGTACGAGTTGTTTGGTCTCGGCCATTTGCAGCGATTGCTTGCTATGGTAATCGTCCTTCTTGCCGTAGTGTTGCCAGAAGCGCATTGATTTTGGGCATGGCTGCCAAGGCCGCCTTTTCTCCCTCCATAATCGCCTCATTGCGGTGGCTGAAATCCGCGGAACCGACGAATCCCACGATTGGCTTGATAACCACATCGGTCTGGCTGCCCGGAATCTGGGACATCTTGCTGTACATGATCTGTATCGATTTCATGATGGTTTCCATCGTAGTGGCGGGGACAACCGAATCGATGCCGGAAGAGATATCAACGGCGATCACCACATCAGCGCCATACTTCCTGGCTACATCAACGGCCAGCGGGTCGGTGACGCCGCCATCCACATAGCTTGTGCCCGAGAAGCTGGCCGGTTGGAATACGCCGGGAATAGCGCAGCTTGCCTGGACAGCCATGCCGGTGTTGCCGGAATTGAACACAGCGCTTTCACCGGTTTTGATATCGGTGGCCACGGCATAAAAGGGGATCTTCAGCTTCTCGATCGATGAATTACGTACTTTTGCGTTGATGAAGTTCCGCAGTCGCTCGCCTTTGAGAAAGCCGTTATCCGGAAATATCAATTCTGCCACATCACTCCTTTCTATCGACAATGCGATCTTCTGCAGAGCGTAGGCATCATACCCGTACGCATACAGACTACCAACAAAACTCCCCACACTCGTCCCGACGATCATATTGATCGGGACCTTATTGTTTTCCAATATCTTTAGTACGCCGATATGGGCGAAACCTTTGGATGCGCCGGCGCCGAGGACGAGCGCAATTTTTGCGGGATGTTGTGGCGGGATCTGGGATGGGGGTGTGGTTGCACATCCGCACACTAACAGGCTGCACCATATCAGTACATAACGTGTTATGGCATGTATCGGTTTCATGATGACCTCGATGCAAGAGTAATCGTTTTGGATTCCGCTGTGATATGACCAGTAAACGCTAACAGATGGCTGAACATAACACAAGTCCTCATGCGCGTTTTCGTAGAGAGTTGACAGGGATGCCGATGTCCGTGATTGGAGGGCGTTTTTACAGCTGGCGGCCAGGCGGGGTGGTTTTGTGTGAAGATCGACGACTGTAGAGGAAATGAGATGCCTGCTAATGCAGAGCGGCTGCATTAGCAGGTTGCACGGCTTGATTCACCGCAAGGAGTGACGTCGCATCGGCATCAGCAGGCGAGGGCTGACGACCGAAGTTCCTGGCATCTTGGCGTCTGATGCAATTCCCGTTCGCGAAAGCTACCTCAGTATGGCTTCGGCCATCACCTCGGCCACATCCCGCACCCGGACACCTTCGGCCTTCACATCCTTAAGCCCGTCTTCGAACATTGTCAGGCAGTAGGGACAGGCGACACAGATGGTATCAGGTTGCTGCTTGATCGCCTCGTTGACGCGGTTGATGTTGATGCGCTCACCGGTATGTTCCTCCATCCACATCCGGCCGCCGCCGGCGCCGCAGCAGAAGGCATTGTTGCGGCTTCGCTCCATTTCAAGCGGCGCAGAGCCGGTTGCCGCTTTGATCGCCTCGCGGGGGGCATCATAGACATCGTTGTGGCGGCCAAGATAACAGGAGTCGTGAAAGACCATACTGCCGAATTCAGCCGTATGTGCGCCGGGTTTCAAACGGCCATCCTGCACCAGGTTGCGCAGCAATTCGCTATGGTGGATAACCCCCAGCTCCAGTCCGAATTGACGATAATCGTTTTTCAGGGTGGAGAAACAGTGCGGACACTGGGTGATGACCTTTTTCACACCTTTTTCTGCAAAGAGGGCCACATTTTCCCTGGCCAGCTTGTCAAAGACATATTCGTTGCCCAACCGGCGTACGCTGTCGCCGCAGCATTTTTCGTCCTTGCCCAGGATACCCCA
>JAJXWO010000123.1 GCA_021781535.1 Deltaproteobacteria bacterium | reverse complement strand
GTGGCATGTTTGAATATGCGCTTGGGCGTGAGCTAGTCGAATACAACCCATTCCTCAAGATGACCAAATGGGTGCCGGCTGTAAGGCCCACCGACCGCAGGAGGATACTATCGGAAAAGGAGTTGACCATATTGTGGCAACATCTTGACGACAACGATCTGATCCACCGGTCACTCAAGCTGATCTTGTTAACAGCACAGCGTCCTATCGAGGTGGCCAGTATGACGGCAAAGCAGATTGAAGGCGATTGGTGGACTATTTTTGAAACGAAGAACAATGAGGTGAACCGGGTATTCTTAACGCCGTTGGCCAAAAAATATGCAGGGGATTACGGCGTCAGGCGAAATTCAATCTCACAGGTAGTCAGTCGGGCGCAGTATTTCGGGATGGAGCGTTGGACTCCCCATGATCTTCGCAGGACGGCCCGCACCATCATGGCTCGCATTGGTATCAGCGATGAGATTGGTGAGGCGATCCTGAACCACAAGAAGCGTGGGGTGATTGCCGTATACAACCTGCACAAGTACGATGCTGAGAAGAAGCGGGCTATGATGGCGTATGAGAAGGAGATCAAAAAGATACTCGGTCTAGCGCCTGCCCGATCTTAACCAGAGCACGGTTAAAATCGGCCACAGACATACTCCTATGGAGAAGCCCCCAGGAATGGGGCAACTGCGCAACCAATTATACAGCTTTTGATCTTTGTCGATAGAACACAACACGGCCGCCCCTATCGCGTACCATGCCAAGAAACAAAATATCGACGCCGATATAATTTGCATGACCAGCATCTGTTTTTCGTTCATTTCTCTTCCTCGCTTTCCGGTGTGTACGTCATGGCTTTTATGGTGTCAGCACAAGTAAATATAGTAGCCACTACATAACGGTTATTAGGATAGCAGCTTGGCTTAATTGCTTTTACCGCCTCTCTCTGGCACTGCTCCCAACCTTTGCGGTGGGCTTTGGAGAGCTCTTTTTGATTTGCCAACTCACAGGCATTACAGTTAACAGCTATTGAACATCTTGTGTGAGCACATTCGTGAACATATGATATTCTCATCCCTCACCCCTCCAGTCCGTAGTGTTGTTTGATTTGAGTTCTGGCACACTCAAAGTCAACTGCCCAAAAACACGTAGTGAGTATTTGGTATATCTCCTGCGCCGTTTGCTTGCGGGCCATATCCACAGCATCTGAATTGGCATATTTTGCAGCTAGTTCCATTTCACAATCATCAGATTCAAGCTGTTGTTTCAACCTTTCAACTTCTTGTCTTAAATCATTAATACACTCTTTATAACAATCCTCCGCAGATTTGAGTATTTCATATTCCTGCTGGCTGGCGGCGAGTTCTGATTCAAGTTCCTCAATCTTTGCTAAATGTGCTAGCCAATACTTATGTTCGACTACTGTGCAGTTTGTATCTTCAAAGTTGTAGACCAGCAAACATTCTTTAATGGCTGATGTTACTGCATCCTCATATTTGCGGAGTCTATCTACCTCTTCCTGTAAGCGGTCGATCTCTTTTTGTGCATCAACAGCCCATGAATGCAACACATCACCTGACATTGACGGCCTATACTTTTCGATGTCCATCACTCCGCCTCCTCGTGCTCCAACTTATTAAGCAGCTTCAATAGTATTTCAAGCCTCTCATTATTCAATTTACGCATCTTCTCTGTTCGATGTAATAACACTTGATTAGCTAATAAAAGGACTATAGGTACTGTAGCAATCATGAGCGACAACCCCATTACTCCACCTCCATAATTTTGCATAACCACTCGATGCAGCCGACAAGCGGCTGAACTCGGCGTTAGGGCGAAGGGCACGGCTGCACCCTCCGCCCCGGTTTCTGTCTCAGTGATCCGGCTCGGCATCGTGGTTTAAGCAATCAACCGTGACGCTGCCAGATCCAAGGTGTCCGACTCCGAATGGCATCTGATGGATGATTCCCTGTACTGCTCCGGTAATTACTACGCCATCAGTACATTCCTTCTTTTTGGTGCAGGTTCCGCATGGGGTGTTTACTGAGTACGACATTTCTTTCTCCTTTAACTGCTGTATTTCCCTTTTCAGGGATTCGTTTTCAGCGTGCAACTTGTGCCAATCTTTGAGCAGCATCCCGATTGTATCCACCGCCCAATTGATTTGTTTTTGTGTCATATGTGGCATCGTAAACCCGCCCTAACCAACGCTGTCCACCGGCCTGAGCCGGTGACGCTCAAGCGTTATATCCTGAAAAACCCAAGCTGCCCGCGACAGGGGTAGAATGGGAGCCGTTGCGGATCGCGGAGCACAAAGCCGTATCGCCCGAAGAACCACGGGGAATCCGACTTGCTCACACAGTCCACGATTTCCACGCTTCCAATGATGCCGCCCCGGTCCAGTGTCGCAAACGATGGCATGAGCAGCGACCGGTTCACCCGGATCATCGTATGATAGGCACTTTCGTACTCGTCTTTTGTCATGCCCTTGGCGGCGTGAATCAGTATCCGGCCCCGAACCTTCGTAAACCAGTCCCGGTTCTCAATATCCTTGCCAGCATTGATTATCAGCCATGCCCACGGCTGGCGAACGGATATAACCAGCGAATCGACCGGAGGCCGATTCTCCTCTACCTGGTTCCCACCCAATTCCAATTCCAACTGATTGCCTTCGTTCATTGTTTTCCTCCCCGGTCATTCGCCAACCGTTATAAATCTTCCCTAGATTGCCATTAATTCGCACATGATGCCGCAATCCTCGACTACTGGTGGAGTGTGGCGTCCGCGCTCCGGGTCCAGCTCATCAAGCCATCCATATCGGTTGCCGAGGATCGGAAAGCCGATGTCTCGTTCCATTTTTGCTCTTGCTGCAAACACCTCTGGGAAGTCAACGCGGATATGGTTGAAATATCCCATGCCGCCCTTTACGCATCCGATGCAGTTGTTATTGTTGTAGCCAAGATCATACATAGCCGGTCGTTTTATACCGCTGGCCTTTAAAATCTGGTGTGCGGCTTCCTTCGTAATGCCCTGTTCAATCAACGGGAACCAGTGTTCGTGGTTCGGCATTCTCGACGCTAAGCCCTCCGCTCGTTCTTGTTCGTCGCAGTCCAGCCCCCAGACAATCCGCAAATTGCCTTCGTTTTCATATTCAAACTGTTTCCGAACGGTGCGTTTCAGAACCCTTGTGCATACTGCGCCAGTTTTGGGCGACCGGATAAATTTGTTGTACCGGCAGGCGGTTTCAACATCTTTGTAGGGCGACTGCCAAATTTCAACCGGCTTCCCGTACCACTTCTCGCAATCGCGCAAGAAACGGAGTCCGTCCGGGTGCTGATCTTCGATATGCGTGTACATGATTCGGTCAAGTTGATCTATCACCAGTTTTATCGCTACTGCCGAGGATGCCCCGGTTGAAAAATATCCCACTGTAATCATAGCCAAATTCCTCACTTCGTGGCCGCCACCGCTTTATAATGGCTGTTCTACTCCTTGGGTTCTCGGTATGCCGGAAAATCCTCTCCGGGGCCCCCCTGATACTTGCACTGGCGGCATTCCATTGACCCAAAATCATCTTCGTAGGCAATTTCTTCCACATCAAACGAGCCGCACTCAGGACAATAGAAGTCTCCGTCTTCAGGAGTAGAACCAGCCGGTGAAGCGGAAGGCTCTCCCGTTTCAGGATAACAATCCTCCGGCCCCCATCCCTCTGCGCGTAAATCTCTGTTGTGCATAAAAGCCTCCGCTTACCTAAATTCGTTATACGACTGAATTTCCCTTTACCTTTGCCAGCACCGTTTCAAGATGCTCTCCGATAACTTTCCGCTGATGTTCGTTAAAACCGGCGTAAATTTCAT
>JAJXWO010000122.1 GCA_021781535.1 Deltaproteobacteria bacterium | reverse complement strand
CAAAAAAAACCTCTCCGGTGAAACGATCGAGATAATATACCCGATCACCCGTACCGCTGGCAAAGGCATCCATCAGTTCGTCCCAGGCAATTTCAACGTTATGTACAAAAGCCATGTCTGCGCACCTTTCTTATCTATTGACATCTGCGGGTAGTGAAAGCACAATTCCAGCCATGCGTACGATCTTTCTTGCCGATGCCCATCTTGTAGCTCCATCGGAGCCTAATTACCGTCTTCTGCTTCAGTTTCTCAGAGAGCTGGAAGGAAATACGGAAACCCTGTTTATTATGGGCGACCTGTTCGATTTTTGGCTGGGCTTTCCCACGAACCCCTTCAGACAATATGACGATGTACTGGTCGCTCTTCAGTCATTGGTGAATAGCGGTTGCCGTCTGGTGTATTTCGAAGGAAATCATGATTTCCATCTAGGGCCTGTTTTCCGCCAACAACTCGGAGCTGATATTCACCGCGGCCCGGATATTCTGACGGTGCAGGGCCGGAAACTCTTTCTGTGTCATGGCGATCAGATCCATCGTGCCGATTATGGCTATCGGGTTCTGCGCCTGCTTTTGCACAACCGTGTGATAGCTACCGCGATCAAGTATGCTCCGCCATCCTTGGCTTTGCGGATCAGAGCGTATCTTCAACACAACAGCCGTGCCAGTTATCTGGTCAAAGACCAGCGCTGGAACTATCGGAAGATCATCCGAACATTTGCCCGTTCAGTTCGGGAGCAGGGGTGCGATGGGCTGGTAACCGGGCATTTTCACAGCGCCTTTTGCGAAGATCTTGATAACCCGCCATTCACAATTCTTTCTCTGGGGGATTGGATGGATCAGTTCACCTACGGTGAGATGGCAGAGGGAACGTTGTGCCTGAAAACCTGCCAGATGCGCTAGTGCCGGTATGTTGCTTACTAACTGGACTTCCCTTCCTGCTGCATCAAGGGTTGAAAAATTCCTCTAGAGCCTGTTCCCCTACCTGTGATGACTTGATTTTCCATTTGTCCTGATTGATGACCAGCGCCACCAGCGCGATTTGCGGATTGCGTACCGGTGCAAAGGCGGCAAACCATGAATAATGGCCGCGCGGGTCGCTACCATTGATGGAGCCGGTCTTGGCGGCGATATCCACATGCAGTCGCGGTCGGCCCCGTCTGTCGTGAAAGGCGCGCCGTGACGTACCGCTCGTGACAGTCCGGGAGAGCATGTGCGTCAGGGCTGCTGCAGTCTCAGGAGATACCAGGCTTCGTATCTCCCGCGGTTTGAATAGTTCTTTGTTGTCACCACTGCCGCTGGTGATCCTGTCGGTCAAAGCTGGGGCCATCATTCTTCCACCGTTAGCAATCGCCGCCATCATGGCAGCAGCGTGCAGGGGGGATATTTTTACTTCGTGGTCAAGGCCAGCTCCCATCAGCATGAGTCCATTATTGCTCTGTGGTTCGGCGGCCTTACTCTCTTTGGCCGAAGTGCCCGGTAACAGCTCCTGATTGAAGCCGAAACGGTTGGCACACGCCATGACCGATGCTTTGCCGGCTATGTCACAGGCCAGCCGTCCGTAAACAGGATTGATAGACTTACTCATGGCATAGGTTACGTCCAGACGGTCGTTTTTGCCCTTGGGACTGATCGCCCAATAGCGTGGATTCTCCGAGGTAGCTTTGCCGCGAAACTCGATGACCGTCTCCGGCGTGATCTTTTTGCTCTCCAGGGCCGCCGAAGCCGTAATGATCTTGAACAGAGAGGCCATTGGGTAAAGGTCGTAAAAGGCGTTTTTCGACCAGTCCGGGTCGACGGATGAATAGGACGTCATCGCCAGAATGCGGCCACTGGCAGGTTCTATTGCTACAACTACCCCATAGGGAACCTGATTCTTTGCCATAAAATCATGGACGCGTTTCTGCAGATCCCCGTGGACGGTATAATGAAATACCTGCCCCTCAATAGTTTTGGCTGTCAACTGATTTGCCGGTCCGGCAGCATCTGTGAGCAAAGCGCTGGCCATTTCAAAGCTGCTAATGGGTGGCTGTTTTGCCGCCTCAGCCTCCTTGAACGCCGGCGTCAGCTGTGAGCGGATCCAGGTCGTCGATGCCGTGACGGCAGAGATGGTCTTTCGGAAAATCAATACTGAAACCGGTGTCATTGCCAGTATGATTGCTATGAAAATAAGCAAAAATTTCAGATGGTCACGTC
Source organism: Deltaproteobacteria bacterium (assembly GCA_021781535.1). Lineage (GTDB taxonomy): Bacteria > Desulfobacterota > Desulfuromonadia > Geobacterales > Pseudopelobacteraceae > JACRCG01. Next base: position 1,714 of record JAJXWO010000122.1, on the reverse strand, counting down.
GTTTGCCCGGAGGAAGGGTGAATCGCGTAGAAGGTCGCTCCTCGGCGCGCAATAAATTTCTGTTGCAGCGGTCGATGTTAATCAAGCCAAGGCCGAGAGTGCGTTTGTTTTTGGATAGGTGTTTAAGATCCTGCATGGCATTCCATGGATAATGAGATTGTTGAACTATACAGGTAAGGCTTGCCCATTGTCAATGGATGTGGGCCGGGATGTTGGGCCGGAACCGTTGTCAGAACGTGTTGATGCGGTTTATGAACGCAATCAGAAGCCCGTAATGGTGGTGATCAAAGAGTAATGATATGCGCGGTAGCGCCGCAAGGTCCGGTTCATCAAGCTCATCAGGGAACGGCTCGCAGTTGTGGATGTGATCTCCAGCGCCAATCAATTCGGAGAACTCATCCTCCAACGTGGCAATATTTTCGGGAGATAATGGTTTGTTAAGTCGCACTACCAGGCGATTTTCAAAAAAGCGTACCGAGTGATAGACGCGATAAAAGGTGTCGATTACTTCGATGGCCTCATCTTCATTCTTGGTGATGGTAAAAAGGGAGAAATCTTCTCCAGAGATAAAGCCCTTGACCAGCAGGCTCTCTTTGACGAAATCGAAAAAACGTTCCCAATAGCCATCGCCATCGTCTATCAGTATCAGGGGCTTAGGGGAGGTTTTGCCGGTTTGAATCAGGGTGAAAACCTCCATAGCCTCATCCAGCGTCCCGAATCCGCCGGGAAAGACTGCCACGGCATCAGCTTCCTTGACAAAGGCTACCTTGCGGTTGAAAAAATATTTATAGGTAACCAGTCTCGGATTCCGGTACATGATCGGATTCGGTTTCTGCTCAAAGGGTAGGCGGATGTTGACGGCAAAAGAGTTTTCGCTGCCGGCGCCCTCATTGCCAGCCTGCATGATGCCGGGCCCTCCGCCGGTGATGATCATGTAGCCATTGTCTGCCAGCATACGGCTGAAGCGCACGCACTTCAGGTACATTTCGTCCTGCGGTTCGGTACGGGCAGATCCAAAAATTGTAACCTTTTTTCGATCCCGGTAGGGACCGAACACCTGGGCGGTAAAGCGCATCTCACGCAGGGTCCGATTGATCAGTTTCAGATCGGCCAGATAGTCGGTCTCCTGACCTATTTTAAGCGATGAGAGCAGCATCTCGCGGATAACCTGAGGCTGGTGAATGCCTCCGGCGGTCTCGATGAGTTGATTGATGAGCTGGTCAATCGAGTTGTTTGCGCGGGAAAAACTGAGCTCCATTGCGATAACCTCATGGCTGATTCAGGATGGTTGCGGTGGAACGGTAACACAGGTTGCGGTACATTGTAAACATGGTGTCATCAGGTTGTTGGCTGGCAGGTTGGCACGTAAGACCTGTAAACAAGCGCTTGCAATCGACCATAACGTATAGTAATATTCTGCCTTTCGCGCCGCTTGTAGTGGCGTTTTACAAGAAACCACCTAATCAAGGAGCTTCTCGGCTATGCTGGATCTCATACGTAAGAAAAAAAACTCGATTATCATCAAGATTGTCTTTGTCGTCATTGTACTTTCGTTTATAGGTACAATGTTTCTGGTGTGGGGTGAAGGCAGAAGCGGTATGGGTGGTGGCAGAAACGGGTATGCCGCCAAGGTGGATGGCAGTAAGATATCCATGGAAGAATACCAGAATGCATATCAGCGTATGCGTAACATGTACCAGCAGATTTACGGGCA
>JAJXWO010000121.1 GCA_021781535.1 Deltaproteobacteria bacterium | reverse complement strand
TTCTCCAGCACTCAACTCCCGTATAGTTCGTTGTATACCTCTGAATACTTGCCAATCATGCTTTCCAGGCTGTAATTGGATCGTACTGTTTCTATCGCATTGTTGCTGTAGCTGTCTCGGACGGCATTGTTTTCCAGCAGAGCGTTGATTGCTGCCGTCATGGCGGCAATATCCCCGGGTTTGACTACAATCCCGTTGACTTTCTGCTGAACAATGGATGGATTACCGCCCACGTCGGTGACAATCGGTGCTGCGCCGGTAGCCATCGCTTCCAGCAATGACATAGAGGTCCCTTCCGAGAGCGAGGTAAGCATGAAAATATCAATGAGATTCATCAACTGGGCGACATCGCATCTCTTGCCGGCAAAAACAACCCGCTCTGAGATATTGTAATTGCGTGCGGTCTGCTGCAGCAGGGGGAGCAAGGGGCCATCTCCTATAAACAGCAGGGTTATATCTGTCCGCTCTTCGCATGCCTGTGCAAAGGCTCTGATCATGGAGACTTGATCCTTTACCTCCGCCAGCCTCCCCACCGTGCCGATTATTCTGTGGCAGGCGGGGATGTTCAGCTCAGCCAGCAGGGATGTGGATTTTGGCAAGGGCGCGAACTGCCTGGTATTGACACCATTGATGATGGTCGTCAATTTCCCTTCCGGAAGCTTGACCACATCAGCAAGATATCTTTCCAACTCATGGGAAACGGCAACGATTTTTTTCACAAAATAGCCGCAGAACCTGTCCATTGCCAGAAGGATTTTGGGTTCTACATAATGACGGCCATGATCGGTATACACCATCCTGGGTATGCCTGCGAGCAGGGCGGCCTGGGTGCCGAGAAAAAACGTGCCGCTATGCATATGAAGGATGTCCGTTTTTTTATTATGAAGTAACTTTTTCAGCCGGAAGGGGAAGAAATAGTCATAATGGTCCTGATTCCGTTGGAGAAGAGTAACAACTATTCCGAGATCGTCCAGGATGGCGGCGAAATGCCCGAGTGAATCAAAACAGCAGACCTCGACATTGTATTTCGTTTTGTCGAGTCCGGAAACGGTATCGGCGACAACTTTTTCCAACCCTCCCATTTCAAGACTGAGGACCGTATGCAGTATGTTGATTTTCTTACTGTGCGCAGAAGGCTTCATCAGAATTGCCTTTCCAGGACTGAACCTGTCTGATTGCTCGTGCAGGATTGCCGGCAGCCAGTGTATAGGGTGGCACGTCTTTGACCACAACCGATCCAGCTCCGATAATTGCGCCCTTGCCGATGGTTACCCCTTTGGAAATGATGCACCTTGCGCCAATCCACACTTCATCCTCGATAATTATCGGCCGCGGCACCGGATGCCCTCCTCCGGGGGCATGGTAATCGTATTCGATGATGTTGACATCCCAGGAGATCAACACATAGTTGCCGATAACCACCCGATTTCCGCAATGGATCTGGGATCTGTCGCCAATTGAGCAGAACTCTCCGATCTGCAACACTGGCGCGTCCGCATTCAAACAGGCGACGAGCGACAACTTGACCTCCGGCCAGAGGCAGGTACGCTTGCCGATGCGTATTTTTCCGCCTGGATTGTTGATTATGGTCCTGCCGATTGATTTGATCGGCCCGTTACTCTCCACACGGGCATACAGCAAGTACCCTCTTAAATAGGCCATGATTGATTCAAGCATATCGTCCTCACATACTCTTGTTCAATACTTCTCGCCCAGGATCGCACATTATAATTTCTCTCGATTTTTGCACGCCCTTTTTCAGCCAATGCTGCGCTTTTCACCCTGTCCGAGATCAATAGCTGCACCGCGTCGCATATCTCCAGCGGTTTTCCGGGTGCAACGAGAATCCCATCCACATCCTGATCGATTACGGCGGGAATCCCGCCAACAGCCGTTGCTATGCAGGGTACGGCCGAAGCCATCGCCTCAAGCAGCGCCAAAGGTGTGCCTTCAGTATGAGATGGGAGAATGAATATATCCATGGCGGTCAGCCAGTTTCCAATGTCAGCTTGAAAACCGGCAAAATGAACCTTATCCGTCACCCCGTTTGCTGCGGCCAACCCTTCCAGTTCCGCTCTCTGAGCACCATCACCCAGCACGAGCAACCGTATGGACACACCTGATTCAGTCAGCAATTTCACGGCAATGATCAGATCGGCCACCCCCTTCTCCCGGCTCAGACGCCCCGCGAAACCCAGCACTATTGCTTCGGGGGAAGCTCCTGCCGCCTTTCTATAGTGTTCCCTGACGGTAGACCGGTTATCCCCCGGATTCCTGCGTAGTTCCTGACAGGAGGTGGAATTTTCTATGACTTTGATTCTCTCCGGTCGAACGTTGTTAGTCAGCCAGTCGTTTCTGATCGAGTCGGAAACCGCTATGACCCGGTCAAAACAACCAAGCGCCTTTAAATCGAGCTTGTTATAGAGCGATAACTTTAAGCCACCCTGTATAAAGCCATGACAGGTTGATAGAAGTGGCACACCGGAAATCATGGCTGCCGGCAACCCCAGAAGATCGGCAAGATATCCGTGGGTATGAAGCAGATCATACTGCCCCATACCCACGATTTTTTTGAGGTGCAACAGACACCGCGGCACCCTCAATAGCTCTCCTTTCACGGAATGTGACACCGGGATCGAAAACGAGTTGAAACCCAGTCGACTGATCTCATCCGCAAAAAAGTTTTCGGCTTCCCAGGGGCGCACAAACATAATCGGCTCTATTTCGAATTTTTCCCTGTCCACATGTGACAAAAAATTGAGGCTAACCTTCTCCAGGCCGCCAAAAGTAACCGGAGTCAGGACATAGGCAATTTTGTATTTTTTGGCGTGTTTCATGTGTAGCCCGCCTATCTGCCTTCAGACAGAAACCTTCCTGTTGAACAATCCGAATGAGAACGTGCTGCCGACATCCACAAAACCGGCTTTGCCAAATGATTTCAATGAAGCGATATTTTCCTCATGCACAACGGCAAATACATTTCTGATACCCTGGTCCTTGAGTACGTGCAGAGAATGTCGGAATGCGGCCGAGCTGATGCCGTGGCCACGATATTCCGGCAAGGTAAGTACGTAATTAATCTCCGCACAGTCCTCCCCAAACCTGAGAAACCGGCTAAAATCACCGCAAAAATATATCCAGTGGATATAGGCCAGAGCGCCATTCAATCGGGCTATGCAGCAGTTACTCACCTTGTGAATCCGGTCGCAGAAAAACTCTCTGGGAAGATGAGGGGTTCTCAAACTCTCAAGTTCATCGAGCCCGGGAGATACAAATGAGACCCCGGGCACATCAATCCGGGTCGCGGGCAGCATCTCCAGATTCACCCTCAGGATCCGGAAACGGTTCAGTCGAAAAAGCCCGTAATATATAAAGCTGAACCATGCCTTGGCCCCAGCTCCATACACCGCGCGAACGGTGCTTTTCAGGTACATCAACTGCCGGAATATGCCGGATAGCTTCATAATTCCTCTCCAGATGCTCCTCAGGTAATAATCATGTCCCCATCGATCCGAGTGGAAAACAGCGGGCTGGATTGCCGAAGGCCAGTGAATTTGGCGGAACCCTGGCACTAACCACGCTGCCGTTTGCAATCACCGAATTTTCACCGATAATCACCCCTTTCAGAATCACGCAATTACCGCTGATCCAGACATTATCACCAATGACAATCGGCTTGCTGCTGGCTCTGGATGCCGGTAGGTGCCTTTCTTCAGGATTGGTGGGATGGCCGTCGTAGCTGAGAATGCTCACCCGGTCGCCAATAAAGACGCTGTTACCGATCGTGACATCACAACCGACATCGATAATCAACTGATACCCGAGGCAACTGTTGCTGCCGACGGTCAGTGTCGGGTTATCGAAAACCTTCGCCCCGATCAAGGTACTTTTGCCATGAATCGATACAT
>JAJXWO010000120.1 GCA_021781535.1 Deltaproteobacteria bacterium | reverse complement strand
GAAGGGATTTCCCACATCAGTGGACTTGACGTCAAATTTGCCAATGAATTTGGCTACCGTATCAAGCTTCTGGCCATCGGTAAATTGACCGATGGCCAGATCGAGGCACGTGTCCACCCCACCATGATACCGCTGCACAACCCGCTGGCCGAGGTTAACGGTGTCTTCAACGCCATTCGGCTGACAGGCGACTTCGTCGGACCGGTCATGTTCTATGGGCGTGGCGCCGGCCAAAATCCGACCGCCAGCGCCATTGTCGGCGACCTGATCGGCCTGGCTCGTACCATGCAAGCCGGAGCCGGTCGCAGAATGGCACCGCTCGGTTTTCTGGATGGAGAAATCAAAACAATTCCGCTCAAACCAATGGCGGCTATCACCAGTAAATACATGTTGCGTTTCAGTGTGCTTGATAAACCGGGCGTTCTGGCATCTATCGCCGGCTCCCTCGGCACACACGGTATCAGCATTGAGTCAATGGTTCAGAGCGCACACCAGGCAGGCGACGCGACTCCGGTTCCGATCGTGATTAAAACTCACGAGGCTCTGGAAGGAGCAGTTCAGTCTGCTTTGGAAGAAATCGACCGGAATGATATCATCTGCGAGAAAACCGTATTCATCAGGATTGAGGATAATCTGGAATAACCTGCGATCACTCGTATACGTTACAACTATTTTTGTTTTTAACGGAATTTATCGTTAACGAGCTCCCCTGATTCAGGGCTCAAGGAGCAATCAATGGATACAAAAATCCTCCTCAGCGAAGATCAGATTCCCCGTCAATGGTACAACATCATCCCTGACATGCCTGGTCCACTGGCACCGGTCATCAGTCCGCAAAGCCTCAAACCGGTCACGCCGGAGGAGATGCTGGCGATCTTTCCCATGTCCTTGATCGAGCAGGAAATGTCGAATGACCGCTGGATTGATATCCCGGATGAAGTCAGGGAGATCTATAAACTCTGGCGCCCATCGCCTCTCTATCGCGCCCGGCGCCTGGAACAAGCTCTCGGCACACCTGCAAAGATCTACTACAAATATGAAGGGGTTTCCCCGGCCGGTTCCCATAAACCGAACTCGGCCATCCCTCAGGCCTACTACAACAAACAAGCCGGCATCCGCCGTCTGGCAACCGAAACCGGCGCCGGCCAGTGGGGCAGTTCCCTGGCCCTGGCCTGCTCCATGTTCGGCCTGGAGTGCACGGTGTATATGGTCAAGATTTCATGTACCCAAAAACCGTATCGCAAGAGCATGATGCAATTGTGGGGGGCCTCCGTAATCCCTTCCCCTTCGGAGTTCACCAATTCAGGGCGCTCGATACTCGCCCATGATCCTGACAGCAACGGCAGTCTGGGTATCGCTATCTCCGAGGCGGTAGAGGATGCCGCTACTCACGCCGATACCAACTATGCCCTGGGAAGTGTTCTCAATCATGTTTGCTTACACCAGACGGTCATCGGCCAGGAAGCACAGGCACAGATGAAGATAGCCGGTGATTATCCGGATGTTGTCATCGCCTGCTGCGGTGGCGGTTCCAACTTTGCCGGTTTGGCATTCCCCTTTATTGCCGACCGGGCCGCCGGAAAAAATGTCCGCTGTCTGGCAGTTGAACCTGCCTCCTGCCCGACCTTGACCAAGGGGATCTACGCATTTGACTACGGCGACACCGCCAAGGTAGCTCCGATATCAATGATGTATACCCTCGGCCATGATTTCATGCCGCCCGGCATCCACGCAGGTGGATTGCGCTATCATGGCGAATCACCGCTGGTATCCCAGTTGTTCCACGCCGGCCAGATTGAAGCCAAATCGTATAAACAGAACTCCTGCTTCGAAGGGGCCCTGCTCTTTGCCCGTAGCGAGGGCATCGTCCCGGCTCCCGAATCCTCACACGCCGTGCGCGCCGCTATAGATGAAGCCGTTCTGGCCAAGGAAGAAGGAAAGGAAAGGACCATTCTTTTCGGTCTTTCCGGGCATGGTCAACTGGATATGGGTGCTTATGACGCCTATCTATCCGGCAACCTGGAAGATTACGAGTATCCCAGTGAGATGGTCAAGCAGGCGCTGGAACGTCTTCCCAAAATACACCTGTAAATCAATTCAGAGAAACCGATGGTCAAAGTCAAAATCTGCGGAATAACCAACCGGAAAGATGCCCTTACAGCCATTGAAGCTGGAGCTGACGCATTGGGTTTTGTCTTTTATTCCGCGTCACCTCGCCATGTTTCTCCAGAACAGGCAGCTGAAATCATTCGCAACTTACCACCCTTTGTGCAGACTGTCGGCCTGTTTGTTAACGAGAATTCGGCAACTGTCAATTCTATCGCTGATCAGTGCGGCCTTGACATCATTCAACTGCATGGTGAGGAAACTCCCGAATATTGCGAGTATATTCGCAGACGTATCCTCAAGGCCTTTCGTGTCAGAGACACCGCCATACTTGATGCGCTGCCGAAGTATCGTGTTGCTGGCTATCTGCTTGACGCGTGGTCTCCTGTCGCCCTCGGAGGCACTGGGCTGACATTTAATTGGGATATTGCTGCTGAAGCGGTACACAGGGGCGAGCGCATCGTTCTGGCAGGCGGATTGACCCCGGAGAATATTGCAGAAAGTATCCGTCAGGTGCGGCCGTTTGGAGTTGACGTTTCCAGTGGCGTTGAATCTGCTCCTGGCCTTAAAGATGCAGCCCTAGTTAGGCGTTTTGTTGCATCAGCCAAACTTGCAGCGTGATTCAGCGTTCTGACAGGCTGCTTGCCCGCAACCATCAGCCATCAGTCGCACTGTCGCAACACCTGTCATTACCCAGGAACAAGTGACTATCTGGAGAATTATCACAGGCACGCTCATGCTCAACAACAAGAAAATAATTGTAATCTTGCCAGCCTATAATGCAGCTCGCACACTGGAACGAACTTACAGTGAAATTCCCACGAACATCGTGGATGAAGTGCTGCTTGTGGATGACGCATCTCAGGACAACACAGCAGAACTGGCACGCCGCCTGGGTATCCATACTATTGTCCATGAGCAGAATCGTGGATACGGCGGCAACCAGAAAACCTGCTATCGCGCAGCACTTGATAACAACGCCGACATCGTGGTCATGCTGCACCCAGATTACCAGTACACCCCGTTTCTTATAACCTCGCTGGCATCGATGATCGCCTTTGGTGTCTATGATGTGGTACTTGCTTCGCGCATCCTTGGCACAGGGGCATTGAAGGGCGGCATGCCGCTCTATAAATTCCTGGCAAACCGCTGGCTGACATTTACCGAAAATCTGCTTCTAGGACAGAATCTTTCGGAGTATCATACCGGTTATCGGGCATTTTCCCGGGATGTGTTGGTAACATTACCTCTCGAAGACAATTCTGACGATTTTGTATTCGATAATCAGATGTTGGCTCAAATCAGTTGGTACGGGTTCACCATTGGCGAGGTAAGTTGCCCAGCCCGCTATATTCCCGAGGCTTCATCCATTAATTTCAGGCGGAGCATAACCTACGGCCTAGACGTATTGCGTACAGCTTTTTCTTACCGCTTGTCAAAAATGGGTTGTATACGGTCTGATATTTTCCCGGCAAGGTAACAGAAACATTCAGAGCTACCCGGCACAAACACAGAGGACATCATGAAACTGCCCGACAAGAAAGGCCATTTTGGTCAATTTGGTGGCCGCTACGTACCAGAAACACTCATGCCAGCCCTGCTTGAATTGGAAAAGGCATATCAGCATTACCGCCATGACCGGGAGTTTCGTGAAGAATACGAATATTTCCTGCGTCAATACGTTGGCCGCCCCAACCCACTGTATCTAGCCGAGAAACTGACAAAGAAACTTGGTGGCGCCCGTATATACCTGAAGCGTGAAGATCTCAACCATACCGGTGCACACAAAATCAACAACACCATCGGTCAGGGACTGCTCG
>JAJXWO010000119.1 GCA_021781535.1 Deltaproteobacteria bacterium | reverse complement strand
CCGCTCCTGCCATTCCCCCATACATACCAGTTGCGGTAACTTCATTCCCCTGGATATCGACGTCAGTCCCTTTAACAACGAGAAGACCCAGAAAGAAGGGGTATCCAGAACCTATAAAGGCAACGATGGCTTTGCTCCCATCTTTTCATACCTTGGGCAAGAAGGTTATTTGGTCAATTTAGAATTTCGAGAGGGAAAACAGCACTGCCAGAAAAACACCCCCGAGTTTTTAAACCAATCCATTCTGTTTTCAAAACGTATCACAAATCAACCGATTCTGGTTCGTATGGATTCCGGAAACGATTCTACGGACAATATCAAGTGTTGTATCGATAACGGTATCTGGTTTATCATCAAACGGAATTTGCGAAAAACCAATCCCAATGACTGGCTGGAATTTGCCAGAGAAAACGGAAAATCCATACCATGCCGTGAGGGCAAAAATCAATGGCGGGGAATGACAACCACCGGTTTAGATGGGACCCTGCTGCCTTGTCCGATATGTTATGAAGCCACCGTACGAACAACCAAAAAAGGTCAGACTCTGCTCTTTCCGGATGTGTCAGTAGATACATACTGGGTCAACCTGAATCTGACAACAGATGAGGTGATAGACCTGTATCATGACCACGGCGCCAGTGAGCAGTTCCACTCCGAGCTGAAGACAGATATGGATCTGGAGCGATTGCCGAGCAAATATTTCAAAAGCAACGCCCTGATTCTTCTTCTGGGGATGCTGAGCTACAATCTTCTCAGGCTTTGCGGTCAGGAAAGCCTCAGAGAGGATAATGGCAATATCACCTTGAAACCGTCCTACAGGAAAAAGGCAACCCGTCGCCGGATTCGAAGCGTAATCCTGGATCTGATTTATGTAGCCGGCAGAATCATCCATTCATCGCGAAAATGGTTCATATCATTGGGCAGGCTCAATCCATGTGTCTGCCTTTTCAGATCTGTTTATGCCCGGTTCTGCGCACTGAAAACATAAACGAAAATTATTTCAGCACATCAGTTTCCGATATGCGGATACAACCCGTACAGGAGAAGTGTTCCCAAAAATCGGGAAAATAAAGCAGGAACGCATTATTTGTAAACTTATCCGGGCCAATTGACTAATTTCTGGTCGGATGATATTCAATTTCAAAGAGCAATAATGGATATTCGATCTACAAGCAATTATAGTGCCACGGATTCAGGTATATAGTCAGAATGCAAATTCAAAATAGCATTTTCATGAATATGAAGAATATATCGTTGTTATACAAGATCAATATACTAAATATCAGCGACTTTGTTAACTCGTAGCTCAGCCACCATAGGAAGTGAGAGAGGAAGTCTCATTGCGGCCACAAACAAGAGGGCATGCAAAGCACAAAGAAGAAGAAACACCGCAGTAAACGGTCCGAGCATCACGTCATGGATATGGGCTGGCGCTAATCTCCATCCTAGAAATGTCGCGCACAATGTCGTCAGTGTTGGGCCGCCAAGGCGCTGAACGATATTGAGAGCTGTGGTCGCCATTGGTAGTTCCTGCCGCTTAACCGCAGCGTATGCGGACGCTATAGACGGCATACCGACTAGGCTCAGGCCTATGCCTCGGATGAAGAGAGCGGCCGTGAGTAAAGGGAAAACGAGCCTGTGACTTGCCAGGTAGAGAAACGGCAGTGTCCCGACAAATGCCAGAAATGCGCCTCCAGCTGACACTCTGCGAATGCCGAACCGCTTCGTCAAGGCTCCCATCAGTGGGTAGCAGCACATCATCCCCAAGCCAAGAGGAGCCAGTAACCAGCCAGTCGCGCTAGGTGAAAGGCCACAGTCGCGAATCAAATAGATCGGAATCAGCATCTGACCGGCAAACGTGATCCCGTTCGCCATGAACTGCGTGACGACTGAAGCTGCGAAGATTTTGCTCTTGAACAAGCGAAGGTCTATCAGGGCTTTGTTTCCCTTTTTTGTGGCGGTCGAGAAAAATGTTGTCAGTAGAGCAATGGAAACAATGAGAACTCCAAAACCTGTACGATCGCCCAGGCGATCTGAGCCATAAAGGAAGAGCACAAGACCGGGCGACAGCAGCGCTAGCCCAGCTATATCTAGCCTTCGCGGCCTCAGCTCGTCATGATCTTTGGGCAGGATCAGAACAGCCAGCACGACTGCCAGTACGCCAATCGGAATATTGATCAGAAAAAGCCAGCGCCAGGAAGCGTATTGCAGAATCGCTCCGGCAATCACCGGGCCGAGGATCGGCGCGAACAGAATCGGTACAGCGGCATAACCCATCACGCGCGCCATATGCTTCCCCGCATGGCGTGCCATCATCATCTGCGCCATCGGAGCCAGCAATCCTCCGCTCATCCCTTGCAGTACGCGGAACCCGACAAGCGAGTTAGCCGACCATGCGATTCCACATAGTGCCGAGGAAAGCGTGAACGCCGAGAAACACCATAAATAAAGGGCCTTAGCCCCGATGCGGTCTACCAGCCAACCGTTCAGAGGGAGCATGAGTGTAAGCGCGAGAAGATAACCGCTCATCACCCACTGAATCGCCGTGAGGCTGCTGTGCAACTCAAGGGATAGGGTCGAGAGAGACACATTCACGACCGTTGCATCGAGCTGAGCGAGAAAGGAGCCGAGCACAACAACGGATGTGATCTTCCAAACGGCCGGATCGAGTCGATCTCTCTCGCTGGACAGATTTGGCGAAATGTCTTTCACCGTGTCCCTCACGTATCTTCGGGAGAGTTGCCGCCGTGGAACCGTCCGAAGCCCCGCGCACTTATCAGGCCGATGAAAAAAACGCCCAGTCCCAAAGCGACGATATGCGTTGCAGAGCGCAAATCAAAATTTCCAACACGGCAGACAAGCAGATACCCAACTACCAGATTGAAGAATCCCCAAAGCACATTTACGGTCGAGGAAGAAAGCCCCTGGCCGGGCGGTTTTGCAAAGGGGCTTTGAAAGGAGCGCCCCATCATGCCGCTCACAAAATGTGGAACAGCATTTGCGAGGAAGGCACCGCCAAAGAAGTAAGACACACAGTGAACCCAGTTCATATTGTATCCTTCTTATTTTATTTTTACAAGCTTGTTTAATATTGGCAAAGCCCTGACAAGCAGTTCTCTTTCTTTGTCTGTAAGCGATTTTTCAATAACACCCTTCAGCCATTCATCTTTTTCATATTTGGAATTCTCCACCATCTTTTTACCTAAAGGAGTAAGAGAAATATATATATTGCGTTTGTCGTCATTGGAAGGTGTTCTTGTAATGACTCCCTGCCTCTCCATTTTATTTAGGATTTGCGACATGGATTGCGTTTTGATTCTTGTTAGAGCAGCGAGTTCAGTGGGTAAGAGAGATGAGCTACGAGCTAAATGCCCTATTGTTTCTATTTCAGTCATAGAGTATGTATCTGCCTGAGACATCTGTTTACGCAACCCTTTGTGCAGGGCGGAAATCACTGCCCGCAATGATGAAGATAATTCAGTTGTATTCATATATGTTGCACACCTTTGTTTTTTAACTTATAAGTTAAACTTACTAATATAATAGCTATCCCGACATCTAAAGTCAATCGAATTTTCCACATTTTTTTAAAAAAAATTGTCGAGATTTTTACAAGGAATAGAAAAATGAGGTGATTGAGTTGAATTATAATTTCAACAAAACAATTGAATAAATGGGGACGGTTCTATTTAAAAAATTGCCCAACAAGGGCAATACAGCGGATCGCCGGGTAAACCCGGCTTCCGCCTCTTCAAGGCGAAGCCCCATGGAATATGCGGTCAATAAAAAAACGCGATAGCGCAGTTTTCGTGTTGCCCCGATGAGTTGCTCTTACTTCGGCAGGGCTAAGAATATCAGGTATGGTATGAATCTTTGGAGGCTTTACAATGTTAAGCCATTGCCAGTCCTTTTTAAGGACATACTTCCAAAAGAATTGCAGCCCGTTTCGATCAATT
>JAJXWO010000118.1 GCA_021781535.1 Deltaproteobacteria bacterium | reverse complement strand
ATCGAATCGTTGCGCATGACGATTGGGACCCTCAATAACCGTTTTATGGAAAAACGTCTCTTTGAAGCGGTCCGGTTTATCGAAGAGGGGGGGCGGCTTTCCACGGCGCTGGAGCGGATCAATATCATGCCCCCACTTGCTCTGCGCATGCTGGGAGTTGGGGAAACGACCGGAGCGCTGGAGGATATGCTGGTTGATATCTCTGATTATCTCGAAGATGAGCTTGAAGAACGGATGCACGTCTTGACTACGGCTATCGAGCCGGCCATTATGGTGATCATGGGTGTTGTTATCGGTACCATTATTATCGCCATGTATCTGCCGATCTTCAAGCTCGGCGGCACGGTCGGATAGGGAGTATGATGCAGTCTTACAAACGCAGGAATATAGGATTGATCCTTATCGGTCGTGGCAGCCTCGCCCAGGAAAAATTACCGGCGGTTGTTGAACAGCTTGCAACAACCAAGCAGCGTTTCGGCGAGATCTGCGTCCGCGAAGGATTTATTGATGACGAGCAACTGGCGTTGGCACTCTCTGAACAGTTCAATCTCGATTATGTTGATCTGACGGATTTTAAAATGAGTGAGGAAATCCTCAATGCCTTGCCGCCGGAGGCCATCTACCGTTTTCATTTTGTTCCTTTGGAGATGACCCCCGAAGCCCTGGTCGTTGCTATATCCGATCCGTCCGACGTGATCAAGCTGGATGATCTCGAATTGATGCTGGATCGGCCACTTCAGATTCGAATTGCCTCCGAAACAGCCATTGCGGCGGTACTCAAAGCAGGCGAGGGCGCCCGGCGTGTTTTACGTGAAGTGTCTGAAGATTTTATGCTGCAGCTGGTCAAGGAAACCGATCGTGGTGAAGAGGTTCTTTCCGTCGAGACGCTTTCAGACGATACCAGTCCGATCATAAAGCTGGTCAACACGACCCTCTTGGATGCCCTCAATCGCCGCGCCAGTGATATTCATATTGAGTCCGGTCATGACGGCCTTGTCATCAAATACCGCATCGACGGTGTACTCTACATGGCCAACGATCCCATCGACATGCACTTTCAGTCACCGATCATCTCCCGTCTCAAGGTCATGAGTGAACTGGATATCTCCGAACGGCGCATACCTCAGGATGGCCGTTTTAAAATCAGGTTTGGCGCAAAATCGATTGACTTCCGTGTTTCCATCATGCCGAGTTCCTTTGGCGAAGATGCTGTCATACGAATCCTAGACAAGGAAAGTATTGCAAACGACATGCAAGGGCTTTCTCTCGAAAACCTTGGCATCAGTGAGCGTGAGATTAAACGTTTACGCAAGAAAATCCGCGAACCATACGGAATGGTTCTGGTGACCGGGCCGACCGGATCGGGCAAAACCACGACACTCTACGCGGCTTTGACAGAGATTCAGACCGGTGAAGACAAGATCATCACCATTGAGGATCCGGTCGAGTATATGCTCCGCGGAATTCTGCAGATCCCTGTTAACGAAAAGAAGGGACTGACTTTTGCAAAAGGTTTGCGATCGATCCTGCGTCATGATCCGGACAAGATCATGATCGGAGAAATTCGCGATTCGGAGACCGCCCAGATAGCCGTTCAGTCTGCCCTGACCGGCCACCTTGTCTTTACCACTGTCCATGCCAATAACGTCTTTGACGTAATTGGCCGCTTCATCCACATGGGCATCGATCCTTACAATTTTGTCTCAAGTCTGAACTGCGTCCTGGCGCAACGCCTGGTGCGTAAATTGTGCCGTAAGTGCCGTAAGCCCGTACTGCATTCCGATGAAGTCCTTCGCGAAGGAGGAGTTGATCCTGAATCGGTGCGTGGGGTAACCCTCTACGATGCCGTAGGATGCGATGAATGCAACAACACCGGCTACCGCGGACGTGCCGCCATTGTAGAGCTTTTAGAGCTTAATGACCATATCCGCGACCTGATCATCGGCAAGGTCACAGCGACCCAACTCAAGCTGGCCGCCCATGAGGCCGGGGTCGTCTTCCTGCGGGACTCAGCCGTGGAAAAAATGATCGCTGGCGAAACAACACTCAAGGAGATCAATCGCGTCACGTTTGTGGAGTGATGGGAATGGACCGGATATGCTGTTTGTAAAAAAAACATTGGGAGTCGAGATAAACCCTGCAGGGGTGTCCTTTGCCTTGTTAAACGGCTCTGCGGTTTCACCGCGTCTGGAACGGGTGGCGTACGCTCCCATGGCTGCCGGTGCTGTGCGCGTTTCCTTGCGCGAACCCAATATCCTTGATCCACAAGCCTTTTGCGATGCGGTGCGAAGTGCCTATAATCTGCTGCTCCATAGCGGTACACGACTGTCGATCGCCTTGCCTGATGCGGTCGGCCGGGTCATGTTGCTTGACGTTGAAGGTCGTTTCAAAAGTCGGGCCGAGGGCCTGGACATTATCCGCTGGAAACTGAAAAAGAACATTCCATTTGATATTGCTGACACTCATCTCGATTACCAGCAGCTGAAGGTGCGTGAGAACGGAGACATGGCCTTGATGGTGGCACTGGTGTCGCGAGCTGTTATCGGTCAATATGAAGAGCTGCTGGTGTCAACAGGCTTTACGCCGGTCCGGATTGATTTCAACTCATTCAATCTTTACCGTGCCTTTGAAAGTCGCTTAGAGCCTCAAAACAACGTAACTCTTATTTCGTTCTACGACAAAACTCTCTGCATACTAATTTTTTTCGATGGCGTGCTTGAATTTCAGCGGGTCAAGGAACTTTCCGGTTCAGATGGAGTCGATAGCAGGGTTTTCATGGAGATTAACAGTTCCTTGATGGTCTATCGAGATCGCTTTCCCGAGCGTACGCTTGACCACGTCTCCTGCATTGTTGCACCTGACGTGGCGCAGGAATTCTGCAGCATGGTCGCTGAAGCAACCGGATCTACACCGGCTCTTCTGGAAATCAAGTCGGTGGTTAAACCTGCCGATACCGCCCCGGCGGATCAGGGCTCGCTCTTTCCGTACACAACCGCTATCGGTGCTGCACTGAGGAGTCTGTGATGTATTTTACCATCAATCTTGCCACCAGAACGTATCTGGACCGCAGGCTGGTGAACCGGCTTGGCGCTGGCATATGTGTTGTGTTGCTCCTCATGCTGGCCTGGAATATCAATCGTGCGGCCTGGAATCTTGGTGAACTGCGCCGTTTGCGGACAGATATTGCCGCCTATGAAAATCGACTCAATAGTCGCCCGCATGGGTTTTCGGAGAAGGAATATACCAATCTGCTTGGCAATATCTCGTTTTATAACGAGATTATCGGACGCAAGACATATAATTGGATGGGGCTGCTTGAGCATTTGGAAAACACCCTCCCCGATGGGATTGCGCTATCGTTGCTTTCCCCAGATATGAAGAGCGGGGAGATAAAGATTGAGGGGCGGGCGAAGAACTTTGCACAGATCAGGTCATATCTTGACAAACTTGAGGATTCCAAGGCGTTCACCTCCATTTTGCTGCTATCGAACTCGACAATTGCAGTGGGAGAGCGGACCAAAGGTGTGCAATTCTCCATTTCATGCAAGGCGGCGCCGCAATGAAACAGGCTTTTCGTGAGCTGTACAGCCAAAAACGCCGTCTGCTGATAGCGCTGGCAATCCTATTGGTTTGTAACACAGCCCTGTACATTGCCAACATAGCGTACTTTTCTCCGAAAATTATTTCATCTCAAGCTTCCTGGAACGATTTGCGCCAGAGGGTAGCAGTGGCCGGCAGAAACGATGTGGCATCGGTGTATCGACGTGGGATTGACGATCTGGAAAAACTGTCGACAAGGATTCCTCTCAAACGACAGTTTCCACGGGTACTTGGTGATATTCTCGACAGCGCAGTTTCCAGTGGGGTTGTTACCGGTACAGTTTCCTACAAGCCGAATACTGTGAAGGGGCACGATCTGCTTAATTATACTGTTTCCATGACAGTCAACGGCAGTTACGCGGCGGTTAAAAGTTTTCTTGGCGATCTGCAGAAAAACACCGAT
>JAJXWO010000045.1 GCA_021781535.1 Deltaproteobacteria bacterium | reverse complement strand
CGGATTGGGCAGCATTGTTGCACTGACCGACAAACGGCAGACAGTAATTGACTCTTACAAATACGATTCGTTCGGAAACCTCGAAGACCGAGATAGCTGGCCAATTCAACCGTTTACCTATACGAGCAGGGAGTGGGATAAGGAAACGGGGCTGTACTATTACAGGGCAAGATACTATGATCCAATGGAAGGACGTTTCATTTCAAAAGACCCGATTGGCTTCAGGGGAGGGATAAATCTATATTCGTACGTCAAGAACAACCCCATCAGATACAGAGACCCATATGGACTTTTTGGTTGGGATACAGTTGCTGGCAAACTTGGACCCTATTTAGTTGAAAAGATCATAAAAAAATTAGGCTCTACATTTTTAGATAACATAACTAAGAAAATTTTTGGCGATCCACAAGCAGGGTTAGATAATGGTGCAGACTATGAAAACCAACAACTTGAATTATTGAAAGTTGACCGGTTTGTGTCTTGCGCTGCAGGGTGCGATGGCAAAAACGATTGTGAATTTGATCAATGTCTAAACAAATGCGCGGAACTATTGAAGTAAAAATTATCAACAACCTAAAGAGAAATAATTAAAATGAAGATGATTATTTACAGATGTCTTTCGGTCTTGCTTGTTATCAATATGATTGTCATTGTATATTTTTTGACATTAGCTAATGTGCGAGCAGCTTGGATTTGTATTGCCTTAATTCCGGCAATTCTATTGCTACAAATATTTATTGTCAGATGCAATAAATGTGGTTGCAGTCCTGGTTTACGACTCTTGGCAATCTGGACACTGTTAATGGATTTTGAGCTATACTTTGCTGACACTCTTTTACTTCGGAAATGCCCAAAATGTGGAAGCAACCTTAAAGAAAATCGCTAATGATCCTTGCTTTGCCGACTCGGCCCCGACAAAGCGAACCGTAGGGGTCAGGCATTGACACAAGACAAGTCGAACAACTAAAAACGCCGTGAACCCCGATGATACAGGGCTTCACGGCGTTTTTAGTTTGAGATTTTTTCTTTAACCGCTGAATGGTTGGCGGGAGGTTTTAGGCTGTTTGAGACCTAGGGGGACGTAGTTGCTTTATTGCCTTATAATTCTTTTTCTGCTATCTTATCTCCATGCCAAGACAAGCACGACTAGACATTCCCGGTTTATTGCAGCACGTCATCGTTCGTGGCATTGAACGCTCGGATATTTTTCTGGACGATGATGACCGGCAACGATTCGTGGACAGTTTTAGCAGCCTTCTCGTGGAAACTGGTACCGACTGCTTTGCCTGGGCTCTGATCCCGAATCATGCACACCTCTTGCTGCGCTGCAATCACTTTGATCTTTCACGTTTCATGCGAAGGTTGCTGACCGGCTATGCCGTTACGTTCAATCGGCGCCACTCTCGATCCGGGCACCTGTTTCAAAATCGTTACAAGTCAATTGTCTGCGAAGAAGAACCGTATTTGCTTGAATTAATCCGCTATATACATCTCAACCCATTGCGGGCTGGACTTGTCAAGGATCTTGAAAATCTGGATCGCTATCCCTGGTGCGGTCATGCGGTTCTGTTAGGCCAGAAGGCGTTTGCCGGACAAGCGATTGATGAAATTCTGACGCTATTTGGCAGGAAAAAGAAAGACAGCCGGCATGCCTACCGGCAGTTTTTGTCGGATGGTGTTGCCATGGGTAAACGGCCTGAATTGGTCGGCGGCGGTTTACGTCGTAGCCATCTGCTTGAAAGCAATGGTGCCGTCAAGGGTGATTATGATGAGCGTGTGCTTGGCGGGGGTGATTTTGTGGCGGCACTCCGCGAGGAACCCCGACTTGGCGGTAAGATGCCCCGTACTATGGATTTGATTTCTCTGCAAGCTAGACTCAGCGATTATTTTAAATTACCGGCTACGGATATTCTGCGCCGTGGCCGATTGAATCAATATTCCGAAGCGCGTGAGTTGTTCTGCTATTTGTCAGTCACGGAACTTGGCTATTCCGGCGCAAAAGTCGGTGCGATGATCGGTATTGGAACATCTTCGGTAAGCCGTGCGGTAAGGCGAGGTGAAGAGTTGTTTTTATCTCGTCCTGAGCTTAAGGAATGGTGGATATGCAGTTAATGCAATAAAACAACTACGTACCCTTATGCCCCGTCCCCTTATGCCCCCCCCCCGGTTGAATTGACGGTTACAGAAACCCCGCCGGTGATGAAAAATGCGACTGCGACAGCCGAGACAAAGGAAGCGATTCTTGAAACCGGGTTGAAAATACGGGTTCCCCCGTATCTCGAAGCGGGCGAAAAGGTGAAAGTCGATACACGTGATGGCCGCTTTCTTTCACGGGCATAACTGTTGGAAAAGGTTCTAAATTGCTTGACATGGGTGTTTGTGTCATCTATGATACAAATTTCCTACGGGCCTATAGCTCAGTTGGCTAGAGCCACCGGCTCATAACCGGTTGGTCCCAGGTTCGAGTCCTGGTGGGCCCACCATTTCATACACGAGGGATAAACGCCGGATGCCGGCCAGATATTTGGGAACGCCCCGTTACCATACCTCACCACGAGAGTGCACACCGCAAGGTTGCACTCTTTTTAATTGTAGCCGATGAAAATTCCTAAAGTTGCGGATATAGTTGGTATTATTAATAAAATAGCTCCGACGTCGTTGGCGGAAGCGTGGGATAACCCCGGACTGCAGATCGGTGACCCGGCTGCCCAAGTGACCCGCGTCATGATCGCCCTTGATCCAACCCCTGACGTAATCGATTCTGCTCTCGCTGCATCCTGCCAACTGCTTGTTACTCACCACCCCTTCATATTTAAACCACTCAAGTCCATCTCAACTGCAACCCCGCACGGTGCTACCATACACAAAGCAATGAAGGGGGGGCTGTCGATACTTTCTCTTCATACCAACTATGATATTGTGCGCGACGGCTTGAATGATCTGCTTGCTGAAAAAGTCGGGCTTGTCAACTGTGTCCCCCTTAAGGTTACAACAAAAAGTGAACTGGTCAAGCTTGTTGTATTCGTACCGGTTGGTCAGCTTGAGCACCTGCGTTCCGAACTGTTCCCTTTTGCCGCGGGGATGGGGAAGTATCGTGACTGTTCCTTCACTGCAGGCGGTACAGGGACGTTTACCCCGCTTGAAGGTGCGGAACCATATACCGGGACAGTAGGAGCGATGTCGCGTGTGAATGAAGAGCGGCTTGAGATGCTGATAGAGCGCATACAACTGCCGCGGGCTGTGAAGGCTCTTTTGGCGGCGCATCCGTACGAGGAGCCGGCCTTCGATCTCTACCCGCTGCTGAACGAGGGAGAAAAACAGGGCCTTGGGCGGATCGGACGTTTACCGGAGCCTTTGACACTTGAAGAGTATGTTGGCCGGCTCAGAAGCGCTTTGTCTGCACCATCTCTGCGCTATGTAGGGGATCCTGCAGCGAAGATTTCAAAGGTCGCGCTCTGCAGTGGCAGTGGCTCGACGTTGCTGCGTGACGCGGCCCGATCCGGTGCAGATGTGCTGGTGACCGGTGACGTAAAATACCACGAGGCTCGCGATGCTGAAGATATGGGGCTGGCCGTGATTGATGCCGGTCATTTCTCTACAGAAATAATTATGGTGTCTGAGATAACGGGACGTCTTGGGCGGGAGCTTGCCGAGGCCGGATATACAGATTGCCATGTGGAAGCGTGCCGAACGGAATCAGATCCGTTTCGAATATAAGCGGGAATAGTCAATACTAATTTGCAGCAAGGGAGAATTGATTTGAAAAAGAAACTGGATATGCTGGAGGAATTACAGGAAGTTGACCAACGCATTGATGCACGTAAGGCTGCTCAAAACGAATTACAGGCTGAATTGAACGGGATTAATCACGGCGTGGACGCTTCACGGGAAGAGGTTGTTGTCCTTGAAAGCAACCTTGCCCACCTTGAATCAGAAAAGGTTGGCCTGGAAGCAACTCACAGTGCAGAGCTGGAAAACATTGCCAGGTCTGAAACGAATATGAAGGAGATCAAGACCAATAAAGAATTTCAAGCAGTTGGTCGCGAAATTACCGCTGCCAAGAAGCAGGTGGCAGACATTGAAGAACAACTGCTCCAAAAGATCGGCCAGATAGAAGAGGTTTCCAGAGATCTTGCGGCAAAACAGAGCCTCTGTGAAGAGCTTGCTGAAAACTCTGCTCAGCGGATTGTGGCAAAACAGGCTGAAATTGATAAGATACAGTCGGAGATTGATGCGGATACTCTCCGACGGGAAAGCATCGTCAAAGTTGTGCCTGCAAGCCTGGTAAAGAGATTTACAATTCTCCGTGAACAGCGCCGTGGGCAGGCTCTTGCTTTTGCCCGGGATGGATACTGTATGGGATGTAATATGCATCTGCCGCCCCAGCTGTATAATAATCTGTACAAATATGAAGAGTTGCTTACGTGCCCTCATTGCCAAAGGATTTTAATCCTCAAGCTGGAACAGCAGTAAAGCTGGTTCGTTATGGCTCGACGGAAAATTTCAAGAAGATGGTCTGTCGGGCCACTGATTTGGTTGAAGTAGTCCAGATGGTCGCTGCCGGTTTATCCGGTGGAGGAAAGTCCGGGCTCCATAGGGCGTGACGCTGGATAACGTCCAGCGGGGGTGACCCCAGGGATAAGTGCCACAGAGAGAAGTCC
Organism: Deltaproteobacteria bacterium; assembly: GCA_021781535.1. Lineage (GTDB taxonomy): Bacteria > Desulfobacterota > Desulfuromonadia > Geobacterales > Pseudopelobacteraceae > JACRCG01. Next base: position 14,587 of record JAJXWO010000045.1, on the reverse strand, counting down.
GCCTGCCATGGCAGGTAAGGGTGAAAGGGTGAGGTAAGAGCTCACCGGGTCTGGCGGTGACGTCAGATGCCAGGTAAACCCCGTCAGGAGCAAGACCAAATAGGGGGGCGTTAAGGGCGGCCCGCCCGTGCCTCCGGGTTGGTTGCTTGAGGGTGTCGGTAACGGCATACCCAGATGAATGACCATCGCCCGCGAAGGGGTAACCCGACTCGGGAACAGAACCCGGCTTACGGACTGCTTCAACCAATATTAACAGCATGACAGGAAAATGAAACAGGGGTAACGTGGACGATCAGCAGGTGTGGGATATCGGTATGATGCGGCTCGAAGGCCTTTTTTCTGGTCTTTCAGCCGGGACCCGATTTGCGCTGGCTCAGCAGTTGACCCGCTACCGGAAGGCAAAAGAAGCTCTTGCTGCAGTTGTTGTGAATGTTGCTGCTGCTTCTCTATGCCGTGAGTGCGGGGGGCAATGTTGTCTGAACGGCAAATATCGGGTAAATGTTTTTGATGCCCTGGCACATGTCGCGATACAAATCCCCGTGGCAGCAGATTTTTCTCAGAAACCGCTCTGCCCGTACGGTGCTGCTACCGGTTGCACCATGGAGCCTGGAATGCGGCCGGCTGACTGCATTGTGTTCCTTTGCGATGGCATTGACGAGAAGGTGTCATTGCAGGACAGAGCGATTCTTGCCGCACAGGAACGGGATGTGCGGGAATGTATCCAAGAGGCTTCCTTTCTGATGGGAGAACTTCTGGGCTCCCCGCTCCTGCTCTGGGCGGAGAAAAACAGCAATACATCCAAACTAAAAGTGCAGAGGCAGATATAATGGCGACAATTCATGATTTGGTACTGATTCACGTAGATACGAAACCTGGCTTCTATGCCCGTGTTGAGGAAATTCTACCCGACGATAAGCCCGGCTGGTGGCAGGTTAAATTGCTGGTGCTTACTTTTCCCATGCAGGTTTTTACCTGGATACTTGATGATTTCCAGATTGAAGGAGCTGATTTTACGATGGGGGGGACGCCGCTCCGACTGGAGCAGGTAATCTCTCCGGTGGACATTGAGCGCGCTGAACAGGAAAATGCTGAAAAGGAACGTGCCCAGAAGGCCCGCCATGAAGGTGGGTCACCCAAGGTGATTTCACTGCAGGATCGCCGTAAAAAATAATCTACTATCTTTTCACCTATTGCCACAGTGTGGCAAAGCAACTGCCAGAGTCAAGAGGAGGATCTACCATGTTTTTCCCACAGTTCCGCGCCCGCAGAATCAGGGGTAGTGAAACATTTCGCCGGATGGTTCGTGAGACATCCGTCTCGGTTGACGACCTTGTTTATCCGATGTTTTCCGCTTTTGGCAGCGGAATCAGAAAAGAAATATCTTCCATGCCGGGCATCTACCAGCAATCTATCGAACATGTTGTCGCTGAAGCCAAAGAGGTCCAGGGTTTGGGGATTCCGGCCGTGCTGTTGTTTGGCATTCCCGAGACCAAGGATGCGGTTGGCAGCGATGCCTATTCCGATACCGGCATCATTCAGGAAACGATCAGAGCGCTGAAAAAAGAGGTGCCGGGGTTGACGGTCATCACTGATGTCTGCATGTGTGAATATACCGACCACGGGCACTGCGGGATTATCAAAGACGGGGATGTCGATAACGATTCGACATTGGATCTGCTGGCTCGCGAAGCGCTCTCGCATGTGCAGGCAGGGGCCGACATGGTGGCCCCCTCCGATATGATGGATGGGCGGGTGGGTGCAATCCGTGAAATGCTTGACGAACACGGGTATGATGCGATCCCGATCATGAGCTATGCAGTTAAATACGCTTCCGGCTATTATGGCCCATTTCGTGAAGCAGCTGAATCAACGCCACAATTCGGTGATCGTCGTAGCTATCAGATGGATCCCGCCAATCGTCGTGAAGCGCTTCGTGAAGCCGCCTCCGATATTGAAGAGGGGGCAGATATCATTATGGTGAAACCGGGGTTGCCGTATCTCGATATTCTGCGCGACCTGCGCAATGAATATGATTTACCGCTGGCGGTCTACAATGTTTCAGGTGAATACAGTATGATCAAGGGCGCTGCCGAGCGGGGATGGATAGATGAGGAACGGGTCGTTCTGGAAACGATGACTGCGTTCAAGCGGGCCGGAGCCGATATTATCATAACCTACCATGCTAAAGATGTGGCAAAATGGCTTGCAAAATAAGGTAGAATCCAGGAATGTTTTACCAGAACGTGTTATGGTTTAATGCCTGTAACGGCGGCCTGTCCAGATAACGGGGCAGGCTGCCGCGCACTTCGACAATCGGCCCGTCCTCCAGTTCCTCAGCCCCTCCACTGTCTTCTCCATACTCTTCTTCTCCTGCAGCCCAGGTGTACAGCTTTTGAGAGTCAAGTAATACCGGTTTCTGAGGTACCCCAAAGACCCGCTTCTGCATATCTTCGTCATACAGGCCGATGCAGCCGTGTGATGCCGGCTTGCCGGGCATGTCGCGGGCATGCAGCCAGTACGAGATGTTATCCGTTCCGATGGAAAAGCGGAGGGCGTTGTCCATCGGATACTGCTCCTCCTCATTTTCAGTTTTATAGAGTGAGGATGTATGGTGGAGGTCACGGGTGGATATCCGAAAAATCCCTGTAGGAGTTTCTTTGGTTGCTTTTCCGGTTGCGGCGGGGGTAGAAAACCGCAGTTTACCATACTCATAGGCGCCCAGCCACTGCTCGGTTATGTCGACCAGAATATATTTTTCGTGGCGGGCCGCCGGTTGATAGAACTGAGGCAGTGGCGTATAAGTACGGATGTCCGCCATGTTATCAGGGACTTTGATCGTTACGCCGGGATATACATGGCGCCGGTCAACTCTGTTAAAGCGTGCCACCAGAACCCAGTCGGCTCCAAAGAGGGATTCAAGTGACTGTTGCGGTTCTATAAACTGGGCATGCCATTTTATATTCCGGAGGCTTGGATACTCTATCCGTGAGAGGTCCTCTCTGGCCGGGTCATCCGGTGATGCAGCCGGTTCAGCTGTCAGGTAAGGTGACCGCAGCACCGTAAAGCCGACAAACAGGGTGGTAAACAACGAAACCAGAACAATTTTGTGCGATAGCCGCATTCGGCTGTAGCGCATAGAAGAGCTTCCTCGCAAGTATCAAATTTAAACATGCATCATAATCATTTATCAGCAACTATTCAACAGTTGTCATCATACTGTTTGGAAATTTCTGGCATCGGAGGAAAGCAGGTGCTAAATTAACACGTGCAGCGCTATCCACTGTAACCATGGAGGGTATCTTGGAAAATCCGCACCAGAAGCAGATATATAATCAGTTTGCCAGTGATAATTATGCGGGGATCTGCCCGGAGGCGTGGGAGGCCATGCAGGCTGCCAACGTCGGGTATGTTTCTTCATATGGGGATGACCTCTGGACGGAGCGAGCCTGCGAACATCTGCGCCAGGTTTTTGAGGCGGAGTGCCAGGTGTTCTTTGTTTTTAACGGTACTGCGGCCAATTCACTTGCGCTGGCGTCACTATGCCGTTCGTACCATAGCGTGATCTGTCACGAGCTCGCCCATGTCGAGACGGATGAATGCGGTGCACCGGAATTCTTTTCTAATGGCACCAAGTTGTTGCACGTGGACGGCCCCTGCGGCAAGTTTGATCTGGCAGAAGTAGAGCGGGTTATTACCCGGCGCAGTGATATCCATTACCCCCGTCCAAAGGTGTTGAGTTTGACGCAGGCGACTGAGGTCGGCACGGTATATACTCCTGATGAGATCAGGGCTGCCAGTGAACTGGCCAAGCGCTATGGTATGCGGGTACAAATGGATGGGGCCCGTTTTGCCAACGCGGTTGTATCGCTTGATGTCGCTCCGGCTGAAATGACCTGGCGGGCAGGAGTTGACGTACTCTGTTTGGGCGGAGCAAAAAACGGCATGGCGATCGGAGAAGCGGTAGTGTTTTTTGATCGTGAACTTGCCCGTGAATTCGATTATCGCTGTAAACAGGCTGGTCAGCTGGCGTCCAAAATGCGTTTTATTTCTGCTCCCTGGATCGGGCTGCTTGAAAGCGGCGCCTGGCTTAAAAACGCCCGGCGTGCCAACCACCATGCCGCAGTGCTTGAGCAGTATCTGGCCGGTATCGACGGAGTCCGTATTATGTACCCGCGGCAGGCCAACTCGGTGTTTGTCGAGATGCCGGAGGCGGTTGCCACTGCCCTCCGCTCTGCCGGCTGGAACTTTTACTCATTTATCGGATCAGGTGGTGCGCGTTTCATGTGCTCATGGCAGACAACTGAGCAGGATGTTCTTCAATTGGTGGATGCAATCCGGGCAGCCGCTTTAGCAAGCGAGGGAGTTTGATATGGTCAAAACAGCTACGTTCGAAGCTTTGCTGGATGATGCGGTGCCGGATGGGCAGGGAGGGTACTATTTTACTCTGGAAGGGAAACGGTATCATCTGAAGGATAAAGATGAAGTGAGAGCCATTGCAGAAGAGCATGGCTACATAATTATATACTGACGACCATGTTGTCGGGAAAAAAGGTCCATTCTCGGCAAAGGGGTGGGCCTGTTTTGTTACATCGCTGTCATGGCTGGTTGGTACGACAGTTTTTGATTATTCCTAAATAAATTTTCGCGTAAAAATTGTATTGTATATTTTACCAAATATGTAGACAATGTAACATCAAGCTTGCGTGTAGGTATATTTTTTTGTGTTGATACGATGTTATAAAATGTGGTATCAAAATATATATATTTTATTTTAGCTAAATGGACGCTGGCGTGAAAAAGAAAAAGATGATCATCTCGCAGGAAACGATGGACGTTGACTTTGTGCGCAAGGTCGAAGCCCTTTCCGGCACCTCGGTACGTCGCTGCTTTCAATGTGGCAAATGTTCGGCCGGTTGCCCGATGGCAACTTTCATGGAGCATCCGCCAAACCGGGTGGTGCGCCTGCTGCAACTTGGCCAGTGGCAGCGGGTCCTTGCCGGGCGCTCCATCTGGTACTGTGCCTCCTGCGAAACCTGCACTACCCGCTGCCCCAACAAAGTGGATCTGGCTTCCATCATGGATGCCCTGCGCAAATTATCGTGGGATGCTGAGGGGGCCTCCAAGGAAAGCTATGTCCAGCTGGCCAACAAACTGTTCCTACAAAATATCCGCACCTACGGCCGTCAGTACGAAATGCGCCTGGCCGCGGTCTTCAACGTCAAATCCGGCCAGTTCCTTAAAGACCTGATGCTTGGCCCCAAACTGCTTGCCAAAGGTAAACTGAAAATGTTCCACAGCAAAAACAAGAACATGCCGGAAATAGAAAAGATCTTTACCCGCATCGAAGAGATGCGCAAAAAAGGCGAAGCACTGTAATGGAAAAACCTCTCAATTATTCCTACTACCCCGGTTGCTCGCTCCACGCCTCGGCCGGCGAATACGACCTCTCCACCCGCGAACTGTTCAAAGCTCTGGGAATCGGCCTGACCGAGATCCCCGACTGGTTCTGTTGCGGCGCCACCCCGGCTCACAACGTCGATGAACTGCTGTCGCTGTCACTCTGCGCCAAAAACCTGGAACTGGCCGACAAGGTCGAAGGAGACATGGCCGTCGCCTGCGCCTCCTGTTTCTCCCGGCTCAAAACCGCCCAGCATGTCCTGGGTGAGAGCGATGTCAAGCGTAAACAGGTTGAAAAAGCCATCGACGCCCCGGTCAAACTGGACAGCAACGTCAAACACCTGCTGGAAATCCTCGCCAAGGACCTGGGACTGGAGCGATTGGCCGCAGCGGTAAACAAACCGCTGTCCGGCCTCAAAGTCGCCTGCTACTACGGCTGCCTGCTGACCCGCCCCACCGATGTCCCCAACCTGGACTGTGCTGAAGCGCCCACCATCATGGAGCGGGTCATCGAAGCGGCCGGTGCGGAAACCGTGGCCTGGACCCACCGTCTTGAGTGCTGCGGTGCCAACTTCACCCTTTCGCGCCCCGGTGTCGTCATCCAGCTCACCAACGCCATCCTCGATTCCGCCAAAGCGGCCGGCGCCGACTGCATCATGGTCGGCTGCCCCCTCTGCCACGGCAATCTGGACATCCGTCAAAAAGAGATCGAAGGGGTCTACAGCACCAGCTATGGCCTGCCGGTCTTCTATCTTACCCAGCTGGTTGGGCTCTCCGTCGGACTGGGCGCAGATAAACTTGGCCTTGATGCCATGATGGTCAACCCGGTGCCGCTGTTGAAAGAGAAGGGGTTACTGTAGCATGTCACGAATAGGCGTATTCATTTGCCACTGCGGCGAAAATATATCCAGAACGGTTGACGTTGAACGGGTGGCGGCCGAGGTTGGCAAACTCTCCGGCGTAGCCTTTGCCACCGACTATAAATACATGTGTTCCGACCCCGGGCAAAACCTGCTCAAGAAGACCATTCAGGAACAGAAACTCACCCATGTCGTGGTGGCTGCCTGCTCGCCCCGCATGCACGAAAAGACCTTCAGGAAAGCCGTCGAAGCGGCTGGACTGAATCCCTTCCTCTGCGAGATGGCCAACATTCGCGAACATTGCTCCTGGGTGCATGAAAACAGGGAAGAAGCGACCGTCAAGGCGATTGATATCGTCGGCATGATGGTCGAGCGGGTCAAGAAAAACCGTATCCTCCCCGGCATCACCGTACCGGTCACCAAGAGGTCACTGGTCATCGGCGGCGGCATCGCCGGAATCCAGGCCGCCCTCGACATCGCCGATTGCGGTCATGAAGTGATTCTGGTCGAACGGGAGCCCTCCATCGGCGGCCACATGGCCCAGCTTTCCGAGACCTTCCCGACCCTGGACTGCTCCCAATGCATCATGACCCCCAAGATGGTCGATGTTGCCAACCACCCCAAGATCAAATTATACACGTACTCCGAGATCGAGCTGGTCGAAGGGTATATCGGCAATTTCCAGGTCACCATCAAGAAAAAGGCCCGCTCGGTAGACGAAGACAAATGCACCGGTTGCGGCGTCTGCATGACCAAATGTCCGCAGAAAAAGATCCCCAACAAATTCGACCAGAACATCGGCATGCGCACCGCCATCTACGTCCCCTTCCCCCAGGCCGTGCCCAACACCCCGGTCATCGACCGTGACAATTGCACCTGGTTTAAAACCGGCAAATGCGGCGTCTGCCAGAAAGTCTGCGGCCCCGGCGCCGTTGATTTTGACCAGCAGGACACCTTGGTCGTCGAAGCGGTCGGCGCTATCGTCGTGGCCACCGGCTTTGACCTCTACGGCATCGATGAAAAGCCCAAAGGCTCTCCCATCAAAGGGTATGGTGAATTCGGCCATGGCAAAATTCCTGACGTCATCGACGGCATGACCTTTGAACGTCTGGCAAGCGCCTCCGGTCCCACCGGTGGCAAGATCCTGCGCCCCTCGGACGGCAAGGAACCGAAACAGATAGTCTTTATCCAGTGTGTTGGTTCCCGTGCCCGTGAAAAAGGGATCTCCTACTGCTCCAAGGTCTGCTGCATGTACACGGCCAAGCATACCATGCTCTATCACCACAAGGTCCACAACGGCCAGGCCTACGTCTTCTTCATGGACGCCCGTACTCCGGGGAAAAGCTATGATGAATTCTGGCGCAGATCCATTGAGGAAGAGGAAGCGGTCTACATTCGCGGCATGGTTTCGCGTCTCTACCAGAAAGGGGACAAAATCGTCGTCATGGGGAGCGACATCGCCGTCGGTGTCCAGGTCGAGATCGAAGCCGACATGGTCGTCCTGGCTACCGCCGTACAACCGCAAAAGGGCGCCGATCTCCTGGCCCAGAAGCTGGGCATCTCCTACGACAAATACCATTTCTACTCAGAGGCCCACGCCAAACTGCGTCCGGTAGAATGTGCCACCGCCGGCATCTACCTTGCCGGCGCCTGCCAGGGCCCCAAAGATATTCCCGAAACTGTGTCCCAGGCCAGTGCCGCTGCTGCCAAGGTCATGACACTTTTCTCCAAGGACAAGCTGGAGCGCGAACCGATCGTGGCCCGGGTACGGGAGGCGGGGTGTGTTGGCTGTTTCGCTTGCAAGAAGGTCTGCGCCTACGGTGCCGTAGAGGAAAAAGAGATTCGCGACCGTCAGGGGAACCTGGTCAAGGTCGTTGCCTACGTCAACCCGGGTGTCTGCGCCGGTTGCGGCACCTGCCAGGCGACCTGCCCGTCCAAATGTGTGGAACTGGATGGGTATACGGATGAGCAAATAATAGCAATGATAGAGGCGCTTTGATATGCACCCTGAAAAACCCAAACATGACTTCGAACCCAAAATAATCGCCTTCGTCTGTACCTGGTGCACTTACGCCGGGGCAGACCTGGCCGGCACCAGCCGCATGCAGTACCCGGCCAATGTCAGGGTACTCAAGTTCCCCTGCACCGGCCGCATCGATCCGGTCTTTATCCTGAAAGCCTTCCAACAGGGCGCCGACGGCGTCCTCGTCTCCGGCTGCCATCCCGGTGACTGCCACTACATCGCCGGTAACTTCCATGCACGGCGCCGCTTCGCCGCATTTCGAAAACTGCTGGAGTTCATCGGAGTTGACCTTAATCGCCTGCAGTTCTCGTGGGTTTCAGCCGCCGAAGGTGGCAAGTGGGTCGAGGTAGTCACCGACCTGACCGAAAAAGTGCGTGCCATGGGGCCGATGGTGGAATTCAAGGAACTGGCGCTCGAAGAACAGTGGTCCGGCACCATCGACACACCGGAATTGAAAGAAGCGTATGACGCCATCTAAATTTTGCCGCCCCCTTAATGAAAAGGGGATTGAGGGGGATTTGCCTTTGACGTCTCAACCAATCGACACATCCCTATACGCCGCCATCACAGATGCTGTCCGCAGCGAGGCGCAGCGCCTCCTCACCGCAGGACAGGTCACTGCCATCGTCGGCTACGCCGCTGCCCGCCGAGCAGGCTCTGCCCAACCGGTGATCATCACGGCCGCCGCTGACGCAGAAAAGCTGATCTTCACGGCCTCCTGCGTTAACAACCTTGCCGTTTACCTGACCAAGGCCAAAAAGGAAATCCCCAAAAACGGGAAGGTCGGCATCATCGTCAAAGGATGTGACCTGAAAGCCATGGTCGGACTGATGGGGGAATCACAGCTTAAGCGGGAAGACCTCTACCTGATCGGTGTACCCTGCGCCGGAGTTCTGGGCTCCGCGGTGCAGCCCGCTGCCGGACTGACAACAGCAACCATCGCCTCCAAATGCTGCGAGTGCGACACTCATCTGCCGACCGGCTGTGATTACGTTCCGAATGTAGAGCTACCACCGGGGCCGCCGCTGGAGAGCCGGTACGGCGCCGAGATCGCCCGGTTGGAAGCGTTGACCCCGGCCGAACGCTGGGCCTACTGGAAAGAGCAGTTTGCCAAATGCATCAAATGCTACGCCTGCCGTCAGGTCTGTCCGTTCTGCTTCTGCGAACAGTGCCTCTGTGACCGCAACAAACCGCAGATGGTGGAGACCACCCCCCGCCCGGCCGGCAACACCGCCTGGCACATCGTACGCGCCATGCACCTGGCCGGCAGATGTGCCGGTTGTGCCGAATGCGAACGGGTCTGCCCGATGGACATCCCCTTGAATCTCCTCAACCGCAAAATGGCCAAAGAGCTGAAAGAGCTGTTTGACTACGAAGCTGGTTTAGAAGGTAACGAGAAGGGCCCGCTGACGATGTTTACCGAAAAAGACGATCAATCGTTCATCAAGTAAGGATGCCGATGCAGAAATATATCTCCGAACAAAACCTGAACACCCTCGTGGATAAGCTTATCGCTGCGGGCACGCGTGTCGTCGCCCCACGTATGAATGCCGGCACCCCGCTCTACGAGCCGCTTGATAGCTCGGCCGAAATGGTGACGGACCTGCTGCCGCGCCGTTCTGCCAAAGAAGCCTTCTTCCCCGTTTGCGAAGAAATCATGTCCTACGAGAAAGAAGGGCGGCAGATCAAACTGACCGATGTCGATCCGGCCCGCTTTCCCGAGACGGTACTCGTCGGGGTGCGCCCCTGCGACGCCGCCGCCATCCCGGTGCTGGATGCGGTGTTCTCCTGGGACTACAAAGATGAATTCTTCCTGGAGCGCCGCAGAAAGACAACCGTTATCGGCCTGGCGTGCAGCACCGCCGACGATGCCTGCTTTTGCACCGCCGTCGGCCTCTCTCCGGCCGAAACCAGGGGAAGCGACCTGTTCCTGACGCCGCTGAAAGGTGGCGGTTATGCCTGCCGGAGCCACAGTGAAAAGGGTGAAGCGCTGATTACCACCAACAGTGACCTCTTCTCGGAGCCGAACAGTGCCGCGCCATTGCCATTGGCCGCACCCCAGGCCGACAGGATCGATCTGAAACAGGTCAAGGCATGGCTGGACGGGCACTTCGAAGACCCGCTCTGGGATGGGTTTGCCGTGCGCTGTGTCGGGTGTGGCGCCTGCGCCTTTGTCTGCCCCGCCTGCCACTGTTTCGACATCGTTGACGAAGGGACCGAGAAAGCCGGCAAGCGCCGCAAAAGCTGGGATGCCTGCGGTTTCTGGAAGTTTACCCACCACGCCTCGGGACACAATCCCCGCGACCTGCAGCCCAAGCGCTACCGCAACCGCATCATGCACAAGTTCAAATACTACGACGATAAATTCGGCCAGACACTCTGCACCGGCTGCGGCCGTTGCGTGCGCATCTGCCCGGTCGGCATCGACATTGCCCAGATCGTAGAAGAAATAAGCAAGAAAGAAATTACCTAAAGGTTTTACTACATGTGCGATACCACCAATACCAACATCTATCTTCCCTACCTGACTACCGTTGCGGAAGTTATCGACGAGTCGCCGGATGTCCGCACTCTGCGCCTGGTTTTTCAGGACGAACAGGTCCGGGACAGCTTCCGTTTCCGCGCCGGCCAGTTCGGCGAATACTCAGCCTTTGGCGCCGGCGAGGCGACCTTCTGCATCGCCTCATCACCGACCCGCACCGGGTACATCGAATGCAGCTTCCGTTCCGTGGGACGGGTGACTGAAGAGTTGCGCCGCCTGGAAGTTGGTGACAGTATGGGGTTCAGGGGGCCCTATGGCAATTCGTATCCGGTCGAGGAGTTCTATGGCAAAAACCTGGTCTTTGTCGCCGGCGGTATTGCTTTGCCGCCGCTGAGGACACTGATCTGGAACTGCCTTGATCTGCGTGAAAAGTTTGGTGAGATTACCATTGTGTATGGGGCCAGGGCCGAGGCAGATCTGGTCTATAAACGGGAATTGCAGGAATGGCAGGAACGGGCCGATGTCCGCCTGGTTAAAACCGTGGATCCGGGCGGAAATAGTCCCGAGTGGGATGGCAAGGTCGGATTTGTACCGACAATCCTTGAAGAAACGGCTCCGTCGGCAGAGAACACAATTGCCCTGGTCTGCGGCCCCCCCATCATGATCAAGTTCACCCTGCCGGTACTGGAAAAACTCGGCTTCAGCGATGAGCAGGTCTACACCACGCTTGAAAACCGGATGAAGTGTGGTCTTGGCAAGTGTGGCCGCTGCAATGTGGGCAATGTGTACGTCTGCAAGGATGGCCCGGTCTTTACCGCGAAGCAGGTCAAGGCGATGCCGATGGAGTTTTAGCCCTTATTTGCCGAGTGCCTCTTCAATTTTTCTTTGGTCAAAGCCTTCGATGATTCTGCCGTTGATCTGGAAGGTCGGAGTAGAATCAACTCCCTCTTTTTTTGCGATATCAAGCTGTTCTTCCTGGAGCCTGATCCCTTTGGGCGTGGCTTCGAGTCGTGGCCTCCGGTCGAGAGAACCGGACATGATCATATGATAGGCCTTCGCCTTATCCTGTTGCGACAAAACATATTGGGCTTTTTCTTTGGCCCTCGGGTGATACGGGAGAGGGTAAAAGAAGATGTGACGTGTTACATCGCTGCGACCCTCAAAAAATTTGGAAGCTTTACGACAGTAGGGACATTCCGGGTCAGTGAATTCGATAACCATCTTTGGACCGTTCCCGATGGTGATGGATTTGCTTAAATCAGGTCCGGAGGCCTGTGCCGGTTTAGATAGTGCTGAAATGGCCAGAAACAGTCCTATTAGTCCAATGCGTTTCATATCATACCTCAGAGCGATTGTTTGTTGCTGTACCATCTGAACAACAGGGTAAAAGAATGACAAATGTGCTTCCCTGACCGTTTTCTGATTCTGCCCAGACTACTCCATGAAAATTTTCAATAGCAAGCTTGCAATACGCCAGTCCAAGTCCTGCTCCCCCCCGCTCTCTTCCTGTTTTTCGGGCAAATTGAGTGTAGCGGTCGAATATTCGATCCAGCTCGTCTGGCAGGATTCCATTGCCGCTATTATATATGACTAATTTTACAAAAGAACCTGATTTTAGGAAATCCGGAGGTACCTGTGCATAAACAGGGATTGTTACTGACTTCACCTCGCTTTCAGGAATAAAATTACAGGAAACGGTTATTTTACCCTCTTCCGGAGTGAATTTCAGAGCGTTGCCGAGTAAATTTCCAAGCACTCTGGTAAAAGAATTCTTGTCAACTGCTATATCATAGGTGCCAGGGTCCACGTTGACGGAAAGTTCTATGCCGTCATGTCTCGCCGGTCGGGAAAATTGATGTGCAACCCTGCTGATGATTTCACCGGCATTGTACGGTTGTATGGTCATTTGAATCTTGCCGGCTTCAAATTTTTTGATATCAAGAAGATTGTCGATCATGGTGACAACTTCATTGCAGCTGTCGATTGCCGATTGCAGGTATTCTTCCTGTTCATTGTTGACCGCACCGAGGCACCCCTCACGAATAATATCTATTGATCCTATTACGGCGGTCAGTGGGTTTTTCATGTCATGAGAAAGCATCAGAATGAAATCTTCTCTTTCCTGCTGTAATTGCCGTTTCTCTATTCGCTCCCGGCGATGTGTGCGAGCGCGCTCAATCCTCTGAAGCATATCTTCAAGAGCAAACGGTTTGGAAATATAATCTTCTGCACCGTTTCTCATGCATTCTACAGCAAGTTCTTCACTGCCGTGTCCGCTCATCATGATTACAGCAGTATCGCTGCTCGCATCCTGGAGGCGCTTCAGGACCGTTATGCCATTAAGTCCTGGCATACTGATATCAAGAAGCATGACGGCAAAATCTTTTCCGTTGGCAAGCATATCAAGAGCTGTTGAGCCGTCTGAAGCCAGGGCAGGCGCATACCCCTCATCAGCCAGGAACAACTCCAATGCCTGGCCGATTTCCTTCTCATCATCAACAATCAGAATTCTGTCTCTATTTTTAGATGGCATCAGGTACGTTCTCTTTCCATGCTGGACAGGAATGCCTCGGCAAGGATCAGGTCTTCGGGTGTAGTTATTTTGATATTGCGATAATCACCCGGAACAATATGCACGTTTCCTCCGGCATGTTCAATCAGGGATGCGTCATCAGTACCGGAAAAATCATTCGCCTTGGCTGACAGATGGGCACTGAAAATCATTCCAAAACGAAACGCCTGCGGCGTTTGTGCCTGCCACAATGTTTCGCGAGGAGGAGTTCCGCATACAATTCCGTCACGCACCGTTTTGATGGTGTCTTTTACCGGGACAGCAACCAGGGCGCCATCGTGGAGAACGGCTGCGTTTATTGATGCCTGGAGCATTTGTTCGGTTACCAGCGGTCTGACGCCATCATGGATCAGGATGACATCGTCGTCGGAAACGAATTCCCGCATGGCGTTCAAGCCATTCATCACCGAGTTTTGGCGCTCCTTGCCTCCGGGCACTATCGCAGCAATCTTTTTGAAACCATATGCATTAACAATGTGTTTCCGGCAGTACGCAATCTCTTCGGCAGGAATTACCAGATAAACTACATCGATCAGAGGGGACTGCTCAAAAACAGAAATGGTACGGGCAACAATTGGCATATCATTCAACTGCAGATACTGTTTGTTGATTGACGCCCCCATGCGTTTACCCATACCCGCCGCAGGTATCAAGGCGACAGATTTGAATGTGACCATTAATTTTTTCTCCGAATGGAGTATACCAGTTTTTTGCTAGGATGCAATCCAGTATACATTCTTAAATTCAGTACTAGGGGGCGCAGGCGCTCTTGACTGGCGCTGCACCGCTTATAAGTACCTGGCCGCCATATTCAGCATTTTGACGAACAAGTGTTTCAGCCAGATCAGCGTCTTTATTCCGGAAGGCGTCGATAATTTTTTCATGTTCCTGTACCGAAACCTCCATCCGTCCAGGGAGACTGAGAGATGTAAAGCGCAGACGTTGAAATTTTGTTACAAGACCGGCAATCAATTCATGCAGTTTTTCATTGTCTGCAGCCTTGATGAACAGCTCGTGAAAGTCACTGTGAATTTTGAAGAAATGTTTGATATCGCCGTTTCGAGCCAGTTCCGCCAGTTTGTTGTTGATGGCCTGAAGACGGTCAAGATCTTTTTTGCTCAGCTTTTCACAGGCCCGACGTGCTGCATATCCCTCCATGATGCTTTTGATTGCATAAAACTCCTCGACGTCCTTGGGGCTAAATTCGCTGACGATTGCACCACGGCGGGGTATTACCGTCAAATATCAGATCG
>JAJXWO010000117.1 GCA_021781535.1 Deltaproteobacteria bacterium | reverse complement strand
CGGACTTGCTCCAGTTCGGCGAACGGTCCAATGAGTGGGAAAATTGATTTGAGGGCGTTGAAGTAGAACGAGCTGCTGACCGACTTGCCGCTGGCTGCATCTTTGACCCGGCTGCTGACCACATACAGATACTTGCTGCCGGGCTGCAGCGGGAAGTTCGGGAAGAGGAAGAGATCCGTGCTCCCTGCGGTGTATTGGATAGTAAACATCCCGGTTATGTCCGCAAAGGCGAGGGCGTGGTTCTCAGTGCCGTCGATATCGCTGGTGCTGGTCTGGAAAACCTTGATGTTGTCGCCGGTAACGGTGCTTGCGTCGAGCGGGCCGTTGAAATGGATGTAGATCGGTGCGTTCACCCCCGATACGGCGCTGGTGCCGCCCATCTCATAGGTGTTCACATAGGCGAGGGCCTCGGCCGGATTCATGGGGGTATTGGCGGGGCGGGCACCAACCGTCGTAGCGGATGTGCTGAACTGTGTCAAAGGGTCCTTAGCCGCGGCAGTAGCCAGGACATTCGGCATAGGTATGTCGCCCGTGGTGGGATCGAAGACAGCTGCATTGGTGCTGGAGTTGGCAGGTGTACTGGATGTGTCTGGCACATTGCTGGAACTGCACCCCACAACCAGAATCAATGAAATATACAGCAAATATCGTATGATTGATGGATACATGGCATTACCTCGCTGAAATAAAAGGTTGGTTTTAACGTTAAAATTTTACGCTGATGTTGGCGCCAAAGAGGTGAACGTCGCTTTTGAATGTGCCGTTTTCGCCTGTCGTCAGCGCTATATTCTGGTTGTTGACGGTCCGATCCTCGAAATGTGTGAACATGTAGGCCATATCAAGCGTTATGTTGTTTGCGTGGATGCCGGAGCCAACACTGAAGCTGTGTCGATCGGCATCGGGAAGTATCGGCCCGAGCGTGGAGTCGGGGATTGGATTGGTGTCGTACATGTAGCCGGCGCGAAGATCCAGGTTCTTATTCAGCGCGTATTGGCCGCCGAACTTGTAGCACCAGGCATCTTTCCAGTTTAACGGAATAGGATTGTTGTTGAAATGGGACATCTGCGAACTATTGAATTTGATGTCCAAGTTGTTGAATGAACTCCAGCCGGTCCGCTCGGCGTCGAATTCCAGGGTCAGTTTGCCGGTAGGTTGCCAGGCAACCGCCAACGTCAGGCTGTCGGGAAGTGTTACAGTGGTAGATGCCGAGGAGTAGGCGCGGTTCCGGGTATCGGTGGTGGTGGCGTTGAACCCGATTAAGGTGTTTCCCGTGGGTGTCGTGGCAAGGAAATTGGCGCTACCTTCAATATGCAGGGTAATTTCACTCCTGTACGCCACGCCAAAGGAGAGGACCGGCAACGGCTTCCATTTCAGGCCCAGGTTGTAACCGACGTCGGTGGCGGTTCCGTCAATTCCCAATGATCCAAGTTCAGCGCCGCTGTTATAAGCTGTTTTCTGTAACGAGACAATGGCATGGGTAACATCGAGACCGGCTGCCATCGCCAGATGAAGGTCATCGAATCGATAGGCAACAGTTGGTTGAAAGTTGATCGGTTTTACGGATATGTTTGTGATTTGGCTACGAAAAGCACTGCTTTCATCCCAGCTCTTGGCCAACGGATAGATGGAGTTGATTCCCAGGCCGAACGTGAGAGGCAACCTCTCCATCGCATATGTGGCATAAAGACTTGGCGCGATAAAGAGATCTTTTTTGGCCTTCTCAAAGGTAACAGAAGTACCGCCTCCGCCACTTAAGGGGGTTGTTCCGGTGAATTCCGTCTCGGGCACACTGATAATCAGTGATCCGAGGCTTACCTGGGTCCCTTTCAGAAAGGCGATCCCGGCCGGATTGTAGTAGAGGGCGGTCGGGTCGTCTGCCTGGGCGGCAAAGGCGTTACCCATCGCCATGGCCTTGGCCCCCTGCTCGTTGACCCTGAGCCCTGCCGCAAAAGACACGCTGGCAGCCCCTGCCAGCGCGGCCAGAGTGCAGGCCAGTGTGCTTGCCAGTACCAATTTAGTTCCCATTTTAGATCTCCTTTCTTTCGCAACGTTGGGTGTAGCATCTCGTCAGGCCAGAAACATAGTTTTAAAACACTATTATGATAAAAACTAAATAACATTGACGTTGATGTCAAGTATAAAAATATCGCAGTTGGTAATATGTTTTGCAAGGCGGTAAACATGTCTAAATATAAGTGATCAAAAAGGCGGGGTTGAAAACATCATGTCGTCATGCACTCATTGAAATAACGCACTACAACGGTATAATGATTTTTACAACCCGTTGCGGAAGAAGGGACGGATTGCCCATATTATAATGAGAAAAGTGACAGTTGTTTTGCACGTAACGCTGCACAAGATTACATGCCTTGCCGCGATTTGCTCTGGATGGTTCACGGGCACGCCAGGGAGGCTGTCAGGGTGCTTGGTGAATAAGGATTTTACGAATTTAAAAAGCAATTTTAAATTAAACTTGACATGCGCGTCAAGGTTATGTAGCGTAAGGTAAAATCCTTGTTAACGGGTGGCCGCTATGGTGGACGTCATCTACAAATCGATTCCCGACATGCTGCGAACGAACGCTGCGAAATTCCAGGGGCGGCTGGCCTTGAAATATCGCAAGCAGGGAAAGTACGTCGCTCTGAGTTATGGTGAATACTATGAGCGTGCGATGATGGTTGCACGTGGACTGAAGAAACTCGCAATAAAGCCCGGGGACAGGGTCGCCATACTCTCGGAAAACCGTGCCGGCTGGGTGATTGCAGATATGGGGATCTTGTGCGCCGGCGCCGTCACCGTTCCCATCTATCCTACCAACACCCCTGAGCAGATCGAGTACGTGCTCAATCATTCGGGAGCCAGGATCCTCTTTGTCTCCGGCAAATTTCAGTACACCAAGCTTCTCAAGATCAGGGGTGCGATTCCGGGTGTGGAATTGGTTATCTCTTTCGAGCGTTTTCTTGGGGAGAATGCCTTGCCGGTCTGCACGTTTTATCAGATGTCCGAGATAGACACACCGATCAGCGCAGAGGAAAAAAAGGAGATAGAGGCAGAAATCGACCGCATCGCCCCGACAGACATGCTGACGCTGATCTACACCTCCGGCACCACCGGTGTGCCGAAGGGGGTCATGCTCTCTCACCGCAACATCCTGACCAATATCCGGTTTCTGACCGAGCAGGGAGGTGTTATCGCCCAGGAAGACGTCCTGCTGAGTTTCCTCCCCTTGAGCCACATCCTTGAAAGGACCGTCGGTTACTACCTGGCGATTCGAAACGGAGCCCTGATGGCGTTTGCTGACAGTATCGAAAAAGTCCCGGAAAACATGATGGAAGTGAAGCCGACCATGATGGTGAGTGTCCCCCGGCTGTTTGAAAAGATCTATCACCGGATCTTTGAAAATGCCCATCAGATGCCGGTCTTCAAAAGAAAACTGTTCCACTGGGCCGTAGATGTGGGTAAAAAGTTTGTGGAAGCGAAATATCTCCATAAGATGCCGTCAACCATGCTCGGGTTAAAGTATGCCCTGGCCGACAGACTGGTCTTCAGCAAGATCAGGGCGCGCTTTGGCGGCAACATGAAAATGTTTTGCTGCGGAGGCGCCCCGCTGGACAAAAAGATCAATGAATTTTTCTGGGTGATCGGTATTCCGATCTTTGAAGGGTATGGCCTGACGGAGACAAGCCCGGCCATTTCATTCAACAGCACCGCACATGTCCGTTTCGGTACCGTCGGGGTTGCGCTGAAACACACCGGGATCAAAATTGCCCGGGATGGGGAAATCCTGGTCAAAGGCCCGCAGGTCATGCTCGGTTATTATAACGATCCGGCCGCCACTGCCGAGGCGCTGCAGGATGGTTGGCTCAAAACCGGTGATGTCGGGCATCTGGAAGAGGGCTTTCTGTATATTACCGACCGCAAGAAAGAGCTGATTATTACAGCAGGCGGAAAGAATATCGCTCCGCAGCCCATCGAGAACGAGCTAAAAATGGATAAGTACGTAAACTCCGCCTATGTGTACGGTGATCGAAAACCGTATCTGACGGCGCTGATTGTACCAAATCTGGAGCG
>JAJXWO010000116.1 GCA_021781535.1 Deltaproteobacteria bacterium | reverse complement strand
CAGCCTGCCGTGCGGGCAGGCAAAGAAGGTATCATCCTGGATAATCTCGATTGGCCCTTTATCGGCAAGTGCGGTGGCCTTTGAGATTAAAGCTTCGACGCTCTCGATACGTGCCTTGATTTCAATGTTTCTGGCCATATGATGACTAAACCCTTCTTGCAAAACTCATCTGAAGATTTGATTCCCTTAGCTGCCTATTTCTGTCTTTTCTTGAGGAGATATCCCGAATATTGGAGCAGTTCCTCGCCACCGACCGTAACCACCCGGATCGTCTCACCCATGCCACGCCCCAGCCCATACGTCAACGCCTCCGTATCGGAGAGCGGGACAATGGCGATGCTCATCCTGCCATCAGCAAAGAGCGGCATGGCATAATCCACAATGAGCATACCGTTATCCTGCCGGAGGCGCACATTGTCGATCAGCACGGCATCGTCGCCGCGGTTGCTGATTTCATACTCGCCGGTGCGCCGCAACCATTTCCCGGGTATCGGTACCGGTTTAATCCGTTCGCCGAGCAGCAACTCCCGCCCTTGGGAGCGAACCTTCACTATGTCGCGCCCTGCCACCCGTGCGACGGAAAAACCGTCATAATCCACCTGCCCAAGACTGATCGGGAAGAGCCCCAGCAGTTTGTACTGCAGGCGGAGGAGACCATCGGCACGGGGCACCAGACGTAGTGCGGTGTCCATGATCTCGGCCCGCAGATAATCCGACTTTTTGGTGACGTTGACGACCCCTGCAATCGTGGCGTAACGTCCTTCATAGGCCTGCAACGCCTCCTGCGACAGCGACCCTTCCTCCACGGCAGACTGCGGTTTCTCCGGCTGCCGAATGCCGGACTTGGTCTCGAAGGCCAGCTTCAAGGCTTCCGTGGCAACCTTGCTGACCACATCACCGGCAGTGGCTGAATTGGCCAAAACCACTACTCCCAGTTTCTGCTCGGGGAGAACGATCAACTGACTGCGATGATACAGCGTCGCCCCGTCGTGTTGTG
Organism: Deltaproteobacteria bacterium; assembly: GCA_021781535.1. GTDB lineage: Bacteria > Desulfobacterota > Desulfuromonadia > Geobacterales > Pseudopelobacteraceae > JACRCG01. Next base: position 3,080 of record JAJXWO010000116.1, on the reverse strand, counting down.
CAACCGGTCCGGTTTTCTTTGTGTCCATGCCGTCCAAATTGCCAAGAAACCATCCGAGGCCGATGCGGAAATCCAGATCCAGCGGAACATCGGCGTTCTGGGGATGCAACATCTCGGCCAGGGTTTCGGGCTTGATGATCTGTCTTTCACCCGATTTCCCACCGGCAAAGACCATCTCCATGAAGCGGGAGAGGTCGAGCACTGTGGAATTCAAACCTCCTGCAGGAACAATCCCCAAAGGGAGCTCATCGGCTTCTTTTCCATTCCGGTATGCCTTGGCCGCCAAAGGTGTGTGGTCAGGTGCCATGTCGAACTTCGAATGGGACATCCCCAGTGGTTGCAGCAGCGATGCGGTCAATTGGGTGGAAAAGTCGTGGCCGCTAACCTTTTCAAGCGCGTGCCCCAGGATGGTCACCGCGATATTGGAATAGGAAAAAACGTAGTTGGGTGGATAGGCAACGTACTCGTTCTTGAGCAGTTTGACATCGTTCTCAAACGGTTCCGGACTTTTGGTCCACATCCCCTTCAAGAGCTCAGAAGGAAGCCCGGAATGATGGGTCATGATGGAACGCGGCGTAATGGGACCGGCATCCGTGAAACGGCTCTTTATGGAGAACTCGGGCAGGTAGGTCTTGAGCGGTTTGTCGATGTCCATTTTACCTTGTTCGGCCAACTGCATGACCGCAGTGGCCGTCAACAGCTTGGAGATGGATCCAGCCCGGTACACGGTCTCCGGCGTGGCAGAGATCTTGTTTGCCTCGTCGGCATAACCGAAACCCTGTGCCCATACCACTCTCTGATCGTCCACCAAAGCGATGCTGAGCCCGGTGACATCCTGCTGTTTCATCTCTTTCCGGATCAGCCAAGAGACATACTCTTTGGTGTAGCCGTAATCACCCCGCACGAGAGTGTCCGGCCGTTTCGGCATGGTTGAACAGCCGGCCAGCGCAAAAATCAAAAGCAAAGCGATTGCCAGTAAGTTCCTGAAAATTGGCATTATATTACCTTTTCCCTTAGTATTTGGATTGCTCTATCGGCGGCATGGATTATCTACCGCTTCCTGTGTCAGATACATGGTGACGCCTTCCCAAAGGAAAAGATTTTTTTGATTCTTTTCATAGCCCACTGCAGAGAGTACTTCCGGCAGGCTTTGGCGATTAAAATCGATAGGAATGAATATGAGTTCCTTGGGGAGGGCAATCTGTTCTCGGTCAATAATGTCAAGCTTTAGCTGTTGGGTCGGGGTTATATCAAGCTCGAATATCTTTGTCCCTTGATTGTGTCCATGAAAGCGCAAGGCCCGGGTGTCATACCCTGCACCGAGCAGAACAATTTGATCAAATTTATTTTTTAGAGCATCCAAGAAAACGCTGTCCAGAAGTTCAGTCCGCGCCATGAAATATTCATAAATACCCAATGGTATCCTCTCTTTTATTATCAACTTGCGCTGGGACGGTACACCGAGGACACCTTTTGCTCCTTCTGGCAGGAAAATAGCCGCCATGTTATCTGCCCCCCGAAAACGATCATCTTCTTCTCGGTAAGCGCAAGCGCGACAAAAACAAGTATAGCTAGCTGTACTCGAGTCCTTTTGTTGGACGGATTGTGTCATAGTCATTACATACACTCCGGTCATCTTCAAGCAGTGAAATAAATTGTGTGGCTAACAACAAAGCTGTCCTGGGAGCGTGAATAAACTCACCACCTGTTGATGGTCAGTATTCATCAACAGGCTCTTCAAATTGCACAGAAATTTCAGGGCCGCTCCCCGGAGACCTGTACCTGCCGCGAAAGGGCATAGAAATCGCCATCGCTTGCCTGCCAACCATCCAGCTCAGCCAAAATGTCCTCAAACGACTCCTCGCTGACAGCGCCCGCCTCCAGCAAGGGGGCAAGCATTCCCTGGGAACACCGCCGAATTGTGCCGAGCATGCGCCCATAGACGAAGGTCATCGCCAGGCCCCATCCGCCGCTGGGAAATCCCGACACATAATGCAGGAGGGCGAAAGATGCGGCCTGTAGCGCTATCGCCGTATTCCCCGGCCCAAAGGCGCTGTCCAGGGCGTCCATAATGATGCCGCGAAAAATGGCCTCTTCCAGAGCCGCGTTCCTCATGGCGAATCCGAGGCCGGCAAGCGGGAATATCCAGATCGGCATGTGCGGCAGGTACTTGAGGCTCTGGCGGACATCGGGCAGCACCGCCCCATACCAGACCACAAGGGCCACACCTGAGACAACAACCGTTGCCAGCACCAGCCGGAGGACATCCGCCCCCCAACGCCCCCGGCGCAGCCAGCCGAAGGAGCGGCGCAAAGGCGGAACAGCAGCGACGAGTATTCCGTATGCGGCGATAGGAATGAGCAGGCCGAAGGGCCAGGGCCGGAATACGGAAACGGTAAACGGCAGCGCAATCCACAGGAGAGCAAACAGGGAGAGGTGAACGGCCTGACCTGAACGGGAGACAACGGCACAGAGTGCGAGAATCGCCACGGTTGCCACCGTCCAGAAACCAATTCTGTGGGGCATGACCATGATAAACGACAGCAAGGCAATGACAGCGCAAATGGCTGCTGCTCCGCCCAACGTCGCCCGTTGCGGAGGGGAAATGATCTTGTTGCCGGGAGCTGTCATGTGATTTGTTTTCTTATTTTATTTCCCGATTGCTTCCCGGAGTTGAGGTGTCTTTTGTCGTCACCTTGGTAGGTACTGGCGCAAGGAGATACTTGTCATCCCCTATTTTTACACTGGGCCAGGAGCACCCCGTGGCTGAGATTGCACCCAATAACAGAACAAACCTTACGGAGTAATGGAATATTATTAACATATGCCAATAAAAGTGATCCAGTGAATACTAAGGAGAGCACGAGGTATATTTTCCAAGACAGCTTCATCATGTCCTTCCTTTCCAAGCCTAGCCCAACACATTTTTGACCGGTTCACGCGCGTGTACCGGTGACCACCCAAACGGGACAATTGACCTGTGAACATTAAAATCAGGGTCTCTAGATCCCGTTAAATCTTCAATATCCCGCAATTCCGGGTGTCAAACTCACCAGAAACCACAAGCGCGCCCATTATAC
>JAJXWO010000044.1 GCA_021781535.1 Deltaproteobacteria bacterium | reverse complement strand
TTCAACTGGGCAAGTTCATTGGTATATGCAAATGATATGGGATGGTCATTACCCAGATCAGTTTTAAGATTTGTGGTGAGGTTGGCAGGCAGGGTAGTAATGCCCCCAGCCATCGGTATGTATTCTGACGATCCATAGAAAGCTCCTATGGCGATGGTGCCATCATGACAGCTGAGACAGAGGCGCGCAGAACCGCTCGGTTGACCCGGCTTTGCCACTAGAGTTGTAGACTCGTACAGATCATATACAGCCGTGCTCGTCGGACGGCTCCAAAGCGGCGTAGAGGGATTAGCATGGTGAGGCGTATGGCAAAAGATACAAACCCGTTCTTCACTGGACGCCTTGATCGATCCGGGCCCCGACACGGACAAGTTGTGTTTGCTGTCCAGTATACCAGCCGCTCCAACCCATCCCGAAGCAGTGATCAGCATGGTCAAAGACACGATCAGCGTTGCGGCAGGTCTTGGAACGTTCAACATCGGTGTTCTCCCTTTTCTGTTTGCGTGGTCGTTTGTGAATCAAGAGCCATCAAAATACTATTTTCCAGACACTTCCGGAAGATACTTAAAAATCTGGATCCTGTTGTTGTAGGTATCTGCGACATAGATCATATCATCGCGGATAAAAAGTCCTGATGGCATCCAGAGTTCGCCTTTGCCGCCGCCCCTGTTGCCATAACTGAGCAGGAATTGGCCATCTTCATCGAATATCTGCACCGTATCGAAAAGTGCATCGCAGATATGCAGGTGTCCTTCACTGTCAATGGCTATCCCTTTAGGCTTGGCAAAATTACCTGACGAGTCGCCCTGTTCACCAAAACTTTTCAGATATTCGCCCTTACCGGAAAATGTCTGTACTCGTCCATTAAGGGCATCTATCACAAAGATCCGTCCCAATCCGTCGACCGCCAAATCGGTGGGATGATTGAACTGCCCCGTATTTTCGCCGGCAACTCCGAAGCGGAACGACTCCTTTCCCCTCGTGGTGAAAGCAATAACCTGCCCCGCAACAGTATCGCTGACATAGATTAGATTTGTCTGGGAACTGTAGACAATACCGGTTGGGCGCTGTAACCCGGAGATAAATGGAGTTACTTTAAGGTTGTCGGGTCTGAAGCGATAAATTTTCCCTGCGCCTGAGTCAGTCACATAGACCATCCCTCCTGTATCCTCCGTCACACCGACAGGCGACATAAAAGTACTTTCTGCAGTCCCTCTCACCACTTCATACCGCCCTGAGGCGGGGTCGATGAAATGCACAACCCGCCCTCCGGTATCGGCGACTATGATTCTTTTTTTCCGATCAACATGAATGCCGTAGGGACGTACGATCCGAACCTGCTCCTCACCAAAGATTGCGGACGCAACTCTTTTCCAGAACCCCGTGCGGATTCCGGCATCTGCAGGAGTGACAATTGCTTGTATCCAGGAGATACGGGGCTTCATGGGAGGAGGCGGCCAGACAATCTTGTCACTCATGGGCATCTGCAGCGGCTGAGGGGTAGTAGCACAGCCAGCAACTCCCAGCATGAAAGCAAACATCAGCACCCACGCTACCGGGATTAGCAGTAACCGCCAAAGACACGAAGATATGTTACATTTCATTAAAAAGACCTCCGGGCATTAAGGGTAACCGATTGGTTGTGGGCGGAGCCGGAAGAAGAAAATGTCCAGTTTGAAGCAGAATCCAGCGTGATGTCCGTCCTGCCAATGTTACCTGCCAGCCCAAGCTCAAGGCTGAATTTATTACTACTGACTGAGCTGGTCAGCAGGTTGAAATAACCGAGAGTCAGTGTCCCCTTTATATTCTGAAGGATCAAACGGCTGTAGGCAGTGGATATCAAGGCTGTGTTGTCCCACTTTTGAGAACTGGCTGTGTCTTTGCCCTTATCAGCATACCATGAATAGCGATTTTCTGCCTTGGTCAGAAGCGACGCGTTGGCAGCGCCCATGGAGTGCGTCCAGATGGCGTCAATATTCTGGATATCCTGATACACATTCCTGTCGGAGGTGTAATTAAGCGACAGGGTATGAGGGGAGAGATGGCTCTCTAGCCCGGCTCTAAGGTGCGTACTACCACCGAGGGTTGAGTTGGGGTCAGCTCCAGCAAGAATCTGCACATCGCTCCAGCTGTAGTTAACATGCAGGACATGCTTGTTCCCCAAAAGACTCAGAAGCCAACCAATGGAGTGCCCGAAGGTGGAATATTTTATATTTGGACTTTGCTGATAGGAGTATTTCTGATAGAGAATCGGCACGCCTGGGTCCGAGTTAATCAGGATACGTGTTTGAACACCGGACAGAACCACACTGAAATCAGTGAAGGGGAGTGTTTGTCCCGCATCCCGGTAGAATGCGATCGTGCTGCTATCGATATTTTGGGCTGCAAGATCAATAAACTGGGGAAATAGCGAACTGAGCGTCACCGGTTCAAATACGTTCAGGTTAACGTTCGTTCTCGAACGGTCCTGCAGCATGTACCGATACCCGTAATCAAGCCCAATGCGGCTATCCATAGGCAACTCTTTGGTATAAGCGACTCCGGCATTCCAGGAAGTGGAAATATCCGAACCATCGTTGTAACTCCCTTTCGCAAAAGAACCACCCACGTTCGTCTGCAAACTCTTGAGATATCTGTGGGTGAGCGATCCGGTGACATTCTGCATTCTGTTGCTGCTCTGCTCGTTCCTGTTGGAGCTTTGGCTATAGGTAAGTCGGCTTTCAAGAGCTTTGCCGAGCTGCCAGCCGAGGGTAGAGCCGAAGTTAGACTGCGATCCTGGATAGCTGCCGTTCTGATCACGATAGGAATAGCTCGTATCGAGCCGCCGATGCAGTCCTCGCAAATTTTCCCAGTGCAGAGCGTTAGTCAGATCACCACTGAACTCGTTGCGGTTGTCTGTGGTACCTATTCCAAGCAGGATTTGCTGATCATAAGTCTGACTGAGAGATAATCTGGTAGAACTCAGATCGCCAGTACTTTGAATTATAGTAACCGCTGCTGTCTGCATTGTGTGTTTGGTATCATCGTCAAGTCCGGAGGTTGTTGACTCGTTTCTCCCGTACGAGAAGGTCACCGGCAGGTACTTGTTTTGTATGTGCAATGAGACATTCTGGCCTTGCGAGTCTACGGTGTACGCCCGGCTGAATGTCGGCCGTATCATCAAGGTCGACGACTGGACGCTAAAACTGATTGGATATGGTTTGCGATCAAGAATGATACCATTGACGCTGTAAAAGATGCGGTTATTGCCGCTCGAAGAATCGCCTTCACTGGTATTACTGGCCAACTCCTGGTTGGAAACCAGGCCGATGTTCGCATCTCCACGCAACAGGCGGGGGTGCAGTATGGAATACCCGGCGCTGATGGAGTAGGATTCGTTGAAACCGTGGTTGGTTGAGCTGATTTTTCGTGTCCCGTACACACTCAGACTGTCCTGATAATTATAGCCAGCGGAGACAAACTGGCGCAGATCATTCACGCTTAGCAAGGTAAACCGTGAAGCCGCCAGGGCAGGTGAAGACATCAATGTCACACCAACAGTTGCCAGTGCACCTGGCAACATACAGCGCCACAGTCTCATGATAGCGGCTGCTCTTTGCCATATGGTGTTGTTCCTCGGAACTGTGATCATGAAGCAGTCGGTCTCCGGCAGTGCTCCCAATTTCTGGGTTACTTCAGAAAATAGGATGTGTTCCCGGCATGAGGGTCGTGGCAGCTTACGCAGGCCATATCTTTCTCCACAAACTGTTCATGCATACGCGCAGCCTTGCGGCGCTCCATATGACACTTTTTGCAGAGGGCATCTTTGCTCACACTGAGCAGCGCAGGGTATTTCGAGTCATGAGGTAGATGGCAGGCCAGGCAATCACCGACCGCTGCGGGGCCATGCTGAAACGGCTTGGCAATAATATTTTTGTGACAGACGAAGCAGAGTTCTTCCCGTGGTTTGACTAACAGCCCCTCTTCGTCTCCCCCGCCTTCCCCCTTATTTTCCCTATGGCAATCATTGCAGCGTTTCTCCTCGTAAGGGCTATGTACCGAATTCTGGTCCGTCGCCGGGAGCACAACTTCCCCGGTTGTTTCTTTTTTCAGGCCGGATGCCTTGGTAAGCTCCTCGTGCTCCCGGCACAGTTCCTCAACCGGGGGCAGGGAGGGATAGCCGTCGAGGACGGAAACCAGTACCTTATGTCTGGTCACGGGATCACAACCCGAGGCGCTCCAAACCAGGCACGCCAACAGGGCTAGATAAAAAAATCGGTTCGGGTGCAGATAATTTATTTTCACAGTTGGAATGTTCTCAGCCTACTTTGCCGGCGGAATAACATCAGCAGGTGTGACAGTTGCCGGTGCCTGCCCAGAGTTTTTCTTCTTTTCCTCTTCTTGGGCTTTGAGCTGCTTTTCCTTAGCTTCCGCCGCCATTTTAGCTTGCAATGCGATGGTCTTCTTGACATCAGCGTCGTAATCAACTCCCTGCTTTTTGCCAACCCCATAGATGCTGACCAAGTGATCACCCACCTGACTTACCACAAAGAGCACCTTTTCCAGCTTGAAACCGGGCGCCGCCATTTTCTGATAATAGTCAAGATTATCGGTGGAAACGGCAATGCCGGCCGGAATATTGAGCGACCCGGGCGTACCGGGAGCTCCGAAGAACATCATCAGTCGCATCCGTTCATCAAAAATTTGCACAAGTTGCGCTGCTGCATCCACCACGTAGATGTACCCGTCATTGTCCACGGCTATCCCGCGAGGGCGACCGAACTCGCCAACGGTTATCCCCAACCGCCCATACCCCATGAGGAAGTTTCCGTCCCGATCCAGCTTGATGATCCGGCCATTGCCGAAATTTGAGACGTACAGCGCCCCTTTGCCGTCATCGGCCATGTTGGTGGGGCCTGAAAGTCGCCTTTGTGGGTTGTCACCGCCGCCAATGAATTTAACGAAATTTCCGGTGACATTGTCGAATATGGCTATCTGGCTGCTGCTGTGATCAAGGATATAAACAAAATTATCATCTACGCGCACATCTACCGGTTTTATATCCTTGCCGATGCCGAAACTGCGCAGATAGCTGCCGTCAGGGGCATACTGGAGCACCTCAAGCCTTGATGTGTCGGCGACATAAATGTTGCCCTTTCCATCGACTGCGACATTTATCGGTTTTTTTAGTCGACCGGCGTTAATGTTGCCCGGCAGGCGAGTCATTTTCTTATTGGGAAGATCGATGATCAGAACATCTGCCTGAACTGTATCGCAGACGTAGATTTTTCCGTTGGCCGCAGTGATCCCGTACGGCTTGACAATGGAGACAAAATCGTCGCCACTGCTGCCAAGGTTGATAAGCGACAGAGACTTGCTCCCACTGACATCGCCGGAGTCCTTGATGGACTTCAGGAACTGTACTCGTGGCAAATCAGGGGTGGGGGGCCAGAATACCTCCTTTACACTGGACTTCCCTGCACAGGCTGTCAAACCCACTGTCAACAGCACTGCAACAATTACCCTCATGCCTTTTCCTAAAACAGTTTGACGATCCGAATACCCGTGTCCCATGCAATCCTCCTCGCTTCCAAGAGATGCCGATCGGTCCGTCCGCACAGAAATAACCGTTCCGGCTGTCACAACCGTTTTTTTATATCTACAAATCAACAAAAATGAAAGAATTAAAAAAAGGCCACCATAATCCGGCGGCCTTTTGAATGACTGACAACAGTTTAATTACTTGTTTTTGTCATGGCACGACAGGCACAGCGCAGAGTCTGTTTGTGACGCAAGCAGGAAATAGCCGCGGCCGGAAGCTGGGTTTTTGTTAAGAACTGCCGGGCCGTTGTGGACATCGTGACAGGAGGCACAGGACATGATTTTACCGACGCCGTCAACTTGAGTCATGGCAGAATCAATCGTCTTTGTTCCGCCAGCAAAAGTCTCTGTAGAAGCTTTCAGCTCATACTTAGCATCTGATTGCATGTCATTATAAACAAACCCGACCGGGTGATCATTCCCTAAGCCAGAATTTAAACCAATGGCAAAGTGATTCGAACCAAAGTAGTTCATCTGGTCGTCACCCAATTGCGTGACTGTCCCTGTCTTCCCATAGTAGGAGTCGACAGCGATGTTGCCATCATGACAACTCATGCAGAGACGGGATGGGCCGGCCATCGGATCGTAGAACTTGCCGTCTACTGTAGGGTTGAAACTAGCGCTGACATACTGGGCATAGCCACCGTTTTGTAAAGTACGACTCCAGAGAGGAGTATAGGCTTCGTAAGTTACTGTGGTATCAGGATTGCCATTAAGACCAACAAGTGTAACATCAACCGTTTGTCCAGGAGCGGCTGCATGGTGTGGTGTATGGCAGTAGGCGCAGGTACGAGTATCAGTGTCTTTAACACCACCATTGGTAGTCAGGAAAACATTCATGTCATGCTTTGAACCAACGATACCGCCACCATTGGAACCGGCAGCTGCGTAGGCCATTGTGTATCCAGCGGCGATGCTTGCCACTGCAACAAGCGTAATAATCTGTTTTTTCATTTTATGGTTTCCCCTTTAGATTTTTTTGGATAATTGCGTGGCTCTCTTTCAGTGCGCACCGCTAATTTTCCGGAGTAATCGCTTCCCCCAAAGCAACCCTCCATACAAACAAAACGTTTGTTACATAGTACATGAGCAAGTTAAGTGCCATATTCAGAGCGCTTGCATAAAAGCTTCCAACACACTTGTTTTATTGGGATATGTAATTGTTTGCGGGTGTGCGTGATCCTCTCCGACAAACCTGAGGGGAATTTCACCCACTGCGCAGTCAGTATGGCTGTGTCATATGCCCCATGAGGGCAACTGCTATTTCTTCTGCTCGCAAACAAAAATAGCGCCCAAAGAGGCGCTATTTTTTAAAATCTTGAACTGATCAGCTACTATTTCTTGTTGGGAAAGGCCAAATCAACCGGCTTGACCCGATCATAGCTATAGCGGCGATGGCATCCCGGAGCACAACTGCCGCCTGTCGCAGTAATCTGGAAGCGGCTCCGGACGCGCCACTCGCCGAATTTGGTCCCCTCGGCACTGAAAAGTTTCGGACCGTCAGAAGCGTGCGCTTCGTGGCAAGCCCTGCAGCTGCGTCCTTTGCTGTTGTTGACATGCACATAGTGGAGATTCTTGCTGCCATTGCGAAATTTTGTATAGATGGTGGTTTCTGCAAATCGGACAATATTCTTGTCGTGACATCGTAAGCAAAGGCTGTAGTTCTCCTCCTTGTAGGATACATAAAAGTCACTGGGATAGTTACCCGTCAGAATGCGAGGAAAGTCTGAGCCGTGCGGGTCATGGCAACCGCCGCAGTGACCTTTTTGGATCGGCCCGTGAAGGTGTTTTTTCCCCTCCATATCTTTTTTAATGTTGGCAAGAGGTGGCGTGCCGATTTTGGCGCTATTGTGGCAACCGAGACAAACGCTTTTTTCATCATCGGCCACGAGAAGACCTTTGTCTTTGGAAAAATGAGCCGAATGGCAATTGGAGCACAGCTTACCCTCTATGACCGGCTTATGGGGCACTTTAGCATTTTTAATCTTCTTCCCGATTTCCTTGTGACACCCCGTACAGAGATCCGGCATCCCCTGTTTCAGCATATTGGGCCATGCCGAACCATGTGGATCGTGACAGGAGGTACAAGATTCCTTTTTCACGGGAGGATGGACAATTGTCGCAGTTTGCATCTTTTGGGCAAAATCGGCATGGCATGAAAGGCATAATTCTCGGGAAGCCCCTTTTAACAGTGCCTTTGTATCTGATTGGTGCGGGTCATGACAGACGGTGCAACTGCCTGTCGCCACAGGGCCGTGAACGTACTTTTTATTAAAAGGAGCGCTGTCGTGGCAACCGAGACAAAGCTTGGTCTGGTCCTCGCTGTCATCCAAGAGAAAGCGTCCGTTGGCGCCGTGGGGTTTGTGACACGCGAGACACTCTCCATCCTTAACCGGAGCATGCACCAGCTTCTTCTTCCCAAATTCATCATGACAAATTTTACAGAGATCAGCCCCTTTGGCGGTAAGCCCAAAACTTTTACCACCCTTGAGAGGATGTTCCTTAACCGTTTGCTGGTGACAGGAAGAACAGTCTCCATCTGTAACCGGTTGATGGAGATTTTTAAAAGCTCCGATAGCAGCATGACAGGTTGCGGTTGAACATGTTTCCGCACAAAAAGACGTAGCAGCTCCAGACAAAAACAGCATGGCAATGGATATGAGTACCGTTTTCATTGCAATATGCATGTGCAAACTCCAAGCATGGGTTGATCGAGCCTTTCAAAAAATATCGTTCCGCTGGTAACGCCGTCAGGATGCCTACCGATACCTACTTCGGTTCAAACTCTTTCAGTATTTTTTTTGCTTCCCGGTATCCCTGTTCCGCTGACATCCGGAACCACTTTTCTGCTTCGCCTCGGTCCTCTTTTCCACCCAGTCCCTGAAGATACATCATCCCCAGATCGTACTGGGCATTTGCAAATCCGCTGTCGGCTGATTTTTGAAAAAGTTCCCGTGCTTTAGTGTAGTTTACTTCAACGCCATCGCCACGCACATACATGAATGCCAAATTCCACTGGCCAACCGGATAATCTTGTTCGGCCGACTTTTGATACCATTTCACCGCTTCATGCTTGTTCATTTCAATGCCCACGCCGGAGGCATACAAAACACCAAGTTTCGACTGAGCATCGGCGTTACCCTCTTCAGCCATCTGTTTGAGTCCCGGAATATCCACACCATCAAATCCCCATGCAGGCACAACAGCCACAATAAATAAAATAAGACAAAAACAGATTCTGGCATTCATATTTTTCATTTTACTCACCATTAATATCCTTTTATTCTTAATCACCTAAAACTTGGTATACAGAAAATTTAGTGTGGTTATACGTAATGAAAACACCATTTCGGTGAGGCGGCTTATTATGTGGGCTCGACTGCGCTGCAGAATAAAAGCTTAAAAAGCGAACTTGATGCTGATGTCCCGGAAAGTTTCGATGCGATGGGCCATTATCCCGGCACGCTTGGTCCTCAACAATCAGCCCATTTGAAAGCAGTATATGCATCACTTTTTGATTTTCTCTGGGCAGACTCTGTCATTTTGCAGTTGGGATCTTTATCCATAGCCTCAGAAATACCAAATTTTTTCATCCGGTACCGAAGGGTATCACGGCTCATTTTAAGAAATTTTGCAGCCTTTGACTGGTTACCACTGGCGTTCTCCAAGGCAAGAGTAATCATCTGTTTTTCCATCTCCTCTAAAGACATCCCTTCTGGGGGCAGTTGAAACTCTGCAAACCGCTGCCCTTGATCTGCCACAAAAGCTTTGTAATCTGATGCTTGCGGCTCAGGCGAAGACGCTCTGTACGTTTGAGGTGATTCCTCACTCAAATGAAAGTGCGTCAGCACGTTGCCCTTTTCAAGCATCATCGCCCGTTCGATGGCATTGCGGAGTTCGCGGACATTCCCCGGCCATGAATGGGCAAGCAGCTTTTCCAAAGCCTCATTCGACGCCATCTTTATCCTCCTGCCATATTCAGCATTCAGGCGCTCAATGAAATACTGTACCATCGCGGGGATATCCTCAAGCCGATGCCGCAAAGCAGGAACGCAAATATTCATCATGTTAAGCCGGTAATAGAGATCTCCCCTGAAATGGCCGTCCGCAACCATTTGAGTAAGATTCTGATTCGTTGCGGCAATGATGCGCACATCGGTTTCCACTTCCACTTCGCCTCCAAGGCGGCGAAACCGTTTGGTCTCCAGGATTTTAAGCAGTTTGGTCTGCATAGTGTGCGGCATGTCTCCGATTTCATCAAGGAAAACAGTGCCGCCATCAGCAAGCTCAAAAATCCCTTTTTGTTTTTTAGCTGCATCAGTGTACGCACCTCTATCGTGGCCGAACAGTTCATTTTCAATGAGGTTTTCAGGAATAGCCGCACAGTTGACCTCAATAAATGGCGCACAGGCTCGCGCGCTGTACTGGTGAATTGCACGTGCAACCAATCCCTTGCCGCTACCGCTTTCACCGGTAATTAAAACTGTCTTTGCATCAGTTGAGGCACAGGCAAAAATCAGTTTTGAAATGTACACCATCTTGGGAGAATTGCCGATCATCTGGTCTGGTGTCGATATATTTCGACGTCCGATTGGGGTTATTTCAGCATCTTCTATTTTTTTTTCGTTTAGGCTCTGAGCGACAGAGAGCACAATTTCATCGATATCAAATGGTTTACCGAAAAAATTAACCGCACCAAGCTTGAAAGCATTGACGGCAGAATCCGTCAGAATATTTGCCGTAATAACGATAATCGGAAGCGTGTCATCAGATGCCCTCATCTTAACAAGCAACTCAAGCCCATCGGCATCAGGAAGGTTTAGATCAAGAATCACCAGATCAGGCTTGAAATCATAAAATTTCTCGAGGGTTTCTTTCCCCGAAGCTGCGGTCTCAAGAACATACCCGACCATTCCCAGCTTTAAAGCAAGCATTGAGGAGATAAGGTGTTCATCGTCTGAAACGAGAATTCTTGGTTTACTCAAGGCCGTTCTCCTCAGTTAATTAATGCCATGGATCCGTAGCGTTCAGTATCCTGTCAGGAAAGCATATGGCACTACTTCGAGCGTATAGAATTATTTTATGTACCTATAGAAGATATTAATTGAAAGGTAAAATGATTAGTTTTAATAGCCATATTCCTTTTCCTAATACAGTTCCCCAATTTTAAAATGATGTGAAAGCACTGAAGGGCCGCTGCATTGCAGTGGCCCTTCAGTGCCTGAATCCAGCCTTTTATCTCAGTCGTGATAATACAGGCTTTTTGCAGTAAAAAATGATTTCAAAATTTATTTTATCGTTGCCTGCTCCACTATAACGTTATATTTATACCCGGCGCCAAAATCCTTGTCTTTGTACAAAGTTCCGGAAATTGTTATAATGCTTCCCACCTTAGGTTCTTCCTGCATAGTTACAACAAGATTGTTATTGTTCATTGACGGGCTACCAGTCCCATCCTGAATATGAACCCAATTCTTGCGCATAATTCCGCTTGTTACCTTCATTACCTTGCCTCTTACCTCGACAATCTTCTTGTCAAGTCCCGCGCTTTTTGCAAAACAATCGGCAACCGTATGAGCATCTTTGCCTTTTGCCGGTTGAATAGATATTTTTTCGTTGGAAGGTGGAACAACCACTTTGCTTCCAGTTGATTTTTTCTTAAGATGTTCAGCTTCGGCACTCTCCTTTAGTGCACCGCAAAACTTTATCATCGGGAAAGTGCGATTGAGGGACTTGCTGTGGAAATCAGTCATAAGCATACAACCGGTAAAAGATGCCTCCTGTCCCACTTTGACCGTTGCCGGGGGAAAAGCGACCCATCCTGTTACGCCGTTATTTTTCACATTGGCATATGTGTAACCGCCCGTAGTCATGGTTTCGACAACTATGCCTGTTGCGGTTGAAGAATCATCGCTTCCGTTCATTTCACCAACTTTTGATGCACCGGTCACTTTACTTTCCGATTTACACATTCCACTAATCGGCATTAAAACCAGTGAACCAAGGGCCAGGCAGATTATTACAATTTTCATGTGATCTCCTTTTTTTGCAGGAATTGCTGTAACAGCTATACATTACAGCTGGCTTGTAACATTGTTAAACACAAATTTGCAAACATTGGATACTGCCTTCATAGATTATTATCTAAAGACTGCTGATCATTTTCCAAGGCGAAAGAGAGCAGATGGTGCTTTGATCCTTAATGGAGCCCTGAACATTCCCAGTTCATAGGTAGACGGTAAAGGCGGAAGAGGCGAGGCCTTCCTTATAATTTCCACCAGAAGTCGATCTGCCTCCGGCAGGCCGGTTCCCTGCCGGATCTGTATCGAAACGATGGTCCCATCTCGTTGGAGCAGCACATCAAATATACCATCCTGATGAATCGGCTCCTTTAGTAGTCCCGCCTGATTCCACCACTCCCGGTTGATTTTTTCGACCATTTCGAAATAATAGCCACGGATGTCATCCCGTAATGTTCTGCCACCGGCAAGGCCGCTGAAATACCCGTGTGTCATACCCAGTTCCAGAGGTATTGATATCGAGGCATTCTTGTTTACATCGGCCGATTGTTCTGACAACTGGTCTGGTTGCGGTTCCTGCACATTGTCAGCAGATCCCACCTCAACTGGCGGTGTCGGCGACGTTTTCTCGGAAGACGGTTCAAAAGTTTGGGGAGCTATCGATTGATTCGATGCGCTGTTTGATGGTGCAAAGACAACATCCTGAACAATAAATTTAGGGGCATTGTTTACACCCGTCATAACACCACTGGCAACAATAAAAACGAGTACTGCTCCGATGTGCAAGACAAGGGAAAGAGCCAGCGCGTACCCCATTACACGCGCCCTTATGTCATTGGTCGTATTTGATGTACTGATGCCTATCACAGGTGTCTGCCGCGCAGAGAATTCCACAGACTCTCGCATAAGCACACGCTATGGACCTGTCCTGACTGAGCCGGACGAAACCTCCATTTTTTATTTTCCTGACTAAACAACCGCAGTACCTCTCGTTCATTATCAGCCACTAACCGTTTATTGTCTTTCATGAAGTCACCGTGCTTGTTTCGCTGTCACCACGTTGGCAGGTTGGCAGTTCCACCGTAAAGACAGTCCCGGACGAGTTGCTGACAACACTAATATTCCCGTTATGCAGTTTCACAAGTTTTAAACAAATTGTGAGACCAAGGCCTGTGCCTTGTACCTTTGTGGTAAAAAATGGAGTAAAAATACTTTCAAGAATCTGCGGAGAAATACCGGGCCCGGAATCTGAAAAATCTATTCTGACAAATTCTTTGTCATCACGATAGGCGCGTGAAGTCCTGACCAGAAGAATTCCGCCGGTAGTAAACATCGATTGAAAAGCGTTCAGGAGGAGATTTAAAAAAACTTGTTGTATCTGCTTACTATCTACATAAACCGGGGGCAGCCCCCCCTCAAATTCAAATCGCTGTTCAATATCGGCTCCAATTTGGTGCAGGGAAGCAAATTTAATCGTTTTTTTCAGAAGACTTTCCACGTCTACACAAGCACGCTCGGGGACAGATGGCTTCCCAAAATAGAGAAGATCATTGGTTGTTTTATCAAGACGCTGTACCTGTTCAAGAACCTCCCCCAGTATTAACCCACGTGCGTTATCCGACAACACTTCATGCTTTATCACGCTAATAGCTGCATTAATCCCAGCCAAAGGGTTCTTGATTTCATGGGCTATCCCCGCCGCCATCTCGCCAATTGAAGCTAATCGGTCAGCACGCTCAAGTTGCTCAAAATGGAGCTGCTCCAGCTCTTTTCTGGTTATAGTAAGACGATCGACCATCGAGTTGAAGCCACTTATTAATCTGCCGATTTCGTCTTTAGCCTCATAATCAATATGAACATTTAAATCGCCATGCTCGATTATTGCCATGCCATTGATCATTTTATCAAGCGGTTTTTTTACCAATACTAAAAGGATCAGCGAAATCATTATTGACAGAAAGACAACCATAGCAATCGAAGAATAGATAAAAATGCGTGATGAATCGAGTATTTGCATTTTAGTACGATTCATTAAATAATTGACTCTCAGCAAGGCAATGACTTTTACTTCGCTGCCATGGCACGCATGGCATAACGCACGATTATAGATGGGCTTGACCATTGAAAGGATATCGCCGTACGTCGCATTCTTGATTATGCTGTAATTGCCGTGGCTCTTGGAGAACCTATACACACCCAGATTAACTTGATTACCTACATTGGCGGGATTTGAAGAGTGCAGAATAATTCCGTGCGGATGAACTATATTCACATTGATTAAAGGATTTTGTTTCCCTACCAAGTCCAGAATTGCATTAACATTCGGTTTCGTTCCACAATGCATGTTATTAAAGATACCGCTTTCAACCGAGTTCAGCAAAAGTTCGGCATTTTCTCTGGCGGTCTCGATCAGAATGGCCTGCTGACGATTTATGTTATAGTATGTATAAATGAATACGCCGCCAATAAGCAGTGTGATCATAACAATAATTACGCGAGTAATCAGGCTACGGAACATTGACAGGATCCTCTGTTGTTTATTTTTTTACGATCAGGTTTTTGGGCGACGACTCGTGCGTTTCAGCCATCTAACTGTTTGTTACTTCGCATGATATACCAGTCCACAGGCGTTGCTGACCGGCTTCATGAAAAATAAGGTACGGTTATAGATTACTTGTTTTTGCCAAAATGCTTGTAACACCCCCTCGTTCCCTGTTATTTTCTTGACGTTTCATTTATACACTTTATGAATGAAAATAAAGCACTTTTTAACTTACTTAGATTTGCAGCAGATAAATGGTGCATTAAATACAATTAAAAACATTGAAGCATGTTTCGTTCAGACGCTTGATTGTTGAGTGTTTGTCGCTTGGTTCAAAATGGTCTATTTCAAAGCAGGTGAGTTGTCGGTTTCAATATAGCGGCGGTTTTTTAAATTTATCGGCTTAAAACCATATATCAGGATCAGGGGTAATGTGTATGAAACGGATAATAGTGATAATGGTAGTGATGCTATTGGCAACACTCTGTTCTGCCTCAGCTTTTGCGGACGAAAATCGGTTTGTGTTTTCATGGAAGACAGTTGAAGACAAGCGGACAGGTTTGACCTGGACGCGGACCGCAGACCTTGCTAAATCGGATTGGATTGGAGCTTCCGATCTGGTGAAAAAACTGAACAAAAAAGAGTACGCCGGGTTTCAGGATTGGAGGCTACCCTCCAAGAATGAACTGAATACCCTGGTAACCTATGCCATGAGAGCCAACTATTTTGGCGGAGAGGATGACTTTTCTCCTTATCAACTGTTCAACCAACGAGGATTTAATGACGTTCAGAATAACTGGTACTGGACTGCCACGCCCTACAAAGACAACACAACGTATATATGGGTGATAAGTATGTATAATGGCAAGGCACGCGGCGAGAATCAGGACAGTAAATCATACGTGTGGCCTGTTCGTGGTGGTAAGTAGCCAGCAGATACCAATAGGCAATCAAAAAGAAAAAGCCTCTGAATTTCAGAGGCTTTTAGATTGTTCCGGTCTACTGTAATTTTTGGTGGGCGGCATGGGATTCGAACCCACGACCCCAGGCTTCGGAGGCCTGTACTCTATCCAGCTGAGCTAACCGCCCGTATAACAAACGACAAAACTTTCTTTGAATAATAGTGATTACACTATTCTGCGTATCAACTCAAGCCAATAATCTGTATTTTTGTTGTTTGCTCTGGTATGATGCCACGAGTAAAGGTACTGTTTACTTCCGATTTTGAGGCCGATTCCCATTGTATGTACCACGAACTGAAGACGATCAGACAATGCCAGCTAAAATTAGAGTCATCGGGTTGACTGGTGGTATTGCCACTGGAAAAAGTTCTGTAGCGTTATTTTTTACAGAGCACGGGGTGCCGGTCATTGATGCGGATCAACTGGCCCGAGCAGCAGTGCTTCCGGGCAGCACAGCGCTGGAGCAGATTATTTCGCTCTTCGGCCGTGAGGTGCTGACACGCGAAGGTGCACTTGACCGTAAACGCTTGGGAGGGATGGTCTTTTCAGATCCTGAAAAGCGCCGCAAGCTTGAGAACATCCTGCACCCTGAAATACAGAAAAAGGCTGAAGAATGTATCATCCAGGCTGCTCAAGCCGGTCATCGGCGGGTTATCTACATGGCGCCGCTTCTGATTGAAACGGGTGCAAGCAACCGAATGGATGATATCTGGGTAGTGACGGTTCGTCCGGAAATCCAGTTGGAACGGCTCATGCAGCGTGACGGCATAAGTGCCGCGCAGGCACAGCGCATAATTGACAGCCAGATGCCACTCTCTGAAAAAGAGCGTTACGGAAGTGTGATCATCGACAACAGTGGAACCGAGGCAGAAACGCGAATGTTTTTGGAAACTGTCTGGGCAAAAGAAACCGGGAGCATCGATGAGTAAAGCGAATCATATTTTACGACCAGGAAAGCGCTCCGTCAAATCACCTGATACACCTATTGCATACGCGTCTGATCCAACGGCATCATTAAAAACATCATCGGAGAATTTTTCCGCTGCGAGACACAACCAGATTCTAAATTGTTTCGCAGCCGTACCTCGCGGTGCCGAAGAGCTTGCTGGCGCTGAGCTTACGGCTCTTGGAATCGGCGATGCGAAACCGGGGAAAGGGGGGGTGGCATTCCGAACCGACTTGGCCGGCCTTTACCGTGCCAATCTCTGGCTGCGAACAGCAAGTCGCCTACTGGTTCAGTTGGCACAGTTCCCCTGTTCGAGTCCAGCAGAACTGTACGCCGGAGTGCATGAAATTGCGTGGCAGGAACTGATCACCCCGGAAATGACCCTTGCAGTAGATTGTTCTCTACGAGATTCAACCCTGACACATTCCGGTTTTGTTGCCCTTAAGACTAAAGATGCCATTGTTGATCGTATTCGAGAATCATGCGGACGTCGCCCGAATGTCGATACAACCGCACCGGATGTGCGCATCAACGTCCATCTACATAAAAACATCGGCACGATCAGTCTCGATAGCTCCGGCGATTCGCTTGATCGTCGCGGCTACCGACTGGAGCGAAATGAAGCGCCCCTGCGTGAGACGCTGGCTGCCGCTGTTGTCGCCCTGACCGGCTGGGACGGTTCCATCCCATTGGCAGATCCGATGTGCGGTTCCGGCACAATTCCGGTTGAGGCGGCGCTCCTGGCGGCACATATCCCGCCCGGTTTGCATCGTCAGTTCGGGTTTCAGCGCTGGCTTGATTTTGACGAAGGGCTCTGGGATAAAATTTGTGCAGAAGCTGGAGCGGGCATCCGCACGTTGCCGACCGGCTTAATCACCGGGTATGACCTTGACAACAAGGCTCTATTGCTGGCGGGGAGAAACGTGGCCAAGGCGGGCCTGGCTGGCCAGATCCACTTTTTCCACGCCGCACTCCAGGATTTCACCCCTGAGGGTGACAAAGGCGTGGTAATTCTCAATCCCCCCTACGGTAAGCGATTGGGTGAAGACGATGATCTGCGTGAGCTTTACTGTCAAATTGGAGATGTCATGAAGAAGCGGTGTCGCGGCTGGACCGGATACGTCTTGACCGGTAACCTTGAGCTGGCGAAATATATTGGTCTTAAGGCATCCAGACGCTACGTTTTGTTTAACGGGGCAATTGAATGCCGGTTGCTGAAGTATGATCTGTACTAAAAAGGAATAACATACATGACGATTCGATGGTATCCGGGACATATGGGGAAGGCGCAGGAAAAGATGGCCGAGGCGATTCGCAAGATCGATGTGATAATCGAGGTGCTTGATGCCCGCCTCCCCTCGTCCAGTTCTAATCACCAGCTGGAAGAAATGCGCCGCAACAAGCCCTGCATCAAGGTATTGAACAAAAATGACCTGGCAGATCCTGCCATTACCAAAGCCTGGGTGTCCCATTTTGAACGGGAATCAGGTGTATGCGCCCTGCCGCTTTCGGCCAGGCTGCACGCCGACGCAAAGCAACTGATCAAACTCTGCCAAAAAGCAGTACCACATCGGGGACGGCCCGGATGGCCGTTACGGGTGATGGTGTTCGGAATTCCCAACACCGGCAAATCAACCCTTATCAACACCCTTGCAGGTAAATGCATGGCCAAGGTCGGCGACAAACCGGCGATAACCACCTGTGGCCAGCAAATCGATCTCAGGAACGGCATTGTTTTGTCAGACACACCCGGCATTCTCTGGCCAAATATGGACGATCAAGACGTGGCATATCGACTGGCAACCAGTGGTGCTATTGGGGCAAGTGCGCTCGATTATACCTGCGTCGGGCTTTTTGCAGCAGAGTTTATGATGGGAAGGTATCCGGAACTGCTAAAAACGCGGTACAAGCTATCCGAACTACCTGAAACGCCTACCGGCATGCTCGAATCAATCGGACGCCGTCTCGGGTGCTTGATGGCTGGCGGAGAGATCGACATACACCGGGCTGCAGAGGCATTTTTGAGGGAGTTACGATCTGGCAAGATCGGGCGGATAAGTCTTGAAGAACCGGTAGAGACGGCCGCCACCCCTATTACTGACGAAAACAGCACAGAGGAATAATCGTCACCGTTGGAGTTTGTGACAGAATAAGCAACGGTTCTTGGGGGGGTGATTAGGTGGAAAAGGCACCCCTTTTTCCTTATGACACGGTTCACAATATGCTTCAGCACCTTTTTTATCCGGTTTGAAAAATGCTCGTTTGAAAATAGAAGCATCCGGAGCTGGTGCATTTTTAAATGCAGTATCATAAACTATTTTATGCATTTGATCATTGGGCACCGGAGTCGTTTTCTCTTTCCCGGAGATACCGATAAAGACTCCCAACACCACTACTATTACCGCGATAAACATCCAATCACGTTTTTCTATTTTCATTTAAACAATCCCTTTTAGTAAATTGAAGTCGTTACCTGTGTTCTAAGCATGGTAAATACTTTCTGCTGTTTCTGCAAAAATCATTTTGCGAACGCGCCAATCCCGTTTATTGAGACAGGAAGAAGTTATCTATAATAACACATATATCCTGTTATATCAGGGCCATGCGGATCAGTCGGATTTAATAAATGAAAAATAGATTATCACACAACCAATCACCAGACCGCCGAAAATAAATGGCAACACCGAAGACATGGAGAGGTCATCGCCAGGTGCCGGCATGGCATAGCGTACTATCAGAGCAAAGCAGATCAGTGAAAAAAGACTGAGCAGAACGATCTTGGAGCGCTTGATAACTCCAAAGAAGAAGATAGCAATAATCAGGATAAGTACGGCGGGATGAGAAAAGATCTGTTTCACATTCAAATGCTGCATAGCATTGATAAGATTAGCAGTTTCAAACGGTCGGAGTGTTTCGGTAGTTTTCTCAAGTAACTGTTGTTTATCCATATGATGTTCTCCGACTCCGACAAACTGGATACGTGCGTTAACGAAGTCGTTGTATTCAGAAAGATCAGAATACAACTGGCAACTAATTAAACGCCACGCAAACCGGGTAACAATACTAAAATAGATTACTAACTTAGGCAAGAAATAAATAAGCCCGCTTTGAAAGCGGGCTTAGCAATCGCTAACTGATAAAGTCCATCACTTTATCAAGAAATCCTTTTTTCATTGGGTGAACGTCTTCACCACTGATCTTTGCAAATTCTTCCAACAGCTCCTTCTGCTTTTTGTTAAGGTTCGTAGGAGTCTCGATTCGAATGACAACCAGTTGATCACCACGGCCATACCCTTGCAGCGAGGGGATACCTTTCCCCTTTAGGCGATAAATTTTACCTGACTGGGTACCATCAGGTATTTTCATGGAAACTTTGCCGTCCAGCGTCGGGACTTCAAGCTCACACCCGAGAGAAGCCTGTATAAAGCTGATCGGGATTTCGCAGATAACGTTATTGTCCTCACGCTGAAAAATTGCATGTTCCTTGACGTTTATAGCGACATACAGATCTCCGTTGGGGCCGCCTTTACCCTGCCCGCCTTCACCTGTCACCTTAAGGCGCGACCCGGTCTCGACCCCGGCAGGAATCTTGACTGAAAGCGTCTTTGTATCCTTGGTACTTCCCTTGCCGTGACAATCAGGGCAAGGGTCGCTTACCACCTTTCCTTCACCGTTGCACTGCCCGCAGGTTTTGCTGAC
>JAJXWO010000115.1 GCA_021781535.1 Deltaproteobacteria bacterium | reverse complement strand
GGCGGACTGAACCTCCTTGGCTCCGGCTACGGCGGTCGTGGACTTGGTACGCTCAGCGTACAGGATGGCAATACTCTCCCGGGATTATTTGGCGGCTCTACCGATGCAAACGGCACAGGGCGTCTTGACTGGGGCTTCCTGCTTCAGGCAACCTATCAGCTGACACCGTCGGTCAGGATCGGCGCCAACTACGGCCAGTCTCGGCAGGAAGAAACTGAACTTGATACAACAACTAGGACAGCTGGAGGCAGAATCCTGGTAAGTAAACAGGAATCGGCGACTACAAACGTGGTCTACAATCTCAATAAGTTCACCCAGTTCATTGCTGAGTACACCTATGCCCAGAATACCTGGCATGATGGAGCAACGCAGCACTCCAACCAGTTTGCTCTTGGCACCATGTTCTACTGGTAAGTTGTCAAGCAAGTTACTTTGAAAGGAACCTGTCATGCCAAAGTACGTCATAGAAAGAGAAATTCCCGGCGCCGGTGCAATACCTCCGGCTGACCTGCAGGCAATATCACAGAAATCCTGCAGCGTCCTTCAGGGACTTGGTCCCCAGATTCAATGGGTACAGAGTTATGTGACTGATGACAAGATTTACTGCATCTATATCGCTCCCAACAAGGAGATGGTGCTGGAGCATGCCAAACAGGGCGGATTTCCCGCTAACAGTGTTGCTGAAGTGAGAACCATGATTGATCCGACCACAGCCGAATAAGTATTCCTTTGCTCCCTATATGGGACTGTAATTTAATTTAGGAGAAAGACAATGACATTAGCACTGCTTGTATTGATCAGCATTATGTGGGTTCCGGTGGGTATGTTTTTTCTTGGCTACGGCGAAGCCAAAAGCACCGGTTTTGTTAGCGCAGTTGTAGGTATCCTGGTGGTTATTGGTGCAACGCTTCAGGCCGCAGTTTTTACCGATCCCTTTACCGCCGGGCTGTTGTTTGTTTTCGGTGTCCTCTATCTGCAAACTGGCCATGCCCTGTTGACAGGTGTGACTGATCTGCGCACCGTTGGCAATGGCGCTCTGCTGGTCGGCATCGTTTGCGCCGTATATGCGTACCTGTTTGCCACCGGCGGCGGCATGAAACCGGATGGCAAGACGTTTATCGGTGTAACCCCCTATCTGGCATTTATGAACCTGACGTTTGTGGTGATCTGCTTTACCGTAACCGGCGTGACCTACGGCAAGATCAACCCCAAGGTCGCTGCCACTATGTTCATTGTTCTCAGCTTCACCTGCCTGCTGGTTCCGGCCTTCGGCCTGATGGCATACGGCAAACTGCCATTTTAATAAGGAAGAAGTACTTCTCTGCTGCTTTCTGGCAGAGAAGTACTTTGTTGACTCACTGACCTTGTTTGTCAGGGCTTAAACATATCCGGGGTAACGGGAGTAGTGAGATACTTAAAATAATCCGAACTCGAAAGCGTATTTTCACAATAAACGACCTGGACCCATTGTGGCAAGGCAACCGTAGCGGTAAAGCTACAGAATAGCGCGAAACGAGACTGGAGCAGGGGCACGTAACAGTGCCCCTGTTTTTTTATAGGTTAGAACGAATCCTGAAACTCAGTGGAGATGCGACTAAAAAAACACTGTTATCTTTTTTTTGTTTCCTTGGTTCAACTATTGCGTATTATAGGCATAGTTTGGATCCCAAACAATTACATGTATGACGCGGAGGAAGTATGAAAATGTTTCGTAGTAATACTAACTGGCTTTGTTCTGTAGCTTCCGGACTGTTGGTCCTCCTTATGTTCTCCTCTATCGCTCATGCGTCTGATGTACAATATCTCTGGCAGAGTCGTGACCAGTTTGTAGCGCTGGATCGCCAGGAATCACGCCAGGGCGAAGCTGCAATCTCGAACGACCACCCGGTTGAAATCGCCCCAGACAGGCTTACCGCGATGCTTGCCTCCATTCAGGTTCGTACCGAAGACAACAACAAGCCCGAACAACTCATCACTAACGAATCCCTTGAGGTTCTTGTACCTCAGATGGTGCAGGGATTCCATCAAGCAGCTCCCGGTGAAGACGTAACCTTCGCGGTCATTGGACTGTATAAGGTAATGCATGGTTTTGCCAAAACCGAAAAAGTGACCACGGGGCGCGCCTTCTACAAGGCAGGCAAACTCAACATCATCTTCGGCCTTGTCCGTAAAGATGTAAACGAGCGCGTAGACCGCCGACTTGAACCATTTACGCCAGGAAGCAGATACAATATCCTTGAGGGAGAGTGGACGCTACCGCCACAGCCCGATCGGAATGGTTACAGTCAGGTCAGGAAAGATTGGGTGACATTCAGCGAAGCGTGGCAGATGCCGGTTGCGGTACAGAATATGCCATATGGACAGCCATCCTCTGCTCCTGCTCCATACGTGAGGAACACCGACACGCGAAGTCCGGCGGATCGTCTGACAACGCTCAACGAGCTGAAGCACAAAGGGCTGATCAACGAAGAAGAATACCGTGTCAAGCGCATGGAGATAATGAACGGACTATAAGCATAGATTGTTGTTAAGTGAATCTGTTACTGACCTGCGACGTTTCTGAAACCTCGCAGGTCTCGACTGAAACGTAACCATTCGGAATCTATAAAAGAAGTTGTTCGCATTTTATTTTTTTGCGAGTATACTTAAAATCAATCAAACGTTTGTATTGCAATTAAAAAATATGCATACGGTGATCACGCGTGGCTGACAACGATTGTCGAGAACATCTGATTACAGCATCTATTCCCCTGTTCGCAGCAAAGGGTCTTAACGGCGTGAGCGTCCGAGAGGTGGCCGCTGCGGCAGGCGTAAACCTGTCCATGATCTCGTATTATTTCGGTGGCAAAGAGGGGCTGTATGCCGCCGTGCTGAAAGAGCAGTTTGCCGTATTGGACAAACTGGATGAGCTGGAGCAGATGGACATCGATACCTTACAGAAATTCGAATGGTATGTTCGCGCCACGATTTCGCGCTACCGCAAAAGCCCTTATTTGCTCCGCTTCTATACCAGTGAGCTGACCACCCCAACCGTATGCTTCGAGACAATTGTAAAGCCGGCGATCAAAAAGGTTGTTCAGATGTTGCTGGAGACATTCACGGACGGGCTTTCCCATGAAAGGTTCCGGGAGGGGCTGAATCCAGCCGATACAGTACTGGCCTTGGCCGGGATGATTAACTTTTATTTTCTGCTCGAACCGGCAACAGCCGAATTGGTCGATCATACCCCGCAACGCGACGAGGAGCTGATCCGCCATATCATGGATATCTTTACCCGAGGAATTCTCAAGTAATGCTCGGCACTTTTTTATGTGTACCACAAAAACAAACGTTTGATTAACAAGAAACAGTGGCCTTGCAGGAATTGTCATGCGCGTATGCAACGGGCGAAATCGCACCAATCAACAACACCTGAACAAAAAAAGGAGATCACTATGGAAACGAAAAGTTCGTTTGAATGTGGAATCTGTTATTACCAGAGCTTGGCCGAGGACTTTACACCGATTACGGTCAGCGCCAATTTTGCAGCCCTTGAGTGTCCAAAATGCCTGAATAACGACGAAGACTCCTTCGCCGAAGTAGACCTTGCCATGAAAAAAGCTGCGTGACATACGACCTCAACTCGTCCGTTCTCTCATGAAACTCATAAGCTGCCCCGGCCGGGACGGCTTTTTTTTGGGAAATTCCCGGGATACGCTTGCAGGAACAAAAATAGTGCGGCATGATTTGTTAATGATTACGGCTGGATCTGACAAACACAGACAAGGGGGATGTATGCGCGTTCATGACAAACTTTACATCGATGGCCGCTGGGTGACACCTGCCGCTACGCAGGTTTTCAACGTCATGAATCCGGCGACCGAAACGGTGATCGGCCGGGTTCCGGCTGCAACAGTGGCTGATGCCGACAAAGCAGTTGCAGCAGCTGGTGCGGCCTTCTGCTCATGGAGCCGGACATCCGCGGCAGAGCGTGCGGAGTATCTGTCCAAAATACAACAGGGACTCCTGTTTCGCTGGGAGGAGATCGCCGGCATCATTTTCGGCGAATCCGGCATGCCGCTCAAGCTGTCGCGGCGTATTCAGGCCGGGCTTCCGGCCGCTGTTCTGGAGAGTTATGTTACGCTCCTGGGGAAGTACGCCTTTGAAGAGCGGATCGGCAATTCACTGGTGCTACGCGACCCGGCCGGGGTAGCAGCTTGCATCACCCCCTGGAACTATCCTCTGCATCAAGCTGTTGCCAAGGACGCGCCAGCCCTGGCGGCCGGCT
>JAJXWO010000114.1 GCA_021781535.1 Deltaproteobacteria bacterium | reverse complement strand
ATGTTTTATTCGCTTGCCGCATGCTAGCGGGTCTTTTTCAGTAACGCCCTGGCATTCTTTGCCTCTTCGCTTTTTGGGAAATTCTTGATCAGTTTTTTCAAAATGTATGTGGCGCTTTGGGCGTCTTTGATGGCCTTGAAGGATATGGCCTGCTTCAACATTGCCGCCGGAACCTTCGCATTCTGGGGGTAATTTTTGATTACAGCCTGATATTTCAAGATGGCCTGTTCATAGTTTTTCTCGTTGAAGTAACTCTCGCCGATCCAGTACAACGCATTAGCCGCCATTTCATGCTGTGGGTAGAGATTGAGAAAGTTCTGGAAAAGATCACGCGCTACGGCCATATCGCCGGCCTTGAACGTATCCACCCCCTTCACGTACATGGCATCCGGGGTTTGGGTGGCTTCCTTTTGTTGGGCCATCGCATTGTATTTAGCCGTAAGATCGTCAACGGCTGCTTGAAGCTTGGCTATGTGATCCTCCAGTGTGATTATGCGTTTGTCGTCATCCTCGCGATACCGGGCCAAATCTTCGTTCAATTTATTGAGCGGCTGCGCAAGATCATCCAGCTTGCCGCTCTGGGCCTGCATATCCAGTCTCATGCTATCCATATTGGCCTGAATGTTGGCCAGAAGCTTGCGCGTGTTGACGGAGTCAGATGTGTAACGATTTTCAAGCAGGCTCAGGCGATCTGAAAATTCCTGCCGGACGTTTGCCAGTTCTTTTTCTGTGGTAAACAGGCGGGGGCTGATGGTGTCGATCTCTTTATGAACGGTATCAAGCGAGCCCTGGGTTGCGCAGCCTGTTAGAAGAAAGAGCAGCATGATCGTAGAGCGGTAGTTATGCTTCATCGCCGTGCCTCCTCAGCTCAAAGAAAATGCTCGCAAATGAACTCTGTCCACCAGATTACCGCGCCTGTATCTCATTGCTTCTGGTCTGCAATTTTTTTAGAAGTTCGTTATAATTGTGTTGAGAGATAATTCGATCGAACTGGCTGCGGTAATTGGACACCAGGCTGACTCCCTCTATGACTACGTCATAGACCTTCCATGAGCCCTTTTCGTCCATCAGTCTATAATCCAGAGAGAAATAATCGTGAGAAGGGGTCAATATCCTTGACCTGACCTCGGCATAATTGCCATCCTCTGTTTCATTGAGGTATTCGATCTTCTCATTGTTGTAAGATTCAATTTTGTCGGCGTATGAGTTTTCAAGCAAGGTTTCAAACAGAGCGACGAACTGTTTTCTTTCAGCAGGGGTACGATCGTCCCAGTTTCTGCCAAGAGAGCGTTTTGACATTTCAGAATAATCAAAGATGGCGTCGATTGCTTGCTTCAGGGCCTTACGGCGTTTCAGCGGATTCTTTTTCATATCCTTGTTCGAGACAATTCTGACGACCTCATCCACGCTCATTTTCACGACGTCGGTAACGCTGGCATAGGCCTGTGTAGACACAACAATACTGATCAGTGTGACGATAATGATGCGTTTCAGCATGATTTCTCCTGGTTGTATCGAAATAAAAAATAAAACTCAGTTGTTGGCGCACATCACTCCCGATTCAGCGCAGATCGCCCGGCGCCCTGTCTAGGCGTTCAGCCGCCTGGCGCCACATGCAGTCAACCGCGTCCTTCACGTAGATCTGGTCTCTCTCCTTATAATGAAAGCGTGGTATGCCGGGACACTGCCCAAGGATGGCGGCCCCTGTTGCTTCGTCGGTTCGCAGGCTGTCAACCGGGAACTCATTGTCAGTCTGGAGAGACCAGACCGACAACGCCTGTTCATAGTAGCCCATTGCCTGTCGCAGCAGGGTGGTTGTTGCATCAGAACCACGTAGTAAGCCGACGTATTCGCGGGCCGGCACGAGAGCATTCCGATAATCGTTGAACGTCACCCCCGGTTTGCTCAGCGCCCGGACCCTGCTTAATTCAAGATAGGCCGCTCGTTCCTGACCGACGCTTTCGCCGGCCCATGCGGCCGGTTGCTGCCATCCGAAGGCACCTATCGGCAGCAGCAGCAGTAGCAGCAGAATGTTAACCACGATTCTGTTCATGATACCTCCACGAGTGCGGCATTTGGAAGATGCCGCGTCTCAGTCGATTTCGCTGCCGCGCATTTATGTGCCTGCATAAAGCGCGCTTGCCCTGTGAAGGACCGCCTCCATATCCGGAAGATGACTCAATTCTGGGACCACCTGAATGTAACGGACGATACCTTTCTTGTCCACTACAATCACCGCCCGGGCCAGGAGCATACTCTCTTCCTGCAGCAGGCCCGTGGATCGACCAAATGAACCATCCCGATAATCGGAGAGATAGGTGATTCCAGTCAGTTTGGCCTCCTCGGCAAAACGTTTTTGCGCAAACGGTGTGTCGCGGCTGATGGTAATTCTGGCAATATCTGCCGGCAGACGTGACTTCAATTCACCGAGTTTGTGAGTCTGAACCTCGCACACCTTGGTATCCAGAGATGGCACAATGCTCAGAATAAGTACCCTGCCCTTTAATTGAGAGAGATCGACTTTGCTCATGGTAAAGGCGTCAATGAGAACGGTTGCAGGTAATGGATCGCCAACCCGGAGCGGGGTGCCGGTGAGTTGGAGTTTGTTGCCGTGGAGGCTTACCGTACCGCCAGGAGTTGAGGATGCACTATCAATCGGCATAGTGCCGCTCGATGTCGTGGCACAGCCTGATATCAGGAACAGTGCGACGCCAGTAATTATTTTTATGAAAATTGGCTTTTTCATGTAGTACCCCATTCGGCGACGCCGATACGTGAATTTCAAGATTCGTCCTTTAGCAGCACAAAGGACAGAGCTCTTACGTTATATCCAGCCGTACCTATTCTACTGGTTAGCAGTATCCATGCCATGGATTAAACACTGCAACAGTGGCATAAACAGTGCGTTGAACAGATATCAGCCGCCGATCGTCTGCTCGTAAAGCAATCTATATTGCAGGGAACTACGAATCTTTCGGGTACTGAACAAGGAGATGGTGCGCTGTATCGGCTGCAACTCTCAATATCTTGTGCAATAAATATTGCATGTTTGCACAGCTGCGCGCGTCAGGTTGGCGTAGATCATCGGGGCCGGTTCAGTCCAGCGGAAAATTCAGACCAGAGTGTACCAGAAGAGTATGATTACATCAGCAGATACAGAGCGTAGTGGAAAAATTCAACACCAGGGAGGTTCACCATGTTGGAACGCATTCAAGGATTACCCGATAATGTCTTCGGCATTGAGGCAACGGGTGAGGTTACCGGTGCGGATTACGAGGCGGTGCTCATACCGGCAGTAGAGGAGGCGATTGTACGGCAAAACAACCTTCGCTTTTTGTATCATCTTGGAGATAAATTCTCGGGGTTCGATGCGAAAGCAATATGTGATGATGCGAAGATCGGGTTGCAGTACCTCAATGCCTGGGAGCGGGTGGCCGTAGTTACCGATGTGGCCTGGATCCACACGGCAGTGAAGGTGTTCGGATTTGCAATTCCCGGACAGGTCAGGGTTTTCGGCAACAGCAATCTGCAGGAGGCCATAAGTTGGCTGTCCACGTAGGCGACAGCCGCCAACATACTACCTGGAGGTTGGTTATATGGAACTGAAAATGATAGTCGCAATCGTCAGGACTCGGGTATTGGCTGATGTAGAAGTCCAGCTCATTGAAATGCGGGTAAAGGGCATCAGCGTGACCCGTGTCAAGGGCTATGGTGAGTATGATACCTTTATCAACCCTGATTGGCGCTCCACTCATGCACGAATCGAAATCTATGCCGAGCTGTCGATAGTTGATACGATTGTAAATGCTATCCTGAAATCAGCACATTATGGGGCTGCTGGTGACGGGATCGTGGCCATCCATCCAGTGGAAAAGCTGTATCGCATCCGGAGCGGGGCGGAGATAAGTGAAAGCGAAATTTGATAGCCGCAATTCTCTCCGGGCCACCGACTTCTTCAATCTGCCGGCGGAACAGGTGGTCGAGCTGGGGCAACAGGTGGAGATCTAGCATGGAATCAAGAGCTGGATGAGTTTACACAGTTTACACAGGATTACGTGAGAGGTGTGAATTTATGGGAAACGTATTTTTACAGGATATTATCCGGAAATACAAGAAGCCTATTCTGGGTTTATTCGTTATTGCGTTGCTAGGAGCCTGTCGGGCTTAATCCGACAATCTCCAGTTTTGTGATCCATTACTTTAACTTACTGATATCATTTGATTTATGTGCTGTTTGTGCTTGTATTATTCCGTCTTGCTGTGCTATATTCCCT
>JAJXWO010000043.1 GCA_021781535.1 Deltaproteobacteria bacterium | reverse complement strand
ACAGTACGGCCACCTTCACGGATGGCAAAACGGAGGCCGTCGTCCATGGCGATCGGAGTGATCAGCTTGATGGTCATGGCTACGTTGTCGCCAGGCATAACCATCTCAATACCGGCCGGAAGTTCAGCAACACCGGTAACGTCAGTGGTGCGGAAGTAGAACTGTGGGCGATAGCCGTTGAAGAACGGAGTATGGCGACCACCCTCTTCTTTGGTAAGGATGTATGCTTCTGCTTTGAACTTGGTGTGGGGGGTAATTGAACCCGGCTTGGCAAGTACCTGGCCGCGTTCAATATCTTCACGCTTTACACCGCGCAGCAGTGCGCCGATGTTGTCTCCGGCACGCCCTTCGTCAAGCAGCTTGCGGAACATCTCAACACCGGTTACGGTGGTTTTAATGGTGTTTTTAATGCCGACAACTTCAACTTCTTCACCGACTTTTACGATGCCGCGTTCTACACGACCGGTAGCTACGGTGCCGCGACCGGAGATGGAGAAGACGTCTTCTACCGGCATCAGGAACGGACGGTCAATGGCGCGCTCGGGATCGGGAATATAGGCGTCAACTGCGTCCATGAGGCGATTGATGGATTCTTCGCCAAGCTCGCTTTTTTCGCCTTCGAGGGCTTTCAGGGCTGACCCTTTGATGATTGGAATATCGTCACCGGGGAAGTCATAGCTTGAGAGCAGCTCACGAACTTCAAGCTCTACGAGTTCAAGAAGCTCTTCATCGTCAACCATGTCAGCTTTGTTAAGGTATACGACCATGTAGGGTACGCCTACCTGGCGGGCAAGCAGGATGTGCTCACGAGTCTGCGGCATTGGGCCGTCTGCTGCGGATACAACCAGGATTGCGCCGTCCATCTGGGCAGCACCGGTAATCATGTTCTTGACGTAGTCGGCATGGCCGGGGCAGTCAACATGAGCATAGTGGCGTTTGTCTGTTTCGTATTCAACATGGGCGGTTGCGATGGTAATACCACGCTCACGCTCTTCAGGTGCATTGTCGATCTGATCGAATGCCTTGTACTCAGCTTGACCTTTGCCGGCCAGAACTTTTGTGATGGCTGCGGTTAAAGTAGTCTTGCCGTGGTCAACGTGACCGATCGTGCCGATGTTTACATGAGTTTTATTACGTAGAAATTTTGCTTTTGCCATGAGAAGGCCCTCCTGAGTTACGGATTTGAGTTATATTAACCCTTTACTTTTGCAACTATCTCTTCAGCAACCGACTTCGGCACTGGCTCATAATGGTCAAATGTCATTGCATACGTAGCGCGACCCTGCGTTGCTGAACGTAGATCCGTTGAATATCCGAACATTTGTGCAAGAGGAACCATGGAAGTAATAACCTGAGCACCTGCTCGGGAATCCATGCCCATAATACGCCCGCGCTTAGAGTTGAGATCGCCTATAACATCACCCATATACTCTTCGGGAACAACAACTTCCACCGACATGATGGGCTCAAGAATAATCGGACCAGCTTTTGAACAACCTTCTTTGAATCCCATTGAACCGGCAATCTTGAAAGCCATCTCGGATGAATCGACTTCGTGGTACGACCCATCAATCAATGTCACCTTGACATCAACAACCGGAAAACCGGCCAAAACGCCATTATCAAGCGCTTCCTTAATGCCTTTATCGACAGCAGGAATATATTCGCGGGGAACAACGCCGCCCTTAATAGCATCAACAAATTCGTAGCCCATACCAGCTTCCGGCTGCGGCTCAACTTCGAGCCACACGTGCCCGTACTGTCCACGACCACCCGACTGACGAACAAACTTACCTTCGACTTTAACTTTCTTGGTAACGGTTTCACGGTACGCGACTTGCGGTTTGCCAACGTTTGCTTCAACCTTGAACTCGCGCATCAATCGATCAACAATAATCTCCAAATGCAACTCACCCATACCAGAGATGATGGTCTGACCCGTTTCCTCGTCTGTCTTAACACGGAACGAAGGGTCTTCACTTGCAAGCTTTTGCAATCCAAAACCAAGTTTTTCCTGCTCAGCTTTGGTTTTAGGTTCAATAGCAATTGAAATTACCGGCTCTGGGAACTCTATTGATTCCAATATTACCGCATTATCCTCATCACACAGAGTATCGCCGGTAGTTGTATACTTGAGTCCTACTGCGGCGGCAATATCGCCAGCATAGACTTCCTTAACCTCTTCACGCTTATTCGCGTGCATCTTAAGAATACGACCAATGCGCTCACGCTTGCCTTTGGTCGAGTTATAAATATAAGAACCCGCCTGGACAACACCTGAGTATACACGGAAGAACGTCAACTGACCTACAAAAGGGTCGGTCATAATTTTAAAACCAAGAGCAGAAAACGGTTCAGTATCTGAAGCATGACGCTCAACTTCAGCACCTTTATCAATATCAATACCTTTTATTGCAGGAATATCCATCGGAGAAGGCATGTAATCAACGACAGCATCAAGAAGATTCTGCACACCTTTGTTTTTAAATGAGGAGCCGCAGATAACCGGGCAGAAATTAATTGCTATCGTGCAGGAGCGGATAGCTGCCTTTATTTCAGCCTCACTCAATGCTTCACCGGAAAGATACTTCTCCATGAGAGCATCGTCGTGACTTGAAATTTCTTCAATCATTTTTTCGCGATATTCAACAGCTTCATCAAGCAGATCTGCCGGGATTTCCTCTGTGCGGAAAGTAGCACCCAGAGTTTCGTCATCCCACAATATTGCCTTCATTGTTACAAGGTCAATTATCCCCTTAAAATTTTCCTCTTTACCAATGGGAAGTTGTATAGGAAGCGGATTTGCTTTCAACCGATCCTTTATCATCTGGACTCCACGGAAGAAATCAGCACCTACGCGGTCCATCTTATTTATAAAAGCAATTCGCGGTACACCGTATTTATCAGCCTGACGCCACACTGTTTCCGACTGAGGCTCCACACCACCGACAGAGCAAAACACTGCAACGGCACCATCAAGAACACGCAACGAGCGCTCTACCTCGATTGTAAAATCAACATGGCCGGGGGTATCTATAATATTAATACGATGATCATCCCAGGTGCAGGTGGTAGCAGCTGACGTGATAGTAATACCACGCTCCTGCTCCTGCTCCATCCAGTCCATCGTTGCAGTACCTTCGTGGACTTCACCAATTTTATGAGATACGCCTGTGTAATAAAGGATACGCTCGGTCGTCGTAGTTTTTCCGGCATCAATATGAGCCATGATGCCAATATTTCTATATTTATCAAGTGGTGCTAAGCGGGGCACTGAATCCTCCAAATACGAATAGTACTAATTACCAGCGATAGTGGGCAAAGGCACGGTTTGCTTCTGCCATCTTATGAACATCTTCACGTTTTTTTACCGCAGCGCCACGATTATTATAAGCGTCCAGAATCTCTCCAGCCAACTTGTCTTTCATCGTTTTTTCACTGCGCGCAGTTGAATACTTAATCAACCAACGCATAGCCAAAGACATGCGACGCTCAGGACGAACCTCAATCGGCACCTGATAGGTAGAGCCACCAACGCGGCGAGACTTAACTTCAAGCGTCGGCTTTATATTGTCAAGGCTCTTCTTAAGGATCTTCACAGCCTCATCATTTGCCCGCTGCGCAACCAACTCAAGCGCACCATACATGATCGACTCAGCAACACTTTTTTTGCCTGCAAGCATCAGTGAGTTAATAAGCTTGGCAACAACCTTGTCGTTAAATTTCGGATCCGGCAGAATTATTCTTTTGGGTACTTCTCTTCTTCTCGGCATATATATCCCCTCAACAAAACAGGTTCAGTATTATTTTGGACGCTTGGCGCCATACTTGGAACGACTCTGTAAACGACCCTTCACACCGACCGAGTCAAGAGTACCACGAACAATGTGATAACGGACACCAGGAAGGTCTTTGACCCTGCCGCCACGAATAAGAACAACGGAGTGCTCTTGAAGGTTGTGGCCGACGCCCGGAATATATGATGTTACTTCAAGCCCATTAGTCAAACGAACCCTGGCAACTTTACGGAGAGCAGAGTTAGGTTTCTTAGGTGTGGTCGTATAAACCCTCGTACAGACGCCGCGCTTCTGTGGACAGGACTTCAGAGCCGGTGCCGTTGATTTATCCTTTTTACTTTCCCTACCTGACCTGATCAGCTGGTTGATTGTTGGCATAGTCGTCAAATTCTCCAGATACAAAAATTTCAAACTGCTCCAAACAGGAGCGAATCGCGAAACTAACAAATATATTATATCATTGTCAATCTATTTATTTGGTTGTGGTGTTTTTTTGTGAGTCGCTTTAACTCAAAAGGGTGATAACTGTACAAACGTCGTGAAAAACGTCTGTATTTACCTGTGTTCCATGTTGATCGCTCTGACAGTTTTGCGGTTGGAAGTGGAATAGTTGTAGGGCCGGAATTTCACCGACATCTCCACTCTGGTCAGTAGCGTTACTACACCTCTGTATCAAGGAAACGGATATATACTCTCTTTTCCAAACAAGTGTCAACAAAATAATTGCAACAATTTTGTTTTTTTATTTTTATCTCCGCTCTCCCTTTGAAAACATTACCTATTCTACTATCGCCATATTATCAGGGGCCCTCAGCTTCTGATTTTTTTCCGGCAAAATAGAGATTACCATACCGGCAAAAATGCATACAGCCCCCATATAACCATACACTCCGAGACGTTCATTCAATATCAACCACGCGTACAGTGCCGCAAAAACCGGCTCAGTACAAAAGATAAGTGCCGTATTGGTATGACTGATATACCGCTGCATTGACGTCTGCACCAAAAAAGCAAAAACCGTGGCAATTATTGAACAG
This sequence comes from Deltaproteobacteria bacterium, assembly GCA_021781535.1. Lineage (GTDB taxonomy): Bacteria > Desulfobacterota > Desulfuromonadia > Geobacterales > Pseudopelobacteraceae > JACRCG01. Next base: position 15,708 of record JAJXWO010000043.1, on the reverse strand, counting down.
ACCAGAAGCGGGACGAGCAGGTGCGGATACCAGATCATCACCTCTTTGCCGCGTGCCAGAGCGACTACATAGCTGAGCAAGGCAACTATTCCCAACTGAACAACTGTCAGCCAGTAGAAATCACTGCGGCGCACAAATTCTCCCGTGTAAATCAAATGCAGGGAAACGCACACGGCACACACTGCTGCCAACACATCTCCACGATTCAGCTGCCAGGAGCCATTACCGCATAACAGCAGGAGTCCTATCACTGAAAGTACAACTGCCAGCTTTACTGCAACAGATACTCGGTGTTTTAAGACAAGGGCAGCAAGTATCGGGACTATCACAACATTCAGGCCTGTGAGAAAACCGGTATTCGAAGCGCTCGTATAAAGCAGCGCCACAGTTTGAAAAGCATAGGCTCCAAAAAGAAAAACTCCCATAACGCACCCCCGAATAATGGTCGCGCCATCGAGTCTCTTTCCTTTATACAATCCGATTGGAACTATAAGGGCAAAAGCGATGATAAACCTTTGTGCAAGAAAAACGAATACATCTACGCTTTCTATGGATTGTTTAACTACGGTAAAGGTAACTCCCCAAAAAAAGGTCGTCGTGAGCAACAGCAGGGCTGCCTTGTATCGATTCATAGTCCGCATTCCGATAAAAACAATGTATGGTCAAACCATATGACACTGTCTTTGTACTCACTTCCAATTTTGCTGACAAGGAAAAATGTCTGTCGAGGCACAATTACAATGTTTTTTATTGACAATTAAACTTGTATTTATATAAAACACCATTCTTGTATTATCATTAAATAGTTCAACGCCATCAAAAAAAGGAGAAGTCCCCATGAAAAAATTCCGCTTCCTTTCCGTTGCTGCTCTGCTGGCAGTATCGATCTCTGCAACAGCAATGGCCGCTCCAATGAATATCAAGGTTGCAACTGACGCCACGTGGCCGCCAATGGAAATGGTAGACACACATAAGAAAATCGTGGGTTTTGATATAGATTTTATGAATGCGGTTGCCAAAGAGGCCGGATTCACTGTTACTTACAAAAACACCGCGTGGGACGGTATTTTCGCCGGACTCGAGTCGGGCAAGTATGATGCCATTATCTCTTCTGTAACCATCACCGCTGAACGGAAGAAAAAATATGATTTTTCTGATCCGTATATTCAGATCGGTCAGATTCTGGTGGTCCCCAAAACCGACAAGTCAACTGTTACGATTGCTGACCTGAAGGGCAAACAGGTTGGTGCCCAGATCGGAACAACCGGCGCTTTCGAGGTTAAAAAGAACCCGGGCGTAGAGCTGAAGACGTATGATGAAGTCGGGTTGGCTTTTGAAGACATGGCTTCTGGTCGTATCTCCGGCGTTGTCTGTGACGAGCCGACTGCTGCCCATTTTGCACTGCAGAGGAAAGAATACAGCTCGAAGTTCAAGATCGTCGGCGCCGCTTTTACTCACGAAGGGTATGGTATCACCGTCAAGAAGGGAAATACCAAACTGCTCGCGCTCCTGAACAAGGGGATAAAGGCCGTCAAAGCAAAGAAAATTGATGAAAAACTTCGTAAGAAGTGGCTGCGCTAGAGGAATTCGGGGGTCTTTGATTAAAAGACCCCCGTCCTTATATTATGGCTCAGACTCCCAATACCCAAATAAAAATTGAAATCGGTGAAGGCGCGGCAATTCCTGTAAAAAGCGACGCAGGGCTGTTTACAGCCTGGCGTATCGCCTTTTTCGGGGCAATACTGACCTGTTGCTACCTGGCGCTTGTCAAGCCTGAACCATACCTTGAAATTTTCAGGTTCGTTCCCGACGGAATACTGGTTACCTTTAAGGTCACGGTCGGCGCCATCCTGCTTGCCAGTATCATCGGACTGGTTGCCGGACTGGGACGCATCTCCGGCAACCGGATAATCAACGGCACCGCATCTCTGTATGTCGAGGTTATCCGCGGTGTCCCGCTGCTTGTCCAGATATTCTACATCTATTACGCTCTGGGACGCTTCGTAAAAATTCCAGACATGCTCAGCGCCATCATCGCGATGGCGGTCTGTTACGGCGCCTATCTTGGCGAGGTTTTTCGTGCCGGCATCCAGTCTATCCCCAAAGGACAGATGGAAGCCGCACTTTCTCTCGGCATGACCCGCGGGCAGGCTTTGCGGCAGGTCATACTGCCGCAGGCTTTCAGAGTTGTCCTTCCCCCGATCGGCAATGAATTTATTGCCCTGCTCAAGGACTCCTCCCTCGTTTCAATTATCGCAGTATCAGACCTGCTGCGCCGTGGTCGCGAATACGCCTCCGAGACCTTCAGTTATTTTGAAACCTATACCGTGATCGCCCTGATCTATCTGGTTATGACACTATTCTTTTCCAAGCTGATCAGCCTGATGGAGGAGCGTCTGAATGCCGACCGATAGACAAACAATGATAGAAATCCGTGGAGTCTCCAAATTCTTCGGAACATTCCAGGCACTAAAAGATATCTCCTTTACCGTGCGTGACGGGGAAAAGGTCGTCATTATCGGCCCCAGCGGATCGGGCAAAAGTACAATCCTGCGTTCGATCAACCGCCTTGAATCGGTTGACAGCGGCAGCATTATCGTGGACGGCATGAACGTTAATGACCCGAAGGTTGATATCTGCAAGGTTCGCGAAGAGGTCGGCATGGTCTTCCAATCCTTCAACCTCTTTCCGCATAAAACTGTCCTTGAAAACCTGACCCTGGCTCAGACCGTGGTTCGCAAACGCCCATTACATGAGGCCAGAGAGATCTCCATGGCGCTGCTTGAAAAAGTCGGCATAGCAGAAAAGGCCTCCGCCTACCCTGCCAAGCTTTCCGGCGGCCAGCAGCAACGAGTGGCAATTGCCCGCTCGCTGGCGATGAATCCGAAAGTTATCCTGTTTGACGAACCGACGTCGGCCCTTGATCCGGAAATGATCGGCGAGGTACTTGACGTCATGAAGACGCTGGCCCTGGAAGGGATGACGATGGTCGTCGTCACCCACGAAATGGGTTTTGCCCGCGAGGTTGCCGACCGGGTGATCTTTATGGACCATGGCAGCATTGTTGAAGAAGGTACTCCTGAACACTTTTTTACCGCCCCAACTCATGAACGAGCCAAACTGTTTTTAAGTCAGATTCTCTGACTCTCTCCCCGTGATGGGAGCGTATCCTCATAGCAGGACATTACACACTGGAGGTAACACATGAAAAGCAGCAACGTCATGGCAGCGCTCGTCACATTGAGCCTTGCCGCAACAGCAGCAACTCCGGCAATGGCGCTGGAAAACGAGTTTCACGGCATGTTTGGTGCGCGCTACGACAACTCCAACTTCAACGGCGCCCAGACTACAGATTTTGGGCCCGGCGATGGCACCTACGATCCATCCGGAAAAACCAGAAACCTGTACTCCGCCAACTTTGTCGAGCAACGTGCCCGTCTGCAGTATATCGCCAAGGCCAATGCCGACCTGAAGCTGGTGACTCAATTTGAGCTGGACTATACCTACTGGGGCAACAGTTCCTACACCGTGGGCCGCAACCAAGGGGGCGCCATCGGTGCGGATACGGTCAATATTGAAACCAAGAATATCTATCTGGATGCCAACCCATTCAAAGATGTTAATATGAAGCTGGGGATGATGCCGAACAACGACGCGTTCAAAGGGGTGCTGTTTGACGCCGACATGGCCGGCATCCTGCTCTCCAGCAGTTACGGCAAATTTACGCCATCTATCGGATACTTCCGCTTCAACGACACGGGCGCTGGCGTCGACAAGGTACTTGGCCACAAAACCAACGACATGTTCATGCTGGATGAAAAAGTTGAAATAAGCAAAGACCTGAAAGTAGGAGGGGCATACTACTTCTTCCGTGACGGTCAGGTAACAGGTTCTACTACAACAGCATCTGTTGGGGCAACGGGAGTACTAGCTGATGGCACGAAAGTGTACCCTTCAAATACTACATTTGAAACTATAAATACCGCAAATGATGTCAAGATTCATGCTCTTGGCCTGAATGCCGAATATGCCCAGGGCCCGCTGACCCTCAACGGATTTGCCCTCTACCAGACCGGGTGGAATAATAAAGTTTACACAAATGCCTTTGCCGGCAATGTCGGCGCGAAGCTCAAAACCGGCCCCGGTACCGCGCGCGCTGAATTTCTTTACGTAACCGGCGGCAAAAAGAACACCTTCTACTCTGTTTACAATGAATATTCTGTCGGAGAGTCAGGTTACTATGATAATGAGATGGTCATTCTGGGGCGTGACAAAAACGCTTTCTTTACCACTGACAACTCCATTATCTACACCGCCGGTAATGCGGGCAAGGGCCAAATCAGCGGCTATATCGGCTATGACCTTCCGGTTAATGATCGCCTGACAACCGCATTCAATGCAGGTTTTGCAGCAGTTGCCAAAGACACTTCCACTACGCAACACAAGAGTAATTATCTCGGCACTGAAATCAACGGCGAAGTTACCTACAAGCTTCTGGAAAACCTGACGACCAGTGTCCGCATAGCCTATGTCATTTTGGGCGACTACTTCAAAGGGGTAGCGTTGAATGGTGAAACACCGGTTAACCCCTACGACGCTTCTCTGATTGTCAAGTATGTTTTCTAATTCATCACCGGCGGGTATTCTATAAGAACCCCGCCCTTAATTTAATTCCATGAACCAAGTAAAGGAGAAAACATCATGAAAAAAATCCTGCTCACACTAGTGACTGTAGCCGCCATGACCGCGACCTCTATGGCTTTTGCCGCCAATGCCCCTGTTAATAGTGGCAAAGATGAATGTCTTTTGGCCTCCAAAGGATGCAAGGATCAGGTCGACAGCATCCAGCAGAAGATCAAGAAACTCAATACCGAGATCAAAAAAGGCAAAAAGGTTTATTCTGCAGAAGAACTGAAAAGATTGCAGCTGAAACTGAAAGAGGCTGATGATATTTTGAACAGCTTGGAAAAACCGGGCCGCTAAACCATATTTTTTCAAAAGGAGACACTACATGAGCTTTAAAAAAAGTACCGCGCTGTTGTTGTCCGCCGTATTAGCCCTGTCCGTCGTTACCGGCTGCAAAAAGAAGGAAGAGGCATCGACTGCAGAAGCACCCAAAGCCGCTGCCGACACCATCAAAATCGGCTTCCTTGGCGCTCTCACCGGCGATGTTGCCATGTTTGGCAAGCCGACACTGGAAGGCATGAAAATGGCCGCCGAAGACCTGAATGCCGCTGGAGGCGTACTGGGTAAAAAGATCGAGATTATTGAGTCCGATAACCGCGGCGACAAGCAGGAAGGGGCTTCCGTAACTCAGAAGCTCATCAGCCGCGACAATGTCGTCGCCATTGTCGGTGACCCGACTACCGGTATCACCAAGGTGGCAGCGCCGATTGCCCAAAAAGCCCAGGTCGTTCTCATCTCTGCCGGAGCCACCGGGCCTGGCGTAGTTGAGATCGGCGACTACATTTTCCGTAACACGCTGCTCGACAGCGTCGCTATCCCGGCCTGTATCGACTACTTTGCCAACGACCTCAAATACAAGAAGGTCGCCATCATCACTTCAGACAACAACGACTACAGCGTCGGATTTTCCCAGACGTTCCGTGATGCCGCCAAAGGGAAAGGCATTACAATCGTAGCCGATGAGAAAATCAAGGACGGTGACAAGGACTTCAGCGGCCAGGTCACCAACATCAAGGCCAAGAAACCGGACGTAATCTTTTTCTCCGGTTATTATACCGAAGGCGCCCTGATCATGAAGGAAGCTCGGAAACAGGGCGTCAAGGCTGATATGTTCGGCGGCGACGGCCTCTTCTCTCCTGAATTCATCAAACTGGGCGGTTCTGCGGTCGAAGGCTCCATGGCGGCCCTCGGATTTGCCCCTGAACAAGCCACACCCGAGACCGAAAAGTTCATTCAAGCCTTCAAGAAGAAATTTGCCGGTCAGCTTCCTGGCCTGTTCGATGCCCAGGGATACGATGGTGTCATGATGATTGCCGACGCCATCTCTCGTGCTAAAAGCGCTGACCCGAAGGTTTTCAAAACAGCTATGGCTTCAACAAAGAACTTCAAGGGTGTTTCCGGTACGATTACGATCCGTGCCAACCGTGAACCGATTAAAACGCCACTCTGCCTGTTGGCAGTCAAGGACGGCAAATTTGTTCTGAAGGCCAAAGTACCGGTCAAGATGGACTAAATCAGTATTGAGCATCCCGCACGTCCATGCGGCGTCGGTTTTTTTACCGACGCCGCATTTGTATAACAAAGATTTAATTAATTACGTCCTTTTATTCTATATCTCGACGTAATGGTGGCTCATAAAGTACACTGTTATTTTTGCAGACAGCAATACTGCACGGTACGACCGGCACTGTGCACTGTTTTGACATCTTTCGCTTTACGGCTAGCCGCATCTGCCACGGATTTGCATCTTCAAAGAGGAGCTCTTCATGTTTTTCCAGCAACTGATTAACGGCATCGCCTTGGGAAGTACTTACGCCTTGATTGCTCTGGGTTACACCATGGTCTACGGCATTATCAGTCTGATCAACTTTGCCCACGGCGAAATCTACATGGTTGGGGCGTTTGTCGGTCTGTTTGCGACAGCCATTCTCAAAGTCAATGTTTTTATTGCCATACTGATTGCAATGGTGGTCTGCGTACTGCTCGGAGTATTTGTTGAATGGATTGCATACCGCCCACTCCGCAAATCTTCCCGGTTATCGGCTCTCATTTCAGCAATCGGTGTATCAATCTTCCTTTCGACGCTCGCCCAGATGCTCTTCGGGGCCAACGCCAAGGGATATCCGGAAGGCGTTTTTCCGGTGAAACAAATCCATATTGGCTCGGCTGAGATTTCTACGCTCCAGCTCCTGATTATTGCGACATCAGCCATCTTGATGATCGGCCTTGAATTCATCGTCCACAAAACGAAGATCGGCAAGGCAATGCGTGCGACCTCAGAAGATTACAACACTGCGGCACTGATGGGCATTAACGTTAACATGGTAATTTCATTTACATTTGCACTTGGCTCGGCACTGGCCGCTGCTGGAGGGGTTCTGGTCGGCTTACTCTTTAATGCCGTATCGTTTAATATGGGCCTGATGGCCGGATTAAAAGCTTTTGCCGCTGCAGTCCTGGGAGGAATCGGCTCAATACCGGGTGCCATGCTTGGAGGTTTGCTGCTGGGGGTTACCGAAGTTGGTGGTGTTGCGATCGGTTTTTCGTCCTACCGGGATGCCATTGCTTTTGCCATTCTGGTGCTGGTGCTGCTGGTAAAACCGACCGGTCTAATGGGACGTAAAATTCAAAAGAAAGTGTAAGCATCGGAGCCGGAGTTATCATATGGGTGATTATTTTCAACTACTGCTGGGGAACCTGAATCCCTACTACCTGCAGATCCTTGTCAATATCGGGATCGGCATTATTCTGGCGCTCGGCCTGAATGTCATTACCGGTCTGACCGGCCAGCTTTCGCTGGGTCATGCGGCTTTTATGAGTATCGGGGCGTTTACCAGTGCTGTGCTCACAATACGGTTCAACATGCCGTTCAGTATGAACCTGATTCTAACCGGATTTATCACTGCAGGTGTCGCGGCCATCATCGGGCTCCCTATTTTGCGCCTGACAGGAGATTATCTGGCGATCTGTACACTTGGATTTGCCGAGATTGTCAAGGTTGTATTCCTGAATCTTGATATCACCAACGGTGCCCTCGGCCTGTCGGTACCCGCCCCGAACACCACCATTCCATTGCCAATTATAGTCTGGACTATTGTTGTTCTGATGATCATTTGTGTGTCATTTATTCACAGTTCACGATTCGGCAGGGCACTTATGGCAATCAGGGGAGACGAAATTGCAGCTGAGGCGATGGGAATAAACGTAACACTTTACAAAGTCCAGTCTTTCGCCCTCGGATCCTTTATCGCCGGCGTCGGCGGAGGTCTCTACGCCCATTTCATGGGCTACATAAATCCTTCTGATTTCGGTTTTCTTAAATCGGTCGACATTCTCAGCATGGTCGTTCTGGGAGGACTGGGGAGCATTACCGGCAGTGTCGTTGGTGCCACCATATTGTCAGCCGCACCGGAGTTTTTACGCTTTATGGCCTCCTACCGCATGCTGGTCTACGGCGGCCTGCTCGTCAGCATGATGATCTTCCGTCCCAATGGCTTGATGGGCGGAATAAGCTTCACGAGCCTGATCCTTCGCGCAGTGGGACGCAAACCGCATATGAAATCACAGATGGAACTAAAATCAACTGAGACACTGAGATCCGGCAATGGCGATACTTGAACTAAATAATGTAACAATCCGATTTGGTGGCCTTGTGGCCGTCAACAACGTAAACCTGACGGTAGAAAAAGGGACGATCCAGGCACTGATCGGCCCGAACGGCGCAGGTAAGAGCACGCTCTTCAACCTGATTACCGGCATCTATCGGCCAACCAGCGGCTCCATCTCTTTCAAGGGACGATCTGTAAGCGGCACACCGACCTATAAAATCGCTGCGGCCGGGATTGGACGGACATTCCAGAATATCCGGCTGTTTACAGACCTTACGGTACTGGATAACATCCTGATTGGTGCCCATAGTCGCGGACGGTGGAATTTGACCGGGGCCCTGATGAAGTTTACCCCCTGGGTGCGAAAAGAAGAGGGCAAACTACTGGACCTTGCCAGAGAGTGCCTGCAGATGGTTGACCTTACGTATCGTGCCTTTGAACTGTCGGGCAACCTTCCGTATGGCGAGCAGCGCAGGCTCGAAATTGCCCGGGCTCTGGCATTGCAACCAGATCTCCTGCTGCTGGATGAACCGGCAGCCGGGATGAACCCCCAGGAAAAAGCCGAGTTGATGGCGATGGTCCAACGCATCCGTGCTACCGGTATTACGGTATTTCTGGTCGAACATGACATGAAGTTCGTCATGGGAATTTCAGATCGCATTGCCGTACTTGATTACGGCGAAAAGATTGCGGAAGGACTGCCGGAAGAGATCAGAAAGAACCCGAAGGTTATCGAAGCATATCTCGGCAAGGGGGCAGCAGATGCTCACGCTTGATAAAATCTATGTTAATTATGGTGCCATCAATGCATTGAAAAGCATTTCCTGCCAGGTTGGAAAGGGCGAGATCGTGGCGCTGATCGGCGCGAACGGGGCGGGCAAAACGACCATCTTGAATGCCATTTCCGGAATAGTACCGATGTTTTCCGGGACAGTGACATTTCTTGATGAGACGATCAGCGGTATTCCGCCTCATGAGATTGTTAAGCGCGGGATTTCTCAGGTTCCTGAAGGGCGCCGCGTCTTTGCCAACATGTCCGTTCTTGAAAACCTTGAGATGGGCGCCTACATCCGCAACGACAAAAACGCCATTCTGGAGGAAATTGATCAGGTTTTTACCCGTTTTCCCCGCCTGTTCGAGCGCAAGAAACAGATGGCGAAGACCCTCTCCGGCGGCGAGCAGCAGATGCTTGCCATGGGTCGTGCCTTGATGTCCCGCCCTAAGCTGCTGCTGCTTGATGAACCTTCCATGGGGCTTGCACCGATGCTGGTTGAACAGATTTTTTCCATTATTCAGGAAATCAATGCCAGCGGCACAACTGTCATGCTGGTCGAACAGAACGCCAACATGGCCCTTTCGATTGCCCATCGTGCCTACGTGCTTGAAACCGGTGAGATTGTTCTGCAGGGACCTGCCAAAGAACTGGCAGCCAATCCGGATGTCAGAAAAGCGTACCTGGGTGAATAAAAGGACGTGTCTGTGAGCAACAAACCGATAGTAAACCCCTACCTGGCGGTGCTGGTGGGGGTTTTTGCTGTGTCATTCTCCGCCCTGTTTGTCAGGCTCACAACCGCGCCGGCCTTGATGATTGCCACCTATCGCCTGCTGTTTACCTTTCTGATCCTGGCCCCCTACACCCTGTCCCGCCACCGGCCCGATCTCGTCACGGCGACATGGCGGCAGCGCGGTCTGGCCGCGGCCAGTGGCGCCTGCCTGGCTCTGCATCTTGTCACCTGGTTCATCTCACTGAGCTATACCAGTGTGGCCAGCTCTGTGGTTCTGGTAACCACGCAACCGGTTTTTGTTGTTATAGGCTCCTGGATATTTTTCAGGGAAAAGGTCAGCCGGCTTGCCATGATGGGAGGCGCACTGGCACTGTTCGGTAGCGTTATCATCGGAGCAGCTGATTTTAAGATCGGAAGGGAGGCATTGTGGGGAGATATGCTGGCCCTTGCGGCTGCAGTTCTGGTCTCCGGTTACCTGCTGATTGGACGACGCATGCGCGGGGGTGTCTCTCTACCGGCCTACACTTTTTATACCTACGGCAGCAGCGCCTTAATCCTGGTCATTGCAAGCGTTGCAAGCCGCACACCATTTGCCCCCTACCCCCTGCGTGACTGGATTCTTTTTATGGCTCTGGCACTCGTATGCACAGTCATTGGCCATACAATATTCAATTGGGTATTGAAATATGTCCAGGCCTCCGTTGTTTCCGTCAGCGTCTTAGGCGAACCGTTAGGTGCTATACTGTGGGCTTCGATTTTTTTGCGGGAATTTCCCACGCTGCGGCAGACAATTGGCGCCTGTTTCATCTTTGGCGGCCTGTTTATTTTTACCCGATTTTCGTCAGGACCGCGGGCTACACCGGTTCATACGGATTTGTGTCCAAAGAGGTGATGAGCGTGCAGGATACAGCAGCTAATCGGCAGAATGCAGCGGCAGGGCTTGGCTACGGGATTCTAGCGTATCTGATCTGGGGGTTTTTCCCGGTCTATTTCAAAGCATTGGCTGAGGTCCCACCCCTGCAGGTAGTGTGTCACCGAATCGTCTGGTCGGTGCTGTTTCTCTGGCTGATTATTGGGTGGCGTGGCCGATGGGGAATGATCCGTGATGCCTTGCACGATCGTCGTGCAGTAGGTCTTTTGACAGCTTCGTCTCTGCTGATTGCAACCAACTGGCTGGTTTTTATCATTGCCGTGGGGCATGCTCAGGTCATTCAGTCCAGTCTGGGGTATTTTGTTACCCCCTTTGTCAGCGTCCTGCTCGGTTTTCTTTTTTTTCAGGAACGTCTGCGTCGCCTGCAGATGGTCAGCCTGTTTCTGGCCGCGGCCGGGGTTATCCTGCTGACAATTCAGTATGGCCGGGTTCCATGGGTCGCGATGATACTGGCGTTTACTTTTGGTTCCTACGGCCTGTTGCGAAAGATCGTCACGGTTGACTCGCTGACCGGCCTGACGGTGGAGACGCTGCTGCTCGGACCGGCAGCGCTCGGCTATCTGGCCTTTGTCTCCTGGCAGGGCGACAGCGGCTTTCTGACCAATGGGGTTCAGGTAAGCACTCTCCTGGTATTGGCGGGCGTCGCGACCGCTGTACCGCTGCTGCTCTTCGCCTCGGCTGCCCGCCGTCTGCGCCTCGCTACAATCGGCTTTCTGCAGTACATTACCCCGACATTTCACTTCCTGCTGGCAGTTCTGCTGTACAAGGAACCGTTTACCCGGGCCCACCTGGTCAGCTTCCTGTTTATATGGAGCGGACTCTGCTGTTATTCATATGACGCCTGGCGGGGGTTGAAAGAGGCCAGGCTAAAAACACCCGCCGATTGAGCTGCCGAATCACTCAGCCCCTTTTTGCTCCATATAGCTGTTGAAACGCCTCACATGTGACTGAGCAACAGCTCTGGCCTCACCACTGTCTCCGGATGTCACTGCGGCAACAATAGCGTTCAGGTCATCAAGATTCTCCTGCAGAAGTGCCTTGTTGCGCGGCAGATATTTAACGTAATAGGTATGAATATTGACGTACAGACTCTGCAGCACCGTCAGAAACAGCACATTACCGCTCATGCGGGCCAGGGCCAGATGCAGCTGCTCGTCAGTGCGAATAAAGGCATCCCACCCCGAGCGCCCCTTCTTTAGATAACCTTCCGCCTCGACCAGAAGCGCCTTCAACAGTGCCACATCACTTTCTCCGGCCCGTTGCGCGGCAAGGGAAGTCACGCCACCTTCCACCTCTTCACGGAACTCGGCCAGATCTTTCAGTGATACGGCACCATTTCTGATCAACAGCCCCAGATTTTCGCTGAGATTATCGCTGTTGATTTCCCGCACCATGGAACCGCCGGTGACTCCGGTGCGGATTTCAATCAGCCCCTTCTGTTCCAGCACCCGCAATGCCTCACGCAGCGTACCTCGGCTGATGGAAAACTGTTCCTTCAGTTCTCGTTCGGCCGGGAGCAGAGATCCGGCCTTGAGATTCCCGGACATGATAGCTTCCTGAATCTGATCCACAACATCCTGATACGCCTTGCTCTGTTTTACCTGTTTGAACATATACATCCCCTTTTAAATGGTTGCACCATCATACCACTACATGTTCTGTCAGACAAGATTTTGCAGGAATATCTTGACTTGTATATCAGATTTTGAGTTAATGGTTTAACCATTAGCTTACGAGTGAACTTCACACCTTCTTGACGAAAGGAACTACCATGGAACCAGCACTCAACTCAAAGATCATCAGCCGCGGCAGGGAGTTTTTCTCCTCCATCTCAGGTGAAAAACCGTCGCTCTTCAACAAAGGCGCCTGGATGGGTAAAGTAATGGACTGGAGCATGCAGAATGAACAGTTCAAGATCCAAATGTTCCGCTTTGTCGACGCCTTTCCTTCCCTGACAACTTCCAAGCTGCTGACCGACCACATCCGTGAATACTTCGGTGAGGAAAAGGATATGCCCCCGGTACTCTCGACAGGAGCAAAAATGGCCGGCATGCTCGGTTCGCTGGGTGGCGCGTTACTGAACAAGGTTATTTCCGCCAACATCCAGGAGATGGCCCGCCAGTTTATCGTCGGCGAGAACACCAAAGAAGCGGTTAAGAATATCGAGAAACTGCGCAAAGACGGCTTTGCCGCTGTCGTGGATGTTCTGGGCGAAGCGACGTTGACTGAACAGGAAGCTGAAGAATACGTGACTACGTACCTGGATGTATTGGAGAGTCTGGAAAAGGAGCAGCAAGACTGGAAGGGACTGCCGGGGCATGGAGGTGAACAGGATCTGGATTGGGGACATGCTCCGAAGGTCAATGTGGCGGTAAAACCGACTGCCCTGTTTGCTCTGGCAAATCCGCAGGATTTCGAAGGGTCGGTCGAGGCCATATTGAAACAACTGCGCCGCATAGCAGAACGGGTGGTCGCGTTGAACGGTTTTCTCTGTGTTGACATGGAGTCATATCGTCACAAAGGGATCATCATCGAGCTATACAAACGCTTGAAGCTGGAATATCGCGACTATCCGCATATCGGCATCGTCTTGCAAGCCTACCTGAAAGACACCGATCATGACCTGGCAGACCTGCTTGCCTGGGCCAAACAAAACCAACTGCAGATATCGATTCGCCTGGTAAAGGGCGCATACTGGGATTACGAGACGGTCAAGGCGAAGCAGAATGGCTGGGCGATCCCGGTCTGGACCATCAAGGCTGAAAGTGATGCCGCCTTTGAACGGCAGGCCCGAACGATCCTTGAAAACCATCAGACCTGTCATTTTGCCTGCGCCTCACACAACATTCGGACTATCTCAGCCGTACTGGAGACTGCATCTGAGCTGAATGTTCCCGAATCACGTTACGAATTCCAGGTACTCTATGGCATGGCCGAACCGATCCGCAAGGGTATCCTCAAAGTCGTTGGACGCATCAGACTTTACTGCCCCTATGGCGATATGGTGCCCGGAATGGGCTATCTGGTGCGCCGCCTGCTGGAAAACACCGCGAATGAATCGTTCCTGCGGCAGAGTTTTGCCGAGGATGCCCACATCGAACGGTTACTGGAAGATCCAGTCATTTCTGCCGAACGCGAACGAGCCAGGCGATCAAACAAACCGCGCAAAACACTTTCAGCCCCCGGCGGCGTGCCACGGTTCACCAATGAACCGATGGTAGACTTCACGCTCCCCGGCAGCCGCACAGCATTTCCGCAGGCCATTGCCACGGTACGGGCGCTGGCGGGAAAAACCTACCCGCTTTACATAGACGGTACCGAGATTGTAACTGCTGAGTTGTATGACACCGTTAATCCGACCAGACCGTCCGAACGTCTCGGCAAAATATCGCAGGCGGGGATACCAGAAGTATCTCAAGCTATCGCAGCCGCTAAAAAAGCATTCCCGGGCTGGCGCGACACGTCACCACGCGACAGGGCACAGTATCTGTTGAAGGGTGCCGAGGTTGCCCGGAAGCGACTCTTCGAGCTCTCGGCCTGGCAAGTACTGGAGATCGGCAAACAGTGGGATCAAGCCTATGCGGATGTAACCGAAGCAATCGACTTCCTCGAGTACTATGCCCGTGAAATGATCCGGCACGGTGAACCCCAGCGCATTGGCAATGCCCCGGGCGAGATAAACCATTACTTCTACGAGCCCAAAGGCATTGCTGCCGTCATCTCCCCCTGGAATTTTCCGTTGGCCATCAGCCTTGGGATGACTGCGGCAGCGATTGTAAGCGGCAACACCGTAATTTTCAAACCATCCAACATCACCGGCATCATCGGCTGGAACCTTGTGGAGATCTTCCGGGAGGCGGGTCTCCCGGCAGGCGTATTCAACTACATCCCCGGCAAGGGATCGGTAATCGGTGACTATATGGTTGATCATCCGGACATATCGCTGATCGCCTTCACCGGTTCGGTTGAAACCGGTTTGCGCATAATTGAGCGGGCCGCCACGGTTTATCCCGGCCAACCAAACGTCAAAAAAATCATCTGCGAAATGGGGGGTAAAAATGCCATCATCGTTGACGATGATGCAGATCTGGACGAGGCGGTGCCGCACGTACTCTATTCCGCATTCGGCTTTCAGGGGCAGAAATGTTCGGCCTGTTCTCGCGTAATCGTGCTGGATTCGGTCTATGATCGATTTGTAGACCGTCTGGTAAAAGCTGCCACGGTTTATCAGGTGGGGCCGGCTGAAGATCCGAAATACAGCATGGGCGCCGTATCTGACGCCACGGCTCAAAAGAATATTCTGGATTATATACACATTGGTGAACAGGAAGGGGAATTGCTCTATTCCAGTCCGATTCCATCAGGTGAAGGGTACTGGGTGCCACTGACCATAATCGGAGGGATCACTCCTGCTCATCGCATCGCCCAGGAAGAAATTTTCGGACCGGTTCTTGCCGTCATGAGGGCCAGGGATTTCGATCAGGCAATCGAATGGGCCAACTCGACACGCTTTGCCCTGACCGGCGGCATCTTCAGTCGCAGCCCCAAGCATCTTGGCCAGGCGAGGCGCGAATTCCGCGTCGGCAACCTGTATATCAACCGCAACAACACTGGCGCACTGGTTGATCGCCAGCCTTTCGGCGGTTCGCGCATGTCCGGGGTCGGCACCAAGGCCGGCGGCCCCGATTATCTGCTGCATTTCATGGATCCGCGAGTAGTCACTGAGAACACGATGCGGCGCGGATTTGCGCCGATTGAAGAGGATGACGACTGGGTGGAATAAGGGTATGCTTCACGCCCCTCCGTTGTTGGGAGGGGCGTGGTCAGGGACAACCCGGTGCAGCACGATTGCCGGATTAAGAGCCTTTTGCCAGCCTGACATTGAAAAACACCGATAGCAGAACGATGCCCATGCCGAACGCTTGCACGATTTCAATTCGCTCTTTCAGAACGACAGCAATGAAAAGCAGGGAAAGAA
>JAJXWO010000113.1 GCA_021781535.1 Deltaproteobacteria bacterium | reverse complement strand
GGAGCTGTTTCCCGCTGCTCCGTTTGCTCCGTTGTCGCCGGAACAACCGAAGAGAAGCAAGAAGATTGAGACGAGTGCAAAAGCAGAGCTGCACAATTTTACAATTGGACGTTTTTTCATTCTTTTTCTCCTTTTGTAGAGTTAAAATCTCTGAATTCGCCAACACTGTTCAGCTTCTCTCATTTCCGTGTGCCGGATAACGTATACACGCCATCATGTTGTCATTGTATCGTTAATTGGCACATCTCAGCTAAATGGCAGTTTTCTTGATGACACCTCCTTTCGTCCCTAAATTAGTGATCCTCGATACGAGCTTTTTATGCACCTGCACAAAAGATTGATCGTTTGAGATGTGTTAAGTAGTCGATTCAATAATTGCCGGAGCATTCTCAAGATTGTCCTCAATAATTATTTCATTACGCTAACTTACAAAAAAAACAGAAGATTTAAAGCTTGCTGTCTGTGCTGGTTAAGGCGGACGTTGCGAAAATGAAAAGCTGATAATCAATTCTACTTGGTAATTATCAATATGCAAGTGCCATCGAAAAAAAAACGCCCATCGATAATTTATCTGATGGGCGTTTCATTATTCTAAATGACGCCCTCTTTTTGGCAGCCCGGCCATCCTTTCAGGATCCGTGGTTTTGCGTCCCCGTGTCACCACGGGTTTGCTTTTGTCAGAGAGGTTGTGTATTCGGAATACGCCTGCTAACTAATTATGTCAACAAAATGTTGCAGTGGTGTTACGTTGAAGCGACACCAATGCAGAGGATACCGCAGGTCGCGACAGCGCACGATTATTGATGCTCTCGCAATTTGTCATTCCGGCGGTGATTTTGAGCCGGAATCCAGTCTTTAACTCATTGGAATCTTGGATCCCCGATAGTAGCACTCGGGGATGAAAATTAGAATTTGCGAGCGCATCATGTTTGTCTGGTTGTTCTTTATCCGATCCGGGTCATTTTATGCACAACCTTCTCTTCGATCAAGCTGCCGACGCTATTGGCGTAGCTCTTGAAATGCTCGGAGTTCAGATGGTTTTCAAGACAAGCAAGGCTCTCCCATGTTTCGTAGAAAACGAATACTGCCATGTTTTCGTTATCCTGGTAAAGATCGTATGCGATGCAGCCGTCCTCGTCTCTGGTCGGTTCAATCAGCTTCAGCAATTCCGCTTTGACAGTTTCAACGAAAGCTGAGTTTGCTACAACCTTGGCTACTACCGATACATTTGACATATGTACCCTTTCATATTGTGCGTCCATGTGCTAATTCGTTATGTGAAGTTTATTCACATAACGCGTTGATCCGTGAAGAAAATTCATGTGCAGCGTGGTTTTTCTCGCAGGGTCCGGCAGCAGAAGGCTATTTTGATCTATGAGCTGCTGTCTCTCGGTCCGTGGCATAAGTGCAAACGTGGGCCATCTGACCAATTGCAAGGAGGTTAGCCATAATGATATGCCCCTTCTGTAAAGAAACCATTCTCGATGGAGCGATTAAATGTCGCCACTGCGGTTCTATGCTCAGCAACGCCAATCCTGTCTTTGGCACGAGTAGCGATAGCATTACCGTAGATGAAATCCGGGAATTCGCTGGAGCCAATCCTGAGTACTACATTCAGCAGTTCTCAAAGTTCACCCGGTCAGGTACAGAAGAATTTTGCCCCACGTGGAACTGGTCGTGTTTTGGCCTCACCTTCCTCTGGATGCTCTACAGGAAGATGTATCTTCAATCATTGATCACCTTTGTTGTCTTCTGCATTCCCGGAATAAACCTGCTGATGCACATCGTGGTTGGAATTGTAGGCAACTATCTTTATTACAGACATGCGAGAGAAAAAATCCTTGAGATACGTGCAGTACCATCTCCACTGGACAGAAATCCTGTTTTTCAAGAGGCGGGTGGTGTCAACAAGTGGATGATCACTGTTGGGGCTATCTTCGCTATAATCATGACAATACTCTTCGCGGTCTTCTTCTCCACAATGATAGCTCTCATGGGACAGCATGTTACAAGAATAACAATTTGATCCGTAACGTAACCGGGGATCCGTGGGAGGATATAATCATGGTGGTGTCAGCATAATTGGAATATAGTGTTTTACCAACCTGATTGATCTTGGTACGGGAGATGATATTATAAATAGCACATTACCTAGTTGTGCTCAAAAAATGTTTCTGAGATGAATATGGACAGTATATTTTAAGCAGGCAACCATCTGATTCAGAAGCAAAATAAATCATAAGGAGATGTACTATGAAAAGAATCTTATTATCGTTGTTGTTAACTGCCACCTTTGCTGCACCAGCATTTTCACAGATGAGAGATAAGCCGACGAACCCCTGCAAGGATTGTAATCTTAAATCCCCCGAGATGGCACCTATGGACATGATGGGTGACATGATGGGCATGTGCATCAGGAATGCAGATAAGATAGGGCTGACTGATGCGCAAAAGAAAAAGATAACCCCTCTTCATCTAGAAATGCAAAAAAAGCAGATACGATTTCAAGCAGATTTGAAGATAGCACAGTTGGAAATGAAAGAGATTATGGAACCCAAGGACTTCGATCTCGATAAGGCAATTGCAGCGGCAAATAAAACAGAAAAGATTAAAACTGCATATCATCTCGAAATGTTAAAGACCATGAAAGAGGTCAGGTCGGTTTTTACTGATGAGCAGTACAAAAAATTAAGAGCTTTGATGCCAATGCACATGGGGGCCGGAATGCCTGCTAGAATGAAACACAAACATTGAGTAATCAGCTGTACATGATCTGCTGAGCCGTATGCCAATAGTCGTATTGGCCGATCTGAATCTAAAAGCCCGCCACCTTCAAACGGCGGGCTTTTCATTGTCAGTTGTATACATGTCGTACCTACATAGCGGGCGGCGTTAAGACTACTTCACATCATCAATTTCCTCATCAGGACTGATCAGAAATGATCGGTCCTGATGCTCTCCGCCGAGTTTTTTCCCTTGACGGGCCTCTCCCAGAAGCTTCCCTTCCAGTTGTCCACCCAGTTGTCCTCGGCGATCCAGGGTGGCAGGCTAACCTGAAAGTGGCGGGACAGCGCATAGACGTATGGTTCGTACAGGTGGCGCAACTCATTCAGTTTAAGGACGAAAGCATCTTCGTCCCGAACTTTCTGTCCGTTACCGGTCAGGAGGAGTCGCAGTTCCGTTAACTTTTCCGGCGGCAGACGGTCAGGGTTCGGCTTCCGCGGACTGGTTCTGAAGACCAGTGAAAGATCGACAACAGCATGACGGGCCATGGCAAAGGTAAGTTCCGCCTGGCGTTCACAGGCACCCTCCAATCCGGACATAATCAACGCGCTGGTGTCGAGGATCGCGGTCAGGGCAGCGAGCCACGACTGGTTGTCGTGCTGGGAACGGAAATAGGCGAGAACCGGATAGGAAAGGTGCCCTTCGAGAAATTCTGCTGACCAGCGCTCCCATTCATGCAGGAGTTGACGAAGGTCCTCTTTCCCGCGGTCGTGACCATGCCGGCGAAGCATTTCCGAGGCGGTTGGAGGTGAGCCGGCGCGGGCGTCGAGGAGCGAGATACTCACTTCGCGCCGGGCAAAGGATTGGTTGAGGGCAGGCAGGTAGCCGATTACCAGTGCGAGAAAAGCAAACCCCATCCCCGATTCAACGACCACCAGCAGACGTGCTAACGATGTATGGGGAAGCACGTCCCCCATTCCAAGAGTAAAAAACGTGGTTCCACTCAGGTAGAAGTCGGTGAGAAAGTTTGCTTCACTGTTCGTGGTCAGCACAGCTGAACCGAGCGCCCAGTGAATAAGGGCAAAGCCACTGATCAAGCCAAACGCCCAGACGCTCAGAAGTAACAGCAGCGACAGCGGACCGAAATAACTCAGCCAGCTTTCCCGCCGCCGAACGGGAATCAGCAGCTTGACGATCTTCAGCCACGGACCCCAGCTGCTCCGGTAGAAAAACCGGGTGAGCCGGAAACGTCTCGTCACGCGGCGCGGCAGGATGATGGTCTCAAATCCCTCCCAGAGGACCAGCACAACCAGTGCAATGCCGGATAAGAAAGCTATTAGTGCCATGAGGGCTACCTACGTTCAGGTTTCAACCGCACTATCAAAAGGCAAAGCATGTACAGCCGGCTCCCCAGTGGCCGTTTTCGCCGAATACGGTACCGGTATGCTGATGGAGCGGACTGTCGCACGAAAGTGCCGCTGTAATCGCACCA
The DNA here is from genome assembly GCA_021781535.1 of Deltaproteobacteria bacterium. Classification (GTDB taxonomy): domain Bacteria; phylum Desulfobacterota; class Desulfuromonadia; order Geobacterales; family Pseudopelobacteraceae; genus JACRCG01. The sequence goes on along the minus strand of JAJXWO010000113.1, from coordinate 104 downwards.
GATCCAGGTTCACTCTGTGCCTTTATGAACGCTCCGCCATAGACCCCGGCCGGAGACCAGTCGGGAGAGGCCGGCGGTAGTGGCGGAGCCAGACCGTTGAAATC
>JAJXWO010000112.1 GCA_021781535.1 Deltaproteobacteria bacterium | reverse complement strand
ATCTGACCCCGGCAGGAATCTTGACTGAAAGCGTCTTTGTATCCTTGGTACTTCCCTTGCCGTGACAATCAGGGCAAGGGTCGCTTACCACCTTTCCTTCACCGTTGCACTGCCCGCAGGTTTTGCTGACGCTAAAAAAGCCCTGTTGATAGCGAACCTGCCCGGCCCCACGACAGGTTGGACAAACCTTTGGCTCGGTTCCGGGCTTTGATCCGGAACCATTGCAACTGGCACAGCGCTTTGCAAAAGGTACCTCGATTTTTTTTTCAACACCGAAAGCAGCATCTTCAAAGCGAATCTCCATGTTATAGAGCAGGTCGTCGCCACGCCTCCCCTGAGTGCGGCCTCGAGCAGCTCCACCGCCACCAAAAATATCACCAAAAATATCGCCAAAAATATCGCCAAACGGTGTGCCTGCGCCAAAACCACCAAAACCACCGCCGGAAAAACCGCCCGCTCCGGAAACACCGGCGTGACCAAACTGATCGTACTGGGCACGTTTCTGTGCATCGGAAAGGATCTCATACGCCTCTGAAGCTTCCTTGAATTTTTCTTCGGAAACCTTATCTCCCGGGTTTTTGTCGGGATGAAGCTGAATTGCCACCTTCCGGAAAGCTTTCTTTATTTCTGTTTCAGAAGCGTTGCGATGAACCCCAAGCACTTCGTAATAATCTCGTTTTTCGCCGTTTGCCACAATAGGTTCCTTTATATCTTGAAATGCGCGTAGGGGCGGATTTGAAACCCGCCCCTACGGTGCTGACCCGGCAAAATATCCGGACTACTTTTTCTCTTCTTTTACCTCTTCAAAGTCGGCATCAACAACCTTGTCATCCTTTGGCTTGGCTGAAGAGTCCTGTTCACCACCTGCAGCGGCACCGTCTCCTTCCGTGCCATCTTTCTTGGCGTACATGGCTTCAGCCAACTTGTGCGAAGCCTGGGCAAGTTCGTCAGTCGCCTTCTTGATCGCTTCGGCGTCTTCGCCTTCCATCAGTTTTTTAAGTTCGGCTAGTTTATTTTCAATGTTCCCTTTTTCAACAGCATCAATTTTGTCACCGAATTCTTTAAGTGATTTCTCGGTGCTGTAGACCATACTATCAGCATGGTTACGAGCTTCAATCGCTTCACGCTTTTTCTTATCCTCATCGGCATGAGCCTCGGCATCACGGACCATCTTGTCAATCTCTTCCTTTGAAAGTCCGGATGAAGCTGTGATGCTGATCGACTGTTCCTTGCCGGTACCAAGATCCTTTGCAGAGACATGCACTATACCGTTGGCATCAATATCAAATGTGACTTCAATCTGCGGCAGACCGCGCGGTGCCGATGGAATACCGGAAAGTTCAAAGTTGCCAAGTGTTTTATTGTCGCGAGCCATTTCACGCTCACCCTGCAGAACGTGGATTGAAACTGCCGGCTGGTTATCGGCGGCAGTTGAAAAGACCTGGCTTTTGCGGCATGGAATAGTAGTATTTTTTTCAATCAACTTGGTCATGACACTACCCAACGTTTCAATACCAAGAGAGAGTGGTGTTACATCCAGCAGCAGCACATCCTTTACGTCGCCTCTCAGTACCCCACCCTGGATGCCGGCACCGATAGCGACCACTTCATCCGGATTAACACCCTTGTTCGGCACTTTGCCAAAAATATCTTCCACGCACTTCTGAACAGCAGGCATACGGGTCATGCCCCCTACCAGAATGACTTCATCAATCTGACTGGCAGTAAGCCCGGCATCTTTCAAGGCGGTACGGCACGGCCCTTCAAGTTTTGCCAGCAGTCCGGCACAGATCGACTCGAGTTTGGCACGCGTAAGCTTCAGCGTCAGATGTTTGGGCCCGCTTGCATCTGCGGTTATAAACGGAAGATTTATATCGGTTTCAACTGAACTGGAAAGTTCGCACTTGGCCTTTTCAGCGGCCTCTTTAAGACGCTGGAGTGCCATTTTGTCGCCACGCAGGTCAATGCCCTGATCTTTTTTGAATTCATCAGCTATCCAGTCAATAATTAACTGGTCAAAATCTTCGCCGCCAAGAAACGTATCGCCGTTGGTCGACTTAACTTCGAACACACCGTCACCCAATTCCAGAATGGATACGTCAAAAGTTCCGCCCCCCAAGTCAAATACTGCTATCTTCTCATCTTTTTTCTTGTCAAGACCATATGCAAGAGCTGCTGCCGTAGGCTCGTTGATAATGCGCAAGACATTCAGACCAGCTATCTTCCCGGCATCCTTGGTTGCCTGTCGCTGGGAATCATCAAAGTACGCCGGTACGGTGATAACTGCATCGGTAACAGTAGTGCCCAGATAGTCTTCAGCAGTTTTTTTCATTTTCTGCAGAATCATCGCAGAAATTTCCGGTGCGGAATAGCGTTTGCCACGTACTTCCACCCACGCATCTCCGTTATCAGCTTTAACAATTTTAAACGGTGAAATTGCGATGTCTTTTTTAACTGCGTCCGTATCAAACTTGCGTCCAATCAAACGCTTGATTGAATAGAGGGTGTTCTCCGGGTTGGTGACCGCCTGACGCTTGGCCTGTTGACCGACAAGACGCTCGCCGCTGTCGGAAATAGCTACCATCGACGGTGTTGTGCGCCCTCCCTCGGAGTTGGCAATAACGACCGGCTCACCACCCTCCATGATTGAAACACAAGAGTTGGTTGTTCCCAGATCGATTCCGATTACTTTACTCATGACGTGTTGTCCTCCTTTTTAGATACTCTGATTTATAAGATATTCATCGTGTTTATAAAAAACAAGGCCTCGGAAAATTATTTTACCGCTGTCGCAACTGTTACCATGGATGGCCGCAACAAACGCTCTTTAAGCATGTAGCCTTTCTGATACTCTTCAACAACCGTATTAGGTTCATACTTGTCGGTCGGAACTTGTGCCATCGCTTGATGGTAGGCAGAATCAAAGGGAGCTCCTACTGCTTCGATCGGCGTAACATTGAATTTTTTGAGCGCAGCCAACAGCATTGCATGAGTCATGCGAATACCTTCCACTACCGCTCCCTGACTATCCTCTGAGGCATGCGCGAGAGCTCGCTCCAGATTATCTATGATTGGCAGTATTTCTTCTAGAAGCGATTTATTGCCATAATTCAACAACTCTTCCTTTTCGCGTCCTACCCGTTTACGATAGTTCTCAAGATCAGCCCGCTCACGCAGAAAGCGATCCCAATTTTCACGTGCTTCCTTTTCCTTGGCTGCCAATTGTTCCTCAAGTGGCAGTGCGGCTTCCGGAGTGAGGGTGTCAGATGCTGTTTCCTCTTCGGCACCGGTTTCAGGTGGAGAAATTTCTACGATATCTTTCGTTTCCATGCTGTGTGTCCTTTTACTGAAAATTATTTTCCAACCATATCGTGAGATCAGACTTCACTTAACAGTTTGCTGATCATTCGAGCGGTGTAATCCACAATCGGAATAACACTTGAATACCCCATGCGGGTCGGCCCAATAACCCCCAACAGGCCGACCGTGTTGCTGCTTGTGACAAAACGCGAGGTGATAAGACTGACTCCAGCAGACTGACTAAGTGACGTTTCTGAGCCAATGTAGATTTGCACTCCATCCGCAGCCATACAGCGAGACAGGAGTTGAACAAGCAGCCCCTTTTGTTCAAACGCCTGATAGATCTCCTTCATACGACCGGCATCACTGAATTCAGGTTGATCAAGAATACGGGCCTGCCCCTCAATAAAAATCTCGTCCCCTTCCACCCGTACCGCCTGCTCACTGATCTTTAGTGCACGGGCCAAGAGCTGATCATACTGAACCTTCTCGGATGCCATTTCCTTCAGAATCAGCTCGCGGACCTGAGTGATTGTCACCCCCTGCATCTTGTCATTCAGATAGTTACCCATCCTGACAAGTTCTTCAGAAGCATAATCTTCATCTGTCTCAATCAGACGGTTTTGAAGAGCCCCTTTGCTTGAAACCAGAATTGCCAGAATCTTACGCTGACCAAGACGAATAAATTCGATATGGCGAAAAACGTCGCCAGTAAAACTCGGGGCGACCACAATACCCATATAATTCGAAAGCTGCGACAAAGTCCGACTGGTTTCTTTCAGAATCCCTGATAGACCGATGCCGGCTCGACGGCAATGACTGATAATATGGCGTTTTTCTTCACGACTGACTCGACGCAAGGCAATCAGGGAATCGACATAAATTCGGTAGGCTTTTTCAGTCGGAATACGACCAGCTGAGGTATGCGGAGAAACCAGAAGTCCCATCTCTTCCAGATTTGCCATAACGTTGCGCACTGTTGCCGATGAGAGCGTCAAGGCATGACGGCGTGCAACGGCACTGCTGCCGACCGGTTC
>JAJXWO010000111.1 GCA_021781535.1 Deltaproteobacteria bacterium | reverse complement strand
ACCTGATGGTTTTTCTGGCGTTCATCGTTGCGGTCTGCTGGTATACCGGCAAGTTGACCAGTCCGTTTATGTCGCTGATCTATCTGGTCCTGATGGCTACCGCCCTGACTCAAGGCAAACGGGCGACCTATTTCATGGCCGCCCTGGCCATCTCCTCCTATGCTTTTTTGGCAACGGCGCATTTTCGCGAGCTCAACTTTTATCTCTCCCATGTCCTCGAACTCTTTCCCTTCATGTTGATCGCCCATCTGGGAGCCATGCTGGCCGGTGAGGCCGAAACCGCCCGCCAGGAGGTGGAACGCTTGTCACTGACCGATGACGTGACCGGCATTAATAATATGCGTAATTTCTTTTTGCTCGCAGATGTCCAGGAAAAGCTGGCCAAACGCTATGAACGGCAATTTGCCATCTGTATGGTTGACGCCGACGGTCTCAAGAAGATCAACGACCAGTATGGCCACTTCGCCGGAACGGAACTGATCCGGCAAGTGGCCTTCATGATCACCTCCAATATCCGTACCTCGGATATTTGCGCCCGCTACGGCGGTGACGAATTTGTGATTATGTTCAATGAAACGGCCAAAGACGATGTAGCCGCTGCGGTTGAGCGCATCGTGGCAGGCATGGCAATCTCCCCTTTCCCGTTTGAGGGTGGCATGCTCTCAACAACGCTCTCGGCCGGTCTGGCCGGATATCCGGAGGACGGACCCGATGTGAAAACGGTCATGGCCAATGCCGATGAGGCCATGTACGTGAGCAAGCGTAGCGGTAAAAACCGCCTGACCATCTACGCAGAACAGGTGCCTGTCACGCCACCGGCTTAGCTCGTATAGATGGAAGCGATTTCACGACAAGAAACCAATTCGGTAACGCACGTATCCTGTTTGCAATGCTCGCCTGAAGGGGCCACCACACTTTGATGAACGTTATTCAACTTTCAAGCCTTGATCATTATTTTGCCGAGTTCATTACCCGTATCGAGGGCAGGCCGTGCGGCGGGCTATGGATAGCGGCGGCCCTGGCCAGTGCCGTTTCCTGCCGCGGCAGCGTCTGTCTGGAGCTCTCCGGGGTATCGGACTGCAGAATAGACCCCTTTCTGCCAGAATCCGGACCGTTACAAGTACCAGAGCTTGAGTACTGGCTGGAATTGCTGGCTGGTTGCGCTACGGTTGGCACGCCTGGTGAATATACACCGCTCGTTCTTGACGCTGCCGGACGTTTGTACCTGCATCGATCCTGGGATTATGAGCGCCGGGTGGCGGAAGGGATTCTGGCCCGCAGTGCGCTGCTGACAGATGATGCCGACGGATTTGCAGCCGCCCTTGATCGTTATTTCCCTCTGGCCGGTGACGAGGCTGACCTGCAGAGAGAGGCCGCACAAGCTGCCCTTTCGCGGAGATTCACGGTTATATCCGGAGGCCCAGGCACGGGTAAGACTTCCACTGTGGCTCGCATTCTGGCGCTGTTGATAGAGCTGGCCGATGGCGCCTCTCCCGTCATTCTGCTCGCGGCCCCAACCGGCAAGGCCGCCATGCGTCTGAAGCAGTCCATAAGCCAGTCTGTCGAGCTCATGTCGCTATCAGAAACCGTACGCTCTGCGATGCCGTTGGAGGTGGCGACTGTCCACCGTCTGTTGGGCGTGATTCCGGGACAGTCGGGCTTCCGTCATAATTGCAGCAATAACCTGCCCTGTGATGTACTCGTGGTTGACGAGGCCTCGATGATCGATCTGCCACTCATGGCCAGACTGCTGGAGGCGTTGGGTGCTGATACACGGATAATTCTGTTGGGAGACCGTGATCAACTGGCCTCAGTCGAGGCCGGAGCGGTTATGTCGGATATCTGTGCCGGGAGTAGTCACGCTACCATAGCGACTGATGGCCGCCCGGCCATCATCCAACTGACGAAAAGTTATCGTTTTAGCGACCAAAGCGGTATCGGCCGATTGAGTTGTCTGATCAACTCCGGGGATGGGATGGGGGCATTGGAGCTGCTTAAATCCGGTATTTATAGCGATGTATGCTGGCGCTGTCTGCCATCTGAAGGGACCTTTGCCGAGTCGTTCAAGGTGGCTGCCAGGGAAGGTTTTGCCGCCTATGCGCATGCTGATTCGCCTGCCGCCGCCTTGGAAGAACTGGAACACTTTAGAGTTCTTGCACCTCATCGGGAGGGGAGGCATGGAGTTGTCGCTCTCAACCGGTTGGTCGAATCGGCCATGCTTACATTCCGGTCGGTCGGCTCGGGGGATAACCCTCTACTGCCTGTTATGATAACGGGTAATAATTACGATCTGGGACTGTATAATGGTGATACCGGGGTTCTGACAGATGCAGGGGCCGAGGAAGGGCAGGCGGTTTACTTTCCGGCTTCGGATAAGGTGCTGCGACAATTTTCAGCGTTACGCCTGCCGCCGCATGAAACCGCTTTTGCCCTGACCGTTCATAAGACGCAGGGTAGTGAGTTTGACAAGGTGCTGTTGATCCTGCCTGATCAGCTCTCAGACGTTCTCAGTCGTGAGTTGCTGTATACAGCGGTAACACGTGCTCGGAAGCGTGTAGAAATCTGGGGTGATGAAGATGTTTTCTGCCGTGCCGTGGAACGGTGTATAGAGAGACGTTCCGGCCTGGTAGACAGGTTATGGAAAGGGGTGCAGTCATGAAGATCTTTATTGCCGGGGGTACGGGATTCGTAGGTGGACACATTGTAGAGGCACTGCGTAAACAGGGCCATACAGTGCGTTTGCTGGTTCACAGGCGCGGCCCGGAAACATCAAACGGCGTCGATCAAGTCGAAGGTGATGTGACCCTCCTGGAAAGCATTGAGTCCGCAGCAGAGGGATGTGATGCCGTTATCAATCTGGTGGGGATCATCCGGGAGTTCCCTGCGCGGGGTGTCACCTTTGAGCGGTTGCACGTGCAGGCAACCGCCAACATGCTGACAGCGACCAGCAAGGCCGGCATCCGGCGTTACCTGCAGATGTCGGCTCTGGGGACACGACCGGATGCCGTGTCACGCTATCATGGGACCAAGTTCCAGGCGGAGGAGCTCGTTCGTTCGAGCGGATTGGATATGACTATTTTGCGACCTTCGCTGATCTACGGACCCAAGGATGCCTTTATCAACATGCTGGCAGGACAGCTGCGTCTGGCCCCGATCATGCCTGTCATCGGAAGCGGCACTTATCGTCTGCAGCCGATCCACGTCTCGGATGTAGCGCGCTGTTTTGCCATGGCATTGCAGTTAAACGAGTCGATCGGGCAATGTTATGAATTGTGTGGCAATGAGCGGTTGACCTATCTGGAGCTGCTGGATGCCATCGCGACAGCCATCGGCAGGACTGCGCCGTTCAAGCCACGTGCCCCGCTGGGGGTGATGAAGCTGATAATCCCAATTTTCCAACACCTGCCCCAATTTCCAATCACAATGGATCAGCTGCAGATGCTTATTGAAGAAAATATATGTGATGGCAGCTGGAAAAAAGTATTCGGTTTCGAACCACGTAGTTTCCAGGAAGGGATATGGGAATACCTTCGCTAATGACCAGACCTGCTTGACCGCACTGATCCAGTATTGTATAAGTACCGGCATGTTCAGAATCTACCCCGGATTACAACGTGCATTGACCTGTTTTGTGTTGCTGTGTGCATTGACAGGACAGGCGTGCGCCGAAATAGCATCTGCCGCTGGCAGTTTGTTGACGGAGCTGGAATCGCCAGCCACTTCCAAATTGGAAGAACTTGTTAAAAAAGGAAGTAATCTGAAGGCTGTCGAAGGATTTGCCTCGTACTATGCCAGGCGCTTTGAGGGGAGGAGAACAACCTCGGGACACCGCTATCTCCCTGAGAGAATGACCGCCGCCCATCATAGTTTGCCAATCGGTACCGTGGTGCGGGTAGTTAATCCTGCCACCAGCCAGGAAGTCAATGTTACCGTCAATGATCGCTGTGCCAGAAAACCCTATCCATTTATTGATCTTTCTCGTGCGGCAGCCAAGAAGATCGGTTTATGGGGGAAGGGTAGGATCAAGGTGGTCATTATTCCCCTGCTCGAAGACCCGGCATGATTAACATCCGAAACCGTTTTTTTCACTATAATAAAAAATATGATTTTTCGGGTTGACACATGTTGAAGAGCTGTGTTAGAAAGCTAGTCCCTTTTGAAACACAGATTGTTTTGCGGGGCGAAGAAATTTTCGGGGCGGCAAAAAAAGTTATTGACATCCGAGATTGATTTGAGTATGTTGTCCGTCTGGTTGCAACGCCGGTTTTATTCGGCAGCGGCGCTGGTCTTTGAAAACCGAATAGCAGTTTGTGTAGTGATTGCGAGTAATTGTTTTGTCAGTAGAGATTTTGAGTTAAAAGTATTCAAACTATATCAGTATAAACT
>JAJXWO010000015.1 GCA_021781535.1 Deltaproteobacteria bacterium | reverse complement strand
AAAAAAAGGCAGAGTGGAAATTTTTTTTGTTCAGATTGATGTTCTCCAGGAACGCTTGTTGTGAGAGGCCTGTACCTGTCTACTGAATGCTTATCAGTTCTATCTCGAAGGTTACGTCTTCACCGGCGAGCGGGTGGTTGGCATCAAAGGTAACCTGGTCTTCCGTCATTTCGAGTACGACAACATCAAGTTCCTCGTCATCCTCATTAGAGAGGCTCAGTTCATCGCCGACTTCAGGAATAAGATCTTCCGGAAGATCGCTGCGTGGTACGGTGAATATTTTCTCCTTGTCATATTCTCCAAAGGCGTCGGCTGCAGAGATCTTGACAGTTTTCTTTTCTCCCGGTGTCATGCCGACAATGGCAGCGTCTATTTGGGGGAAGAGAATTTCCTCTCCCAATACGAACGTCATCGGCCCGCTTTCATGGCCGCCGCAGCCGCATTCATCATCTTCGCAGCCGTCATCGCAGCATTCATCTTCGCAGCATTCAGTGTCTTCGAGAGTCGAGTCGAATACCGTCCCATCTTCCAGTGTTCCGGTAAAGTTAATTGTTACAGTGTTGCCTTTTTCTGCGTGTGCCATTGGATTGCCTCTCATTGTTTGTATAGTAATATGCTGCAACTAATTAGGATACGGGAGAGTTTCCTGTTCGTCCAGAAAATTCTTAAGGACGAGTTCGAAAATAAAATAACTTAGATATATCAGGTTGTTAACTGGGTTGATGTAAAAAACTATTGGATAAAGCAGGGCAGGAAGACGTGTCGAGTGCAGAAGCAGGATGGATACGGCCATGCCGGAAAGGAGTCTGCCGCATGGCAGGCCCCTTTCCGGCGCTACTGGTTTTAATCCACTGATTTACGTAAAAAAGTTGGAATGTCGTACTGGTCTTCATCTTCTTCAATAAATGAGACTGCCGGACGGATTCTCGTGATGCTTTCTGTCTTTTCACGGTCGCGCTGGAAGGTCGGCCGGTCGAGAGACACTGGAGTGACGACATGCTTTTCTGCCAACGAGATGCTGCTTCTGCGGATGTCGCGACTTTTTTCAACATCAAACCGATCGCCGAAACCGGTGGCGATGACGGTTACTTTGATGTTGTCCCCCATCTCGTCATCACGGACGACTCCAATCTTGATATTGGCTTCTTCGTGAACTTTCTCATGGACGATGCGGTTGACCGTATTGTAATCGTCCATGGTCATGGATTCAGAGCCGGTGATGTTCACCAGTACCCCTTTGGCACCGGAGATGTCATTGTCTTCCAGCAACGGGCTGGAGATGGCATTGTTAACGGCATCGGCAGCGCGATTTTCGCCATTGCCCATGCCAATGCCCATCATGGCCATACCGCGGACACTCATAACCGTTTTGACATCGGCAAAGTCCAGATTCATCAGCCCGGTTGACGTGATCAGTTCGGATATCCCTTGAACAGCCTGACGAAGAACGTCATCTGCCGGTTTGAATGCGTCGAAAAGAGACATGTTTTTGCTGGCCAGGCTGATGAGGCGGTCATTGGGGATGATGATCAATGAGTCGACATGTTTTTTCAGATCTGCGATCCCCTGTTCAGCGAGAACCGAACGTGCCTTACCCTCATACGTGAAGGGTCTGGTTACGACTCCGACGGTGAGGACGCCGGTTTCACGGGCAGCTTCGGCGATAACCGGTGCAGCACCGGTACCGGTACCACCACCCATTCCGGCAGCGATGAAAACCAGGTCGGCTCCTTTGATTGCTTCCGCAAGTTGCCCCTTGTTTTCAAGAGCAGCAGCAGTTCCAACCTCTGGTTTTGAACCGGCTCCAAGCCCTTTGGTCAACTCCCTGCCGATCTGGAGTTTGACCGGGGCTTTTGACGTGCGCAATGCCTGGGCATCAGTGTTGGCAACGATGAAATCTACTTTATGTATAGAACTGGATATCATGGTGTTGACGGCATTGCCACCGCCGCCACCGACTCCAATTACTTTAATAACGGCACTTTGTTCAATGGTCTCATCAAATTCAAACATGCATCCCTCCTCTATATGTATAATGACCCGGATTCGATTAAGTGTGACGGAAATGTAACCTCTATTTGGCCAAGAATCAAAAGAAAAAATAAAATAATTTTAGGTCAGGTTAGAAAAACTCTCGAAACCACCCCTTCATCCGTCCGAAAACGGATCCAAACAGGTTTGCTTCCGGTTTGCCGGTCGGGAATTCGCGGGATCCCGAGTTGCGGCTTCCATAAACAACCAGGCCGACGCCGGTAGCATAAACCGGGGATTTCACGACGTCCGTCAGGCCGCCGATCTTCTGGGGAAGGCCCCGGCGTACTGGGAGATTGAATATTTGCTCTGCCAGTTCCGGTATTCCTTCCAGAATGCTGGAACCGCCGGTGATAACGACTCCTGATGCGATAGAATCTTCGAGTCCGGATTTAATGATCTCGCGATTGACAAGCGAGAAGATCTCTTCCATGCGCGGGCCAAGAATTTCGCACAAGACGTTGCGTGAAAGTTCACGAGGCTTGCGCCCCCCGACGCTCGGCACTTCAATCTTGTCTTCCTTGCCGACGAGCGAAGCCAGGCAACACCCGTATTTCTGTTTGATCTTCTCAGCTTCGGCAAACGGGGTGCGGAGTCCTACGGCAATATCATTCGTGAGCTGGTTGCCCCCGAGCGAAATTACCGATGTATATTTGATCGCCCCATCAGCAAAAATTGCAATATCGGTCGTTCCACCACCGATATCCACCATGCAGACGCCAAGTTCCTTTTCATCTTCGGAGAGGACAGCGTGGGATGACGCCAATTGTTCCAGGACGATGTCAGCGACATCCAGTCCGGCCCGGTTACATGACTTGACAATGTTCTGGGCACTTGCCACGGCACCGGTTACAATATGCACCTTGGCTTCCAGCCTGACGCCGCTCATGCCGAGCGGTTCGCGAATGCCGTCCTGTTCGTCAATGATAAATTCCTGCGGCAGGATATGCAGCACTTCACGATCCATCGGAATGTTGATCGCTTTGGCGGCGTCGATAACCCGGCGTACATCCTCTTGTGAAACTTCACGATTCCTGATGGCGATCACGCCGTTCGAGTTAAGCCCTTTGATATGTCCGCCGGCAATGCCGGCATAGACGGACTTGATTTCACAGCCCGCCATCAATTCGGCTTCCTCAATGGCTTTGCGAATTGCACCCACGGTACTTTCAATGTTGATGACAACACCTTTGCGCAGGCCGCTGGAAGGGCTTGTCCCGATGCCGACGATATCGATACCTTCTTCCGTGACATTGCCGACAATCGCGCAAATCTTGGTGGTGCCGATGTCGAGGCCGACGATCAGATTTTCCCGTTTTGTAGCTGACATACCGCTCCCTCCTGCTGCATAAATATAAATGTGGTAATTAGCTCTTTTTTACAATTATTTTGTCGTTATAATCGAGGTCGATGTAACTAATTGATGGTAGCTGCACCATCAGATTCCGATAGATGCGGGCGAAGCGCTCCACTTTTGCGGGGAAATCTTCCGAACCGACCTTGACCGGAAGGGCACCGGAAGCGGTAAACAGAGTAAAACCGTACCCCTTATCGTAATGAATCTCTGATACATCCGCAAGGATTAATGCGCCCTTTTCATGTAATATATTCAGGAGATCACAGGTGGCTTCAAGTGACTCTTGTGTCCCTTTTGGATCGCTGCTCAGATCTTCTTCGCTGAAGCCGGTAATAACCGGAAAATCAAGCTTATCACCCTGATTAAGTACCTTGAAAATATTTCCTTTTTTGTCAAGATAGTAAATGAAACCCATGTTGACAATTGCCACCGGTTCACGCTCGGTGATGGCGATTGAAACAGTATCCGGAAAATACCGGTTAATGTGTACCGTTTCAACCCAGGGGTTCTGCAGGATATGTTCACCCATGCTTTTCAGATTCATGCGGAGCAGATCTTTACCTGGCTCTATACCTGCCAAACCGAGGATCTCTTCACGTGTCAGATGTTTTGTGTTTGATACTTCGATTGATTTGAGAGAGAACAGGGTAACCGATGTGATAGCCCGATACCCACCATATGCGATGCCGCTCATCAGGACGAGCGCGCCCAGGCCGGTGACAACCCTCTTTATCAGGCGCAAATGTTTCTTGAGGTCAAGCGGTGTACGCTGAACCTTGACTTTGTTGGGCGCCACTTTTCTGCGCTGGTATGATGAATTGGCAAAGTCCCGCACTCGTTAGTTTCCTTTTATTGAGAGTGCTGCTGATTCAATTATACGTGAAACAAGTGCTTCAAACGACACCCCCGCGCCTTTTGCGGCGATTTCCGGCAGGAGCGAGAGCGCTGTCATCCCCGGCAGGGTATTGACTTCAAGTACGTAGCAGTCGCCGGCAGAGGTCACCAGCAGGTCTACGCGGCTGTAGCCTGTGCACCCCAAAGAGCGGTGGGCTGCCAGGCCAACCTGCAGCGCTTTCTCGTACAGTTCTGTTTCCAGGCGGGCGGGGAAAATGTGCTCTGCCATACCGTCGGTATATTTTGCCTCGAAGTCGTAGAACTCATTCTTGGGAACGATTTCGATAGCGCCTATCGGCCGGTTGTCAAGAATTCCTACCTGCACTTCCTGTCCCTTGATGAACTGTTCAACCAGTATCTCGTCATCATGTCGAAAAGCCATTTCAAGCGCCTGTGGCAGCTGACTTTCTTCTTTGACAATAGAGACTCCGACCGAGGAGCCTTCCTGGACCGGCTTGACAACCAGCGGCAGGGAGAATGGCAACTCGTCCACAGTTACGGTTTCATCGCGTCGGTAACACCGGAAGGGTGCGGTCAGGATGCCGCTGGCGGCAAAAGCCTGTTTGCTGTAAAGCTTGTGCATGGCGAGAGCACTGGCGAGGACGCCGGACCCGGTATACGGGATCCGGAGCAGTTCCAGCAATCCTTGCACACAGCCGTCTTCTCCATAGCGGCCATGCAGGGCAATAAAGGCAACTTCAACTCCTTCACGTTTCAAAACATCAGCCAGATCACGGCCGACATCAATAGCCACCGCGTTGTACCCCTGCGCAACAAGCGCCTGATAGACGGCGGCACCGCTTTTAAGAGAGACCTCCCGTTCGGCCGAAAGACCGCCGAACAGTACGCCGATTTTTTTTGATTTTATCATATTTCGATGCCCTTGTTTCCGTTATGAACCGGATTGTGCTTTCACTAATCTGATATTCGGCAAAATATGCATAACATAAATTCTGGTCATATCATCTGGTTAGGAACAAAATAACTATTACGTTTCGCCAACTATTCGAACTTCTTCTTCAAGCTTCACACCGGATGAGGCAAATACAGCATTTTTTACGATCGCTGCCAGGTCAAGGAAATCCTGAGCGGTCGCGTTTCCCCTGTTAACCAGGAAATTGCTGTGCACCTCGGAAACCTGTGCACCGCCAACTTTTTCACCACGCATTCCGGCAGCATCAATCAATCGCCAGGCAGCCTGGCCGTGCGGATTTTTGAAAAATGACCCTGCGCTTGGATAGCCGACGTTATGTTTCGAACGCCGCAGTTCCAGATCTTTGCGGATCTCCTCCTCGGTGTGTGACGGCTCTCGTTCATCCAGCCTGAATGCCGCTGCCAACACGATGTCGCCATCTTCCAGTCTCAGGTGGCGGTAGCCGTAATCAAGCTCTGTCATTCGGTAGTCACTGATTTTTCCGCCGCGCAGCAGGGTAAGATATTCGGTCCGCTCCAGTATCCCTTCGCCATATGCACCGGCATTCATTTTTATCGCCCCGCCGATCGTGCCGGGAATCCCGGATATAAATCCGATACCTCCCCGTCCAAGTCGCTGTGCAAACCGTACCACAGCCAGATTTTCGGCTCCCGCTTCCGCTCTTATCAACCCTTCTTCAATAACGTCGATCCGGTCGAAGCGCTCCAGCGAGATAACCGCCCCGCGAACGCCCCCGTCCCGCACCAACAGGTTGTAACCTTTGCCAATCGGGAGCCACGGGATGTTCTGCTTGCCTAACCATGACAGCAGATCCTGAAGATCCGCAGTATCTTCCGGAATTGCGAACAGATCAACCGGGCCACCAGTCTTAAGTGAGGTGTGGAGGCTCATCGGTTCGTTGCTCAGCAGTTGGCCGCGTATTTTGATTGCAACAGGCTTCAGTTTTTTTCTCCCAGTAACCGGACTAACGCTTCCCCCTGCTGCCAGATATTTCCGGCACCAAGAGTGATGACAATGTCGCCTTCACGGACGATTCCGGCCAGATGTTCGGGGATCAGTTCCCGTTCCGGAATATATGTCACGTCTTTTTGCCCGTGACGGCTGATTTCCTGTGAAAGCCGTTCTGCCGTGGCCTCTTCAATCGCCTTCTCTCCGGCGGCATACACATCGGTCAATACCAGTATGTCAGCATCATAGAAAGCGGTTACGAATTCGTTGAACAGTTCATGGGTACGGGTGTAGCGGTGCGGCTGGAAGGCGGCCACAATGCGGCGCTCAGGCCATCCTTGTCGCGCTGCAGCCAATGTTGCCTTAATTTCTGCCGGGTGGTGGCCATAGTCATCAACCACCATAACTCCGTGTGGCTCGCCTTTGACGGTAAAGCGTCGCCCGACGCCGCTGAACGTAGCGAATCCTTCCTGCATGGCCACGAACGGAACATCCAGCTCAAGAGCCACGGCAATGCATGCCATGGCGTTCAGGACGTTATGCGGGCCCGGCATCGGGAAGGAAATCTCACCAAGCCTGTACCCTTTGAAATGAGCAACAAATGAGGTGATAAAACCATCATGCCTGATGTGGGTGGCGCGGATATCCGCCTGGGCTGACAGCCCGTATGTCATGTACCTTTTTTTGACCCGTGGCAGAATTTCACGGATGTTCTTGTCATCCAGGCAGAGGATCGCCAGACCATAGAATGGCACTTTGTTGATAAATTCGACAAACGTATCCTTGATTTCTTCTATGCCGGAATAATGATCGAGGTGGTCGGCGTCAATATTGGTAACTACGGCAATTGTCGGTGAAAGGAGCAGAAAGGAACCGTCAGATTCGTCCGCTTCGGCGAGCAGGAATTTACCCTGTCCGATCTGCGCATTGGTGCCGATGGCATTCAGTTTGCCGCCGATAACAATCGTTGGATCAATGCCGGCATGCCCCAGGATGGCAGCGGCCATAGAGGTGGTCGTTGTCTTGCCGTGAGTTCCCGCAATGGCGATGCCGTATTTCATTCGCATCAGTTCGGCAAGCATTTCTGCGCGCGGTATAACCGGTATGTGCAGCTTCTTGGCTTCAATCACCTCCGGGTTATCATTATGAACGGCGGAAGAGATCACCACTACGTCGACATTCTTCAGGTTTTCTGCACTGTGGCCAATACCGATTTCGGCTCCCAGCACGGACAGGCGTTCGGTGATGTCGGAGCCGCGCAGATCGGAACCGGAAACTTTATAGCCAAGATTGAGGAGCACTTCGGCAATGCCGCTCATGCCAATGCCGCCAATGCCAACGAAGTGTATTTTATCTATTTTTCCGTACATGGAGTCCCTCTGTGTGTAGTTTCTTGGATCATTTCATCCACGATGATCTTGGCGGCATCCAGTTTTGCCAGAATAAAAGCCGTTTCTCCGGTGCGGCGCACGAGATCAGTATCTGTAGCCAGTGTGCGGATGGACTCGGCAAGAGTCTTGCCGGTCAGCTCCTGCTCAAGCATCATAAAACAGGCATCCTTTTTGAGAAGTGCCTCGGCGTTACGCCGCTGGTGATCATCTACCGCATACGGATAGGGTATGAACAGGCATGCCTTGCCGCAGGCGGTCACTTCGGCAATGGTTGTGGCGCCTGCCCGGCAGATTATCAGGTCGGCTTTGGCGTATTCTGCCGCCATGTCACTGATGAAAGGGGTTGTTATTGCTTCGACACCTGCTGCACGGTATGCTGCCGCAACCTCTGAACACTCCTTTTCGCCGGTCTGATGGGTGATGGACAGTTTGATCGGACTATCTTTCAATAACGGGAGTGCATCTTTCATGGCGGCGTTGATCGCATGGGCGCCCTGGCTGCCGCCGAAAACCAACAGCCGGAAGCTGCCGGGTGCTTTATCCCCACACAGTTTCTCTTCACCCGGCGAAGAAAGCGGCCCCGGGGTGAGAGCTTGCTTTGCAATCATATTGAGGATCTGACGCCGTAGTGGATTTCCAGTCAACATGGTTGACGCGGAAGGAAAATAGCTGGCCGATTCTTCCAGTGTAATGAAAATCCTGGTGGCAAACTTGGCCAACAGGCGATTCGTCAACCCTGGAATCGCATTTTGCTCATGGATGAATCGCGGCACCTGCATGCCGCGGGCCGCCAGCACCATTGGCAGCGAGGCATAGCCGCCAACACCAAGCACCATATCCGGTCGAAACCTTTTTAGTATCTTTCTTGACTGCGCATAGCCATATACCATCATGCCCGTACCTCTGAGCTGGCTGAACGTCCCTTTTCCCCGAATGCCGGCTGCTGAAATCAGCTCCAATGGATAGCCCGCCGCCGGTACCGCCCGTGCTTCAATGCCCCGTTCGGTTCCGACAAACAACACCTCGTTAGCCGGGTCGCGTGACAGAAACTCTTCCGCAACGGCAATGCCGGGGAAGAGATGTCCGCCGGTTCCGCCGCCGGCAATGATCAGCTTCATTTTTCCTCCTTAAGGCTGATGGAGGAAATCTTCAGCCCCGATGAAATGTTGAGCAGAATGCCGACTGCAAACAGGCTGATCAAAAGAGAACTGCCGCCGTAGCTGATAAAGGGGAGTGCCAGACCTTTCGTCGGGAGAAGGCCGGTGACCACGCCCATATTGACCGAAGCCTCAATCCCGAACAGTACGGCAATTCCCAAAGCCAGAAAGCGGCCGAATGTGTCAGGAGCGGCAACGGCAATGCGCATTGCCCGCTGCACCAGCAGAAAGAACATGCCGATGATAACGATGACTCCGAGAAAGCCGAGTTCTTCGCCGACTACCGAGAGTATGAAGTCGGTATGAGCCTCCGGCAGGTAGAAGAGTTTCTGTTTTCCTTCGCCCAGTCCCTGTCCGAAGACCCCACCGGTTCCGAATGCCAGCCACGACTGTATAATCTGAAAACCGCTGTTTTGCGGGTCTTGCCACGGGTTGAGAAAGGCCAGGATCCGCCGTTTGCGGTAGGCGACATTCATTACCAGAAAATAGAGGAACGGCATCGACATCAGGAATATCGAAATTATGTAGACCATCCGTGTTCCGGCTGCAAAGAGCATAATGATGGCGACTGCTGCCAGTGTCAGCGCAGAACCCATATCCGGCTGTTTGAGCAGAAGTCCCAGCATTACGACCAGGATCAGCATGTATGAAACAAATCCGGGACCGAGCTGTTTGATTTTATCCTGTTTTCTGTCAAGCGAATAGGCCATGTACATAATCAGGGCGATCTTGGCAATTTCAGCAGGTTGAAGATTGAAACCGGGTAGCCTGATCCAGCGGGACGCTCCTCCGGCGCTGCCGCCAATCCCGGGAATCAGCACGAGTACCAGCAATATAATGCACCCCAGCAGGATCGGAGCGGCCAGCTTGCGCCAGAACTGGTAGTTGACGCGCATGGTTCCCAGCATGATTGCAAAGCCGCACAAAGCGAACAGGCCCTGGCGTTTGAGGAAGAAGAAACCGTCATGAAAGCGTTTGGCAGCCATGACTGAAGAAGCCGAATAGACCATTACTACCCCAAAACAGGTCAGGGCAATTGCCATCAGCATGATCACCAGATCATATTCTTCCAGCTTTTTGAACATAGGTGTTTAATCCTCTGGCCGGCCAGACATGTCAAACGTGTCGGACAGCTTTACAACGCTTTCACTGCTGCGATAAATCTCTGCGCCCGCTCTTCATAATCACGGAACATGTCGAAACTGGAACAGGCGGGCGACATGAGAACAGTCCCACCTGCAGCTGTTATGCGTGCGGAAATCCTCACGGCCTCTTCCAGGGTTGCTGCCCGGTGTGTGTCAGTCAGCGCACCGAGCTCCTGCTCCATCCGTTCCGCCGCCTCGCCGATCAATATCAGGTGTTCCACGCGCTCACGGACCAGCGGGGCCAGCGGGGCGTAGGAACCGCCCTTGTCCTTGCCGCCGGCTATAAGCGTGATGTTTGTAAAACTTTCCAGGGCCTTCTCGACACTCCCGACATTGGTCGCCTTACTGTCTTCGTAGTAGCTGACGCCGCCTGCTTCGCGCACAAACTCCATACGGTGGTGCAGCGCCTCAAAACAGAGTATCGTCTCAAAAGTCTCATCAGGCCGGCAACCGAGCAGCAGTGCGCATGCCGTCGCAGCCATGATATTTTCCAGGTTGTGTACCCCCTGCAACCGGATGGCGGCGGTGGGGAAGCATTCTTCGTGACCGTCATGACGATACGTGATTACGCCGTCTTTGAAAAAAATACCTTCATCGAGTTCAATTTTGCGGCTGAAGGGAAATAGTGTCGCTTTGAGCCCCTGCACATGGCGCCAGACCAGTTCGTCATCGCGGTTGACTACCGCAAAATCATCACCGGTCTGATTCTCGAAAATTCGCAACTTTGCATCGATGTATGTCTGGTAATCCGGGTAACGATCAAGGTGATCTTCACTCAGGTTAAGAAGCGCGGCCACCGTGGGGCGGAAAGATGTGATCCATTCGAGCTGGAACGAGCTGATCTCGGCAACCACCTGATCCACGATCTGGGGAGATTCCGCCAGTTCAATCAACGGGTTGCCGATGTTGCCGCCGACAAACGTGTGATAGCCGTTATGTTTGAAGATTGCTCCCAGAAGCGTGGTCGTGGTGGTTTTGCCGTTGGTGCCGGTGATTGCTGCCAGTGGGACAGTAATAAAGCGTGCAGCAAGTTCGATCTCGCTAATGATCTCCCGGCCAGCGTGCTGCGCTGCAATCAGCTGCGGCAGGTCCATAGGCACTCCGGGAGAAACCACAATCAGGTCGCTGGCCAGGAACGTTGCCACATCATGGCGTCCCAGTTCCCGGATGATAGTATATCTTGCCAGTTCGGCCAATGGATCCGCCAGGTCCGTTTCGCTCCGCATGTCGGTGACGGTTACCCGCGCGCCTTTTGAGGCCAGAACGCGGGCACAGGCCACGCCGGTTTTAGCCAGGCCGACAACAAGGGTCTTTTTGTCTTTCAGTTGCATACTACCTCATCTTAAGAGTGGAAATCGCTACCAGTGCCAAAATGATGGTGATGATCCAGAATCGGACGATGATCTTCGGTTCTGCAACGCCCTTAAGTTCGAAATGGTGGTGAATCGGAGCCATGCGGAAGATCCGCTTGCCGCGATATTTGTATGAGCCAACCTGAAAGATAACAGAAAGCGCTTCAATTACAAAGATGCCTCCCACGATCACGAGCAGGATTTCCTGTTTGGTCAGCACCGCGATGGTTCCCAGCGTCCCGCCCAGTGAGAGCGACCCGACGTCTCCCATAAAGACCTCGGCCGGATACGAGTTGAACCAGAGGAACCCGAGGCCGGCACCAACCATGGCGCCGCACAACACGGCCAGCTCACCGGCACCCACCACGCGAGGAATCTGCAGATAGGCCGACAGCGTGGCGTGGCCGGCGATGTAGGAGAAGAGCATGTAGGTGGCAGCATTGATCGTCACCGGTCCGATGGCAAGTCCGTCAAGCCCGTCGGTCAGGTTGACGGCATTGCTGGCACCCACAATTACCAGAGTGGCAAACGGGATGAACCAGATCCAGAGGTCGGGGTGAAAATTCTTGAATAACGGAAAATAGAGCAGTTCGCTGAAACCTGGCTTGAAAAACAGGTAAATTGCCGCCGAGCCGGCCAGCAAAACTTGCCAGAACAATTTCTGGCGGGCAGAAAGTCCCTTGGTATCTTTCTTGACCACTTTTTTGTAGTCGTCCACAAAGCCGATCGCCCCGTATCCGATAGTGATGAAAAGCGTGATCCAGATATAGTGATTGGTGAGATCGGCCCACAGCAGGGTCGGGATGACAATTGCCGCCAGAATTATTACTCCACCCATGGTGGGGGTGCCCTGTTTCTGCAGATGCGATTCCGGGCCATCCGTGCGGATCACCTGACGAGCCTGCAGGGACTCCAGTTTGCGGATGATCCAGGGGCCAAGAATAAAGCAGACTATCAGTGCGGTTATCATGGCATAGATGGTGCGGAATGTCAGGTATCTGAATATGTTGAACAGTTTTATGTCGGTCGCGAGCGGATAAAAAATATGGTAGAGCATGGGCTATTCCCCTTTGGTGTGTTGCATCAGATCCCTCAGTTCAGTGGCCGCCTTTTCCATGGTCATTCCGCGTGATCCTTTAAAAAGAATTACATCGCCTTCCGTGACGGTTTGACGCAGTCGCCCGGCAATCTCCGTAAGGCTTGTGCAGCAGATCACTGATTCAGGTGGCATATCAGCCATCAGGGCACCTTCGGCAGCATGTTTTGTCATCAGTTCGCCGGTCAGATAGAGACGGTCGACATTTCGTCCGGCCACAACTCCGACGCTCTGATGTGCTTCATCTTCGTGTTCTCCAAGTTCCAGCATATCACCGAGCACGGCGATGCGATGTCCCTTTGCAGCAACCTGTGAGAGGGTTTCAAGTGCGGCTTTTGTAGAAGCCGGGTTGGCATTGTAACTGTCGTCAATAAGCGTGATACCGCCTAACCGCTCGATCTGGAAACGACCTTTGTACGGGGAAAAAGCTTCCAAACCGGCGACGATTATCGACAATTCAACTTTCTCCAGAAGTGCTGCGGTGGCTGCAAGGGCGTTATAGATATTGTGGCGTCCACAGGCTTTCAGGTGGACGGGTGCTTCGCCGCGAGGGGTGATGAGCAGGAAACGCTGGCCTTCCAGGCCTAACGGCTCGATTTCCTTGGCGCGCACTTCGCCCCGGTCAATGCCAAAACTGATTCGGCGGGCGGATGCGTTTTGGGAGAGCGAGGCGACTCGGGGGTCATCGGCGTTGACAACCGCCAGGCCACCGTCAGCGATACGATGCAGCAATTCGCCTTTGGCCGCCGCCACCGCCTCAACTGTTCCCATGCTCTGCAGGTGAGCCGGCAGAGCGTTCAGTACAATCCCGACGCGGGGAACGGCAATAGATGCCAGGCGGTCAATCTCGTTCGGCTCGCTCATCCCCATTTCCAGTACTGCCCATCTGTGCTCCGGCAGGAGCTGGAAGACCATCTGCGGCAGACCGACCAGATTGTTAAGGTTGCCTGACGTTTTGAGTCCTGGACCGGTCAGCTCCAGAATTGTTGCCAGCATCTCTTTGACCGTTGTTTTTCCATTGCTCCCGGTCACGCCGATAACAGGAATGTCAAAGCGTCGTCGCCACTCCGCCGCCAGGTCACCGAACGCTCGCAGGCTGTTTTTTACTGCTATGCAGGTAAGGGAATCCGGTAGTTCGTGTGTTTTAAGCCACTGTTCTTCAGCAAGTACGGCAGTGACTCCTTTTTCCGCAACCTCCTGAATAAAATTATGGCCATCAAAACGTTCTCCACGCAGCGGTACGAAAAGCTGGCCGGGGGCAATAGTTCGTGAGTTGGTAGCTACCGCAGTCACTTCCCCTGTGGCCTGTCCGATAATCCGGCCTCCGGTGGCACGGCCTATTTCGGTGATGGTAAACATTATTTCACTCTCTCGGTAAAGGCTGAGGAAGCTTCTTCCCTGTCATCAAAGTGCTGTTTGACCGTTCCGATTATCTGATAGTCTTCATGCCCCTTGCCCGCCAACAGGAGTATGTCACCGGGACGTGCCAGCCTTATCGCCAGCCGGATTGCCTCATGGCGATTTTCCACAAGTATAAAGCCCTTATCCATAAAGCCATCAGTCAATTCATCATGACGGTATTCACGGAGGCCGAGCGGAGTTATACCGCTCCTGACCTGTGTCAGAATGTTCAGCGGATCTTCGGTGCGTGGATTATCGGAGGTCACGATAGCCAGATCGCTCATGCTGGCGGCGATCCTGCCCATGATCGGTCGCTTGCCGTTATCACGGTCTCCGCCGCAGCCGAAGAGAGTAATGATCCTTCCGGTGGCTATTTCTTTCAGCGTTGTAAGGACGTTCTCCAGTGCATCTCCCGTATGGGCGTAATCAACCAGGCAGGTGATGTCATGATTGTTTTCCACTCGCTCCATACGCCCCGGGACGGTGCTGTGATTTTCAATGCCGCTCTTGATTGCCTGAAGCGGCAGATCAAGGGCAACACCCGCTGCAGCAGCAGCGAGGATGTTGGACAGGTTAAAGCGTCCCAGAAGGCGGGAAGCAAATTCAAGCTCTCCTGACGGCGTAATCAATGTTGCGCGGATACCGGTTACTGATGAGGAAACGTTGGCTGTCGTGACGTCATGGTATCCTTGGATTCCGAAGGTGACTACCGGACAGGCGCAGCGACGGGCAATTTCCTGCCCGTAGGGATCATCCATGTTAACGACTGCCCGGCGGCGCGGTTTTTCTTGTGATGGCTTGAGCAGGTCGGTAAAGAGGCGGCTTTTCGCATCCAGATATTTTTCCATGGTAACATGGTAGTCCAGATGGTCCCGAGTCAGATTGCTGAAAATTCCGACGTCAAAGTGACACCCATCGACCCGCTTCTGTTCCAATGCATGTGAGGAAACCTCCATCACGAAGGCCTGCGCTCCGGCGTCCGCGAGCTGCCTGAACGCTTTCTGCAGTTCGGTTGATTCCGGAGTGGTATGAGATGCCTGAATGGTTGCCGCGCCAAATCGGTAACTGATCGTACCGAGTACCGCTGCCGGGTGCCCTGCTGCAGCCAGAATTGCTTCCAGCAGATACGTCGTCGTCGTCTTGCCATTGGTTCCGGTAATGCCAATCAACGGTCGTGTCGCAGTTGGGTCGCCATTGAAGAGTGCTGCTATGTGCCCCATGGCAGCACGTCCGTCCGGCACCTTTGCCCAGGGAATTCCAGATGGAGTTGAAGTCGTATCCTCAAGAATTACCGCGCCTGCACCTGCTGCCACGGCGTTCTCGATATAGCGATGGCCATCCGCCTGTGTGCCACGAAGGGCGAAAAAGAGGGCGCCCGGCAGAACCGTGCGAGAATCACAGGTCAGGAAACTGATGGGGACAGTCGTGTCTCCATGAATCTCCGTGTCGGGCAGTTTTTCAAGTAGTTCACCCAGTGTCATGCGCTCTCCTGTATCCCTGACAAGCGGGATACGTGCGTTAATGAAGTTTATTTTCCGCCTAAAGCCGCATAAAATAAACTTCTAACTTACTAAAAACGGTAAAAACCGGCCGGTAGCCCGGCAGGCGCTTTCAGCATCATGCTGAAGGGGTAAACTTAATCCAGACTTCACCGACACCCCGGATCTTCTGCCCGGAAGGCGGACTTTGCTCGGTTGCCCGTCCGCTTCCAATCAGCCGGATGTTGATGCCGCGCTTCTCCATCACCTGCAGAACCCGGCGCATGCTCATCCCTTTGAAGTTCGGCATTGCTCCGCCATCGATAGTCATATTTTCCGCATCTCCATCTGACAGTGATTCCGCTGCCGGAACAGGAGCAGGCTGAGCGTCAGCCAGTTTGGACAGTGCCGTTGTTGGCAGGTTCGGTTGGATCTTGAGGTATGCCAGCGAACTCTGTGCGATTTCTCTGAATGCGGGAGCAGCGACAACACCTCCATACCTGACGCCCTGGGGTTCATCAATGACTACGACGATTGTCAGTTTCGGCTTGTCGGCCGGGACAAAGCCGACAAATGAACCGATTCGCTTGGTCGGAGAGTACGTGTGGGTTACCGGGTCGACTTTCTGTGCCGTCCCGGTTTTTCCTGCCACCAGGAAC
Source organism: Deltaproteobacteria bacterium (assembly GCA_021781535.1). Classification (GTDB taxonomy): domain Bacteria; phylum Desulfobacterota; class Desulfuromonadia; order Geobacterales; family Pseudopelobacteraceae; genus JACRCG01. Next base: position 65,873 of record JAJXWO010000015.1, on the reverse strand, counting down.
CCGTCAAGCGCCGCCTTCGTGCCGGTGCCGCCGGGGCCGGTAACAGTCTCCATCATTTTTGTCACTTTCCGAGCGGTTTCTGGTGAAATGACTCGTCGCACTATCTGCGGCTCAAATTTTTGTGCGACAGTGCCGTCGTCGTCGAGGATCTGTTCCACCAGATACGGCTTCATCAAATTGCCGCCATTGGCAACCGCTGAAAGTGCCGTAGCGAGCTGGATGGCTGACAGTGAAACTCCCTGTCCAAAAGAAATTGTCGCAAGGTCAATTCCATACCAGTGCCGTTTCAGGTTTCCGGTCGATTCCCCCGGCAGGTCAATGCCGGTTCGCTCACCGAAGCCGAAGTTGCGCAGGTATGTGAATAACCGCTCTTCTCCCGTCCTGAAGCCAATCTTTGCGGCACCAATGTTACTCGAATATTTTATGATATCCGAGACACTCAGTCGTGATTGAGGATGGTCGTCATGGATTGTTCGATCGGCAATCCGATATGTGCCATTCTCACAGTTATATATGTCGGTTGCCTTGATACGGCCTGAATCGATCGCCGCAGCGATGGTAAATATCTTGAATGTCGATCCGGGCTCAAAACTATCCGCTACCGCGCGATTACGTACCTGCGCATATGGGTAGCGTGAATAGGAGTTCGGGTTGAAAGTAGGGTAGTTTGCCATAGCCAGAACCCTGCCGGTATCTGCTTCCATAACAACCGCCATGCCGTTTTTGGCATTACTTTCCTTTACTGCCTTGGCCAGCTCTTTTTCGGTGATAAACTGGATAGTCTTGTCAAGGGTCAGGACAACGCTTTTACCGGGGGACGAGTCCTTGATGACTGTATTCATTATACCAATATTTCTGCCGAGAGCATCACGCTCCGTTATCATATAACCGGTATTGCCCAGAATCGTACTGTCGTACTTGAGCTCGATTCCTTCCAGACCATTTGGGTCACGCCCCGTGAAGCCGATCACATGTGCGGCGATCTCCATGTTGGGGTAAAAACGCTTGGATTCCGCAACAAACCCTATCCCCGGCAGTTTCATGTTTCTGACGCGGGTAGCGACTTCGGGTGCCAGGTAGCGATCAATCCACGTGAATGATCTGTCGGCTGAAAGTTTGGCAACCAAATCATTTTTTGAGATGCCCAGAATCGGGGCCAGCACTCCGGCTGTCCCGTCAACATCCTTGATGTTGTGCGGTTCGGCATAGCAGGAATCCATATGTATGGATTCGGCCAGGATGGTGCCGTTATGATCAAGGATGCTGCCGCGGCCCGGCGTGAGATCAACTTTGTGCTGATGCTGTTTGTCCGCTCTTTTAACGAGTATTTCGTGTTGGAGAATTTGAAGATAAAACGCACGTCCGGACACAGTCAGAAATAGCAGGCCGAAAACAGTCCCGATCATGACGATCCGGATTCGCGCCCATTTTTCCCGATCGTCTTTCATTTGACGTGAATGACCTGCTGCTCGGTCGGCAGCGTCATTCCAAGGTCATTTTTGGCGATGGTTTCGATGCGTGCCGGTGATTTAAGTGAAGCGGCTTCAAGGCTCAGACACTTTTGCTCCTGTTCTGCCGCACTCAGTTGGCGGCTCGCTTCGGATATCCGCAGGTTGAGCTCCACCAGTTTGAAGCGTGACCAGACATGGAAGACAGATACAAGCGTAAACACAACCATGCAGATCATAAGATACTTGAAGAGGTCTATTCGGTGCGGTGATACTTCTATCCCGCCAAGGACGCGCGGTGCGGCGACTTTTGTATAATCGGTTCTTGCTTGTGCCATAATGAGTACCTCGTGAACCGTTCGTTGATTACAATTTTTCTACTGCTCGCAGCTTGGCGCTTCGAGCTCGTGGGTTATCGACTGTTTCTGCCTGCGTTGCCGTCACCGGGCGGCTGGTCAGGATCTTCACCCGAGGTTGATTGCCGCAGACGCAGACCGGGAACTGTCGCGGGCAGGTGCATCCTTCGGCATATTCTCGAAAGACCTGTTTAACGATCCTGTCTTCCAGTGAATGGAATGAAATAATTACTCCCCGCCCGCCCGGCTTAAGCAGGTCAAGAGCCGCACGCATCCCTTGTTGCAGGCTGTCCAGCTCACTGTTTACCGCAATACGGAGAGCCTGGAAAGTACGGGTGGCAGGATGAATCCGTTCATCCCATTTAGCCTTGGGAACCGCCCCTTTAATGATGTCCACCAACCGGAAGGTGGTCGTGATCAGCGATTCTGCCCGTTCCTTGACGATGAAAGATGCGATCCGTTTTGCCCAGCGCTCCTCGCCAAACTGGCTGATAATCCGTTCCAGTTCCGGTTCCGGAAGCCCATTAACCAGATCCGCAGCCGTTTCGCCGCTGCTGGTATCCATCCGCATATCCAGTGGGGCATCCTGTTGAAAGCTGAAGCCGCGCTCTCTCGTGTCCAGTTGATGTGATGAAACTCCCAGATCAAGAATGAAGCCGTCCAGGGCCGCTATGCCAAGCTCGTTCATGTGCTGTGCGACGTCAGCAAAGTCGCCATGGATCAGCCGCACCTGTTCGCCGTGTGCTGCCAGTCGTGCCCCCGCTGCTGCCAGCGCCGACTGGTCCCGGTCGATGCCGATCAGCAGTGCATCAGGAGCCTTCTCAAGAATCAATGCGGCATGGCCGCCGCCACCCAGTGTGCCATCCAGATATGTTTTGCCGTCTGCCGGTTCGAGAAAACGGATGACTTCATCCGGCAGAACCGAAAGATGATGGAAATCTGCCACTAGAGACCAAGCTCTGCGGCTGCTTCAGTGCCGCTCGGGAAGTTTTTCACATCCTGGGCACGAACTTTGTCCCATTCGCTCATGCTCCAGATTTCTATCTTGTCCATAGTGCCAACGAATTGGATCTCCCTATCAAGGGCTGCGATCTTGCGAAACGTCGGCGGGATCAGAAAACGTCCCAGTTTGTCGGCGGAACACTCCTGCGCGGGAGAAATAATCGTTCGCAGGATGCTCTTGCGCTGCTCAGAGGTGAAGCCTTTACTGACGCGAAAATTATCCTCAAAAACAAACCACTCTTTGTAGGGAAAAATCAGCAGTCCGGAACTGTGCAGGCCGCCCCCCAGATCAACCGGAACAGAATTGGTCAGGAAAAAACGCTCGTCACCATGGGTGTCGGCGAGGATTTCCCTGAATCTGGCCGGCAGGCTGGTTCGCCCTTTTGCATCTATGGTTGTCTCGAAAATGCCCCTGAACATACTCGCCTCTATGGCATTATTTTCCACGATATTCCACTTTTTTCCACAGTATGAAAACTTATACCGGCGGTCAATGGCTTGTGTCAATATAAAATATGAATTTAATAAGGGAAAATTACGAAAATACGGGGGATGGTTTCTGGTGCATTGAGGCAGCAGAATTCCAAAATGTTTACTGAGCAGATGAAGCGGATGAATATGGTGGTGTTTCAGTGTATTTCAGGGCTCTACGTGCGGCCTGTTTTCAGAGATAAACCGGTGGGTTGGCACATAACCGCGTGGCGGCAGGGATCAGGCTTTTCTCTGTGGGAGGCGCCGGATCATGCCACTGCTCCATTGTCTGTCCGGGTGGTGGGTTGGGCTGATATGGATGGCGGCAGCCTGTTGTTGGGTGGTTTGGGGAAGGTACGGGGAGGGGGAAGAAAACGGTTCTTTGACCCTCAATAAGAATGGGACAAAACCAGATTGTTTATGCCCAAGCAGCCAGGAATTTTTCCAGCTCGATTTTAGCCGTGCCGAGATCTTCCAGTTCCAGTTCCAGATCCGGTATCCAGGGGCGGTGCTTATAGTACATTTTGTCGTAGTAGCCTTCTATCAGGCCTCGGGCAACCGCATTCACATCCCACTCTTCAATGCTGTTTTTCAACTCTGCATAACGGGTTCCACCCAGTTTTTTTTTGATTCGCTCCAGAGCTTCCCGCATCTCTTCCTTGTATTCGGGGCGGGCATACTCAACGGAAAGCCTTCTTATGCGGGTCTCTATGGATGCATGACACCATATTTTGCAGCTCTCTGCCATTTTTTGGTACAGGTTCCCGGGCAGGGAGTATTTCCCGATGCGCTGGCTTTCACCTTCCAAAATAATGGGTCTGCCGGCAGGCAACTGTCTGAAAGCATTCCATAGAGTGGTCTCAAAATGCTTCTGGGTGAAATCCTGCTCCAGTCCGAGGGCACCAAAGGCGGAGCCTCTATGACATGCCACGCCTTCAAGGTCGATGGTCGCCCATGACAACGTATCCAGCCCGTTGATGAACTCTGTCTTTCCGGTGCCGGTCATGCCATGCATGACGATGAGCGGAGAAATGAAATCGCACCGTTCAAAATAATCGATCACATGGGCCCGAAAGTTTTTATACCCGCCGGCAAGTTGCTGTGCCGGTGTGCCGCACATCTCGACCAGCGTGGCCACTGAAAGACTCCGCAATCCTCCGCGCCAGCAGTAAACCACAATCGGCTTTCCGGCAGATAAGGAGATGACCTGGCCAACCATGTCGTGGAAACGGGAGCAGGTTAACTCAAGACCCTTTATGCGAGCTTCAGCCGGTCCGACCTGTTTATGTATGGTCCCGACTTCCGCCCGCTCCTCGTTGGAGAGGAGAGGAACATTATATGCGCCGGGAATGTGATCTTCCTCAAATTCTAGCGGGGTTCTTACATCGATCAGGCAGTGGGTGTCAATAAGGTGAGGGGTAAACGATATTTTTTCAGGCATTGGCTACTCCATTCGTTCGGAGTATAAGCGAGCGAAGAGATCGCTTGCAAGGAACAAATGCGTGTGCCGTGACATCCCTGAAAATTCAGAGATTATTTAGAACAGAAAGCTGACCTTGAGGCTGATGCCGTTGATGGAAGGACAATTTTGCCGTTGTATCATTCTGATCCGCTCCTGAGGGTTGACAATGTCATCAGGTGGGGAGTAGGCCATGGTGAGGGAAACATCTTGTTGCTGTATCACCAGATCGCCATTCTCGTTGAGACCGATATCTGTTGACCGCTTGGGTGTCTGTCGCGGAGTTACCGGTGGTGGGGCGACAACGTCATGATGCAGAAGCAGCAGGAGTGATCCGGCATTGGTTATTGACGGTGCCATGCTGATGGCCAGTGCAACGGCGGGGATTAATAGCGTAAGGAATAAACCGGTCGTTCTTTTCTTAAAGTGGGACATTGCGGTCTCCTACTGCCGGGCCCTGTGCCCGGTGCCTTTTTCCGGCAAAAAAAGCCGGGTCGCCAATACCATTAAGATATTTCGGCGACCCGGCTGTCTCAGAGAGACCCTATAGGCTTTCCGTCCCACCCTTGCGGATGGTTTAGTATTTTCGTATATCCTGTTATTTAATGTACTGATTACTTAGCATAAAGCGTGCCTTATGCCAGATATTATTGTGGCTCCTTGCTGGAGGTCATTTCGCCGGGCTAGGACAGAAATGAAGTGACGGTCCCGGATGGTTGCCTGACGGAAATTGCCACTTTTAACTGACATTTTTTTGTTTCAGAGAAAGAAAAATAACACCATCGCTCAAATAGTGACAACACTATCGGCAAGCTGCATACCGGTGACGATATCGAGCATGTTTGACACCTCGCCAACCTGTATCTTGTCCAGCAAATGGAGGTACGCCAGACAGGCCCCGCACGCCAGAATCTGCACCCCTTCTCCTGCGAGCTCTTGTAGTATGGGCACAGCATCAGAGCCTTCTGCGGTAAAGGTCACGCCGTTGTTGACGAATACGAGACGCCACAGATCGGGCCCCATCTCTTTCAGGGTTTTCAGGAAGTTAAACATCAGCATATCCCCCAAGCCATCATCACCGTGCCCCATATGGTCACTCGTGACCATGACCATGATTTTTTTAGCTCCGACCTTCCGCTCTTTTGCTGCGGCTGCCGAGGGCGCTTTAGCGGGCGCGGCGGATCCTTCCTCCCGTGTGCCAACAACTTGAAACACGGCCCCCTGCTTCTCCGTGCGTATGGTGTATTTCTGGTGCTCAAGGAAACGGCAGACATTTTGCCATGCTGCTTCATTATCGATCAGGACTGTTATGGCGGCAGGAGCCTCTTTTTCAAGGGTCTCCCTGATTTTCAGCACCGGGGCGGGGCAACCGAGGCCACGGCAATCAAGTTCGTTGGTCATGCAAGTCTCCATGTGTGGTTTATGCTACTATGATCCTGTCAACCGGTTCCGCAATTACTTCGCCGACGATGGCGGCGGATTCGATCCCTGATGCGTGCAGGGCATGTACGAGTCTTTCTGCTTCCGTGGCGGCAACGGCAATCAGCAGTCCCCCGGAGGTTTGGGGGTCAAAGAGCACGTCTTGAACTCTTTGGGTGACGGTAGTGCCGAAATTGACAAAAGACCCTCTGAAGTTTCTGTTGTTGTAGGCTCCGGCCGGGATTAATCCCATGGCTGCCCACTCCAGGGCTTCGGGATACATTGGGACATGTGCCGCTGTGATACGCACTCCGTGTCCCGAGTCGACCACCATCTCTGCCAGATGTCCCAGGAAGCCGAAGCCGGTGATGTCAGTGCAGGCATGCACCGGAAAGTCCTGCATGGTTAGGGCCGCGTCACGGTTCAAGGTCGCCATGGCCTGCGTGACCCTGTCCGTTAAGGACTGGTCGGCGAGCCCGGCCTTGATGGCGGTGGAGACTATTCCCGTGCCTATCGGTTTGGTGAGTATCAGGCGGTCTCCGGTCTGCAGGTTTCTTTTGGTCAGGATGCGGCCGGGGTGAATGAAACCGGTCACCGACAGGCCGTATTTCAATTCGCTGTCTTCGACGGTATGGCCGCCGACGAGAACGACTCCGGCCTCCCGCATTTTGCTCAGGCCGCCTTCAATAATGGTGCGAAGGATTGACATATCCAGGGTTTTGGCCGGGAAGGCCACGACATTCATGGCGGTCTTGGGAATGCCCCCCATGGCGTAGATATCGCTCAAGGCGTTGGCTGCGGCGATTTGACCGAAGCTATAGGGATCATCAACCATCGGCGGAAAAAAGTCGATGGTCTGGACCAGGGCAAGGTCGTCCGAGATCCGGTAGACGCCGGCGTCGTCCGCTTTATCGATGCCGACAATCAGATCCGGGTCTACGGGCAGATCAAGTCCGCATAATGCCCGAGCCAGGTCGCCAGGGGCAAGTTTGGCCGCGCATCCTGAGCCTTTGACGGTCTGGGTGAGCCGGATGGGTTCGATGGGCATGGTAAAAAGCTCCTCTTCAAGAGTATGTACGTATTATCTGTTTCAATCTGATCTTATATCAGGATATGACTGTCATATCCATACGTTTTCGCTTAAATAAAGCGTGGCTGGAAGATGTACGAAAAAGATGTAGAATCAATTTAGGGTATTTTTCTACGGATGTAAACGTGTGTACACGTTCATTGTGAATTGCCTTCAATTACAAAACCATGTACGGTCCTCAGTCTAACCAAATGAGGTAGATCAAACAGCAGATGCGTGCATCACGGAAATGGTGATGCAGGGGAGGAAACCACGTAATGATTCAAAAAAAGAAACGCACGACAATCAACTCGCCCGGTTTGACGGAGCTGCCTCCGCTGCCGCTGGATGCTGCAGGTCTGGTACACGATTACCGGAGATATTTCACCTATACGCTTGGCCAGAATAAATATTGCCATTCCGTTAAATATTTTTACAAGGCGCTGGCGCTGACGGTTCGCGACCGATTGATGGAACGCTGGAAGAAGACCCGCTATACGTATGTTGAGTCCCGGTGCAAGCAGGGGTATTACCTCTCGCTGGAATTTCTGATGGGGCGTACGCTCGGCAATGCGATGCTGAATATCGGCATTACCGATGCCGCGACGGCGGCGATGCATGAGCTCGGTATCAAGCTGGAAGAGCTGGCAGAAGCCGAAATAGATGCCGGACTCGGCAATGGGGGGCTTGGACGGCTGGCGGCCTGCTTTCTGGACAGCTGTGCCACTCTGCAACTGCCGGTGATGGGGTATGGACTGCGCTATGAATACGGCATGTTCCGCCAGCGGATTGTGGATGGCCGCCAGATTGAGGAACCGGATCACTGGCTGCGGGACGGGAACCCGTGGGAGCAGGAACGCCCGGAATATACCCAGCGGGTCCGCTTCGGAGGCCGCTGCGAGCACCATGGCACCGAGAGCGGAGGACTGCGCGTTCGCTGGATCGACACGCGGGATGTGTTGGCGGTCCCCTACGATATCCCGATTCCCGGATATCGCAATGGCACCGTTAACACGCTGCGGCTCTGGAAAGCGGCTGCCACCGATGTTTTTGATCTTGGCGAATTCAATGCCGGCGATTATGCCGAATCCGTTGCCACCAAGAACGAAGCCGAAAACATCACGATGGTGCTCTACCCGAACGATGCCAGTGAAAACGGCAAGGTACTCCGCCTGCGGCAGCAGTATTTTCTCGCTTCAGCGACTCTTCAGGATGTCGTAGAGCGCTGGGTGATAGTGCGTAAAGGCGACTTCAGCACATTTGCCGCTAATAACTGCTTTCAACTGAACGACACCCATCCGAGCTGTGCCGTGCCTGAACTGATGCGAATTCTGATCGATGATCAGGGAATGGGCTGGGATCAGGCCTGGGAGATCACCTGTCGGACGATGGCATACACCAATCATACCCTGCTTCCTGAAGCGCTGGAAAAATGGTCGCTGCCGCTTTTCAGCCAGCTATTGCCCCGGATTATGGAGATAATTCTGGAGATAAATGCCCGTTTCATGAGGGAAGTCTCCAGTCGCTGGCCCGGCGATAGCGAACGCATGAGGCGCATGTCCATCATCGAAGAGGGAGCGGTCCCCCAGGTGCGGATGGCATACCTGGCCATTGTGGGGAGCTTTTCCGTCAACGGGGTCGCCGCCCTGCACTCGCAGTTGCTTACTCAAGGTCTGTTTCGCGACTTTTATGAACTCTGGCCGAATAAATTCAACAACAAGACCAACGGGGTGACGCCACGGCGCTGGATTGCCCGCTGCAACCCGGGTTTAAGCCGGCTGATGAGCGAGGAAATCGGTGAGGGGTGGGTGGCCGACCTGCAGCAGGTCAAGCGTATCGCCGAACGTGCTGCTGACGACGGATTCCGGCAGCGCTGGCACGAAGTCAAGCAGGCCAATAAAATGCGCCTTTCAGCGCTTGTCGAGGCGAAGTGTGGTGTTACATTCAATCCGGATGCGCTTTTTGATGTCCAGGTCAAGCGGATCCATGAGTATAAGCGGCAACTTCTTAACATACTGCATGTCATCCATCTGTATGACCGGATCAAGCGGGGTGATACGGCGGGGTGGACCAATCGTTGTGTGCTGATCGGTGGGAAAGCGGCGCCCGGTTATGGCATGGCAAAACTGATCATCAAGCTGGTTAACAGCGTGGCCCAGGTGATCAATGCCGACCCGGCAGTCGGTGACCAGCTCAAGGTGGCGTTTCTGCCCAATTACAGTGTGTCCGCCATGGAGGCCATCTGTCCCGGTACCGATTTGTCGGAACAGCTGTCTACTGCCGGCAAGGAGGCTTCCGGAACCGGCAATATGAAGTTCATGATGAATGGTGCCATAACCATTGGCACTCTCGATGGCGCCAATATCGAAATCCGCGAGGAGGTCGGCGAAGAGAACTTTTTCGTGTTTGGCCTGACGAGCGAGGAGGTTGACGAATTACGGTGGGACTACGACCCGCAGAGGATCATCAGCCACGACGACGACCTGCAGAGGGTTATGAACCTTCTGTGCTGCGGGCACTTTAACCTGTTTGAGGCCGGTCTCTTTGATCCGATCATCAACGCAATTTATTCACCTCAGGACCCATGGATGGTTGCTGCAGATTTCCGCAGTTTCGTCGTCGCCCAGCAGCATGTGGCAGCGGCCTATCAGGATCGCGAACGGTGGACCCGCATGAGCATCATGAATACCGCCTGTAGCGGCAAGTTTTCCACCGACCGGACTATCAACGATTATAACGAAGACATCTGGCACCTGAAGTCAATGTCGATACCATGCGAGGAATAATCTCAGGATGACATGCCTGGCAAAAGTACGCTGGATTTTCGGGTGTCTATGGATGTCATAACGACCCATATAAATGCCGACTTTGATTGTCTCGGTGCCATGACAGCGGCCCTGTGCCTCTATCCCGACGCCATGCTGTCATTTCCCGGCTCGCAGGAGAAGGGGCTTCGAAGTTTTATCGAGCGCCATCCGGATTACCTGCCGCATTTTGCCCGCGCGAAAGATATCAATCTGGAATCGATCACCCGTCTTATCGTTGTCGATTGCCAGCAGGCAACGCGTATCGGCCGCTTTGCAGAGATTCTGGATCGTCCCGGCCTAGAAATTCATATCTATGACCACCATCCGGTGACGGATGAAAGCATCATGCCGACCGGGGGGGCTATTGCCCCCAGCGGCTCCGCTTCCACCCTTCTGGCCGCCAGATTGATGGAAGGGGGCGTCTCGCTGAGTGCTGAAGAGGCGACCCTGATACTGCTTGGCATCCACGAAGATACCGGGCGTCTGCTGTTCGCATCGACAACACCGGACGATTACCGCGTTGCTGGTTGGCTGCTGGGGCAGGGAGCCCGGCTGGACATTATCCGTGATGCGCTGACTCCGGAATTTTCCAGGGCGCAGATGGAAATTTTGAAGCAGCTGCTGACGACACTCAAGACGAGTTCGGTGAATGGAATTTCCATATCGATTGCCTATGCATCGTGCGATTACTATATCGGAGATATTGCATCACTGGCTCACCTGATGCGGGATATGAAAAATATTGATGCCCTGTTTTTAGCGGTAGCCATGGAAGACCATGTCTATCTTGTTGCCCGTAGTCATAGTCCGGAAATTGATGCCGGCGAAATCATGAAGGGGTTCAACGGGGGCGGCCATGCGACTGCCGCTTCGGCGGTCGTGCATAATGAGTCGCTGAAGCAGGTGCTGGAACGCCTTGACGAGCTGCTGCAGCTCTCGGTAAAAGGTGAGATAACTGCAGGGAGCATTATGTCGTCCCCGGTCAAGACTATGCCTGCCTCGACCACTATTGCCGGAGCTCGCGAGCTTTTGACGCGCTACAATTGCAACGCCATGCCGGTTATGGCCGGAGAATCGATGGCTGGCGTCATCTCGCGCAAGACTATTGAGAAGGCGCTGCACCATGGGTTGGGTGAGTCTTTGGTGACGGACTTCATGCATACCGAATACCTCTCTGCTTCACCAGATACCCCCCTCACGGATATTCAGTCATACATGGTAAACGGGAATCGGCGCTTCGTTCCGGTTTTTATAGGGGCGGAACTTGCCGGAGCGGTGACGCGAACCGATCTGATGCGTCATATTTACGGAGGTCGTCGTGGCCAGAGTGGCGCACTCTATGACCTTGAATCCCTGGAAGTTCCGACTCGAACCCGTTCGGTTGCAGGTCTGCTTGGCAAGCGTCTTTCGCCGGAAATTCGTGAAATCCTGCGCACGCTAGGAAAGGTCGGTGACGAGCTCGGGCTGGCGGTCTATGCGGTCGGCGGCTTTGTGCGCGATCTGCTGCTGGGGGTTGACAATCTGGATATCGATGTGACCGTTGAAGGCGATGGCGTTTTTTTTGCGGAATCTTTTGCAGAACGCCATGGCGGCAGGGTGCGCAGCCATAAAAAGTTCGGTACTGCGGTGCTGGTTCTGCCGGATGGCCGCAAAATCGATGTGGCCAGCACCCGTCTGGAATATTATGAATCCCCCGGTGCACTGCCGACGGTTGAGCGGGCCTCGCTCCGGCATGACCTGTACCGGCGTGATTTTACGGTCAATACGCTGGCGCTTTGTATCAATGCCTCTCGTTTTGGTCATCTGACTGATCATTTTGGCGGCCAGCAGGATCTTCAGGAACGGGTGGTCAGGGTATTGCACAACCTGTCATTTGTCGAGGATCCGACTCGAGTGTTCCGGGCGATCCGTTTTGAACAGCGCCTTGGTTTTCGCATCGCTCCCCATACCGAGAACCTGATTCGCAGCGCGGTACGGATGCATCTCCTTGACAAGCTGGGGGGTGAGCGGCTGATGAGTGAGCTGGTACAGATCCTGCGTGAAAAAGAGCCGTCAGCCGCCATCGGGCGTATGGCTTCCTTGGGACTTCTGCCATTCATCCATCCCGCGCTCAAGCTCGTGCCGGCAACCGGGCGGGTGCTTCAGGAGGCGGGGCAGGTCATGGCCTGGTTCCGGCTCCTTTATCTTGAGGACCGTTGCGAACCCTGGCAGGTATATTTTTTGGCCTTATGTGACGGGCTAAGCTCTGATGAGTTTCGTGATGCCTGCCGGCGCCTGGCAATTCCCGGGCGCCTGGCGGTACGGCTTTGCAGCCAGCGCCACCTGGTATTCACCACGCTGAATACAATCAAGAGGCGGCTGAAGCAGGATGGTGAAGTGCCCAACAGTCAGTTATACGGCTGGTTCAGCGGTTTTACCCTGGAGATGTTGCTGTACATGGCTGCCCGGGCCAGCAGTGAGCAGGTCAGGAGGTTCGTATCGGTCTATCTGACCCGGCTGCGTGCCGTTGCCCCGCTATTGAACGGGAATGACCTGCGCGGACTCGGCCTGGAGCCAGGGCCGCTGTTGGGGCGCATCAAGGAACGCCTGCTTCAGGCACGTCTCGATGGTGAAGTGACCAGCCGGGATGAGGAAGAGGCGTTGGCCGTATCCATTGCTCACGGAGGATAAAACCCATTGATATCGTATCGTTATTTGAAACCGGCTTGACGGGGTGCACACGAGTATGTTACTAAAGTAGTCGGAAAATTAAAAAGATATGGGGACGACACAAGATGAAACAGATAAGAAGGCTTGTCGCAGTAATGACGCTTGTTTCACTTTTATCGGCAGCTTCATCGGCGTTCGCCTCAGATGATACGATCAGGGAAGTTTTCACCGATGCATTTTATGGCGCTGCCATCGGCGGTCTTGTAGGCGGTGCTATCATGGTTTTCAAGGACAAGCCGCTGGATAACCTTAACTTCATTGCATATGGTGCCGCATCGGGCGTTTTGGCCGGGACGGCCTATGGGTTGGCCAAGTCGGCTCGTGCCTTTGCCCAAGTTGAAGATGGCCATGTAAAAATTGCGCTTCCGACAATCGTTCCCGAACTGGTCGCCTCGCCTGGATCAGGTCGCACGACCGTTGCCTGGAAAGCCGATCTGTTGAGGGGCACATTCAACTGATTGACCACTGCCGCGTAGAAGTGCTATTCAGGAGAACCTGCTGTTGAACGAGGCGGGTTTTTTTGTGCCCTGTGCGTGCAGCGCAGCAAGTAAATATCACCATTTCCGGGAGGATAGTATGTCAGAGTTCAGCAATGTCACCGTTGTCAAGAAGGCCAATATCTATTTTGGCGGCCAGGTTGTCAGTTATTCGGTCTTGTTTGCTGATGGCACTAAAAAAACGCTGGGTGTTATGCAGGCCGGGGAATATGAATTTTCCACCGGAGTTGCCGAGATCATGGAAATTCTATCGGGAGAGTTGGAGTGGCAGCTGAAGGGCGGGGCTGAGTGGCAGAAAGTGGCTGGCGGTGAAGCGTTTAACGTGCCGGCACATTCCGTCTTTCTGATGAAGGTGCGGGTTGTGACCGATTATTGCTGTTCCTATGTCAGCTGACCAACTGAGCCGCTGTGGACAGTCGCTCTGATTACCATGTTGTCGGCCGTTTTGCCCCTTCTCCGACCGGGGCGCTCCATACCGGTTCACTGGTGGCGGCGGTCGGGAGCTATCTGATGGCGAAGCAGGCAGGCGGTCGGTGGTTGCTTCGGCTTGATGATCTGGATGCATCGCGCCAGGTGTCTGGTATGGCAGATGATATCATGCGGACCCTGGAGTCGTTCGGACTGTTCTGGGATGGCGAAGTTGCCTGTCAGAGTAGACACCAGGAAGAGTATCGACGGGCATTTGCAGTGCTGCAGCAGGCAGGAGTTGTCTATCCCTGTAGCTGTTCACGCAAGGAGATTGCCCGAAGCGCGTCAGCCCCTCATATCGAGGACGATTGCATACCGTATCCCGGCAGCTGTCGGTGGGGGACGAAAGCCGACTCAGTTGTCCGTTCCTGGCGGGTCAGGGTGCCGGAGGAGGAGCTCTGCTTTTCCGACATCAGGAAGGGGAGGATATGTCAAAAACTTCCTGTGACCTCCGGAGATTTTGTACTGAGACGCAGTGACGGGGCGTTTGCCTATCAACTGGCGGTTGTCGTGGATGATTACCTGGCCGGTGTGAACCAGGTGGTGCGGGGAGAAGACCTGCTCGCATCAACCCCCCGCCAGATATATCTGCAGCGTCTGCTCGGCTATCCGCAGCCGGACTACTGCCACCTTCCCCTGGTTGTCGGGCCTGATGGCTCAAAACTGAGCAAGCGCGACCATCTGGTTTCACATCAACTGGGCGCTGTCGCCGGCAGGGAGTCGGCGCTACTACTGGCGGTCCTCCGCTTCCTTGGCCAGGATCCTCCTCAAAAACTTGCCGGATATCCCTGCACCGCTATCCTGGAATGGGGTGCCGCTCACTGGCATCTGCTTCAACTTCCCAGTCGGTGCGGTGTGGTTGCAATCTGAAACTGGTGGTTTACACCTTGATTATACGGTAACTGCATGGTATTTGTATCAACCGTACATACCGGTTGGAGAGTGGATTTTACACAAATAACGCACACGAGGGGGACGAGATGGAAAAGCTGAAGATTCATTACAGTGAATTAGGGTTATCCAACACGAAAGAAATGTTTAGCAAGGCGATGGCTGGTAAATATGCCATTCCAGCCTACAATTTCAACAACCTCGAACAACTTCAGGCAATTGTAACCGCCTGTGTTGAAACCAACTCTCCCGTTATTATTCAGGTGTCCAAGGGCGCGCGCAGCTATGCGAATGAAACCATGCTTCGCTGCATGGCGATGGGAGCGGTGCAGATGGCGCGTGAAGCCGGCTCAACTATCCCGATCTGTCTGCATCTCGATCATGGTGACTCGTTTGAGCTGTGCAAATCCTGTGTCGATAGCGGCTTCTCATCGGTTATGATCGATGGTTCGCACCTTCCGTTTGAAGAGAATGTGGCTCTTGCAAAAAAGGTAGTTGAATACGCCCATCAGTTTGATGTTACGGTGGAAGCGGAGTTGGGCGTTCTGGCCGGCATTGAGGATGAGGTTTCGGCCGAACACTCCACATATACGAAGCCGGAAGAAGTTGAAGAGTTTGTGAAGAAGACGGGAGTCGATTCGTTGGCAATCTCCATCGGCACCAGCCATGGTGCCTATAAATTCAAGGCAGGTCAGCCGGTTCCGCCGCTGCGTTTTGATATTCTGGATGAGTGCGAGAAGCGTATCCCCGGTTTCCCGATCGTGCTTCATGGCGCCTCATCGGTGGTTCAGGAGTACGTTGAATTGATCAATAAATATGGCGGCAATCTTGAGGGGGCCGTTGGTGTTCCGGAAGAACAGCTGCGCAGGGCGGCAGCAAGCGCCGTCTGCAAGATTAATATCGATTCCGACGGCAGGCTGGCGGTAACTGCCAAGATTCGTGAATACTTTGCCAAGGATCCCAAGGAATTCGACCCCCGCAAATATCTGGGGGAAGCGCGTAAAGAGCTGATCAAGCTGGTAAAGCACAAGAACGAAACCGTTCTTGGTTCGGCCGGTAAAGCCTGATTGCTGTAAATGTCAGCATATATGCAGGAGGTGATTGATGAGCACCCGCAAATTTTCCCGTGTACATTTTAATGTCGAGGCGACTGTCAGGATTGCCGATCGTCAATTTCAGGGCGAGGTTAAAGATCTCAGCATGGCCGGCATGTTTCTGGTCACGAACGAGCAGCTTTCAGGAGGGGAACACGCCGATATTACCATGGTTCTTACCGGCACCATGCCTGAAATTATGGTGAATTTCACCGGCATTGTCACCCGTATAGCTGAAAATGGTGCCGGCTTTACCTTCGAGAAGATGGATCTTGATTCGTACACGCATCTGAAAAATATCATTGCCTATAATATTGATGATGCTGAAAAAGTTATGGAAGAGATCGGCCATTCCATTGACGAAAAATTTGCTTCCAGGTAAATAAAATGGGACTCTGGCTTGAGGAAGGCATTATGAAAAGGCGTTCAACTCTGTTTTCTGTCGGCGGATTTCTGCTGGGTGTTTCTGCTCCGATTGGCTGGATCGCAATCAGGCTGTTTTTTTATTATGATGCCACGCGCGGTATCCTTGAGCAGATTTTTTATGACATTACACGAGACGGCCAGCATTTTGCGCAATACAGTTATATGGGGGGTGGCACCGCCATCGTCCTTGCGGTGCTTGGGTTTATGATCGGCAAGAACGGTGATGAACTTCATGAGCGGGCTGCGGAACTCAATATACTCCATAAGGAAGTTGGCGAACAGAAAGAGATATTTGAAAATCGTTACAAGGTGCTGGACAGGAATATCAAGAACTTTCACCAGATCAGCAGTAAAATTCAGAAATCACTCAATCTTGATGAAGTGTTGCTGTTGTGCGCCGAAGGACTCCACGATATTCTGGGATACGAACGAGTCAATATTTTAATGGCTGAAGACGGCAAGCAGCTTCGTTTCTTTGCCGCAATCGGCACGGAAAATTTTAACCCGGCTGACGTCGTCATGCCGATAGATTCGAGCATCGGCGTCATTGCCAAGTGCTTTAATGATCGTAAAGTTTATCTGATTGACGATATTTCACGCTATCCTGCCGATTACCATCTGAAACCACCCCACAACAGCCTGCCACCTCTGCGTTCAAAAAGTTTTATCTTATGTCCGATCGTCGTAAAGAATAATTCTATCGGCGTTTTCGGGATCGATAACAAAAACAGCCATCGTGCTCTCAATGATTCTGATGTTGATACCATCATGCTTTTCGCCGATCAGGTGGCCTCCGCGATCACCCGGATCAATTTGCTGACTTCAATTGATACACTAACGTCTGAGATGGAGAGTTCATTCAAATTCCTGCTGGCGAGCCGGGACAAATATTCGAAAAACGTGGACAACTTGCGTGATGGAGTAGACTCGGTTGCCGACGGGACCTCTATTATTGCGTCTGCTTCCGAAGGCGTGATGGCATCTATTGATGAAACCAGTTCTGCCGTCAATGAAATTTCAGTTGCCATTGAGCAGGTTACCCGAAATCTCGATCATCTGGCAGGGGTTGTCCATCAGTCAGCATCTGCCATGGAACAGATTCACAGCACAATCGGCAATGTCGAACAGAATGCGGCTATTTCGCACGAGGTTTCTCTCCAGGTAAAGGAGCGAGCTGAAGAGAGCCGGGCCGTTGTTACGGAAACGATTAATGCTCTTGACGAAATTAAACTTTCCGTCGGCCTTTCGTTTGACGCCATCCAGCGTCTGGCAGAAAACAGTACCCGTATTGAAAATATTGTCAGCGTCATTAACGATATCACCAAGCGCACCAATCTGCTGGCGCTGAATGCGTCAATCATTGCGGCCCAGGCCGGTGAATACGGAAAAAGTTTTGGTGTTGTTGCCGACGAAATTCGCAATCTGTCGCTCCAGACCGGCCATTCAACCGGTGAAATTACCTCGATTATCGAAGAAATCATGAGGGAGTCAAAAACTGCCGCCAATAATATCGGCATAAGCAAGGACCTGGTTCACCGTGGTGTCGATCTGGGGCATACCACGGGGGAATCACTCAAGGCGATATTTGACAGCTCTACCTGTTCTCTTGAAATGACCAAGCAGATCAAGCAGGCAACACAGGAGCAGGTGACCAGTGTCCAGTTGGTGGCGCGTTCCATGGAAGAGATCAGCTCCATGACTTCTCAGATATTTGCCGCGTCGACGGATCAGTCCAAAGCCACACGGAGCATCGCCCGGTCCATTGAAACAATCAAGGATATGACCCACGAGATGGTTAACTCAACATCACGTCAGGTCGATGATGGCAGGCTGATACGTCGCAATGTGGAATCTGTCGGCGTCATGGTTGCTGAAATGTTTGATAATATGGAGATGCGCAGGGCGCAGAGTGCGGAGGTTGTCAAAGAACTTGAACAGATGAAAAGCCTGACCTGTCCGCTGTGATCGCATTCGATCGAGAGATAGGAAAAAATAAATATCTGGATTTATACAGCAGGCTCTGATATTTTATCATTTCGCCATGACGGCTACCCGATACGGGAGTTGATCTGAAATTGGCGCAGTAAGCACCAATACATACCGCACGGATTTGGCAGCGAACCGGGACGGAAGGGGTACTAGCCCCACAGAGAGGTTTCGTACGACCCGATCTGACCGTTTATAACGCGCCCTCCGGCGCGTTTTTTTGTTTGTGTACGTTCAAAGTGGATTTCTGTAGCTTCAGGTAGAAAATTCAGTTTAATGCACGTGCCCTGTTTATGGGGGTGGGGAACTCTATGAAAAAGAAAATGACGATACCTGATATACTTAAAATGAAACAGAATGGCCAGCGCATTACGGCACTCACGGCGTATGATTTTCCTTTTGCGCGTCTTGTTGATGACGGAGGAGTCGACGTCATCCTTGTCGGTGATTCGGTTGGTGTCGTTGTGGCTGGCCACGCAACGACCCTGCCGGTTACCATGGACGAAATGCTCTATCATGTGCGGGCGGTAATACGTGCTGATCCAAAAGCTCTCGTGGTCGCAGATATGCCGTTTATGTCCTACCATACCGGCATTGAAGAAGCCTGCCGGAATTGTGGCCGGATGATCAAGGAGGGGGGCGCAGAAGCGGTGAAGGTGGAAGGGGGCAGTAATATGGCTCACGTTATCCGGGCCGTGTCCTCGATTGATATCCCGGTTATGGCGCACATCGGATTGACACCACAGTCGGTTCACCGCATGGGCGGCTACAAGGTCCAGGGGCGAAGCGACCAGGCCGAGCGGATTATGGATGATGCCTTTGCTGTCCAGCATGCCGGCGCTTTTGCGGTCGTGCTGGAAGGGATACCCGCCGCGCTGGCGGCTGAGATCACTGCGGAACTGACTATTCCAACCATCGGTATTGGGGCGGGTTCGTCCTGTGATGGCCAGATACTGGTGATTCACGATATTCTTGGCTTATGTGAAAAATATTCACCTAAATTTGTCAAACGTTATGCTGATCTGTCTCCGCTAATATCAGCAGCTGTCACGCAGTATGTTGCCGAAGTCCGGAACGGCGAATTTCCAACAGAAGAACATTCTTTTTCCTGAGGATCAGATGAAGATAATCAACAGCATTAGACACATGCAGGCGCTTGCGATCGCTCCCGAACGGGAGGGGCGCCGCATCGCGTTCGTCCCTACCATGTGGTATCTGAACGAGGGGCACGCTTCATTGCTGCGGGAGGGGCGCAGACGGGGAGACGTTCTGGTGCTCTCGATTTTTGTCAACCCGATCCAGTTCGGGAAAAATGAAGACCTGGACAGTTACCCGCGAGATATGGAGCGAGACTTTCAGCTCGCCGACGCATGCGGTGTTGACATCGTCTTTATCCCGAGTGCGGCCGAAATGTATCCGCACGGGTTTCAGACCGGGGTTGCCGTTCGGGATATATCCCAGCCTCTCTGCGGTGCACGCCGGCCGGGGCACTTTGACGGCGTGGCAACGGTAATCACCAAACTGTTCAATATTGTCCGCCCCGACGTAGCGCTTTTCGGGTGCAAGGATTTTCAGCAGCTGACAGTTATCCGGCGTATGGCCGAGGATTTGAATATGCCGGTTGAGATTGTCGGGATGCCGATAGTACGCGAGGCGGATGGCTTGGCGCTGAGTTCGCGTAATGCCTATCTGTCTCCGAGTGAGCGGCAGAGCGCCCTTTGCCTGTATCATGCCATCACAAAAGCTCGCGAGTTGTTTGCCGCCGGCGAGCGTTCCGTTGCCGTTCTGGCGAGGGAAGCACGTGCCGTTATTGAAGGGGAACCAGCTGCAGCCATTGACTACGTTGAGTTTCGTGATGGGGTGCAGTTGCAGGAACAGGAACTGGCTGACAGCAGCACCCTGCTTGCTCTGGCAGTAAAAATTGGGCAAACCAGACTGATCGACAATACCGTACTTGGAGAGGAGTTGTAATCATGCAGAGAATCATGTTGAAGAGCAAAATCCACCGTGCCACTGTTACCGGTGCTGACCTGCACTACGAGGGGAGTGTTACCATCGACCGCGACCTGATGGATGCGGCCGACATCGTGTCGTATGAAAAGGTCGCCGTCTGGAATGTAACCAATGGCAACCGTCTTGAAACGTATGCCATTGAAGGACAGCGAGGTTCGGGAGTAATCTGTCTGAACGGTGCTGCGGCGCGCCTCATGGCACCGAAGGATCTGGTGATTATCGCCAGCTTTGTTACCATGGAAAATGCTGAAGCGATAAAATATGAGCCAAAACTAGTGTTTGTCGATGAAAATAACCGCATGCTGCAAACGCGCAAGGAAGAAGCCGGACAGGCAAAACTGAAATGCGTGCATAAGTAGCCCTGCTGGTAATAATTATAGTTGAAGAGGCGAAAAACGGTGATTTTTCGCCTCTTCAACTTGGAAACTCAGGCAAGCAGCCAGGCCATATATCCCAGCACCGCAGCCACTCCACCAGCCAGAGCGACCAGCGATGTCGCTACCCGACCCGTGCTCCAGCTGGCGGGAAGTTCGCCCAGCCGCATTGTCGCGCGTGCCAGCCCATCCAATGTGCCGTCAATAACAGTTTCGTCTATCCCCTTCCATAAGAAACGGCTTACCCAGGCAAAAGGACTGATAAACAGCACTCGGTAGAGACGGTCAAGGTACCACCCGTTCAGCAGTAAGCCGCTCAAAGGCAGGCCGGCTTCCTCTCGTCTCAGTGATTCTGCCCGGCGCCCGCCGGAATAGCGTGACCACGCCAGCCCCAGCCCCAGCAGGCTGACCGTTGCAGCAATAATCTGGAGGGAAATCTCGGTTGCGGACGGTGTGCCTGATATCGGTGCAAAGCCGGGCTGAGCGCCAAGAAAAACCGACAGAAAACCGCGACCGCCACAATACTCAGGCAGATTAAGGATGCCGCCGAACAACGCAATCAGGGCGAGCGGGATAAGAGTTACTGTCATGACAGGTGTAACTTTGCCCATCGATTGATGAATGCCCGGAGTCGAAGTCTCCCCGTGAAACACCACGAACAGCATGCGGAATGTATAGAAGGCGGTCAGCAGCGCAGTCAGAAGCCCAAGTGCGTACAGGGGGCCGTACACCGGGCCGCCCCGGTCAAAAACTGCCCCAAGAATGGCGTCCTTGCTGAAGAACCCCCCGCTTCCCGGAAAGCCGGACAGGCAAAGCGCACCGGCCAGAAATGGCCAGTAGACGGAAGGTAACTGTTTTCTCAGCCCCCCCATGCGAAAGATATCCTGCTGATGGTGCAGGGCGGTGATGATACACCCCGCGCTGAGAAACAGCAGCGACTTGAAGAACGCGTGCGTCAACAGGTGAAAAGTCGAAGCGGTCAGGGCGCCGGCGCCGACACCCAGCACCATGTAACCGATCTGGCTGATGGTGGAGTAAGCAAGAATGCGTTTCAGATCGCGCTGGGAACAGGCACAGGTTGCGGCATAAAATGCGGTCACGCCGCCGGTGATTGCGATGACTGCCTGGGTTACGGGTGAAGCGCCGATCAGTGGGTACATGCGCGCGAGCAGATAGACACCTGCCGTGACCATCGTGGCGGCGTGGATCTGGGCGGAGACCGGTGTCGGGCCGGCCATGGCATCCGGAAGCCAGACTGACAACGGCAGTTGGGCCGATTTTCCGGCTGCACCGATCAGGAGCAGGATTCCGAGAACGGTAATGATCCCGGCCGGTACCAGAGACCCCATGCCGTTGAGTTCGCTGATTGATACGGTGCCGAAAAGGTTGAACATCCAGACCATGGCAATGCCCAGGGCGGTGTCGCCAATGCGGGTGACGATAAACGCCTTGCGCCCGGCGGTGGCGTTTTTTTCCTCCGTGTACCAGAAGCCGATCAGGGCATAGGAACAGAAACCGACCCCTTCCCACCCCAGATAGAGCAGCGGCAGGTTTTCGGCCAGAACCAGCAGCAGCATCGCAAAAACGAAGATGTTCAGCAGGGCAAAGTAGCGGGCATGCGATGGGTCATCCTTCATGTAGCCGACCGAATGAAGGTGGATCAGGGCGCAGACAAAGGTGATCATCAGTATCAGGCTGAGAGAAAGCTGGTCAAGGTACAGGGCGATGGGGGCCTTGAAGTCGAAGTCGGAGAGCCAGGAGGCGTACTCGATCCGCACCGGTGCGGTGAACTGCAGGAAGGCCAGGACGGAGCAGGCGAAGGCGCCCCAGATCACGCCGCAGGCGATGACTTCGCCCACCCGCCGCGGCAGAGAACGGCCGAGCAGGGCGTTGAACAGACCTCCGGAGAGCGGGAACAGGAGTATGAGCGCAAGGTACAGTTTCATGTCACCCCTTCAGCTCGCTGAACATATCCGTATTGACCGTATGCTTGCGGCGGTGCAGATAGACGACCATCGCCAGTGCCAGAGATACCTCGGCAGATGTCAGTGCCATGATGAAGATGGCATAAAATTGCCCTTCGGCATTTCCCCATCTGGCCGAACCGGCCACAAAGACCAGCATGACCGCATTCAGCATGACTTCAATGCTGACCAGCATCATGATCAGATTGGCGCGCCACGCCAAAAGCCCCCCCATACCGATAAAAAACAGCAATCCGGCGAGGATCAGGATGTGTTCAAAAGGAACGATCATTTTGCATCCCTCCCTGTGGGCTGCTTGCCGAGATAGAGAGCGCCTACCAAGGCAAACAGGAGTTGCAGCGACACGAGCTCGACCGCCAGTCCGTGCTCTTGAAAAAGATGCCGCGCAACGTCGCGAATTGACAAGGCTGCAGGAGGCTCGGCCATTACTGCGCGGTGCGAGACAATCACCACAACCAGCGACGTGATGCTGATGGCTGACAGCAGCAGCGCCGGCCACCATATCGGCCAACCGGGCGACATACCTTGTTCCGGATGTCCCAGATCGAGCATCATGATGACAAACAGAAAGAGCACCATGATGGCACCGGCATAAAGTATAACCTCGAAGGCAGCGACCAGTGGCGCCATCAGCAGGAAAAAGATGACCGCCATGCTGAATAGCGAGGTGACCAAAAACATGATTGCATGTACCGGGTGCTTTTCGGTGATGGCCAGAATGGTGCCGATGACGGCAACGGCCGCCAGTATGTAGAAAATGGTCTGATCTATCATGGCAGTAACGATCTGATATCCACGGGTCTGCTTTCTTCCCGGCCTTCTCCACGCGGCTGGGTAACGCCTATTCCCGCGTGTGAGTAAAAATTGTATGATGAATCTTTGCCGCAGCCGTCGATCAGCAAATCCTCCTTTTCATAAACCAGATCCATAATATCGCGTTTGCAGATTTCGTAGTCTGGTGTCATCTGTATTGCCAGAGTCGGGCATGCTTCGGCGCAGAGGCCGCAGAAAATGCAGCGCGAAAAGTTGATCCGGAACCAGGCCGCATAGCGGCGGCCATTTTCCTTTTCGGCCGATTGCATTGAAATGCAGTCAACCGGGCAGGCGGCAGAGCAGAGGTAACAGGCTACGCAGCGCTCACCACCGTCAGGGTCGCGTGTGAGAATAATTCGAGCCCGAAAGCGGGGGTAGGGAGTCCGTTTCTGCTCCGGATACTGTATTGTTACCGGCGTGCGCAGCATGTGAGCAAGCGTAACACGGAAACCGCCCAGAATGGCGCGAGTGTCGGAGAAAACACTCATTTTGCTCGCTCGGCTTTTTTCAGCAGCGCTGCCGTCAGCGGATGGTTGTTGTTTGCGGCATAGAGGCTGGCGGTGTTCCCGACCGGAGTTTTTAACGCCGGATTTGCGCTCCCGTCAAGCAGTGCCTGTACCGTCTGGCTGCAGCCGTAAATAGCGGCCAGCATCAACGGTGTATGTCCTTCGTGATCACGGGCATCAACGTCGGCACCCTTTTCAATCAGCATCCTGGCAATCTCGGTGTGCCCGTTTGCCGCTGCGTAGTGAAGGGGCGTTTTGCCTTTATCGCTGCTGGCCGTAACGTCGGCGCCACGGTGAAGCAGATCCATGACAAAATCCTTGAGCCCTTCTTTGGAGGCACTGATCAGCGGGGTATGTCCATGACGGTCTTTTGCATTCACGCTTTCCATATTCGACTCCTCCCGTGGGAACAAGATCGGGCAGTCGTGCCCGTATAAATATTACTTCAGTGCGAGCCACCACCCGGTGACCACGATGTTTACCAACGCGAGCGGCGTCAGTACCTTCCAGCCGAAGTGCATCAATTGATCATAGCGCAGTCGGGGCAGCGTGCCGCGCATCCAGATGAAGAAAAACGCGAATGCGAGCGTTTTCAGTGAAAACCAGACAACCGGTGCCAGTAACGGGCCGTGCCATCCTCCGAGAAAAAAGGTTGTCGCCAGTCCTCCGAGTACAATGATGTTAATATACTCACCGACAAAAAATAAGCCGAAGCGCATTCCGGAATATTCGGTATGAAAACCTGCCACCAGTTCTCCTTCGGCTTCGGGGAGGTCAAACGGAATGCGCTTGCATTCGGCGGTAATACTGATCAGAAAGATGATGAAAGCCAGAGGCTGGTAGACAATAAAGGGGACCCTCTCTTGCGCTGCAACAATATCGCTCAGATTAAATGAGCGTGACAGCATGACTATCGGAACCAACGAGAGTCCCATTGACAACTCATAGGATATCAGCTGTGCCAAACCTCGAATGCCCCCCAACAGTGAATATTTGGAGTTGGAAGCCCAGCCGCCGATTGCCACTCCATAGACGGCAATCGACGAGAGCGCCAGGAAAAACAGTAAACCAACATTCAGATCGGCAACAACCAGCTGCAGCTGGCGGCCGTATATCGTCAGTGGCGCTCCGAAAGGAATTACGGCGAAGATTAAAATAGCGGGGATGGCGGCCATGGCCGGGGCCAGATAGAACAGCCAGTGGTCGGCGGCACTCGGGACAACGTCTTCCTTGGTGAGAAGTTTGATCAGGTCTGCCAGCGGCTGCAGGAGACCAAACGGGCCGACACGGTTGGGACCCTTACGGTCCTGGACCCAGGCCAGGACACGCCTCTCTGCAAATACCAGATAGGCAGCCAGGGTAAGGATAACCAAAAATACCAGTGCCAGTTTCAGGGCAAATAGCAGTATGTCCAGTGAAAATGCTGTCATGGAAACCCGCTGGGAACAGGTAAGAGAAAAAACAAACAAGCTATAGTAACAGCGTTTTTCATATACCATACATTAATAGTGAACGCCATGTGCTATTTGAATGATACCACAAAAATGCTCCAGAGGAATTAAGCACTTGAATCTGAATGGTCCGGAACACTATAATGCCACTTCCAAGGAGAGCGTATTCATGAATGTGTTTCAGGCCGATTTTATAAAAAGTGCTGCAAAACCGAAGGACTATCCACCGCCTGGGCTTCCGGAGGTGGCTTTTGTCGGGCGTTCCAACGTTGGAAAATCCTCGCTGATTAACGTGCTGGCCGGGCGTAAGGGACTGGTTCGAACCAGCTCAACCCCCGGTCGGACCCAGCTGATCAATTTTTTTGACATCAACAGCATCCTGACTCTGGTTGATCTCCCCGGCTACGGGTATGCCAAAGCGCCACCGGCACTGCGCAAACAGTGGGGTCCGATGATTGAAGCCTATCTCGCCTCCCGCGAGTCTTTGAAAGCGGTCGTACTGATCCTCGATATCCGCCGGGTGCCGTCCGACGGCGACCTGCAAATGTTGCGCTGGCTGGAAATGTACAATATTCCGCCGATCCTGGTGGTGACCAAGTGTGACAAGCTGTCGAAAAATGAACAGGCCAAGCAGAAGGGGATCATCGCTGCTGCAATCAAGCGTGACAAAGGGATGATGCTCCCGTTTTCGGCTCTCTCCAAAGAGGGGCGCGACGGCATCTGGAACGAGATTGGCACGGTGTTGGGAGTCAATCTGAAACCGGAAGTAAAACTATGAAAAGGACAGCTGCCCCCCCCTGCCCGGCGCCGATGCCGGACATGCAAAAACGCCCGGACACCCGCCGTATCCCGATCGCCAAGGTCGGAGTCAAGGATATTACCTATCCGATCGTGGTGATGGACAAGAACCGTACCCTGCAGCATACGGTTGCCAAGATCAATATGTACGTTGATCTGCCGCATCAGTTCAAGGGCACCCACATGAGCCGCTTTGTGGAGATTCTCAACAAGTACCGCGAACAGATCGCCCTCGACAAGCTTGAGACGATTCTGGGAGAGATGAAATCAAAGCTCGGCTCCGAGAGCGCCCACCTTGAAATCCAGTTCCCCTATTTTATCGACAAGGCCGCGCCGATTTCAGGTGCCAAGAGTCTGATGGAGTACACCTGCGAGTTCAGCGCCTCCATGACAGATGATCTCGATTTTGTGCTTGGCATCAAGGTGCCGCTTACCTCGCTCTGTCCCTGCAGCCGTGAACTGTCGCGCTTTGGCGCCCATAACCAGCGCAGCATCATGACCGTGCGGGTGCGGTACCGGGACTTCATCTGGATCGAAGATCTGGTGGAGCTGATCGAACAGTGCGGCTCCAGCCCGCTTTATTCCCTGCTCAAGCGTGCCGACGAAAAGTTCGTCACCGAACAGGCCTATGAAAATCCTCGCTTTGTCGAGGATATGGTGCGCGAAGCCCATTCCCGCCTGGCGGCTCTCGATAACATTACCTGGTTTTCTGTCGAAGCGGAGAATTTCGAGTCAATCCACAACCATTCGGCCTATGCCGCAGTGGAGCTGGATCGTCGATGAAAAAAGGACTGCTTGTCTTCGCCCGCGCGCCGATCCCCGGAAAAGTGAAAACAAGACTCGCGGCGACATTTGGCGATCAGACCGCTGCTGAACTGTATGAGACGATGCTGCAGGAGGTACTGAAAGCCACCCGGCAGTTAAATGATATCGAACCTGTTGTCTTCTGGGATTGTGACGAAGCGTTGCTGCCGCTTTTGGCTGAACGGTATCGCTGCAACTCCCGCTGTCAGATTTCTGGCGACTTGGGACAGCGCATGCAGGCGGCGTTTGAAGAAATGTTTGCACGCGGCTTCGAAGCCTGTTGCATTATCGGCAGCGATGCTCCCGACCTGCCACTTTCTTATATTATGGAAGCTTATCGTCTGCTGGCGGTTCCTCAGGCTGATGTCGTCTTTGGGCCGAGTAAGGATGGCGGCTATTACCTGCTCGGGTTGCGCCAGGTATGGGGACAGCTCTTTGCGAAGATTCCCTGGAGCAGTGCCGCTGTTCTTGAGCAGAGTCTGGCCGCAGTGCACGATTCAGGCTTGGCGGCTGCCCTGCTGCCTGAATGGCAGGATATCGACACGCCTGAGGATCTGCAGGCATTCCGGGAACGGAAACGGCTGGCGTCGCCAACGGAAACCACATGAAACCAATTGTCATCATCGCGGCCGTGCCGCAGGAAATTGAGCTGCTGGCAAAGGCGCTTGAACATTCCGGCCGGGTAAAAACAGGCGGGTTTGAGTATATCGAAGGCACCATCGGCAACCTGCGTGTTGTTACCTGTGCCGGCGGCGTTGGAAAAGTCAACGCAGCAGCAACCGCTGCCGTCATGATTGACCGCTACCACCCGCACCTCGTGATCAATACCGGCTGTGCCGGAGCGTATATCGGCAGTGGACTTTCTATCGGCAATCTGGTGGTCGCCAGCGAGGAGGTTCTGGCTGATGATGGCGTGGTCGTTGCGAATGGCTGGAAAGATCTTCGCTACATGAATCTTCCTTCACTTGGGCATGGTGGGGGAAGCTGCTATAACGTGCTGCCGCTTTCCCGGCATGCCTCGGAAAAGGCCATGCAGCTGGCTGATTATTGTGGCGTCTTTCTCATGCGGGGGCGCTTTGCAACCGTTTCAACCTGCAGCGGCACCAGCCGGCAGGGCGCTGAACTATCGCAGCGCTGGAATGCCCTGATCGAAAACATGGAGGGGGCAGCGGTGGCACAGGTCTGTCTGCGGTGCGGTGTTGACTGTCTTGAAATCCGCGGAGTCAGTAACCTGGTGGAAGAGCGTGATCTGAAAAAGTGGGAGATATCGCGAGCCGTCGAAGCTGCCCAGCGTTTTGTACTGAAATATATTGAGGAAATGGACCGCCCCGATGTGGCGCCGATCCCGAAAGCGGTTCCGGAACTGTAATGGTCACCTGTTCCCGAAGATGGCCGTGCCGACCCGCACCAGAGTAGCACCCTCCTGAATAGCCGCTTCAAAATCACCGGACATCCCCATGGAAAGCTCTCCCATGTCTACAGCGGTAATCTGTTGAGCGGCAACAGCTTCCGAAAGACGCCGGAGCTCGGCAAAATAGGGCCGCGCTGCATCGGGGTCATCGAAAAAAGGAGGCATCGTCATCAGCCCCTTTACCCTGATATTCTGGAGCAGGGCGCATTCCCGCACCAGTTGAATCGCCCCCTCCTCGGTAGTCCCCGATTTGGTGAGTTCACCGGAAATATTCACCTGGATCAGTATGTCGCAAATCTTGCCACAGATGCCCCATTGACGATCAATCTCCCGGGCCAGTGACATGCGGTCAACGGAATGGATCATCGCTACCCGACCGGCAATATGTTTGACTTTATTGCTCTGCAGATGGCCAATAACGTGCCACTGGACCGCATCCTGCACCTCAGTCAGTTTCGGTACCAGTTCCTGAATATAATTTTCTCCGAAAATGGTCTGCCCGGCCTGGAAGGCCGTAATGATATCCGCTGCCGGACGGGTCTTTGACACCGCAACCAGGCGGACAGTTGCCGGGTCACGTCCGGCTTTTTCTGCTGCTGCACGGATGCGCTCTTTGATCTGGGCAAGGTTGCGGGAGATGCTCATGTGTGGTTACCCGATTGCCTGCATGGTCTGCAGGACTTCATACAGTTCCGTCATCGGCAGGCCGATCACATTGGTGTATGAACCGTTTATCGAACGGACAAAATGTACCGCTCCACCCTGGATGGCATAGGCTCCGGCCTTGTCCATGGGACAGCCGGTGGCGATATATGCGGCAATCTCTTTTTCCTCCAAGGCCTTGAACGTTACTTCCGTGCAGACACTACGGCTGATGTGTACCCCGCTGATCTTGTCAAAGACCGTGAAGCCGGTGATGACCTCGTGATCCCTGCCGGACAGCCCGGACAGCATCCGCATCGCATCAGCTGCGTCGGTCGGTTTGCCGAGAATGGCGTCATCCAGCACCACAATAGTGTCAGCCCCGATAAAGAAGCGGCCATCATGTGTCGTTGCCACCGCATCGGCTTTTTCGCGTGAGAGGCGTATGACATGATCGGCAGGCGCCTCCCCCGGCAGAACATCTTCACAGATATCAGCCGGTACCACGCTGAACTGAATGCCTGCCAGCGCCATCAGTTCGGTGCGGCGCGGCGAGGCAGACGCCAGGATTATGGAACCATGATTATTTTCCATCTGTATCAGCTTTCCGCGCGTCGTCAGCAGCGCTTTTTCGCAGTGTGTCGCGCTCTTCAAGCGCCTTGTGCTCGGCTTCCATCTCCTGCCAGTGCTTTGTCCAGTCCTTCTTGCGCACCTTGTGGAGTACAAACACACCCAGAATGATAAGGATTCCCCAGAAAATATTTATCGACGCATCGTTGATGATGCCATAGACCAGCGATACCACACCCATTACCAACAGAAAAAACTCCATCGACAGGATGCGCCCTATCAGCGAAGCTTTCTGAAGCTCATTCTGCGCATCATGCGTCATGTGATTTTTCCTTCCAGGGAAACATTTTGCCTGGATTCAATATGTAGTTCGGATCAAGAGCCGCCTTGATGGCTTTCATGGCGCCTATCTGCTGGGGAGAAAGCTCGAGTTCGATGTACGGGGCCTTGGAGAGTCCGACCCCATGCTCTCCCGACATGGTGCCGTTCAGATCAAGCGCGGCCTGGAATACATCGCGGATCGCTTCATGCGCCTTTTCATCCATGCCGGGCACTTCCTTGTTGACCATGATGTTGACATGGATATTGCCGTCGCCGGCATGGCCGAAATTGACGATCGGGATATCGTATCTGGCCTGGATTTTCTCGATGGCGCGGATGATGTCCGGCACTTTGCTGCGCGGCACAACAACATCCTCATTATACTTGGTAGGGTTGATATCCCGCAGTGACGGGGAGACAAGCCGCCGCACCCGCCAGAGCTCTTCTGATTCGGCAGCATCCTTGGCCGCCCGAAACTGCACGAGTCCCAGCGGTTTGATCAGCTCATGGATCTGGGCAGCCTGTTTTTCAATCAGGTCGCGGTCGCCATCCACTTCGATCAGCAGCACTGCGCGCCCTTCAGCCGGGACCCCCAGGTTGAAGCGGCGCTCGACGCATTGCAGGGTGGCATAGTCCATGAATTCGAGAGTCGTCGGGATGATTTTATTGCCGATAATCGTCGAAACCGCCTTGGCCGCGCCGTCGATCGAATCAAAAATCGTCAGCATGGTCTTCTTTGCATCGGGAAACGGGAGGATCTTGAAAATGATCTTGGTGATGACTCCCAGCGTGCCCTCGCTGCCGCAGAGCAGGCGGGTCATGTCGTAACCGACGACCGCCTTGTAGGTTTCGCCGCCGGTGCGGATAATTTCGCCGGTCGGCAGCACCACTTCGAGGCCCATGACGAAGTCGCGGGTGACGCCGTATTTGACGCAGCGCGGTCCCCCGGCGTTCTCGGCGACGTTGCCCCCGAGTGTCGAAAATTTGAGTGAGGCGGGGTCGGGGGGATAGAAGAAACCGAGCTTTTCAACAGCGATCTGAAACTGCTCGGTCACTACACCGGGCTCAACCTCGGCGATCAAGTTTTCCGTATCGATCCGAAGAATGCGGTTCATGCGGGTTGTGACGAGCACGACGCCGCCTCCCTTGGGGAGAGCGCCTCCGGTAAAACCGCTACCGGCGCCACGTGGAAACACCGGAAAGCCGGCATGGTTTGCCAGCTTCAAAACGGCTGAAACCTCTTCGGCATTGGCCGGATGCACAACGGCATCCGGCAGAAACTCCATCTGGGTGGCGTCATAGCCGTAGCAGATCATGTCGTGTTTGGCGGTTGCAATATTATCGGCACCGACAATTGACGTCAGTTTAGTGATCACATCCGGGGTAAGCATGGATAATCCTTTCAGTAAAGATTCAGCTGTTTAAGATACATGATAGTGCGGTCACACTGCAAGGCAGTTTTCTTGGCCTTCAAAGCGGGCATCGGGTTGAAACCATTTATTCTAATGATTATACATGCTATAACACAACAAGAGGGATGTGACTGCATGGATTAAGTTTTCGGCTCGAAAACGGTTGAGCTTGCATTCACTTTGTGACCAGATAAACTATATCATGAGCAGGAACCGTACTCTGGACCGGCAATTTTTTATGATGTGCGGTAACAAAAACAGCGCCAATAAAAAGTCCGGATAACCGCAGTTGTGAAGCAAGAGGCGCGGCACTGCAAAAAGGAGCTTTCATGCAAAAAATACTGATGGGATTTCTTCTGGCGATTTTCTTTGTTACTCCGGTTTTTGCCGATGCCCCAATCGTGGAAAACGGCAAAGAAGTCGGCCACGCCTTCAAAAAGGGAGGCAAGGAAGTCGGTCATGCCTTCAAAGAGGGAGGCAAGGAAGTCGGTCGTGCCTTCAAAGAGGGAGGCAAGGAGGTTGGCCACGCTTTTAAAGAGGGAGGCAAGGAGGTCGGCAAAGAGGCCAAGGAAGTAGGAAAGGAAACGGGAAAAGAGGCAAAAAAGGAAGGGCGCCCGGTGGGTGAGTGGTTTCGTGATGCCGGCAGAAAAACCGGTGATGCGTTCAGGCAGATGGGACGTGATATCAGGAAATTTTTCGTAGGGGACTAGGCACGCCTGCCCGATAAGCACGCAACATCAGTGCTCCTCCATCAAGCATTTCTGCTGTGGCGCACGCCCTTTTTCTCTATGGAGATTTCGTCGTCTCTCGCAAAATCCCTGTTGCCAGCAGCTGGGAAACCATCTATTCTCTAAAAATAAGTGATAAATAACATCTGGAGGTACTGTAGTAATGAAGCGATTCAGCAGGATTATCGTAGCGGTTGTAATGGCAGCACTGTTTGCCGTCCCGGCTTTTGCAGCACAACTATCAAATAAGGCTGGCGGGAAAACCATAACAACCGCGTCCGGTCTTAAGTACATCGATATAGTTGTCGGCAAGGGTGCATCGCCGACTGCCGGTAAGCAGGTCACGGTGCATTACACCGGAACACTGCAGAACGGCAAAAAATTTGACAGCTCGGTTGATCGTCACCAACCGTTCTCGTTTACTATCGGCGTCGGCCAGGTCATCCCGGGATGGGATGAAGGCGTCATGACAATGAAGGTAGGCGGCAAGCGCAAGCTGATTATCCCTGCCAAGCTCGGCTATGGCTCGAGGGGGGCTGGCGGAGTCATTCCCCCGAACGCAACGTTATTGTTTGATGTGGAGCTGCTTGACGTCGCAAAGTAATTATCCTGTTACATTCCATTGCTATCAGACAGCCCGTTTGCGCGGGCTGTCTTTTTTCCAACGTACCGCGGAGTTCTTGAATGACGAATCTGATTTCTGCTGAAGGTCTCAAAAAGCTGTGTGACGAGTACGACTACCTCTGGAAAGTGGAACGTCCCAAGGTTGTACGGGGTGTTGCCGATGCGGCAGCGGAGGGTGACCGTTCGGAGAATGCCGAATATATTTACGGCAAAAAAAGACTGCGCGAGATTGACAGTAAACTGAAACACCTTACCCTGCGCCTGAAAGTACTGAAAGTAGCATCGGTGCCGATGAATCCCAACCAGATCACCTTTGGGTGCTGGGTTACCTATGAAGAGGAAACAGGAGATACGCGCTGTTATCAACTGGTCGGCCCTGACGAAATAGATGTCAGCATCGGCAGGATCAGCATCGATTCACCGGTGGGCCAGGCGCTGCTGCACAAAAAGGTTGATGACGAGATAACCGTCCGTAAGCCGAGCGGTGATATGACGGTGTATGTCACCGGGATAAGCTCGACCCGGCCGGAATAGTGGCACAGGCGTTTTGCCGCGCCGTATGGGCTTCTGCCAAAGCATGCCCGGCGCTGAGGTTATATCTCAAAGTACCAGTAATAACCTGCTCCGCAAGCCTGACGAGAATCTCGCCTATCTCCGGATGACTCTGCATCACAACCTTGAATGGCACTGTCGCCAAAATTGTTTTTGAATTCCATCTCTGCACCTCCCCGCTTGTGATGTTTCTGCCATAACGCAGCCGGCTAACTATTTTGATAACGTGGGTCGACATGTGAGAGTATTTCTGAAATAGGTTGGTGATTCTGATTGTTCTGCTTGATGAGAAACCGCACCTTAATGAAACTTTAAAATAATGGTAAAAGCGGGTGAAATCTGCTATGGCAGATATGCCGGAGCGTATGGAAATGTTTCGGGCCGGATATGGGTGGGTAAGCGGTTAGGTTTCTTAACTGTTCGCGGGACTCCATTTATGTTGTGGTCTACAGCTTTTCGACTGCCCTCGATTGAAAATCTCCTTCAGAAGTAGGCGCACTTCATAAATTTGCGGAGACGGAGGCATCGGTGCGGAGGAACGAAACATTGACAACACTCGTGTAAGATATTGGCAAAATCCCTATAGATTACTATGATACATTAGGTAAACAATGAAATTGTCATGCCTTAATTGACTACAATTTCAAGAATGTATAGACTTATGATCAAAGACAAAGGAGAATAGCATATGCCAATAATCTCAATGTTTTACGGGATCATTATCCGAATGTATCTTATCGACAATCAGCACCACAATCTGCCGCACTTTCACGCTAATATGCCGAGTATGAAGTTTCTATCAGCATTGAAGATGGTGAAGTTTTAGCCGGAGAATTGCCACGTAAGCAGTTGCGGCTGGTGCAAGCATGGATAGAATTACACCGAGATGAACTACAGGCCGATTGGGAACTGGCTGTTGCCGGAGAGAATCCCTACAAAATTACCCCGCTGTGAGGTTGCCATGTACTGGGATGTGAAAACCGTAAAACCAATGCCTGACTATCGTATCTATGTCGAAGTTGAGGATGGCCGCAAAGGTATATTTGATCTCAAACCTTATCTGGACCGAGGCGTTTTTCGCGAACTGAAAGACATACACTACTTCAATCTTGTCGGAATACTGTTTGGCGCTGTAACATGGCCAAACGAGCAGGACATCGCACCCGAAACCCTCCTTGCGGAAATGCTCCCCATCAACCAGAACCATTAAGAGTATTGGCCCACAATTCAACAAGTTTTGAGATAAGCCAAGTAGACGAGGTGTTCAACCAACGGCAGCACCGGTCAGCGGGAAAAAGCCCCCGCCGAGCCGGTGTACCTTATCACATTAGTAAATACCACAGCTTAATAACGAGTGAGTACGTGGCCCCCTCAATATAGATATACCTCATCTCAGAAAGGGATGGCGATTATGATCAAGATACTCGCAATTAATGGTTCCTATCGGGATGACGGTATAACCGATCAAACTGTAGAGGCCTTAGCACAGGCTCTCGTGGCGGCTGGCGCCGAAATCGAGACTATACTTCTCCGGGAATACCCGATCGAGTTTTGTATTAATTGCCGTGCATGCACCCAACAACCCGGTGCGGAGCCGGGGAAGTGCATACATCATGATGACATGCTGGAATTGATTGATAAGATCGAGCGGGCGGATTGTTATATTCTTGCTTCACCGACGAACTTTGGTTCAGTCACAGCCATTTTTAAACGCTTTATGGAGCGGTTGGCTGTTTATGCATATTGGTCGTGGGATATGAATGGACCGCAGTATAGAAAAGCGCAGGCGCCAAAGAAAAAAGCGCTGCTGGTTTCCTCATGTGCGGCTCCGGGAATTTTAGGGCGCTGGTTGTTTGGGACCGATAAACAACTCAACATGACGGCAAAGGTGATCGGCGCCGAAATAGTTGGTACACTCTTTACGGGTATGATTGCCAAGGAACATCACCCGAAGCTGCCGGCTGGTGTGCGGGCCAAGATCATAAGATTGGCGGGAAGGCTGGTATCGGTATAAGTAACAGCATGAAAAAGAAAGAAAACCCCAAAAAGAGCGGTTCGGTGATCATCACGCGGCAGGAGCACGGGATCTCCCGCAAGCTCATGAGCCCGAATGCCCTGCGCGTTCTCTACCGGTTGAAGGATAACGGCTTTGTCGCATATCTCGTCGGTGGCTGTGTGCGCGACCTCCTGCTCGGACGGGAGCCGAAGGATTTTGACGTCGTCACCAATGCCACCCCCGGCGAGGTGAAACGGGCGTTCCGCAACTGCCGACTCGTCGGGCGACGCTTCCGCCTCGCCCACCTTCATTTCCACGAAGAGCTCATCGAGGTGGCGACCTTCCGCTCCCAAGCGGCGGATGAGTCGGAACCAGTGGCGGAAGAAAAGCGCGGGGGGGAGAACCGGCAGCGGCACCCGCACATGCTGAAGAATGACGATGGCATGATCCTGCGGGACAACGTCTACGGCACCCCCGAAGAAGACGCTTTGCGCCGCGACTTCACCGTCAACGCGCTTGCCTACGATATTACCGATTTTTCGGTCATCGACTTCGCCGGCGGTATCGCCGACCTGAACGCCGGCATCATCCGCACCATCGGCGACGCGGCGGTCCGTTTTCAGGAAGATCCGGTGCGGATGCTGCGGGCGGTGCGCTTCGCCGCGAAGCTCGGCTTCACGATGGCGGAAGAGACCCGTAAGGCGCTGGTATCCGCCGCCGGCACCATCGTCACTGCCTCGCCGCCGCGACTCTATGAAGAGATGCTCAAAATCCTCCTCTCGGGAGAAGCGGCAAAGTGTTGCGACCTCCTCCGGCAGACCGGCCTCTTTGCGGCACTTTTCCCCTTTTTCTCCGCCTGGCTCGACGCCGAAAGCGAAGGCTTCCCCCACACCCGTTTCGGCGAGATGCTCACCTGCGTTGATTCCCGAGTCCAGCAGGGTGGCACGATCTCTCCGCCGCTCCTCCTGGCACTTCTTTTCGGCGAGTACCTCGAGGAGAAGGCGACTAACTTCCGCGCCAACGGTGCGCCGTGGCAACAGAGTATCGATGCCGCGACCGCGGAGTTCCTCGGAGAAGTCTGCCCGTTTGTCCAGATTGCGAACCGCGTCGGGTTTGCGCTCCGCGACATCATTGCCCAGCAGATGCGCCTGAAGCAGATCCCCGGTCGCCGGCCGCAGCTGTTCATCGCCCGTAAGGATTTTGGCGATATCATCGAATACTGCCGGATCACCCGTGGCGACAATAAGGACGTTGCCGGGCGCTTGAAGTGGTGGGTGGCCGAGGCTGCAGGGCAGGAGTCGGTGCCGCTGCCCGAACGCAGCCAAGAGAGCGGGGCGCCACCGCAGAAGAAGAAACGCCGCCGGCGGCGAAAGCCGCATTTAGGTTCTGCAATATGATCCAGTCAACACCCATCATGCTTGCCGTACTAAAGCTGTTCATTATCCCGGTCGGCGGCGGAATCCCTGCCGGCGTCTTGCTTGCGCACGGCAAAGGCCTTGCCTGGCCTGTCACCACAGGGCTCTACCTGGTTTCAGACCTGGTGCTGGCCGTCGCCTTTGAACCGATTCTGCGACTTATCTCGGTGCTGTGCGGAAAAGTCCCGTTTCTGACCCGTTTCAGCGCCACCTTAAAGATGGTCATGGCTCGCAGCGCGGAATCTTTCAGTGGCACCGGTGCAGGCCCCTTTTCGCTCGTCATGATTGCTTTCGGTGTGGACCCCATGACAGGGCGTGCCACGGCGCTGGCTGCCGGCCACGGGTTTCTCGCCGGTTGGGCTTTTGCCATCACCGGAGACATGCTTTATTTCGCTGTTATCGCGATCACGACGTTGCGTTTGAACTCGTACGTCCAAGACCCAAACACGACCATGCTGGTTGTCCTTGGCGCAATGTTTGTCGTGCCCATGCTGGTACGCTATGTGAGACGAACATTCCTGGGAAAAGCGGCATAATCCAGCGCAAAAGGTAAGCCGTTTGAATCTCGTCACTTCCCTCTAAAACTATCTGCTGTGTTGTGGGGCAGGGCGCTACACCGTTCCCTGCAAGTCCCGCAGCATTTCAAGCTGCTCACTGATGCTGGCGGGGGCTACATGCCCGGTACGTTCAAGCAGCGGCGCGATTGCTCCCTCCGGTGTGATGCGGGGATATCCCTGGTCACACAGTTCGTGAATAAGCCGCATGGTGCGGAAGGCGTCAAACCAGCCGTGGAAAGACGTCAGTAATTTTGCGCTGTCACGGTTGTTTTTCTGCAGATTATCCCACGAACCCCTGAAGCCTGACTGCTCCAGAAAGCGGTGCAAAACCGGTGAAATCAGTGCGGCGCCATTCAGCAACGACAATGCATCCGCGCCGGTATTCCCGGCCACATACGCCAACCACTCACCAACTATTGAAAACACAACCGGCTGATAAAAAAGCAGCCGTTGCTCACCATCGCTCAGCATGTCTCCCACAGAGCGTCCGGTGCCGAACGGAACCCGGTGCGATGAACGGGGCGAGGGATGGACGACCGTTCCCGCCAGCGGCACGACACCGGATGTTTTGTGAACCTGCTGCAGAAAATAGAAGTCCTCTCCGGCCTGGCGGCGGTTCATCCCTCCCGAGGCGACATAGGCCGATGCCCGGCAGGCCATGGCGCTGCCGACGGTGTGGAACGCATAGGGTGAACCGGCCAGCTCCAGCCCCAGCACGTAGGTGCGCAGAAACAGTTCATATCGGTCAATGGCGGACTGTCCCGCCTGGTCTGATGCCCGCCGATGACGGTAGGGGATGCTGGCTCCTCCTGCCGCCGTAGCGGTAAAATGGCGGATGATGGCGTGGAGATAGTCCGACTGTACCAACGTGTCGGCGTCAAGGCAGATCATGAGTGGATCGTTATTGTGGTAATTGAGCAGCGGAAGAGACAGGTCGAGGCCGATCTTGCGTGCCAGGCCGACACCCTGCTTGGCGGGAAGTTCTCCGCCTGTTGTAGCGGCATCCACCCAGAACAGGTTGTCTACGTGGAACTGCTGCTTCCATCTGGGCAGCGCCTCCAGCGTGTCACGGTTGTCGGCTGTCTCCGTGGCGGTTGCGTCGGCGCGCTGATTGACAACGATCAGGATTAAAAAGCGCTCCAGCAGCTCGGGCGGGTTTTGGGAGAGTGATTCCAGTGTCTGCGGCAGATTGACGGCTTCGGCCAGCGAGGGGATGACGATAACACCGGTGAAGCCGCGGGAGGGGGGTCCGTTTATTTTCCACGGCTCGGCCTCGGCCCGCTTGCTCAGGTAGGTGGCTATATTTTTGGGGAGGTATGTATGAGGCATAGTCACGTACCAAGCAAGACAGTACTCCGCGTGAAACGAAGTTGGCCTGGATTATTCAGTTCCCCAGCGTTTGTAGAGATCGTTCTCAACCCCAAGTTGATCAAGCACCTTCCCGACGACAAAATCGACCATCTCCAGCACCGATGCCGGTCTGCCGTAGAATGCCGGCATCGCCGGTATGATGCGGGCTCCGGAACGGGAAAGTTTCAGCATGTTCTCCAGGTGGATATCGGACAGGGGGGTTTCCCGGGGGACCACCAGCAGCGGGCGGCGCTCCTTGAGCATGACGTCGGCGCTCCGTTCGATCAGGTTGCCGGAAGTGCCGCAGGCGATGCGCGCCAGCGTCCCCATGCTGCAGGGACAGACCACCATCGCATCCGGGGCAGACGATCCGCTGGCTGCACCACAGAACATATCATCCGGATGTACCAGTCTGATGCCGGAATTTATTTCGAGATGATCATACAGCCGTTGCAGCGCTTTATCCAGATCGCCGGAAAGGTCGAGACCGGTCTCTTCAAGGCAAACAGTCGTGCCGCTGCAGCTGGCGCTGAACGTCACCTGAAAGTCATTCAGACAGAGCTGTTCCGCCAGACGCAGGCCGTACACCGAGCCCGATGCGCCGGTCAGGGCGACAAAGATGTGTTTCTGCATCATTGCTTACCTCGTCAGAACATCGGCAGCCGTAAACAGCAGAATGGCAACACTGATGTATCCGTTCATGTTGAAAAAAGCCGCATCCAGCTTATCCAGGTTTCCGTCTTTGAGCAGCCAGTGTTCATACAGCAGCATTGCCGTTGCCACCAGAATGCCGATGAGAAAGAATGGCCCCAGGTGCATGAGATTGAACAGGATGAAAAACAGCGCGATCATGATTACATGAAATAATCTGGCCGCCACCAGTGATCCCTTTACGCCGAGCGCCACCGGTATGGAGTGCAATCCCGCCTGCCGGTCGAATTCCAGATCCTGAAGTGCATACAGGATATCGAATCCGGCCACCCAGAACAGTACCACGCCTCCCAGAACCAGTGCCGGTGGATCTATTGTTCCGCGAATCGCTACCCAGGCCCCGATCGGAGCCGCTGCCAGGCAGATGCCGAGTACGACGTGAGCCAGAGAGGTGAAGCGTTTGCAGTAGGAATAGAGCAGCAGGAAGAACAGGGCGATTGGCGAAAGCATGAGGCAGAGTGGGTTGAGCATGTACGCTGCGAACAGCAGCAGGGCTATGGACGCGACAATGAAGATGAAGGTCAGACCTTTGCCGATCAGGCCGGCCGGGATGGCTCTGACAGCAGTACGGGGGTTACGGGCATCTATTTCGGCGTCGATCAGGCGGTTCATCGCCATCGCTGCCGTGCGGGCACCGGCCATGGCCAGGATAATCCAGATCGTCTGGTGAATGGATGGTAATCCTCCTGCTGCCAGCAGCGCACCGGTCAGGGCGAATGGAAGCGCAAAGATCGTATGCGAAAATTTGATCATCTCCAGGAAAATGCCGACTTTTGTGAAGATAGTGGTCACGAGTGCATATACTCCTTCCAGCGCCGTGTGACGAGGGCTGCAGTTTCGGTGGAAATTCTTATCTCCGGACGGGATAAACGGCAGCCGGTCGCATCAATGGCAACCCGTCCGGTGGGGGTATCATGAATAATATCCGTGGTAAAATCGGTCAGATTTATGGTTCTCCAAGCCGCGCAGGCGAGCCCGGCCAGCGGTGCATCGCCAGTAACGAACACCAGAATCCGTGCCGAAGCGAACCAGGGCAGAGCCCAGAAGCGGCTGGAAATATTCCGTACCATGCCGGGTTGAGGGTTTTCAAGTGAAATGATGGCGCTTTGATGGAAAACCCATTCAGGCGGGAAATGGATGTCTGTTACTGACGGCACCATTCGCTGCAGAAACGCCAGCAGCAGTCGTTCCCACGCCAGTGCCATCCAGCAGTCCTCCATTGGCGGGGGGCCGACAATGGTTGCGGGGATGACGGCATCCGGGCGGTGGCTGATGGCTGTCACCCGCAGCAGAGCAGCCGGAGCGGCCGGAGAGTAAAACCCGGTGTGATTGCCGAACGGCCCCTCGGTAGCAGTGTCATCAGGTTCGACGTACCCTTCGATGACGACTTCTGCTCCCGCAGGAACCTGTAACGGGACATTCCGGCAGGGGACGGTGTCAAGGGGAACGGTACGGAGAAAACCGGCGAAGGTCAATTCGTCAAGATCGCCCGGCAACGGGAACATGGCGCTGAACAGTGTGGCCGGAGCGCCGCCAAGTACAATCGCCACCGGCATCGCTTTTCCGGCCCGACGATACAGTTCGGCATGTTTAGCCGCCCCACTGCCGGCTTTCCACTGGATGGCGGCTTCTCGCTCGCCGCGTAGCTGAACCCGGTATATTCCGCAATTCTGTGCGGCAGTATCCGGATCAACGGTAAAAACCTGCGGCAGCGTGATATATCGACCCTGGCCGGCGGCAGCGCCGTCGCCCGTCCAGCTTTGCAGAAAGGGGAGCCGCGTCAGGTCAGGAGGATCCATCGGGACCAGCTCCGAGTCCGGTTGTAAGGCGGCATGGGGGGCAAAACGGCTGAATTCGGGCAGAGCGGCAATCTGACGGTCGAGCGATGGAACAGTTATTTCAGGTATCAAATCGAGCAGGCTACCCAGGCGGACAGTTAATTCGCCAAGGTTCGTGACACCAAGCGCCCGGCATACCCGCTGCGGTGAACCAAACAGATTGGTGGCAACCTGAAAGGAACTTCCCGCCGGATGTTCAAAGAGCAGTGCCGCGCCGCCGTCAGGTTGCTTGCAGACCCTGGCGGTGATGGCGGCAATCTCCAGAACGGGGTCGACCGGAACGGCGATGCGGGAAAGCTCACCGAACGATTCGAGTTGTAAGATAAATTCACGGAGAGGGGAGCGTGGCATGAATTATTCGAAGCGGTTGCGGTAATACTCCCCACCCCGTCTGCGCAGGATGGCCAGGTGGTAGAGTTCGTCGTATTTAAGCGCTGCGGCTTCCCAGGTAAAGCGTTTCTTCATGCCGTTTTTGCGGAGCGCGGCCAGTCCTTTGGGATTGTTGAAAAATGTCCAGGCGGCCCAGCCGACGGTATCGAACAGCGCCGTGGCGCTGTGATTCCAAAATTTAAAACCATCGCCGGTCATAACCGCTTCGTTGAAGTTTTCAACGCTGTCATCAAGGCCGCCGGTGGCACGGACAATCGGGGGGGTGCCGTAGGCCAGGGAATACATCTGGTTCAGTCCGCACGGTTCAAAGGCGGACGGCATGACAAAAAAATCTGCGCCTGCTTCAACCTTGTGGGCAAGCGCTTCGTTGTAACCGATATAACAGGCAAACTTTTCAGGATACAGAGCGGCGATATCTCCAAAATAGAAATGCGCCCACGGCTCACCGTTGCCGACTACTATAAACTGGCAATCCATCGTGAGAATCCGGTGGATCGCTTCGGCCAGGATGTCGGTGCCTTTTTGTTTGACCATCCGCGACACGACCCCGAACACCGGTACATCATCTCGTTGTGGAAGTCCCATGGTTGCCTGAAGATCGCGTTTGCAGGCGGCCTTCCCTTTCTTTACGGTGCGTGCCGTATAGGTGGCGGCAATGAATGAGTCTGTTGCCGGATCCCACTCCTCATAATCCACGCCGTTGAGGATACCGCTCAAATCGGTGGCGCGGTCCCTGATGGCTCCTTCAAGTCCCCAGCCAAATGCAGCGGTCTGAATCTCCCGGGAATACTCCTCACTTACCGTATTGAGCAGGGTCGCGTGATAGATGCCCCCTTTCAGCAGGTTGACCTGATCGTTCATTTCCAGCTCAAGG
Source organism: Deltaproteobacteria bacterium (assembly GCA_021781535.1). Classification (GTDB taxonomy): domain Bacteria; phylum Desulfobacterota; class Desulfuromonadia; order Geobacterales; family Pseudopelobacteraceae; genus JACRCG01. The sequence continues at coordinate 23,636 of JAJXWO010000015.1, read as the reverse complement.
TAGGTAAAATGTTTCCAGCCGATGCCGAGCACGTCCATCAGGCCGGGATAGAAATTCCCCTGATGCTGCATGTTGTGAAGGGTCAGCAGTGAAGCGGCATTGCCGACATAGCGGTCGTGGAGGTAGGAGGTGTTCAGTAGAACAGGGATGACCCCGGTGTGCCAGTCGTGAGCATGGATGACGTCTGGTGACCAATCCAGCATTTTGCAGAGTTCAAGTGATGCTTTGGAGAGAAACACAAAGCGGTTGTCATTGTCGAGGTAGCCTTCGCCGCCCTCTTGATAGAGGCCGGAGCGGCCATAGTATGCTTCGTGCTCGATGAGATAGACCGGCACGTCGCTCCCCGGCAAACGCCCTTCCCAGACACCGCAGTACTGGTGGCCGATGACCCCCATCGGTACGACCAGTGTTCCCGGCAACAGTTCCAGCCCGTATTTATCCGGGTTAATGCTGTAGTAGCGTGGCAATACGATCCGCACATCATGTCCCAAACGGGCAAGGTATTTGGGGAGTGCGCCGACAACGTCGCCGAGCCCCCCCTCCTTGGCAAAAGGGGCGGCCTCGGAGGCGGAGAAAAGTATGGAGAGCGGTATAACCGGTTTCATGATTGCTCCGGGGGCATGTGCAAAAGTAGTGTTTCCCTGAGCTGACCCGAAGGGAACAGGATGCTATTTCGGCACGCTTTCCCAGTCTTTCAGGAATTTTTCGATACCGGCATCGGTCAGCGGGTGTTTGGCCAGCTGGATCATGACAGAGTAGGGGATTGTCGCAATATCGGCACCGATCAGGGCCGAATTGAGGACGTGGATCGGGTTGCGTACGCTGGCCACGATTATCTCGGCCATGTAGCCGTAGTTGTCAAAAATAGTGCGGATCTCGTCGATAATTCCCATGCCATCCTGTGAAATATCGTCCAGCCGGCCAACAAACGGAGAAACATATGTAGCTCCGGCTTTGGCAGCCAATAGCGCCTGCATGGAGGTGAAGATCAGGGTCACGTTGGTTTTGATCCCTTTGTCGCTCAGCGCTTTACAGGCTTTGAGACCTTCGGGGGTCATGGGAAGCTTAACGACAATGTTCTTGTGGATTTTGGCAAGTTCTTTGCCTTCCTTGATCATGCCGGGAGCATCCAGGGAGATAACCTCGGCAGAAATAGGGCCGTCAACGATAGAGACAATCTCTTTAATGACATCTTTGAACTTGCGCCCTGACTTGGCAATCAGCGACGGATTGGTCGTTACTCCGTCAACAAGACCGAGCGCATGTGCTTCACGGATTTCCTTTACATCTGCGGTGTCGATAAAAAATTTCATTATTTTCTCCTGTCTAGTAAACTAGAAATTTATTCTGCACAAATATGCAGAGAATAATTTTGCTAACGGATGCATCCTTGTTTGTTGGGGGGATGGTGTCAGGTATGATCAAGCTGTTCCCGGAATTTTTCGAGGCACGCCATTGAACAGAAATAGTGGCGTTGGCCGTCCAGTTTTCCGACAACGGCGTCATCCTCTGATATGTAGAGCCCGCAGACCGGATCGCGGTAGGTCTCTTCACCGGCATCACGGTTTCCCGCAGATTTTTCCGGCGGTTTTTTAGTCGCGGTGAGCGAGATAATAATACGGTAGCCGATGTACAGCAACAGGCCCATAACCAAAAGTCTGATCACACGTGTTCCTCCGGTGATAATTTGACAACAGTTTCGTCTGATTCCAGCAGGTCAAGAAGCTCCTGCATGCTCTTCCCGGTCAGGGGGTGCACCAGATCCGGTGCAATTTCGCAAAGCGGCTGCAGGACGAAACGTCGCTCCGTAAGGCGTGGATGAGGGACAATGAGGTCTTTTTCGGTAATTACCCTGTCACCGTACAGCAGAAGATCGAGATCCATCCTGCGTGGCCCTTGGTGGACCCTTCTGACCCTTTTGAAAACCGTATCCTCAATCCGCAACATATGGGTCAGCAAGAAACGGGGGTCAAGTCGTGTTGAAAGTCTGAGCACTGCGTTGTAAAACGAGTCTTGCCGCACGGTGCCAACAGGCGACGTTTCATAAAATGATGAGAGCGCAGTTACCCTGCTCTCAGGCAGCCTGCCGACCTCTGCAACCGCCCGTAGCAGATTCAGCTCCCGGTCTCCAAGATTGGAACCAAGTGCAATGTAGGATTCAATTTCCACGGTCTGATTAAAACATAATGGCTGCAGTGCGTCAACCGCAACCCCTTCGTCGCTGTAAAAAAACACCCCGGCAACTAGGAGGGAAAGTTACCAGGGCAAATGAGGATTCGTTAGAATCCTCGCAATGTTTTATATCTATAATATATCAGTTCATGAATGTCGTGGCAAGCAATTAAAAATATAAGTCACCAACATTATTGATAAAAATATTTAACGATGCTTTTTGCGCGCGGTCTGATCTCCTGTCCCGGATGATAAGCAGGCTATTTCCCTGGTACGTCATGGGCAGGGACCTGGGGGGACAGAGACGGCAAGACCTGCCGACAGATTTTCATAGCGAAGTTTCACGTTGAGGCGCTCCAGCATCCGGCGGTTGTCAACAATCTGTGACTGGCTGACATAGGAAAGCATCAATGGCGACATGACGAGGCGCGCTTCAGTCAGCGTTATCTGGGGTTGGCGCGGCAATCCAAGGGCATCGGCACAGGCGTTGAAATACGAGGTCATGCTCGATGGATGCCCGTCGCTGACATTAAAAATATCACCGGCAATCCCTTGTTCAGCTGCGGCGATAGTGACAGCTGCAAGGTCGTCGGCATGGATACGGTTGCTTGGCCCGGACTCATACTCATTCAGGAGCGGCTGTCCCTGGTTGATCTGCATCAGCGGCAGCCGCCCCGGGCCGTAGATGCCGCTTACCCGCAGGATTACAATCGGAACGTCCGTGGCAATTCCGTATTCATGGAACGCCGCCTCGGCATCGAGACGGCGCTTGCCCATTGCCGAATCAGGGGCAGTCGGGGATTCTTCCGTTACTATGCCGTTACCGGATCTACTGTAAACCGAAGTAGCACTCATGTAGACAAGTTTAGCCGGTTTTTCAGTTTTTGAAATGCGAGCGATAAAGTTTCTCGCTCGAGTATCGGTAATTCCCCCTCCTGGCGGCGGGGCCAGATAGAGGAGCACCCTGTCAGCCAGATCGAGTGGTGGAAAGGTGGCCGGGTCGTCAAGCGAGGCGACAACGGTTGAAAAACCAGCTGCTTTGAGCCGGGTCCCGACTTCGGCGGACCTGACCAGGCAGGTGACCTCTGCTCCGGATTCCCGATATGATTGTGCCACCCGTTCACCGATGTAGCCACATCCTGCAATAAATACTTTCTGCATGAAATCCCCACTACTTTCTACAAAAGAAATGATTTTACCAGCGGACTCATCGCCTCGCCTGCGGATTCGACCGCTGCGGTGCGCTCGGCTGTGGTCATGAACAGTTTGAGATACTTCCTGGCTTTTTTCTTGTTGCCGGCAACTGTCTCTGCCATTTTGCACAAAATGCCGACCGGAACACCATTGCGAAAGCCCTGCACCAGTTTTTCAATCTCATCGCCGCGCTGCTTCTCCGTCCAGGTTTTGAATAGTGATGCCCCCAGATCATTGTTGTTATCAAGCATGTGTATCTCCGGATAATAGAATTGAAAAAAGCCCCACAGATCGCTCTGCGGGGCTGAAATATACCATTGTTTACAGCAGGAAACTACTTTTTCTCGTACGTCAGTGCCGACAGTTTCTGATAGTACTCGAAGCGGTTGGCGGTCCAGTCTGATGCCTTCTTCATCAGCTGTGCCGATGCTTCCGGGTTGATCTTCTTCAAAACTTTGTACCGGTTTTCACCGTTGGCAAAATCTTCGAAGGTGGTCGTTGGTGACTTGCTGTCAAGTTGCAGCGGGTTCTTTCCTTCGGCGGCCAGCGCCGGGTTATAGCGGTACAGCGGCCAGTAACCGGAGGAAACAACTTTTTTCTGCTCGTCGACGGCGGTCGTCATGTTGATGCCGTGGGCGATGCAGTGGGCATAGGCGATAATGATCGACGGACCATCATATGCCTCGGCTTCCATGAATGCCTTGACTACCTGAGCCGGATTGGCCAGGGAAACATTGGCAACATAGACGTATCCGTACGCCATTGCCATCATGCCCAGATCTTTCTTGGCCATGAGCTTGCCGCCTGCGGCAAACTGAGCAACAGCTCCGATCGGGGTGGCCTTTGAGGCCTGGCCGCCGGTGTTTGAGTACACTTCGGTGTCCAGTACCAGGATGTTGACGTTCTTGCCGGAAGCGATAACATGGTCAAGACCGCCATAACCGATGTCATAGGCCCAGCCGTCGCCGCCGACACACCAGACCGATTTTTTAACCAGGTAATCAGCCAGCGGCAGAAGCTGAACTGCTGCTCTTTCTTTGCATCCTTTGAGCGCTTTTTTCAGTGTCGCTACGCGTTCACGTTGCTTCTCGATGCCGGTCTGGTCTGACTGGTCAGCAGCCAGAATTTCCTGCATCAGCGGCAGTACCGGCTTGCAGGATTTGCAACTGCAGCTGGAAAGTTCAGCCACCAGTTCGCGGGCGGACTGGGTCATCTTGTCCACGGCCAGACGCATGCCAAAACCGAATTCGGCATTGTCTTCGAACAGAGAGTTGGACCAGGCTGGTCCGCGGCCGTCGGCACGCTGGGCCCACGGCGTGGTGGGCAGGTTGCCGCCGTAGATCGAGGTGCAACCGGTAGCGTTGGCGATCATGGCCCGGTCGCCGAACAGCTGCGACAGCAGTTTCAGATACGGTGTTTCGCCACAACCGGCACAGGCGCCGGAGAATTCGAAGGTCGGACGGACCAGCTGGCTGCCGCGCAGGGTATCCAGCTTGAGCTTGGTCGCGTCCATATCAGGCAGGGAGAGGAAGAAGTCGAAGTTGACCGCTTCTTCAGCGCGCAGAGGTGGCTGGAACTGCATGTTGATCGCCTTGTGGTTGGCGTCGTCCTTGCTCTTGGCAGGGCAGTTGTGGACGCAGGCGCCGCAACCGGTACAATCCTCCGGAGCAACCTGGATGGTATATTTCATCCCTTTGAATTCAGGGAGTTTGCAGTCGGTTGATTTAAACGTCTTGGGTGCTTTTTTGAGCAGTTTTTCGTCGTATGCCTTCATGCGGATCGTGGCGTGCGGGCAGACGAAGGAGCAGATACCGCACTGGATACAAAGTTTTTCGTCCCAGACCGGGATGTCGACGGCGATGTTGCGTTTCTCGTACTGCGAGGTGGCGGTCGGGAAGGTGCCGTCGGCAGGCATGGAGGATACCGGCAGGTCGTCGCCGAAGCCGGCAATGATCCGCCCGGTGACGTCCTGGACAAATTTAGGGGCGGTCTTGGCAACGGCAGGCGGCATCTTGAGTTTGCTGGTTGCCTTGGCCGGAACCTTAACTTCGTAGATATTCTTGAGGGCTTCGTCCACGGCGGCGTTGTTCATCGCGACGACTTTGTCGCCCGATTTACCGTAGCTCTTCTTGATGGCGCCCTTGATCTCTTTGAGGGCGGTAGTCAATGGGATGATGTTGGAAATCTTGAAGAAAGCGGTCTGCATGATAACGTTGATGCGGGCACCCAGCCCCAGTTCTTCGCCCAATTTGATGGCGTTGATGACATAGAACTTGAGCTTCTTGTCGATGATCTGCTGCTGGACTTCTTTGGGCATCTTGTCCCAGACTTCATTGTGCTCAAAGGGTGAACAGAGCAGGAAGGTGCCGCCCGGCTTGACTTTGGATACCATGTCGTACTTCTCCAGGAAGGAGAAGTTGTGGCAGGCGATAAAGTCAGCATGGTCGATCAGGTAGGGGGCGTGGATTGCCTTTTTACCGAAGCGCAGGTGCGAGGTGGTAATGGTGCCGGCTTTCTTTGAGTCGTACACAAAATAAGCCTGGGCGAAGTTCTTGGTGGTCTCTCCGATGATCTTGATGGTGTTCTTGTTGGCGCCGACGGTACCGTCAGAACCGAGGCCGTAGAACATGGCTTCGTAGGTGCCGTCCATTGCGTTGCGATAGGAGGGATTGTAGTCAAGGCTGCAGTTGGTGACGTCTTCTTTGATGCCGACAACGTAGTGGTTTTTAGGCTTGGCTTTTTTGAGGTTATCCAGTACTGATTTGGCCATGGCCGGGGTGAATTCCTTGGAGCCAAGGCCGTAGCGGCCGCCAACGATGGTTGGGTAGCCTTTGAAGCTGAACTTGCCGTCGGCCATTGCTTCGCCGATAGCGGTACGCACATCCAGGTAGAGTGGTTCGCCAAGGGAACCGGGCTCTTTGGTGCGGTCGAGGACAGCAATGCTTTTGACGGTTTTGGGCAGAGCCTTGATGAAGGCGTCCAGCGGGAAGGGACGGTACAGATGGATTTTTACGACGCCGACCTTCTCCCCTTTTTTGACGAGGTTGCTGACGGTTTCCTGAACGGTGTCGGCTCCGGAACCCATGATAACAACAACCCGCTCGGCATCCTTTGCGCCGGAGTACTCTACCAGCTTGTATTTGCGGCCGGTGAGCTTGCCGAACTTATCCATCTCTTCCTGGACGATTTTAATGCAGGGAGCGTAATACTGGTTAACCGTTTCACGACCCTGAAAATAGACGTCCGGGTTCTGGGCGGTGCCACGCATGACGGGGCGGTCCGGGGAGAGGCCGCGGAGGCGATGGGCATTGACGAGGTCATCGCTGATCATGGCGCGCATGTCGTCATAGGTCAGTTCCTCGACTTTTTGTACTTCGTGCGAGGTGCGGAATCCGTCAAAGAAGTGCAGGAACGGAAGGCGTGCGCGCAGTGTCGAGGCTTGAGAGATCAGGGCAAAGTCCATAACTTCCTGGACGTTGTTGGAGCAGAGCATGGCCCAGCCGGTGGCGCGGCAGGACATGACGTCGGAGTGGTCGCCGAAGATCGAGAGCGCTTGAGCCGAGATGGCGCGGGCCGCAATATGGAAGACAGTGGAAGTCAGCTCACCGGCAATCTTGTACATGTTGGGGATCATCAACAGGAGACCCTGGCTGGAAGTAAAAGTGGTGGTCATGGCTCCTGACTGCAGGGCGCCATGAACTGCGCCGGAAGCGCCTCCTTCTGACTGTAACTCAGCCACCAGCGGTACGGTGCCCCAGATATTCTTCTCGCCTGCGGCGCTCTTGACGTCTGAGATCTCCCCCATCACTGACGACGGAGTGATCGGGTAGATGGCAATTACCTCGTTGGTGGCGTGGGCCACGTGGGCGGCGGCGGTGTTGCCGTCGATGGTTACCATTTTTCTGCTCATGTACTGCCTCCTCTTTTTTTGGGTGTGTTACCCTATCTGTTGTGTGCGACTGGTCTCTTTTTATAACACTGTCAGATTTAGGAATAGGATGCCGTTATAATTCATTTCTCCCCTGCAGTGCCCACTGGACAGTGGCCGCATCGACAAATTCGATATCGCTCCCGAGCGGTATGCCGTGGGCCAGACGGCTGATTTTAACACCGGTCGGTTTCAGTAGTCTGGTGAGGTAAAGTGCCGTTGCTTCACCCTCTACGGTGAAATTAGTGGCAATTACCACCTCTGTAACCGTACCCGTTCCAATTCGATCCACAAGCTCCGTGATCCGCAGGTTGGCTGGCCCGATTCCGGATAGCGGCGATATGGATCCCTCCAGGACATGGTAAACGCCATGATAGGCGTTGCTCCGCTCCAGTGCCATCAGATCCTGTGAGTTTTCAACTACGCAGATAATGCTCGAATCACGGTTTCCGGAACAAATAGAACACGGGTCATTTTCCGTAATTGCAAAGCAGGTTGAACAGGGACGAACCCGGTCACGAACTTCACACAGCGCCTCTGATAGTGCGGTCAGATTCCGGGGTGATTTAAGAAGATGAAAAGCGAGACGAAGTGCGGTTCGCTCTCCGATCCCCGGCAGCTTCTTCAATTCTCCTACCAATCGCATCAATGAGGATGATTTTGTTAACATAAATTCCGGCACAAATAAAACATTTTTTTAGTATTATAGCGTGGTTAAAAAACAGGCTCCCCCGCTCTGGGCGGGACAACGTATGGCCAAAAGCAAGGAGGAGCATTAAAAACGGGAGTCTTTGACAGCAATGATACAGTAGACTATGGCGCTGTATACAGTGACTACTATTAGCCGAACTAAAACATTTAGTCAAATTAAAACACCAAACGGGTTGTACGGGTCGCATAACGTTACAACTGCATGATATTACTAGAAAAGACCGGGTATGCTTACGCCGCCGGTGATTTTAGACATTTCATCGCCCATTTCAGCATGAACTTTCTTCAAAGCCTCATTGGCAGCGGCTATTACCAGGTCCTGAAGCATTTCAACATCATTCGGGTCAACGGCCTCTTTTTTTATTTCCAGTGAAATTATTTCATTTTTGCCATTCACCGTAATCGTCACTGCTCCGCCGCCGGATGTAGCCATGGCTGTTTTTAAGCTGGCCTCTTCCTGAAGTTTTGCCATTTTCTGCTGAATCATCTGAGCCTGCTTCATGATATTTGCTAATCCCTTTGACATCGTTTCCCCCTGATTTTTTCTTGGTTCTGTTTCAGTAGTGCGGGAACAGCTAAAATTCCCGCACGTCAGTAATGGCGCAGCCAAACACCCGCTCAGCCTCTTTGATCAACGGATGGTTTCCAACCTCTTGCTTCAGCTCATTCAAGTGCTGTTCGGCGTCACTCTTTTTTTTTTCTGCCAGTGATAATGGTGCATCAGCGAAGCCGCTTTCAATCGACTTTACTTTGACGGTGGTACTCCCACTCGCAAAAGTACAGGCAAGCGCCTGAACGTCGGCAATAAATTCAGCGTCCTGGGCAGCGTTCAGGTAGTAGCTGCCGGCAGGGAAGCCGATCTCAATCAATCCCTTTTCCTGTCGGAGCGGGCTGCCATGTTCAAGTACCGATCCAAGCTGGCGGTCATTTTCATTAACAAATGTCACAAAACGGCCCCAGTCAGGTTGCCCTCCGCCAGAGACAGGAGGAGAAACGGCATCGGCGGCAGGCTGGGGGGGGCGGGAAGGCGCAGCGGTGCGCGGCTGCTCCATGTGGTGCGAGAGTGGCGCAGAGGCATTTCTGGCGGTTTCCCACGGTAGCGACGGCGTATGAACCGCTGCCGTTTCCAGGGCTTTAATTTTTTCGATCAGCTCTTGAACCGGCACCAGAGGGGCCAGGAGTGTTGCTTTTAAAAGCGCCATTTCCACAATCAGGCGCGGAAAACTGGCATAAGCCATTTCAGATTCAGCCTTTATTAACAGTGCCAGACGTCGCTGAATATCCAGGGTGCTGATGTTGATTGACTGTTTATGCAACTCTTCCAGTTCCGCTGCAGTCAGGTCCAGAATCTCTTCCGGTTTTTTTACCGACCGGGTCACCAGCAGATTGCGAAAGTGCTCGATCAGTTCCTGGCAGAACTGGCGCATGTTATATCCGACCAGATCAACCTGTTTGATTCCTGCGAGCACCCCCTGGGTGTTACCTCCGAAAACCGCCGCCGAAATATCAGCCAGCAGCCGGCGGTCAATGGTTCCCAGCAGGGTGCCGATATCGTCGTCGCTGACGGTATTGCCACAAAATGCCAGCACCTGATCGAACGCCGTCAGGGAATCCCGCATGCTGCCGTCGCCTTTGCGGGCAATCAAGGCCAAGGCTGTGTCGGAGATGGTTACCGACTCTTTTCCGGCAATTTCACGCAGCCGGGCAATGATCTTTGGCAGCGTAACCCGTTTGAAGTCAAAGCGCTGGCAGCGTGAAAGGATCGTTACCGGGAGCTTATGCGGTTCAGTGGTGGCAAAGATGAATTTGACATGCTCCGGAGGCTCTTCAAGAGTCTTGAGCAGCGCATTGAATGCGTTGGTCGAAAGCATGTGGACTTCGTCGATGATGATGATCCGGTAGCGGCTGTGGGAAGGGAGGTATTTTATGTTGTCGCGCAGGTCGCGGACATCGTCGACGCCGTTATTGGAAGCGCCGTCAATCTCGAAAACATCGGTTGAGGTGCCTTTGGTTATTTCGATGCATTGCGGGCAGACGTTGCAGGGCTCATGCGTGACCCCTCTTTCACAGTTAAGGGTCTTGGCCATGATGCGGGCGGTACTCGTTTTGCCGACACCGCGGGCGCCGGTAAACAGGAAGGCATGAGCGACCCGGCCTGACTCAATGGCATTTTGCAGCGTGCGGCTGACATGTTCCTGGCCAGCCAGCTCGGAAAAGTTTTGGGGACGGTATTTCCTTGCCAGGACTTCATAGTGCGTGCCGTTGGACAAGTGATCTAACCTCGCAGGTAGTCTGCCTCTCCACGTGGTGAAGCGGGGAGCGGCATTTGGTTCAGGGGAATGTAGAAGGGATAAGAAGTTTGCAGGCGCAAATGATAGCCGGGTTTACCCGCGGCACACAGCGGGAGCCGTTGCCGTTGCTTCCTTCCGGACCTGGCGGAGTTCACGGCGTGCCGTTGCGCGAGGCCCGGCTATCATTTCCACCTGCAAACCGGACGGCTTCGCCAAAAGCCCATCTGCTGCGTTACGCTCAACCTTCGTCACTGCGGCGTACCTGACAGTACGCCTCATTCCTCAGAATTCGCAAGCCTTGCATATGAACTTTTTGCTGTGCCGCAAAATCAAATAATGGCGGAGAGAGAGGGATTCGAACCCTCGGTACGCTATTAACGTACACACGCTTTCCAGGCGTGCTCCTTCAACCGCTCGGACATCTCTCCATAAAACTGAACGGTATATATAATATAGCAATTGCAGTTTGTCCAGCATTTCATATTATGCTTTGAAATAATGCTCTGAAAATTGTACAGTCCGGGCAGGAGAAACGACTGATGAAAATTGCCGTCATTACGGCCATGCCGGAGGAATTTAGTGCAGTTTACCGCTGCCTGGAACCGGGAGCTGCCATGCAACTGGCCAGGCTCAAGGCTTTTAGCAGCCATACATGCGGTCATGATGTTATAGTGCTGGAATCCGGCATGGGTTTCGACAATGCCGCCCGAGCGACAGCGGCGGTTATCAGGGAGGAGCGTCCCGATCTGCTGATCTCGGTCGGCTTCTGCGGCGGGATTGACCCGGAACTGCAGACCGGCGATGTGGTGGTCGCGAAGCACATGGTTATTGTTGCCGGGGAAGGTGTTGAGGAGGTACCGGTGCTTTTTTCCGCAGCGGGCCAGACCTTTGTGGCGCGACAGGCCGGAACGAGGGTATTCGGCGGGATGTTCGCCAGTACGCCGGTCATCATGTCAAAAACACGTCTGGCCGGAATGCTGCCGGCCAAAAGTCCCTTTCCGGTGGTGGAGATGGAAAGTGCGGCCATTGCCATTATTGCCGTTGAAAACAGGATCCCGCTGCTGGCGCTCCGGGCGGTCACCGACCCTGCCAGCGAGGAACTCGGTTTCTCGCTGGATGAATTCTGCGATGTCCGCATGCGCATCCGTCCGCACCGGGTACTGCTGACAATCCTTCGCAAGCCACGCATTATCCCGCAGCTGATCAGGTTGGCCCGCAACAGCCGTGCCGCGGCACACCGTCTGACGGCGGCTATGGAGCAGTTACTGCCCCTTGTGTAGCGCATTCCCCGCAGGAGACCAGGGGTAATCCCGCAGGTGTCCTCCCAGTTCATCCTTGCTGTAGCGATTGGTCCGCCGCAGAGCCAGAACGAGCACCATCAGAATCGGCAGGGTGAACAGCAATGCTGCGCTCAATGCCATGAAGCGCTCGCCGATCACAAGCATCATGCCGATATTGAAGAGCAGAACCGAAAGAAAGAGAACCGGCCCCAGGAGCGAACGGAACGGGAGATTGACGGCTCCCTTTGGAGCGTCATTGAGGCGGCCGGCGTCGATCAGCTGAAAAGCGGCAATCAGGCAAAAGCTGGTCAGCAGCCACCCCGCATAGTTGGAAAGCGGCACGCCGAAATGGATTCCCGCCTCGCGATAACCGTAAATCTGCCCGAGAAACCAGCGTCGTCCCTGCAGGGCCACCGGATCGATCACGATGTCGAGAAAGGTTTGCAGGAACGATCCGAGCAGCAGGGCCGCAAATGACCGCCGGATAGAGCGGGTTTCCAGGGTAACGATGTTCCAGCGCCACGCCTTGAGCGGCGAGAGGATGAAAAGTGCGGTGGCATAACTGCAGTAGGCGAGAAAAACATAGGAGAGCGAGTCGAAGAATGGCACCCCGGCAATCCAGAGTTCACGGCTGCTGGTGGTGTCGATGTAATAGTACCAGCCGTAGGGGAAGCCGGTGTTGATAGAGAGCCACTCCGAGCCGAAGGCGATAAAATAGCCGGCTGCTGTGAAGGTGAGGGTCCGCTTCCACCCGACATGCGGGATGCAAGCAGACAGAAACGCAGCGAAAAAAGCGAATACATAGGGACGCTGGGCAAGTGTGCCGATGGCGATGTCGAGAAAGTGGGGCATTCTGTCAGTTCCTGGGTGACTTCGTCGTATCGACCGGAGCCCGCTGAAAAATAAGTTTCTGCCGAAAGAGCGGCGAGAGCCGCCACTATAGCCAAAACTCCCGCAGAGCGCAAGGGCACACGATGGTACGCTCTGGCGGATATGTTTGTCTGATCTGCTGCCGGCGCAGTCGGCTGTTGCCGGAATGACTGAAAAAAGGTACCCTGTAAGAATGACAGTTAACCATCACATTCTCAATCGTCGCTGCTGGATCTTCGATCTTGATGGAACGTTGACCCTTCCGGTACACGATTTCCCCGCTATCCGGAGTGCGCTCGGCATGATCGAGGCCGACTCCGACATCCTCCAGTTTCTTGCTTCCCTGCCATCGGCGGAGGCCGCCGCACGGCACGCCCGTTTGATCGAGATAGAATATGAACTGGCAGCCCGGACCGCAGCAGCCCCCGGTGCCGGGCGGCTGCTTGACCGGCTGCTCCGGCGCGGGGCCCGCATCGGCATCCTCACCCGCAATACGCGGGAGATTGCCCTCCATACCCTCGGCCAGATCGGCCTTGACGGGTATTTCACCTCAGCCGACGTTCTTGGCCGGGATGAAGCTGCGCCCAAGCCGCATCCGGAGGGGATAGAAAAACTCCTTGCCGCCTGGGAGAATGTGCCGGACGAGACGGTGATGGTCGGCGACTATCTGTTCGACCTGCAGGTGGGGCGCGCTGCCGGCACTGCCACGATCCATGTGGACAGCAGTTGCGCCTTTCGCTGGCCGGAGTTGGCAGATTTGGCGGTGGCTACACTGGAGGAACTGGCTGAGGCGATTGCAAACGATGTACCTGCGTGAAACATTAAAAACGAACTATGAAGGTTATGAATGATGAAGCTTTTTTATATAACGATGTGTGTCCTCCTCGCGCTTGCAGACCCGGCGGCTGCCCTCGACCATACCCTCGCCATGCAGGTCCTGGCCGAAACGAATCTGGCCCGCACCGCACCGCGGACGTATGCCGGTTTTCTCCGTAAGTTCCGCACACAGTTCCGGGGGAAATACTACGTGCTGCCGGGCAGCACTACCCGCATACAAACCAGCGAGGGGGTTACTGCTGTTGATGAGGCTATTCGATATCTCTCCCGCTCGAAGCCACTGCCGCCACTCACCTGGTCGGACGGACTTGCCGCAGCGGCGGCCGAACTCGCCGACGAACAGGGGCGCTCCGGCGCGACCGGCCATACTGGCAGGCAGAGCCACGGGATGCGGGAACGGATCGAGCGGCACGGGGAATGGGACGGGATGATCGGCGAAAACATCGCCTATGGCCCCGAGGGCGCACGGAACCTGGTCATGCAACTGATCGTTGACGACGGGGTGGCGAACCGGGGACATCGGATAAACACCTTCAGTCCATCCTTTAGAACCGCCGGGGTTGCCTGTGGTTCCCATCCACGTTTTGGGGATATGTGCGTCATCGATTTTGCGAAGGGCTTCAGGGAGAGCAGGTAGGTAACGGATGATTGTCGGCTCACATATATGACATGGTGCAGACCAGGCGGCCAAATGGCTGCCTGGTCTGCATTTTGAAAGAGTCCGGCGAGGCGTTCACGTCTCGACAGTGATCAATGGCGGGACTGCCCGTCAGTCGCGAGGAATCGCCAACATCCTGTCCAGTGCCCTTTTGGCTCTGATACGAATCTCTTCCGGGACGGTAACGACCGGCGACAGGGTCTGGAGAGAAACCAGCACATCTTCCAGAGAAGTAAGTTTCATATTGGGGCAAAAAAGAGCCGGCGAGGCGAGAATAAACTCTTTCCCGGGGTTCTCTAGCCGCAGCTTGTAAAGAATGCCGGCCTCGGTGCCGACGATGAATGTGCTGGCCGGGCTGGTGCGGCAGTAGTCAAACATGCCGCTGGTTGAGCAGACATGATCACCCAGAGCTGAAACTTCCGGGGCGCTTTCTGGGTGACAGATAAAGAGTGCATCGGGGTACTCTGCTTTTTTTTGCAGCACCGCCGCTACAGTCATTCGCTCGTGCGTCGGGCAGAATCCCTCCCAGAAAATAAACCGCTTCTCCGGAACGAACGTGGCGACCCAGCGCCCGAGGTTGCGGTCCGGGACAAAAATCAACTCCTGCTCCTGCAGCGACCTGACCACAGTCAGGGCGTTAGCCGAGGTGCAGCAGATATCGGAATGAGCTTTGACCTCCGCCGATGAATTAACATAGGTGACGACCGGCACGCCGGGGTGTTTGGCGCGAAGCGCCTCCAACTCTGCAGCTGTAACCATGTCGGCCATCGGGCAGCCGGCGTCAGGGCGGGGAAGCAGCACCTTCTTGCCAGGCGATAGTATCGCAGCCGATTCAGCCATGAAGTGCACGCCGCAGAACACGATAACATCGGCAGCGGTTTTTGATGCCTCGATGGATAACGCGAGAGAATCTCCGGTGAAGTCTGCAATCTCCTGCACTTCGTCACGCATATAGTTGTGGGCAAGAAGCACGGCGTTGTGCTCTTTGAGAAGATCTTTTATCTGCTGTTTTACTGCTTCGGTCATTACCGTAGCTCCTCGAGTAGCACGTAGGTCGTTGTTTCACGTGTTCCTGGAAAAATAACTTCGTAAACTTACATATGCCGTTTATCACAGTCAGGGTCTTAACAGTTGGCAAGAGTGCCATAAAAAATATATAAAAACAACTCTTCGCGATGTAGCGCAGTCTGGTAGCGCACCTGTTTCGGGGAGTCATTTCCTGAGTCATTTAATACGAACCTAACCACTCAAAATGAGTAAATTTTCTGTTTTTTATCCCCTTGTCGTTCTGTCCGTCCGGTCCTCCTCTGGTACATGCAAAATACTCCTTGATCCGTATAGTTAGTTTGTTTTTGTAGGGTGGGTGCAGCGCTGGTCCATCTATGCTCATCCTACCATGTATCTGCACAAAAAAAATCCTGCCACTATAGGCCTCTTGCCAAAGTACATGCAAGGATTTGAATGTTAAATATCTTGTTGTAACACGCTGTATAATTTGGCTTAACGGCATTTTGTGATATTGTTTCTGTGCGAAGAAAGCCAATATCAGGAGAATGCCAATGAAGCTCTACGAATGAATATCATGGTTGATGGGACCTTGTCCAAAGGAGTCTGTTCCCTCATCGTGATGAATGCTTTGATACCCCTCTTACCGAGCAGGAAAAATGTCAGTTTATACGGAATAAGAACAAGAGGTTATCAAATACATGAGAATAAAGCTGACCAAACTCTTTATTGTTTTTTTTTGAGAGCGAGAAAACTTCTGGAATTATCCTGATTTTTTTGCACGCTTACTTCAATTGTTATCGTCAACTCCGGTTTTGGAACAGATTTCCTGGAGGTATGGCACACAAAAATAGCTATTGGCATAGGAGATACTTTTTCTTTGACATACCGCTTGGAGCACTGGATCAACGACGGATTGATGACGATTTTCGTCCTGTTAATCGGGCTTGAGATTGAAAAGAGCTTTATGTCGGAGAACTATCAAGTCCGAAAAACGCGTCATTGCCGATCATTGCCGCCATTGGCGGAATGCTAACACCTGCCCTGTTTCACTTCCTGTTCAATCGCGGGACTGCAACACTAGGTGGTGCCGGTATTCCGATGGCAACGGACATCGTTTTTGCCATTGGGGTACTTGCACTGCTCGGAAATAGAGTTCCAGAGTCTCTGAAAATATTCCTTGCGGCTTTAGCCATTATAGACGATTTGGGAGCAATCCTTGTTATTGCTCTGTTTTATCAACGGGACTTTTCTCTGATGTGTTTTGTCATGGCATTATGAGTGTATGTCGGGTTGTTGATTTGGAATCGCTTGGGTGTAAACAAGTTAATTGCCTATCTCATCCCAGGCATGTTCATGTGGTACTTCATGCTTCATTCTGGTGTTCATGCTACGATCGCTGGTGTCCTGCTCGCCTTTGCAATTCCGTTTAGGAACGGAGACGAAAAATCGTCATCCTATAAGTTGCAGCATTTTTTACATAGACCTGTGGCATTTATTATTATGCCGCTGTTTGCGCTTGCAAATACTGGCATTGCTCTTACGGAAAACTGGATTTCAGGCTTGGTAACTCTAAACGGTGTAGGTATTTTCGCTGGTCACTGTTAGCGTTCGGCAATGCTGAAATCATCCAGAGTTCAAAAACCAGCATCTTGCTCAGTTCATTTTTGGCGGGTACTGTCGCCTTCTTGATTTTATACAGGCAGCCGATTTCCTTTCGCGATGAAGTCTGACAGTTTGAATGCACATGACCTAATCAATCCCCCGTTAGGGTGTTGCGGGTAGGTAGGCCATAGATAAGCCTAGGTTGACTCAGTCGAGTATGGAGCTAACGTGTCATGCGTATTGTTCGGCGTAGCCGACAGAGCAGAGGGATAGTTGTTCGTAGCAAGTTACGATCTGCGTCAAAACCTGCGTCAATAGGTAAGAAAAAAGCACCGAGCTTTGTGAGCTAAGTACTTGATTTTTAAATGGTGCCAGGGACGGAATCGAACCGCCGACACGAGGATTTTCAATCCTTTCAGCATCTTCATAAGACTCTGATATTGCGAATAAAAGTGGACTAAACATTTGACACGTTGTCACACCCATTATTTTTTTGCTACCCGCATCCGATGGTTCTAACCACTACTGTGAAATACGCTCAAAAGCTCTGTCCATAAAGGACAAAATAGGAATAACCGCTGAATCCATATGCTCGGGGCTTAATGCCGAAGCAGCCTGACTCATAACACGCTCTTTTACAGAATCCTTCATCCCAATCAACTCATTGATAATTGCGTCTATTTCCTCATCGGGAAACTGGCAATAATGGGCTGAAGAGGACCAATGCCGACGCAATATATGATCCCAGTTATAATGCTTGCTCTTGCCCCTGACCGCCATGGCCATTTTTATCTTCTGCGGAAGAAGTTGTTTTTTTGCCAGAAGAGGGTAAGCCGACATGACGTCGTAACTTGGCGTGAGGCAATAGAGTCCACCCGGTTGCAAATAGATACTGAAATTTTTTGCATGGCCATCTATGGCACCCATCAAAAAAAACAATATCTGGATTTTCATGAATCTGCGGCGGTCTGACATTGCATCTGAAGAACCCAGTAAAAACTTTATTATACTTTCCATGCCTGGTCCGCCATCGCTTTCATATTTAAGAGCTGGCGGAATATTGAGCGCTTGGCACATATCTTCTTGGGGCAATCTGATCAACCAGGATTTATCATCAGACCATCTGCGGTCAAATCGTTTAATCACTAACACCTTCATGTCATCGAAAGTCTCAATACCTGTGTCAGCGACTGGAATGCCAAACTCTTTGAGAATCAGATGGCATATCCACTCGTTTTCTACGCTATCAGTCAGGTCCATGTTGCTGTGTTCAATTTTACCTATTGGCAACTTGAATATATGGCTGGTTGGGGTAGACCCCGCGGGGCGACACCAACGTCCATCGAGAAACAGAAGAGCTGTTTTTTCCTGTGCTCCGGCCATGGATATCCTGAAATCGTCATTTTCATTCATCCCAAGCGGCATTGTTCTATAATTTCTCAGTGTAGTAGCTATTTCTGATTCCGAGAGCGGCCTGGCATTGATTTTCCTCACATCAGAAACGACAGCGTCTTCCGGCAGAATCTGGATTGCACCAACGCAATCACCGCCAATATGCCATAATAAATCAAACCCGCTGTTGCTTGACGCACCAAACTTAGCCTGAATCCTATTACGAATAGACACATTGTCCGGCAGCAAGTTTTCAAAAAAGTTTTCAACTACCGCCCCTGTATAAACCCTTCCTGGTAAAGGCATAGACATCGACAGAGGTCTGCTTGCTGAGGAATTAAGCCAACTATCCACATACTCAAAACGAAGTTGCCCTGTTGTCGCCTTGGTTAAGTGGCCGACATGCTCGCCGTTCATAAGTATAAAGAGTTCGTTTTTTCTTTTCTTGGGGCGCCCAATCACCATGCGTCACCTTCTTGTACCGGTTTTTTCCGTGGACGGACAACAAGCTCAAGATCAAGAGCTGCCAAGACACGAAAGAGAGTCCCAAGACCTACTCCTGCTTTCCCAGCTTCCAGCTTGGATATGGTATGCTGCTCTATCCCAACAAGTTTGCCAACCTGCGCCTGCGTTAGGTGTTTGTTCTTCCTATCTGCCCGCATTGTTTTTCCAAGTATTTCTGCCGTTAGAACAGACTGTTCCATATTAACCCCCAGAATTATACTCGTTCAGATATATAAATATTATATGTGCAATCGAATATAATCAATAAAAATATCTTATCGGATATATTGCTGCAGTCACTAAAAAATAACCAACATTGGCATTTCTCCACAAGTGAGCAGACGAGGGCTCCTGCGGAGTTCCGATCGTTCAGAATAGAGGCGCTCTATCAGCGTTATTGAAGAACTCTCTAACATGATGATTTAAAGGCAACTCATGGTGACGCAGTAGGGTTCGTAAATTCAGTCTTTGCTGAAACACTCGTCTGGCTGTATCCCATAGACAACAATCATCATCTCGATACCGATACACAGTAACAATATCCACTACAGAACCACCAACACCACCAACACCCAAAACCAAAGAAGGCGGTGTTCCACTTAAACCAGCGTCATGAATATATGGTGCAACAGTGGGATAGGGTGTTACAGGGTAGGATAGATACAGACAAAGCCCAGGTAGACTCAGTCGGTATGGAGCATGATTTATGATGCGTATTGTTCGGCGTAGCCGACAGAGCAGAGGGATAGTTGTTCGTAGCAATACTTCGACCTGCGTCAATATCTGTGTCAACAAAAAACGGCTACAAACGAAGTTAACCGTAAGTAGCCGTTTTTATTGTGTTAAGTGGTGCCCAGGGACGGAATCGAACCGCCGACACGAGGATTTTCAATCCTCTGCTCTACCGACTGAGCTACCTGGGCAAAAGGACGTTCTTTATAATGTCTAACGACGGCTGTTGTCAATAGAAAATTATAGTTAGTTCGCTTTCTGCTGCATTTTTATCGGGACGTAGTTACAAAATGGCTCTTCTTCCATGTAATCGCCATATACGGCATCGGCCCGGGCGCGGCACCCGCCGCAGACATTAAGATATTCGCATTGCCCGCATTTTCCCTTGTAGGATTTAAAATCGCGCAAGTCATTGAACAGCTCGGATTTCTCCCAGATTTCACGGAATGGGGTTTCTTTGACATTGCCGGCGGTGCGGTGGAAATAGGAACAGGGCTTTACATTGCCAAAACAGTCTATCAGGCAGATGGATTGTGCCGCAATGCATCCTTTGCCACCCCCGGTGGAGAAAGTCAATGAGCGGCGCTCGAATTTAGTCCCCTCGGCCTTGGCTTTCTGTGGCACGATCCGGTAGTAGTGCGGGGCGCAAGTCGGGCGCATCAGAATGTCATCCTCCATTTTCTCCTGCTGGTAGTGCCAATCCAGGATCTCTTCATAGTCCTCTTTTGATATCAGTTCGTTCATAATCTCTTCGCCACGTCCGGTCGGGACGATCATGAACATGTACCAAGCCGTTGCCCCCAGCCCTTTTGCCGTCTTGAAAGTAGCCGCGATGTCGGTCTGATTGCGCTTGGTAAATGACGAGTTGATCAAGAATTTTTGCCCGTTGCGCCGGAAGATCTCTGCTGCCCGTACAACGCCTTCAAATGACCCGGGAGACTGGCGGAAGTTGTCATGTATTTCCGCTGTGGAGCCATCAAGAGATAGGGAGACCATTTTTATATCGGCCCGTTTCATCTTCTGGCAGATTTCATCAGTCACTAGCGAACCGTTGGTGGCCATGCACATGCGCAGGCCGAGGGAGGTGCCGTACTCTGCCAGCTCAAAGATATCGGGGCGCAAGAGCGGTTCGCCACCGGAAAGAACTACAACCGGTTTGGAAAAGTCGGCAATATCAGAAAGGAGCTTTTTCCCTTCTTCGGTTGTAAAATCACCTTCGGAGGAGGTCAGATCAGAAGAACATCGGCAGTGTACGCAGTGGAGGTTGCATCGTTGTGTTGTTTCCCACGCAATCCATTTCGGGATAAATTCTGTACTCATATGGCTCCCATTCACGGTAATCAGTAAGATGGATAAACAGTTTCTTTTGAAAATCGTACCTGAATGGTCAAGTAAACTCAAGAATATATTCCCCGCCCGAAGATTCCCTCCGCGCATGCCGCGCCAGATTAGGGATGCTATAAACAGCACTTGCAATCAGGTTGTACGTATAGTAGTATGACTCCCCCGCCGCCTTTGGCGGCGTTTTACGTACCTATTACCCCCTTCTCAAGGAGTTCCAATTCATGCTGAGTCTCATACGAAAGAAGAAGGAATCAATTATCATCAAATTTGTCTTTATTGTTATTGTCCTTTCCTTTGTGGGGACAATTTTTCTCGTGTGGGGTAAGGGTGGAAACGGGATGGAAACGGGCAAGGGGGGGTATGCTGCAAAAGTCGACGGCACGCGAATTTCTCTTGAAGAGTACAGGAACGCGTATCAGCGTGTCAAAAATATGTATCAGCAGATTTACGGCCAGTCGATTCCCCCCGATATGGAGAAGATGCTCGGGTTGAAGAAGGTTGCGCTCGATGGCTTGATTGATAACCTGCTGGCTATGAAGGAGGCGAAATCGCTTGGAATCAAGGTTTCAAAAGATGACGTGGCCAACTCAATTGAAGCTATACCGATGTTTCAAAAAAACGGGAAATTCAATTTTGACCAGTATCAACAGATTTTACGTTCGAACCGCATGACTGCCAAGGACTTCGAAGAAGGCCAGGAATCGGAAGTTATGCTCAATAAAGTTCACCAAATGATCAAGGATAAGGTTGTTGTTACGGATGCGGACGCTCTGGCACAATACAAAAAGGAAAATGACAAGCTTGAACTTGAATATGTATCGTATGCCCCTTCTGATGTGGCTGCGGAGGTGAAGCTGACCGAGGCGGATCTGACCGATTATCTGCAGAAGAATTCCAATGATTTTAAAACCCCTGAAAAAGTTGCACTTTCATATATCCTGCTTGATCCGGCCGTGCAGGCGGCAAAAACAACGGTGTCGGAAGAGGAAATTCAAACTTTTTATCAGAAGAATATCGACCGTTGGCAGGGAAAAGACGGTATCCTTCCTTTGGCTGAGGTGAAGGAAAAGGTTAAGGCTGCGGCAATCAAGCAGAAGGCGGCCACGCAGGCTTTTGACCAGGCTGCCGATGCACTGTACAAAAACATCAAGTCGGGAGACTTGAACCTCGTTGCGGGTGTTTTGAAGCAAAAGGTTCAGGACACGGCCCTGTTTTCAGCAAATGCGCCTGCTGCTCCGCTGGCTGGAGAAACGGCAGTGGTAAAGAAAGCTTTTGAACTGAAGCAGGGAGAACTTGGCGGGCCGATTGAAACCGCAAAAGGAATCTACATAATCAAAGTCAAAGAGCATAAAGCAGCAGTTGTACCGCCGCTGGCTGAAATACGGGGAGCCGTTGAAGCGAAGGCAAAGGCGGCAAAAGCCGTCGAACTGGCGAAGAAAAAAGCGGAAGATGCCGCAAAACAGCTATCGGCCAATGCACAGCTCAAAACGCAATCTACCGGGAGCTTCGGTTTCTCCGCCAAGGGGGATATTCCTCATATAGGCGCCTCTCCCGAAATGATGGAAGCTGTGTTCAAGCTCTCGGCGGGACAGGCTCCTGCCACCCCGTTCAAGGTCGGCACCCGCTGGTACGCTGTACGGGTGAAGAGCCGTACGGAAGCGCCGAAAGCCAAATTCGAAGCGATCAAGGAAGAGTTGAAGAAGAAGATGCTTCCCAAAAAACAGGAAGAAGCGCTGAATGACTGGGTGAAAGGGCTGCGGGAAAAAGCTAAAATCGAGATTAACCAGGCGCTGATCGCCGAATAATAGGAGACCGATATGTCAAAACTCGTTATGCAAACCGACTTTCCCGGTTTAAACCTGATAGCTCGCGGCAAGGTGCGTGATATTTATGATCTTGGCGAAACACTGCTATTGGTGACGTCCGATAGAATCTCGGCATTTGATGTAATAATGAATGAGCCGATCCCTGATAAAGGATTTGTGCTGACGCAGATTTCGGCCTTCTGGTTCCGCCAGATGGAGGATATTGTTCCGAACCACATAATTTCCGTCGATGTGGCCGACTATCCGGCCGAATGCCAGCCGTACGCTGATATTCTCGAAGGGCGATCGATGCTGGTCAAAAAAGCAAAGCCCCTGCCGGTCGAATGTATCGTGCGTGGATATGTTTCCGGGTCGGGGTGGAAGGATTACAAGGCTACCGGTGCAATCAGCGGGATTAAGCTGCCTGCAGGTCTGAAAGAATCGGATCGTCTGCCGGAAGCCATTTTCACTCCTTCCACGAAAGCTGACCTCGGCGCTCATGATGAAACCATCACCTTTGAAAGGATGGTTGAAATCTGCGGTCGTGACCTGGCGGAAAAGGCCCGTGAATATACCATAAAAATTTACACCCGGGCGCGTGATCTGGCCGATAAAAAAGGAATCATCATCGCCGATACCAAGTTTGAGTTTGGTGTGTACGACGGTGAGCTTATTATCATCGACGAATGTATGACTCCTGATTCAAGCCGGTTCTGGCTCAAAGAAGCATATCAGCCTGGCGGCCCGCAGCCAAGTTTCGATAAACAGTTTTTGCGGGATTACCTTGAAACTCTTGACTGGGGGAAGTGTGCTCCTGCACCGGTCTTGCCGCAGGAAATACTGGATAAGACAGCAGATAAATACCGGGAAGCGCTGCAGAAGATTACCGGAATAACAGTATAAGGCAACTGCAGGAAATAATTATCTTTATACGAATTCAAGAGGCGGACAGCAGTCGTTCCGCCTCTTTTTTACTGGCCGGTATCTTGACAATAGGCGATTGTACGGTAATCTACCGGTGATGCGCAACCCATGACACGGCACTCAGGAGAATCCGAAATGAAGCTTGAAGAAATTAAGGAAATTGCAAAACAGAATAATTTAAAAGCCGGCAAATTGAAAAAAGCGGAACTGGTGAGAGTTATACAGGCGGCTGAAGGAAACGAAGTGTGTTTTGAGAGCGGCAGGGTAAATGAATGTGGACAGGAAGGGTGCCTCTGGCGCGCCGACTGTCGATAAAATGTGCATGCAGGGACGCCCGATCTGCGCCCCTGCACGTGGTTGCTCAAGGTTTTTGGGATAGATCGG
>JAJXWO010000014.1 GCA_021781535.1 Deltaproteobacteria bacterium | reverse complement strand
TCGCATTGGTGCCGCCCATGGTGTCCGCAGCGCCGCTCCCGGTCACCGTGGTGATGCCGTTCCAGGTGCCGCCGATGCCAGTGCCGGTCTGTGCGGTCAGATCAACCGCCACCGGCCCCGTAATCCCAGCCGAATAATCCAGCGTGCCGTTTGTCGCAGAGATGGTGCCGGTCACGGCTCCGCCTGCAGCAAAGCGGAAGACGCCTGCACCCGAATCGGCCAGGGTGCCG
Organism: Deltaproteobacteria bacterium; assembly: GCA_021781535.1. GTDB lineage: Bacteria > Desulfobacterota > Desulfuromonadia > Geobacterales > Pseudopelobacteraceae > JACRCG01. The sequence continues at coordinate 81,490 of JAJXWO010000014.1, read as the reverse complement.
ATGCCTGTGTAGCCGCCCGGCAGCAGCGTGGCGACGGTGCCGGTATTGGCGCCCGTCAGGGTGTATGTCCGTCCGCCGCTTGTTGCAATCGTACCGGTGCCGGAATCGGCAATTTTCTCAAACGAAGTCCAGGAGACCCCGCCGCTGCTGCCCGCATTGGCAGCGGTCAGGTTGTAGGTCTTTCCCATGCCGCTGACGGTGTCGTTGTTACTGCTGCCGGTTACGGTAGCGATGTTGCTCCATGAACCGCCGATACCGGTGGCGGTGCCGGCCAGATTCAACGTGACGGGATTCGTGTAGGTACTGTAGTTGAGGGTGCCGCCCAAGCCTCCGTCGAGATTGCCGGTGACGCTGCCGCCGTTGCCCATGGAGAAGACACCGGTGCCGGTGTCGGAGATGTTCTTGAATCCCGTCCAGGTCACCCCGCCATTGCTCCCCTTGTTTGCGATGCTGTTGTCCAGGACGTAGGTCTTGTTCGAGCCGACAACCGTATTCGAGTTGGCGTTGCCGGTAACGGTCGAAATATGGCTCCACGCTCCGCCGATGCCGGTGGTTCCGGTGGTGGCCGCCAGATTCAGTGTAACCGGAGCGGTGTAGTTGCTGTAGTCGAGCGTGCCATTCGCACCGCCGTCAAGATTGCCGGAAACCCTGCCGCCGCTGCCCATATTGAAGGTACCGGTGCCGGCGTCGGTCAGATTCTCGATTCCGGTCCAGGTAACAACGCCGTTACTCCCCTTGTTCGCCAGCGTGTTATCGAGGGTGTAGGTTTGAGAGGCTCCGGTGATGAGATCGCCGGTGTTGGCACTGCCGGTTACCGAGGTAATCCCGCTCCATGTTCCTCCGATACCGGTGGTCGTGCCGGCGTTGCCGGAAAGGGTAACGTGTGCCGCAGTAGCGTGACCGGTGTAATCGAGCGTGCCGCCTACGGCGGTAATGTTACCGGTGACACTCCCGGCAGCTCCGAATTTGAAGGTGCCGGCGCCGGTGTCGGCAATGTTTTCGAATGCGGACCAGGTGACTCCGCTGCTGCTGCCTTTGTCAGCGATACTGCTATCCAGGGTGTAGGTTTTGCCCAAACCTCTGATCGTGTCCCCAATGGAGGATGTGCCGGTAACGGTTGCAATATTGCTCCATGATCCACCGATGCCGGTAGTGCCGGTGCCGGCTAAATCCAGCGTAACGGGGGTAATGTAGCTGCTGTAGTTGAGGCTTCCGCCGGTTCCTCCGTTGAGATTGCCGGACACGCTGCCATTGGTGCCCATGTTGAAGGTGGCGGCACCGGTGCTGGACAGGGTGCCAATGCCGGTAAAACCACCTGGAAGCAGTGTCGTTACGTCACCCATATTCAGGCCGGTCAAATTGTATACCTGGGTGCCGGCAGTCGATAGTGTCCCGGTGCCGGAATCACTGATTGTCCCGAATGAGCTCCAGGATACACCGCTGCTGTTGCCGGCATTCGCACCCGTCAGGGTATAGGTTTTACTTGAACCCGTTACCGTGTTTGATGTGGCGGCATTGCCTGTTACTGTGGTAATGCCGCTCCACGATCCGACAATTCCGGTGGTGTTGTTACCGGCCAGGTCGAGCGTAACAGGGGTGGTGTAGCTGCTGTAGTTGAGCGTGCCGCCGGTTCCTCCGTCGAGATTGCCGGTGAGGCTGCCGCCACTGCCCATGTTGAAGATACCGGTGCCGGTATCGGTCAAAGTGCCGGCATTGGTGAACGTAACTCCGGCAACGCTTCCCTGGTTATTGCCGCTGAGAGCCCATGTTTGCCCGGTTGCCTTTATTATGCTGGCACTGCCTCCTCCCGTGGCAGCAACGACCGGAGCGCCGACAAAGGTTGGTGCCGTGGTGAGGTCCAGTGTAGAAGCAAAAGTGAGGTTGAGCGCACCTGTCCCCCGGTATGTGCCGGCGAGATTGACGTCGGCTGCCGACTGAAGGGTGAGCGTGTTGCTGTTGAGTGTAATGTCTACGTCAGCCAGGGAAGTGATGCTGCCTGTTGTAGTCGCTACGGAAACGCTTGCCGTACCCAGCTGAGTGTTAAGCGTGCCGTCGGTAAGAACTGAACCGCTCCCTGAACTGGTATCAGTAAAAGGGTCTGTTCCTGCAACTGAAATATTGGTATCTGTGGAACCGTGAGAGATGGTGATATCATCCGGGTCAAGCAACAACGTCCCTGTTGCGCCTTTTGAAGCACCGAGGTTGACAAGCCCAGCATAGGTCAGGCTGTGTTTGCCGGATACTTCAACAAAACCGCCATCCCCTCCCTGAACCCCGCCTTTGGCAGAGATGGTGCCATAAAACTTTGTCGCATCATCCGCCCACACCGCCACTCTGCCGCCATCGCCGGCGGCTCGCGCATCGGCCTGTATGGCGGCATCTTTATCCACATACGTCATCGAGGCATTCTTCTCTGCCCCTGCTCCGTGGAAATTTCCGCCAATCAACACCGTGCCGCCGCCGGCATCACCGGAGACATCGATGGATGATCCGGCAAAAAGTCCCACCTTGTCGCCAAGGACCGTAATGTTGCCGCCGGTTTCCCCGGGGTTGTTACCCGAGGCGTCCAGAGTTCCGCTGTTTGCCGTAATCCCGCCATCGCCATTGTCGAGAATTATGGCGCCATTGTGTTCGATAGTTGATTGAGCTTCGATGATTCCTTCATTATTCACGACACTTTTCATGACGTCGCCGGCAACCCTGGCGCTCAGCACTACCTGGCCACCATTCGCGGTGATGCGGCCGGTGTTGGTGACACCGAGCGCGTTTGCCGCCACATCGCCGTTCACCGCCACGTTGATGAGATTGCCGTTATCGAGACTGAGAGTAACCGTATCGCCCGCTGCGAGATGTACGGAGCCCACGTTCGCGACTATCGAGCCGGAATTTGTCACCGAGGGGGCGGCAAGCACCACGTATCCCCCCTGCGCGGCCGAAATGGATCCCTGGTTGACGACTGATGCCAGGGAATCGGGCGCAGAGGTAAAGATGTGTTTGCCGGACAGGAAATTTTCATTGGTGATATTCATCGTTGATGCGAGGAAGCTGCCGGTCTGGATCGTTGCGCCGGGGCCGACCAGAAGGCCGTTCGGATTGATCACCCAGACCTGGCCGTTACCCGAGAGGAGGCCATAGATATATGAAGGGTCTCCGCCGGTCACCCTGTTCAGCATGATTGAGCTGCTGCCCGGTTGGCTATAGCGTACCGACTCATTGGCCCCGATGTTGTAGCCATGCCAGTTTATGATGGCGTTGCCCGAGGTCTGATTAATAGTCATGGTCGTCGGATTCGGCTGAGAAATGGTTGCCGCACCTCCGGCAACGGCACCGTTCTGCGGCAGGGCATGGGCCGGAGAGGCGGTCAAGGCGGACAAAAGTGTCAGCATGCTCACCGGCACGCCGGCCGGTATCACGGCCCCTTTGAATTTTTCCGCCACGAGATGCACAACATCATTCAGCAGATGGTGGTTCCGGGAACTGCCCGCACATTTCTGATTCAATGGTTTCGCCCTCGTATGGTGTTGTTTCATGAGTTTCCTCCTGAATCACATTAATTCAATATATTAGAACGAAACCACTGTCTGCACATACACCTGGCTGTCATTCAGTTTAAAACCGTTATAGCCGCCATGGGTGCTCGGGATTGCCCAATCCAGCTTGCAGGAGAACATGTTGGCCCCGTACAGCCGCAGGCCTGCTCCAATGCTTGAAAGAGTTATTGACGACGTTTCGGAGGGGCGCGGACTCGTGTTGGAAACTCCGCCATAGTCGGTGAACAGGGCGAACTTTATGGTATCGCCGATTTTTTGGTTGAATATCCGCTTTTCAGGATAAAAAGGAGATGCTACGAGTTCAAGAGAGGTAAAATAGCCGCTGTCTCCGCTTGTCGTGGCCGGATTGACGCCGCGAACCGAGCCTTCACCGCCAAGCTGCATTCTTTCTGCAGAGAACAGGCGATCCGGCGAATATTGGAAGCTCCCGCTTGCCACGAGGTAAGTATAGCCGGGCAGCTTTTGGATCCTGACGGCATCGAGATTGAATTTGTTGAATATGTCATCGGCGCCGGGGTAACTGGAGCCGGGATTGAGCGCCCCTTTTTTCGTGCCGCCAAGAAAAGTGCCGAGGCCTCGCGCATATCCGAAACTGATAAAATTCCTGCCCAGAAATCTGTCCGTCAATTCGTACGATATTCCCGTTGTAAGCTTGCGGATTTCATCCTTGTCCTGGGTGCTTCCCAGCACGTTGTCGTGCAGGGAAATATATTCGCCGCCAAGACGTACATTCAGGGATTCATCGAATTTCTTCATGACGGGATGGGTGACATAGAGGCCGGCAACATGGGCTTTGCCGTTGAGATCCAACCGGGCGAGCGAATCAGCTCCTCCAACGCTATAAATGGTGTTTGAATAGTAGGCGCCGGTCTGCGTCCCACGCGTTCCTACCGGTATGCTATACTCGGCACGGCCATAGGAAAGCCGGTCAGGATTCATTGCATCCAGCCCGATAATTCCATTCAGCTTTATGGTGTCGCCGCTCGTTACCGTGTTGCCCTTGTTCAGTGAAGCCGTCAAACGGTTCTTGCTGGTTGATTTCACGCCGAAGTTGTCGTAGGAGACGGCACCGGACAAGGGATATTTGTCGGAAACCGTTGCTATGATATCCGTCGTACCGAACTCTTCACCGGCTTTCAGTATTGCCTTTACCGATAGTGATGGATACTCGTTCAGGATCAGCAACGCTTTTTCCAGGGTTTCCTGTTTCAGCGACGGATCCTTTCTGACCGTTTCCAGGTATCCTTCTATGAATGAGCTGCTGAAATACTTGTTACCCGTCACGGTAATCGTGCCGACGGTACCTTCAACCACCCGTATCACAACGATGCCAAACGCATTTATCGTATGATACCCGGTACTGTTTTTAATTATTATGGCCCCGTCGAAAATACTTTGTGACGGCACATACGCATTGACAATAAGGTAACCCTTGGCACGGTATTTTGCCGTGATCATCTCGGCGACGCCCTTGATTTCAGCCAAGGTCAGTTCCTTGCCTCCGGAAAGCGTAACGCCCGACAGGAGTTCCTTCTCGCTCAGCAGTGTATTCCCTTCAACACGGAATTTTTTTACAAAGACTTTCTTGTCGCCCTGCTGTTCTGCCAGAACCGGTTTTGTGTGTTCTTTTTCCAGTACCGGCGCAGCTTTTTTCTTGAAATTATACCCGGTATCATTTTTTTCAAGCTGCTGGAGTACGCTTCCAGCCCCGTCTGCAGCATACGCACCGCTCCATGCAGAGGAGGCTGCGGCCGCTGTCAGTAGTAATGCTCTCTTGATACGCCGTGAATGCACGAATGGCATCAATTGCCTCCCCTATCGATGCCGTTGTGAGTATTCGGCCCCGTTTTTGTTTTTGCCGGATATGGAATGCAGGAAGTATGAAACCGGAGTTAGAGCCCCTTCGCTGCCAGTTCCTCTACCAGTTTCTTCTGTTCATTGTTCAGGGATTCGGGAATATGGACGGCGACCTTGACATAGAGATCGCCTTTGACATTCGAGCCGAGAGATTTGATGCCGCATCCCTTCAGCCTGATCTTGGTGCCGGGCTGAATGCCGGCCGGTACTTTGATTCGTTTGTCACCCTCAAGAGTCGGAACATCGAGAGAAATACCGAGGCAGGCGGCACTGAACGGTACGGATCGTTCGACGAACAGATCGCCGCCGTCACGGCTGAAGACCGGATCGGGAAGGACATGGATAATCAGGAACAGATCGCCGGTTGGCCCTCCTCCCTCTCCCGGGCCCCCTTTGCCGGTAATACGGATCTTGCTGCCGTTATCGACGCCGGCCGGGATTTTAACCTTCAGCTCTTCCCGCTGGCCGTTGCGCCGGAAGGCGATCAGTTTTTCAGCCCCCTGGGTCGCATCCCGAAAGCTGACGGTAAGCTCCATTTCGTGGTCGGCGCCTCTCTGCGGAGCCGAGCGGAAACCTCCCCGTCCTCCTCCGCGACCAAATGAGCCGCCGAACAAACGTGAAAAAATATCCTCCGCGCCTCCGCTGGTTCCTCCCCCCATATCCTTATAGGCGGAGCCGAAATCGAAGCCGCGGAAAATATCCTCCTGGCTGTACTGCTTATGAAAGCCGCTGGAGCCGAAGGTGTCGTACTGCTGTTTCTTCTCCGGATCGGAGAGCACGGCATAGGCCTCGTTGATCTCCTTGAACTTATCCTCGGCAGCCTTGTTATCCGGATTGCGGTCGGGGTGGTACTTGACCGCCAGCTTGCGAAATGCTTTCTTGATATCGTCTGCCGAAGCGCCTTTTTCGATCCCCAACGCCTTGTAATAGTCGACTTGTGCCATTATATTCTCCATCATTTCAGTATTTGATCGCAATGTAAGCTCTAACTACCAAGCTGTCAACATTGCTGGAGGTGTATACATTGACAGGGGCGGTCGTCACACGTACTATCAGCCACAGCTTACAGGAGCACTATGGGGGGCTGTCCATGAAAAAAGTTATCATCATCGGTGGTGGCATATCCGGTCTGGCGACAGCATGGCTGCTGCGGGACAAAAGCCGCACGGTCGGAACAGAGCTGGAGATCACCCTGCTGGAGAAGGAAGAACGGCCGGGGGGAAAGATCCGGAGCATCAAGGCGGACGGCTATACGTGCGAATGGGGACCGAACGGTTTTCTGGACAGCAAGCCGCAGACGCTGGACCTCTGCCGGGCTCTTGGCGTGGAGAAAGCCCTGCATCGCAGCAACGACAACGCCCGCAAACGCTTCATCTATTCCGGCGGCGAGCTGCACCAGCTGCCGGACGGCGCTGCCGCCTTCCTCAAAAGCCGCCTGATCTCCTGGCCGGGTAAGCTGCGGCTGGCTCTGGAGCCGACCCCTTTTATTTCACCGGCACCCGCCGGTGTCGACGAAACGCTGGCCGCCTTCGGGCGCCGCCGCCTGGGGAATGAGGCGCTTGATAAGCTGATCGCCCCGATGGTTTCCGGCATCTTTGCCGGCGATCCCGAAACCATGTCGCTGGAATCCTGTTTCCCGCGCATTGCCGAGCTGGAGCGGGAATACGGCGGCCTGATCCGGGCCATGATCATGCTGGCCAAAAAGAAAAAACAGGACCAGGCGGCGGGAAAGGTTGTCTCCAGCGCCGCCGGCCCGGGGGGGGTGCTGACCTCGTTCCGCGAGGGCATCCAGGCGCTTTCCGATACCATCGCAACGTCGCTGGGAGCAATAGTCAAATCCGGGGCGGCCGTAACTGAAGTGGCAAAGGCGGGGAGTACCCCGTATCGGGTGACGTGCAGCGACGGCAGCACCTCTGAGGCTGACCTGGTCATCATGGCGGCGCCCGCTTTTGCGGCGGCGGAGATGCTGGCCGCTTTTGACGGTGGTATAGCAGGCATTTTACGGCAGATCCCCTACGCCAGCATGACGGTCATCTGTTTCGGCTATGGCCGTGGGCAGATCGGGCGCTCGCTGGACGGGTTCGGGTATCTGATCCCGAAAAAAGAGGGGCGCAATACACTTGGCACCCTGTGGGATTCCAGCATGTTCGAAAATCGGGCTCCGGAAGGGAAGGTGCTGCTCCGCAGCATGATGGGGGGGGCGTGCTTTCCGGAATACATCGCGCTGAGTGATGACGAAGTCGTGGACCGGGTCAGGCAGGATCTGGCGCTGACGATGGGAATCGGCGCTGCGCCGGAATTTGTCCGGGTCTTCCGTCATCCGCAGGCCATCCCGCAGTATACTGTCGGGCATGGTGCGCGGCTGCAGGCGCTGGGCGGATTGCTCAGTGCGCATCCGGGGCTGATTCTGACCGGCAACTCCTATCGCGGCATCGGGCTTAACGACTGTGTGGCGGCGTCCCGGCGGGCAGTGGACGAGGCGTTATCATTTCTGGAGGTACAGTAACATGATACAGGGCAGTGTCTTACTTGGCGAGGGATACATGCGTATTATTCTGGGAAGTATCTTTTCCCTGTTCATCATCTGTTTTGTTGCGATAGTCATCGAAGAAACGCTGCTCGGTGGCCGGCGGCGCCGTAAAGCGCTTAAAATCGCACAAGAACGCGGGAAAGAAGCGCACCATCCGTAGGGCGGAGGGGCGCCGCTTGCCGCGCCCGGAACGCTACAACAACCCCCGCTCGACAAAGCTCAGGTATTCACCATCCCCGACAATAATATGGTCGAGCACCTTGATCCCCATGAGTTCCCCCGCCTCTTTCAACCGGCGGGTGACGGCGATATCCTCGCTGCTGGGGGACGGGTCGCCGGTCGGGTGATTATGTACCAGGATTACGGCGGCTGCCGATTCCTTCACCGCCGGGCTGAAAACCTCGCGCGGATGAACGATGCTCTGGTTGAGGCTTCCTTCGGAGATCTGTACCCGCCTGATAATGCGGTTCTTGCCATCCAGCAGCAGGATAAGGAAATATTCCTTGCGGCTGTCGCGGAATTCGTGATGGAAATAATCGAAGACCTGCTGCGGAGAGGTAAAGCGGTCGAGACGCTCCAGTTTGCGCCCCTGGAAACGGGTCGCCAGGGTAAAGGCTGCTTTGACGCTGGTGGCCTTGGCCAGGCCCATTCCCTTGATGACACAGAGCTCGCCGAGGTCGGCGCTTCCCAGTTCGCGGAGATTGCCGCTGAAGTGCGTGATCAATTCCCGCCCCAGGTCGATGGCGCTCTGCCGGGAGCTGGGATCGCCAACCCTGATAATCAGCGCCAGCAATTCCGCGTCGGAGAGCGTTGCCGCACCCTGTTTGAGCATCTTCTCCCGCGGACGTTCGTCCTCGGGCCACTCCTTGATGCCACCAGTCATAAATCCCCCCTGGCCCCCCTTTCATGAAGGGGGGAACCTAAAAACCACCACCTGTGCAAAAGAAGACGCATTTATGCCTCCCCCTTATGAAAGGGGGATTGAGGGGGATTTTTTTTACCCCTTGAAACCGTACAGGATGGCAATCATCAAACCGGTCCCCACAATAAAGCGGTACCAGACAAACGGCGACATGCTCTTTTTTTGCACATAACTGAGCAGGAAGGCGACACTGATATAGCCGGTAACGGCCGAAACTATGATCCCGACCAGCATCGGCTGGATTTCCCCGGGGGGAATGCCCTGTTTGGACAGCTCCACGCCTTTGAGCAGCGCGGCACCGGCAACAACCGGCAGCGACATCAGGAATGAGAAGCGGGCGGCGCTCTCCCGGGTAAAGCCGAGCATCAGCCCGGCGGTAATCGTGATGCCGGAGCGGGAAACACCCGGAATCAACGCCAGGCATTGCAGTACACCGATGGTCAGCGCGCTGCCCGATTTGATATCGTTCAGCACCAGGCGTTTGCGCCCGAAGTAATCGGCGAGCCCGAGAATAAAGCCGAAAATAACCATCAAAGCGGCGATCAGCAGGGGCATGGCGCGAAAGACCGCTTCAACCTGATGCTCGAACAGCTTGCCGACAATGGCGGCCGGAATGGTGGCGGCAATGATCAGAAACGGCAATCTCCGGGCGGGGGTGTTCAGCTTGCGCGTGGCCAGGACATCGAAAAATGAAAACATGATTTCAATGACGTCGCGCCAGAAATAGAGCGCCAGAGCCAGAAAAGTCCCCAGATGCAGGGCAACATCAAACGTCAGGCCGGATTCGGGCCAGTTAAACAGCCAGGGGACCAGGATCAGGTGGGCCGAACTGCTGATCGGCAGTACCTCGGTAAAACCCTGCAAAGCGCCGAGAACGGCGGCATGAAACATATTCATATCATCTCCTTTCAATAAAAAAAGCAAACATACTGCAACTTGGCGGCAAAGGCAATGCATGATGCTCTGTTGATGGGGTGGTGAATAAAATTACTCTGTAAACGAAACGAAAAGTATGCTATTACTCAGCAGTTTTAAACGGAGTCGGCACGAAAATTAACGGAGGCGTACCCATGTTCGGATTGATACCCAAAGAAGAAAAATTCTTCAAACTTTTCAAGGAGATGACTGAAAATATCATCGTCGGCGCAAAACTGCTGAAGGAGATGCTCGATGATTTTGAAAACCCTGCCGAAAGCCAGCGCAGAATCAAGGAAATAGAGCATAAAGGTGACTCCCTGACCCACGAGATCATCCAGACCCTCAACAAGACTTTTGTAACGCCTCTCGATCGTGAAGACATCTACTCGCTCGCCTCCAAGCTGGATGACATCCTTGACCTCATTGACGCCTCCGCCCAGCGGGTCATCATGTACAACGTCGAAGCGATCCCCCACGAAGCCAAGTCGCTCGGGTTCATCATCTTGCAGTCGTGCTATGCGGTCGACAAGGCGGTTGCCATGCTGGGGAAGAAGACCAATGAGCAGATCTTCGAGGCGTGCGTGGAGATCAACTCGCTGGAAAATGAGGCCGACCGGGTTTCGCGCGAGGCGATCAGCCGGCTGTTCGATGAAGAGAAGGACCCGATCCAGCTGATCAAATGGAAGGAAATTTACGAAACGCTCGAAAAGGCGACCGACAGGTGCGAAGACGCCTCCAATATCCTGGAAAGCGTGGTGGTAAAGAATGCTTGAGCCGGCCTTCCTGATGCTCTGCCTGGTGATCGTGGCGGCGCTGCTTTTCGACTATATCAACGGGTTCCATGACACGGCCAATGCCATAGCCACCTGTATCTCGACCCGCGCCCTCTCGGTCAGGTCGGCCATCATTATGGCGGCAGTACTCAATTTTGCCGGCGCGATGATTTCCACCAAGGTCGCCACGACCATCGGCAAGGGGATTGTGGACGGTTCCAATGTAACCCAGATGGTGGTGCTGGCCGGTATAGCGGGTGCGATAATCTGGAACCTGATCACCTGGTACTACGGGCTCCCCTCCTCTTCTTCCCACGCGATTATCGGCGGCATTTCGGGGGCGGTGATTGCCCATGCCGGCATGGGCGCCCTGAAGTGGGGCGGATTGAAAACAATTGTCCTCGCCTTGATTCTCTCGCCGATATTGGGGGTAATCGTCGGCTTTTTCTTCATGCTGCTTCTGTACCGAGTCTTCCGCAACAGTGCTCCCAGCGGCCTCAACAAGAACTTCCGCCGGATGCAGATCGGTTCGGCCGCCCTGATGGCCTTTTCCCACGGTACCGCCGACGCCCAGAAGTCAATGGGGGTCATCACCATGTCCCTGGTCAGCTTCGGGTTTCTCAAAACCTTTGCCGTACCGTGGGAAGTCATGGTGGCCTGCGCGACGGCCATGGCGCTCGGTACCGCCGCCGGCGGCTGGCGGATCATCAAGACCGTCGGCCGCGACTTTGTCAAGCTGCAGCCGGTGCACGGCTTCTGCGTTGAAACCGCCTCAGCCGGCGTCATCCTCGGGGCATCAGCCTTTGGCATGCCGACGAGCACCACCCACGTCATAACCTCGGCCATCCTGGGGGTCGGTCTTTCCAAGCGTCTGACCGCCGTCAACTGGAACGTTGCCAAGCGGATTCTGATCGCCTGGATTCTGACCATTCCGGCCTCGGCGCTGATGGCCTACCTGACCTATCAGGTTTTGAGTCCCCTGCTGGGGAGGTAATACCTGTTGGGCTATTGCCACATTTCCGGAGGAAACCATCGATGAAAAAAGCGCTTATTACCGGCATCACCGGCCAGGACGGCTCCTATCTCGCCGAACTGCTCCTCTCCAAAGGGTATGAAGTCCACGGCATGGTGCGCCGCTCCTCCTCCTTCAACACCGGCCGTATCGATCACCTCTACCGCGACCCGCACGAAAAAGATGTGCGCATGTTCCTCCATTACGGCGATCTGAACGACGCCAGCTCCATCAACATGCTGCTGCGGGCCATCCAGCCGGACGAGATCTACAACCTCGGCGCCCAGAGCCACGTCCGGGTTTCCTTCGACGTTCCGGAATACACCGGAGAAGTCGATGCCCTCGGAGCGGTGCGCATTCTGGAAGGGATTCGCGAAACCGGCCTGAACACCCGCTTCTATCAGGCGTCATCGTCCGAACTGTACGGCAAGGTGGTAGAAACCCCCCAGAAGGAGACCACCCCCTTCTACCCCCGTTCTCCCTACGCCTGCGCCAAGGCCTACGCCTTCTATATCACCCAGAACTACCGCGAAAGCTACAACATGCACGCCTCCAACGGCATCCTCTTCAACCACGAATCGCCCCGCCGCGGCGAAACCTTCGTCACCCGCAAGATCACCCGCGCCGCCGCCCGCATCAAACTGGGGGTGCAGGGGTGCCTCTACCTCGGCAACCTCGATGCCAAAAGGGACTGGGGCTTTGCCGGCGATTACGTTGAAGCGATGTGGCGCATGCTGCAGCAGGATGTGGCGGAAGATTACGTCATTGCCACCGGCGAGACCTCCATGGTGCGCACCTTTGCCGAAAAAGTCTTCTCGCGCCTCGGCATGCCGCTGGCGTGGCAGGGGAGCGGCGTCGAGGAAAAAGGGATCGACACCACCACCGGCACGGTCGTCATCCGGATCGACCCGAAATACTTCCGCCCTGCGGAAGTCGACCTGCTGCTGGGCGACCCGACCAAAGCAAAAATACAACTCGGGTGGGAACCAAAAACCAGCTTCGAGCAGTTGGTGACTATGATGACCGATGCCGACTTCGCGCTCGCCGAACGGGAAAAACGGGCAGACGGGTAAAAATACGCAATGCCTTAGACTTATAGCCGACGATGCACGCAGAGAAAAGCGGAAGAAAGAATAGATAATAGATTCTGGTTTACCCAAAAAGATGGTGTCTTACTCGGCGTACATCCGCCTTTCTCGGCGGTTAAACAGACACGGATGTCTTTGACAGAAACATTAAAAGGTAGAAGCCATATATGAGACTCAAAGATTTCGAACAGGCTGCAATTCTATCCACGGTAAAATGCCTCGATCAAAATGCCCGTGTGTACCTGTTTGGTTCGCGTGTTGATGACAGCAAAAAAGGTGGCGATATTGATCTCCTTGTCATGTCTGACACGCTGACCAGTAATGATAAAAGAACTATAAAGATGAAACTGTATGAGCTTATCGGTGAACAGAAAATAGATATCGTCCTGGCTGCGGATGATACAGATCCGTTTGTAAAACTTGCCTTTGAAACCGGAGTAGAATTATGACTGATCAGATGCAACGGTTGCTGGTGCAGGAGCTGAAGGTACTCAATGATGCCAGGGATGTGCTGCTCTATTCATTTAAAAAATGCACCGCTATCGGAATAAAGGAAACGTTTGAGCCGGAAGAGCTCGAAAGTTTTGAATCATTTACCGGCAGATTTGCGCGCTTGAGCGATATTCTGATTCAGAAAATATTCAGGCTGGTGGACGAACTGGATCTGGACAGCCGAGGCACCATCAGAGACAGAATCAACAGGGCGGAAAAGAAAGAACTTATAGACAGTAGTGATGTTTTTGTAGAGATTCGCATGGTTAGAAACGACATTGCCCATGAATATCTTCCGGAGGCAATTCACGATATTTTCGAGAAGGTGCTTACCTTGACTCCACATCTGCTTGAGAGTGTTGAACGTACCATAATGTATTGTAAAAAATACACTTGTGGTGGCTGAATTTATTTGTACACGTAGTAAGCATTGGTGGTGATTCGACCATTAGTAAATAGCCTGTTGCGTTATATTTAAAGCAGAAGATTCTGTTACCCCAAAAGATGGTGTCTTACTCGGCGGTTAATAGTTTTTAGATATCTGGAATCATTAGCCGATAAATGGTAGTATGTCCCTTAAATGGCCCCCCAGAAGAGGGCAGTCTGGGTTCTTGTTTTGGCAGGATTGTGATGGAGGTTAAAATATGGCAACAGTCAGTTTAAAGCAGCAACAGTACGGTGAATTGATAGCACCTGAAACTATTGATGCTGTTGCAAAAGTTATTGCCGAAAATTTCCATCCTGAAAAAATAGTGCTCTTTGGTTCCTACGCCACCGGCACGCCCACACCAGATAGTGATCTGGATTTTTTGGTGGTGATGGATACGGATCAACCAAGAAATAAGCGTTCTCTGCCTATAAGATTGATGTTTAACCCTGTTCCATGTGCAATGGATATTCTTGTCTACACACCTGATGAAGTAAAAAAATGGAATGGTGCAACTAATCATATTGTGACTGAAGCATTCCTGGATGGGAGGGTGCTATATGACCATAGACAATGAACTTGCCCTGGAGTTTTTACGCAAGGCTGAACATGATCTTGGTGCTGCCCGTCTGTTGTTAACAGGAGAAAATCTTTTTGACTCTGTTTGTTTTCATTGCCAGCAACTAGCGGAAAAATCGATAAAAGCAGTGCTGACACTCAGATAAATTCGCTTTAAGAAAGTTCATGATCTCGATGTGTTACTGTCACTGCTTGATGATCCTGATTTCAATTCCATCAGGAACTACGCCTTGATATTGAATTCATACGCAGTTGATGCTCGTTATCCAGGTGACTATGTTGAACCTGAGCAGGAGGAAGCTGAGGTAGCACTACGAATGGCGATTGAAATATATGGACTTGCTTTAAGGAAGTTTGGCTTATGACATATGAATCAAGATTTGAGTGTGGCCGCTCTGCGGAGTAGTGCTTAGAAGTGGAATCAAGTTAAGATTGAAAATACGGTGGGTGGTAGCCCCTATTTATTCCAGAGAAAAGCGGAAGAAAAAACAGGTAATGGTCCTGTACCCCAAAAGTTTGTGCCTGACTCGGCGTGTATCCGCCTTTATCGCTTAGAAGCGCCTACTCCTGGCGGCGGTTAATAAAAAGGCTTTGAACCATGGGAACCGCCGATAGACGCCGATGCACGCAGAGAAAAGCTGAACCAACAAATCAAAAGATTCTGGTTTATCCCAAAAAAGTTTGTGCCTTACTCGGCGTGTATCCGCCTTTATCGGCGGTTGATAAAAAGACTTTGAAGAACCATGGGAACCGCCGATAGACGCCGATGCACGCAGAGAAAAGCGGAACCAACAAAACAAAAGGTTCTGGTTTACCCAAAAAAGTTTGTGCCTTCCTCGGCGTGTATCCGCCTTTATCGGCGGTTAATAAAAAGACTTTTACCACGGAACCGCCGATGGACGCCGATGCACGCAGAGAAATACTCGATCAAACAACAGAAAATATCATTGGCTGTTGCTATACCGTTATATCAACCCTCGGGTCGGGATTTCTTGAAAAAGTCTATGAAAATGCTCTCAGTCATGAAATAAGAAAAACCGGACTGACCGTTTTGACGCAACACCCGGTAAAAGTCATGTATGACGGGGTAGAAGTAGGCGATTATATTGCAGATCTTCTGGTTGATGGCCAAATACTTGTAGAGTTAAAGGCGGTTAGGGCATTGGACAACATTCACCGGGCTCAATGTTTGAATTATCTCAAGGCTACCGGACATTCAGTATGTTTATTGATCAATTTTGGTGCTCCGAAGCTTGAAGTCAGAAGAATTGTACTCGACTATTAGTATCAACGACAAGTCAATGGAACCACCGATAGACGCCGATGCACGCAGAGAAAAGCGGAACCAACAAAACAGAAAATTCTGGTTTACCCTAAAAGTTTGTGCTATGGTACGCATTCAACAGGCACACTACGAGGGTGGCTACAAAGTACGGCTGCGATTTGACACCGGAGAGGAGGGTGTTACCGATCTTGGCGATGTGATTGCAAAATATGCAGCGGCCCGTCAGCTCCTTGATCAGGCCGAATTTGCAAAATTCGCTCTGGATGAATGGCCGACACTTGTCTGGCCTTGCGGTTTTGACCTTGCACCGGAGATGCTGTATGAACGGATAACCGGGAAACGGCCGTCCTGGCAAAAGCCGGAAATGGTTCATGATACAGGGGGAAGATTACAAATAGTCTTTACTCAGCGGTAAAAAAAAGACTTTGAACCACGGAACCGCCGATAGACGCCGATGCACGCAGAGAAAAGCGGAACCGACAAAACAAAAGGTTCTGGTTTACCCCAAAAGATTGTGCCTTAATCAAAGTCTGAATTACTGGGTTTACTTCAAGTCATTAGTGTACTAAATCAACAGCGTCCACTAAAATAACCAAATTGATTGTGGTAATTTGGTTAGAAATCATATAGTGTACGCAGCTTAACTTCAGAAGCAAATGGCTTGAATAAGCGCGAGTGGCATCAGGCACTCACTGGAACCGAACGGAGCTGTAGAATAATGACTCTCGATCCTGCCTCCTCTAACCCCGATTCTCGTTCTATCCCAGATCCCGGTCCTGAAGATGAAATAAACCAGCGTGATCTGCTTCTTGTCCTGGCAAAAAACTGGAAGATGATCATTGTCGTGCCCTTTGTCGTGGCGGTAATTACCGCCATCTTCACGTTATTCATGCCCAATATTTACACCGTCAAAGCCATGATTCTGCCGAGTGATGACAGTGGTGATGGGATGATGAGTGCTATGATGGGGCTGCTTGGGGGCTTGGCCGGGATTGTCGGCGGAGGATTGGGTGGGGCTATCGAATCTACGGCACCGACGTTATGGTTTATGCAGTACTTGATTGCAGGAGAAATCCAGTTTGGGCGAGAAAACGCTTAAAAACAGTATAAAATGGAGCCGGGGACTCAACCGATACTCTACCCGGAACTTCCAGACACTCAAGGAAAATGACGTGACACCAGCAATAAAGATTCTAATCACCGGCGGAGCCGGTTTCATCGGTTCTGCCGTAATTAGGCACATCCTCAATAACACCGATTATATGGTAGTTAATCTGGACAAACTTACCTACGCCGGCAATCTGGAGTCGCTGGCTGGAGTGGTTGATAACGGTCGTTACACTTTTGAACAAGCTGATATCGCCGACCGCCCCGCACTTGACCGCATCTTTTCCGAACATAAGCCTGATGCGGTCATGCACCTGGCGGCCGAAAGCCATGTTGATCGTTCCATTGACGGTCCGGGTGACTTCATCAATACCAACATAGTCGGCACCTACACCCTGCTGGAGGCAACCCGTACTTATTGGATGCAGTTGCCGGATGATAAGAAAGATACTTTTCGCTTTCACCATATCAGTACCGACGAGGTCTATGGCGACCTGCACGGCACAGAGGACCTCTTTACCGAAACCACTCCCTATGCTCCCAGTTCACCCTATTCGGCCAGCAAGGCTGCCAGTGACCACCTGGTACGTGCGTGGCAGCGTACCTATGGTCTGCCCACGCTGGTTACCAACTGTTCCAACAACTACGGTCCTTTTCATTTTCCTGAAAAGCTCATCCCGCATGTAATACTGAATGCGCTGAACGGTACATCACTTCCTGTCTATGGCAACGGCCAACAGATTCGAGACTGGCTGTATGTCGAAGATCATGCCCGTGCTCTGGTGGAAGTTGTCACCAGAGGGGAGGTAGGCGAAA
This sequence comes from Deltaproteobacteria bacterium, assembly GCA_021781535.1. Taxonomy (GTDB): domain Bacteria; phylum Desulfobacterota; class Desulfuromonadia; order Geobacterales; family Pseudopelobacteraceae; genus JACRCG01. Next base: position 64,133 of record JAJXWO010000014.1, on the reverse strand, counting down.
CCTATAACATCGGCGGCCACAATGAGCAGCACAACCTGGCGGTGGTGCACACCATCTGTGATCTGCTGGAAGAGTTGGCGCCGGAGCGGAAAGCAACCGGAGTTTCCTCGTACCGTGACCTGATTACCTTTGTCAAGGATCGCCCCGGTCACGACGCCCGCTATGCCATTGATGCAAGCAAGATAGAGTGCGAGCTTGGCTGGCGGCCGCAAGAAACATTTGAAAGCGGCATGCGCAAGACGGTGCAGTGGTATCTGGATAACGAAGATTGGTGGCAGCGGGTGCTTAGCGGCGCTTATAAACTGGAAAGGTTGGGCAAGTAGCGAGTGGCAATTGGCGAGTAGCAAGGGCAGGCCGCAACTAGCAACTAGCAAGGGGCAAATGGCTTATGGCAATAGAAAATATAAAACCACATCAGAAGCTGGACGTCTGGCAACAGTCGATGGTACTGGTAAAAGAAATCTATGCTGTCAGCTCGACCTTTCCTGCCCAAGAGATTTATGGTCTGACCAATCAGATGCGCCGTGCCGCCGTATCCATTCCGGCCAATATCGCCGAAGGGGCCGCGCGTTCCGGAGACAAAGAGTACCTGCACTTTCTGAGTATCGCTCGAGGCTCTTTAAGTGAACTTGACACGCACATTCAGATTGCCGCCATGCTCGGTTATCTGACAGAGAACCAAAGCTTGCAAGATCTGATCGATACTGTAGGAAAGTTGTTGTCCGGTTTCACAAAAAAACTGAAAGTAGACGTAGAGAAAAAATGAAGACAACTGGCAACTCACAACTTGCTAATAGCAACTCGCAACTCGCCACTAGCCAGAAGATAAAAGGAATCATTCTCGCCGGTGGAACCGGTTCACGTCTGCATCCCGCTACACTTGCCGTCTCAAAACAGTTGCTGCCGGTCTTCGACAAGCCAATGATCTACTACCCGCTCAGCACCCTCATGCTAGCCGGGATACGCGACATTCTTGTTATCTCCACTCCGCAGGACACGCCCCGTTTCGAACAACTTCTTGGTGATGGCAGCCAGTGGGGTCTTGCTCTGCAGTACGCCGTTCAGCCTAGCCCGGATGGCCTGGCGCAGGCGTTCATCATTGGTGAGGAGTTCATTGGCCAAGATCGTTGCGCGCTGGTATTAGGTGATAATATTTTCTACGGGCATGATTTTCATCATTTGTTGGCCAATGCCTACCAGCGGGAACATGGCGCAAGTGTCTTTGCCTATCATGTACAAGATCCGGAGCGTTACGGCGTAGCTGAATTTGAAGCATCAGGCAAGGTCATCTCTCTCGAAGAAAAACCCGAACAGCCTAAATCCAATTATGCGGTTACCGGTTTGTACTTCTATGATCAACAGGTGGTTGAACTTGCTAAAAATCTGAAGCCGTCACCACGCGGTGAGCTGGAAATTACCGACCTGAACCGACTCTATCTTCAGCAAGGACAACTTTCAGTGGAGATCATGGGCCGCGGCTATGCCTGGCTCGATACCGGCACCCATGAGAGTCTGTTGGAAGCAAGCCAGTTTGTGTCTACTTTGGAGAACCGCCAGGGGCTGAAAGTGGCCTGTCCGGAGGAAATAGCCTGGAGGCACGGGTGGATTGATGACGAGAAGCTTAACCGGCTTGCCAGTCCGTTAGCCAAGAATGGTTATGGTAAATACCTGATGGGACTATTAAAGCAGAAGGTGTACTGACATGCAGGTAACCAAGTTAAGTATCCCAGATGTAGTGCTCTTTGAACCTAGGGTGTTTGGCGATGAGCGGGGGTTCTTTTTTGAGAGCTTCAATAACCGCGTTTTCGAGGAAGCAACCGGCCTGAAGCGTAACTTTGTACAGGATAATCATTCTCGATCGGTTAAAAACGTACTGCGTGGGCTACACTATCAGATTCAGCACCCACAGGGGAAGCTGGTACGGGTGACAGTTGGAGAGGTGTTTGATGTTGCCGTTGATATCAGGAAAAGCTCACCTACATTTGGGAAATGGGTGGGTGAGACGCTGTCGGCAGAAAACAAGCGTATGATGTGGGTCCCGGAAGGGTTTGCCCATGGTTTTGTTGTGCTATCGGATGTCGCGGAGTTTCTCTACAAAACTACAGATTATTGGTACCCGGAACATGAGCGGAGCATTATCTGGAATTGTCCGGATATCGGAATTCAATGGCCGATTGATGGAGATCCAATCTTGGCGAAAAAGGATGCAGAAGGATTTATTTTAAAACAAATAGAGTGTTTTGAGTAGCTGGCTGATACGCAAGGGGAATTACTAAGCAAAAGGTGCCGGCCACAACTAAATATCCAAGGATAATTTGCTTTAAACTTGGGAGGTCCCCAACTTACCATTGAATCAAGCAGGGATAGAGGTCGAAAAGTTTCTCGACGTTTAAAATAAGGTGTAAACAATAATGGGGATTAGTGTGTATATTTTAGTAAAGTAGCCTGCCCACCTTAGTTTATTCGAAATATATAATGAGTAAGAAAATGGATATAATTTGAAAACGATTAACTCGCAAGCTTGGCATTCAGTTAGTAAAAATCACCAAGAACAATTACAAAAAACTGTTTCTTATAATACACATAAGGAAATGCTGGGAAGCATGCCATTGGAGGCTCCGCGCAAGTTAACTTTTGTTACACTATTCCCCTTGGCTGAGAATGTTCATCTTGTCAAGGATGTCGGGATGATCCCTTGCTTAATGGCTCGCGAACATGGTTTTGACTCAACTTTGGTCTGTTTCTCCCGTGAGGAGGAAATGCCGTATCTGTTGGATGAAGTAAAGCCCCTAAAGGTTCACACCATTTCTCGAAACCGTGGATATCAGATTTACCGTTGGCCAGCCATTGGTGCCGTCCGCTACCTACTCCGCAACTCTCGATCCATTGATGTATTACACTTGTTTCATTTTAGTCGTGAGACAATGATCCACTCTCTTATCTATAAAATTTTAAACCCGGGTGGAGCGGTATATATCAAGCTTGACTACGGCTATACTGATCACATAACCCCGCTACGAAACGTACTTTTTCGTGTCAAGCAAAGTGTGTTTGGTCCGTTGAGAAATGTCTTTTTCCGCCTTGTTCCGACGTTGATGACTATTGAAACTTCAGCTGCATACGATCATTTTCTTGAGTTTTATCCTGCTGCCAAACCCCGGCTTAAGATTATGGCGAATGGTATTGACCGTGAGTGGTTGGATGGGCATGGCTTCAGGGAGAAGTTGAAGGTCAAAAAGAATATTGTTTTGACTGTAGGCCGCATTGGGACATATCAGAAAAATTCTGAGATGCTTTTGAGCGTGATTTCCAACATGGATGTTAAAGATTGGTCTTTTGTATTTGTAGGGCCGGTAGAACCTGTGTTCCAAGAGAAGGTAAATGTACTTTTAGAACAAAGGCCTGAATTACGTTCACATATTATTTTCACTGGAAACATAGAAAAGCGAATTGAGCTTTATGAATGGTATGCGCGAGCAAAGGTGTTTTGCATAACCTCGAGATTTGAGGGCTTTTCGCTTGCCATGGTCGATGCCTTGTATTTTGGCTGTTACATGTTGACCACTCCTGTGAATGGTGCCGAAGATTTGACTGCTCACGCTTCAGTGGGCTCTATTATTAAATCAGAGTCAGAATTAATAATAGAGCTTAGCAGAATCATCAACGGTGAGCTTGACGTTAATGCAAAAACAAAACAGATACTGGAACATGCCAAAAGGTTTTGCTGGAGTACCATTTGTTCGGATTTAGCTTCTTGGTTGAGGCCAGCCATGAAGAGGCCGGGTAACTCCTGATGGGGCTGGCAAAAGTGTTTTCTGGATCAACCAATAGAACTTCTGTCGGAATCGCCATGATTCGACTGGTGAGAGCTGTCATTTCTATCTTTGCGCTCACTATCACAGCTCGTTACTTTGGTGTTTCTCAGGAGCGTGACTTCTGGGTTCTATGTACCGCAGCCTCGGCAATCCTGATGCAACTTTTGTTCGGACCGATCAATGAGGTGTTTCGAACCCAGTCAGTCCATATTCGTGCCGAGCAGGGTGACGCGGCACTTGCACAAACCAATGCTTCCATCACTTCATTTTTCTTCTGGGTATCCCTTTTGGTTGTCGTAATTATTGAATTGTTTCCAGGGATTGTGAGCAGCGCCATCGCTCCAGGATTAGTAGGACCAGAGCAGGAACGCTTCGAATTTTTTGTGCGCTTAATTATCCCATCGTTGGTATTGAACCAGCTTGTTAATGGCTTTATTTCTATCTTAAATGGATATAGTGTGTTTTATATACCTGAGATCTATGCGATCTTTTCAGGCATTGCCAACATAATTTTTGTAATTTTGTTGACCAAGACGATGGGAATTGGCTCACTGGTATTGGCGTTGTACGTAACCACATTCGGGCTGTTGTTCGTGCTAGTTAGAGAAGTCCGGAAGCAGCAGTCTGGTCCCTTGGTCAATGTATTCCCAGCATTCTTATTGTGTAAAACTATGATTGCTAGCGCTCTTCCTTTCTATCTTCCCTACTGTTCTGGCCAACTGCTGTCTCTCATCGAAAAGAGGGTAAGTGTAGGGTTGGGTGTCGGCAATGCTTCAATTCTTGATTATGCCCAAAAATTTATGCAGGTACCTCTGGGAGTGATCATGGGAATCATCGCAACGGTACTGGCACCAGGATTGGCGACTCTGTTTGTACAGAAACAAACACAACGCATGCACGACGCAATCGGCGAATACTTACGCATGATTTTTTTGGGTTTGATTCCAATTGTTATTCTTTTCACTGTGAGTTCTGATGATCTGGTGACGTTCTTCTTTTTAAACAAAGTGGATGCTGCAGGCAGAATCATGATGTCAGATATTATGATGATTTTTGCAGTCGGATTGTTCGGAGCTGTAATTTATTCCGCTGCCGGGCAAGCATTAGTCGCTCAAAAAAAGGGAAAGTTGTACGCCACAGTTGCAGTGCTAGTACAGATCATCATAGCTTTTATGAACTTGGTGTGGGGAAGCATTTATGGCTTACGTTTTCTTGCGCTATCTTGGTCAATAACCCACGTTGTACTGGGGTTAGCGTTGCTCATCCTTTCGGGGGTTACCTTCTCTACTATTTGGCATAAATTCAGGTCGCCAATATTGATTCTAGTTGGTTCGCTCTTGGCAGTGGAATGGTCACGGACCTTATTGAATACCAGTAGTGTTCTACTGAATATAATTATTGCCCAAGCTTTTGGAATTGTGTGTGTGGTTATTGGTTTGTTTTTGCTGCGTCAGCCTGAGCGTGACCAAATTACGCGTTTACTGGCAAAAACTAAACTTATTTTTAGGTCCTATTAAGCTTGTTGGAATTCAGATGATCGACGTATCTATCATATATGTTAATTATAACACAGTGTCTTTACTAACAGATTCTATTGATTCTGTTTTAGTTAAAACGGTAGGCGTGACCTATGAGATTTTGGTCGTAGACAATAATTCTGTTGATAACTCTCAACAGATACTTTTGCAGAAGTATGCGGATAAAATCCAATACATTGCACTTCCTGCAAATATTGGTTTTGGTAAAGCTAATAATGAGGCCATTAAAATAGCTTCAGGCAGAAACATATTATTACTGAACCCAGACACTATTTTAATGAATAATGCAGTAAAGGTCCTTTCGGATTATCTAGACCATAATCTGGATGTAGGCGTTTGTTGTGGCAATCTTTACACGAAGGAACTGGAACCGACTTTTTCTCATCATAAATACCTGCCATCACTAATAACTGAATTAGATATTTTGTTTCATTCTCCATTAAAATCAATATTTAAAAACCTTCAGCATAACTATTCCGATTATCCAATGGAGGTGGGATTTGTTTCAGGGGCAAACTTCATGACCAGAAAATCCATTCTGAATGAGGTTGGACTATTTGATGCCGATTTTTTTATGTATTATGAAGAAACTGAGCTGTTAGTTAGAATAAGGAAAAAGGGGTATACCTTCTATAACGTACCGTCAGCTAAAATTGTACATTTAGAAGGACAAAGCTTTGAGCTTAAGGAGCATATAACATTCTTAATGCTTAACAGCCGTAACATATTTTATAGAAAAGCATATGGAAGCCTGCACATTTGTTGTTGCAACATTGTTAATCTTGCAACAATTATATCGCGCTTGATATTGTTTAGATTATTGAATAAAAATGATAAGTATTGTTATTGGCAGAAACGTTTAAAGCTTTTTGTTGAAGCAATGAAAACAAACTAATTGCCATCGAAACCTTATCAATAATGAGTGATATCATGAATATAACTGCTCAAAAAATAATATGATTACAGGTATAAACTCTCCGCTAGTCTCCGTCATAACGCCCTGTTATAACGATGGGAAATATATACTCGACGCAGTTATATCCGTTGAGAAATCAACATACTCAAATATTGAGCATATCATAATAAACGATGGCTCGACAGATGCCCATACACTTGAAGTACTCGATAAAATTATCATTCCGAGAGTTAGGATTATTCACACTGAAAACCAAGGGGTTTGCAAAGCGCGTAATACAGCAATAAAACAAAGCAGTGGTAAATATATACTTCCTTTAGATGGCGACGATTTGATTTCAACTGAGTATATTTCAAGGGCAGTCGAACAGCTTGAAGCAGACGAAAATGTTAAGATAGTCACTTGTGATTACCGCTATTTTGGTAAGATTAGCCGAAGTGTTGAAGTTGAACCATATTCAATGGAAAAATTATTAGGGCACAACCTTTACGTTGTGTCATCTTTTTTCAGGCGCTCTGATTTCGACAGGGTTGAAGGCTTTAACGTAAATATGGATAGCGGTCTAGAAGATTGGGACTTCTGGATTAAGATGCTTAAGTGTGGTGGCCAAGTAATCCGTCTTGAGGGTGAACATTTTTTTTACAGAATAAAGCCATATAACAAATCTCGAAACACTGGTATGTCCCAAGAACGCGACAAAAAATTAAGACAAATTATTTGGGAGAATAACCGAGAGCTTTATTCTCAGGTTTTTCCTGACCCCCTCCAGTTTCGTGAGTACTTGAATGTTGTTAACTCTAAAGAATACCGACTAGGTAAACTACTTCTTGCCCCTATACGAAAGTTAATCCGATTTTATAGGGAAATGCCCTGATTTATTTCAAAAAGGCGGAACGTGAAACGAACTAATATTAATACATTTCTGCCAGTCATCGTTCTTTACAAGACTAAACTGAAAGATTCAAGCACATACAATACCCTTAATGTATCGTTGAAATCGTCAATTGTGGCCGATTCAATAGATGTAGTCGTATATGATAATAGCCCTGAAGCACATCTGGTAGAATCTACTGATTTGCTTAATGTTGTTTATTATCATGATGCAAGTAATGGTGGCATTTCAAAAGCATACAACTATGCATTGAGTATCGCGCAGGAGAATGAGATCGATTGGTTACTTTTATTAGATCAGGACTCAGAGTTGCCACTGGATTTTATTGACAACTGTTTATCCGACCTTCGGTTACATCACGACAACTTCTTAATAGCCGCCATTGTGCCTACAGTATATTGTGGTTCTAAATTGATATCGCCATGCAAAGTTGGATGGGGCGGAAAACTGTTTCCGATAAAAGATCATAGTACGCGAGTGCCACTATATGAGATTACGGCAATTAATTCAGGTGCGCTTGTCAAAGTAGCTTTTCTGGATTCGATCGGTGGTTTTAGTAACGAATTTTGGCTTGATATGTTGGATCATTGGCTGTTCCGGACAATTTATTGTAAAGAAATGAATGTTGTAGTTGGACATAACAAAATTTATCATGATTTATCAATAAATAACTATTCAAAAATAAGTCTCGAAAGATATCAAAATATCATATCGGCAGAAAGTCATTTTAGTCTAACGCACAGATCAGTCTTGCATAGAACTGTTTTCAGAATAAGACTTGCGGTGCGAGTACTTAAATTTATATTTATTCATAAGAGGACTGATCTCTCTTCTATGACTTTGAGTTATGTGTTTAAAGGTGTGATGTTTTTTATATGTATTCAAAACGGGTAGTCAAGCTAATGAATTTAAAACTTGAAACAATGGCCTTAAATTTTTTCATAATGCTGGGTTTTTTTTACTGCATATATATATCCTCACTTACTACAGCGAATTTTATGTTTGTTGCATTAAATTATTTTTTGCTATGTCTTTTAATGTATTTTAGCTTAAAAAAATATAAATTACTTCTCAACCCTATTACACTCCTGTTGCCGTTATGTTTAGCCTATTTATATTATGGATTTATGCTGTCAGATAGACAAGTCGAGTTGCGGGGAGATGTTCAGGCAAGTTTTTATTTGTTTATTTTGTTTTATACAATAGGGACATTTTTTCCATTCAAGATAACAGGCCAGTACAGTATGACTATATCTAGAAATAAAAAGTTATTCGCTGATTTAATATTTGTGGCAGGTTTAGTAATATTTTTGATTGAGTCAATTTTAAACGGTGGATTTCCGATTTTGGTTACTGTTATTAGCAGACAGGACATCTATTCTGAGTTGCAATTTATTCCTGTTTTCCACTATTTAGTTATGCTTATTACCATAATGCCTAGCGTATATTACTATTTTTACAAATATAAAAAAATATCAAAGTTTTATTTATACGTAATTTTAGTTGTATCCTTTTTTGTTATTTTAAATACACTTTCCAGGCAACTAATAATATTTGGTATATTGTCTTACTTTATTGTCTATATTAAGTTAAATAATATTACCTCAACTAAGTTCTTTCTAAAATTGCTACTCAGCACTGGAATTCTATTTTTACTGGTTGGCCAGTTAAGACTCTTGGCCCAGAAAAAAGATATATCGGCACTTGATTATCTAAAAGCCTTTTCTGGAGTTCCAGAACAGTTAAATGTAAACACCTTTGATGTTACTTTTAATTTATATACAAGCTTAAACTTTAATACATTAAATGACTTCTATGTTAATGCAGAAAACTTTTATTATGGGTTATATACTCTAAAGCCAGTGTTAGTATTGCTTCATTATGATGAAGCCTTTTCATTCCAATACAGACCTGACTTAGATGGGTTTACGCGTCTTGGTACTGTGATTTCAGATCCTTATCTTGATTTTGGCATTCCAGGTGTAATCTTATTCTCATTCTTTTACGGTACTATTTTGTCGGGAGCCTTCATTTCACATGTACAATCAGAAAATTTAGGACACTCTTTAATCTGGGCGACACTTTCATATGCAATGGTGATGTCTGTATTTGCTAATTTTTTTAATGTACTGTTCATTTGGATATGCATTATTTTTGCTTTGTTTTTCTGTTTTACTTTTCGCTGTGGCACTATAATTAAACGTAACACACTTTAAATACTACTACTATGCTGTGATTATATTGGTATAAAACCAGTAGTGTCCCAACGTTTAGTTGAATAAAAACAGTTGGTTATTGTTTCCGTCTGTTTCGCTTCTGTAATCTGAATCTGTAAGTGCTTGTAACAAGGGCATTCGCTCGATAGATGGTGACGCTCAGCACCTTTAAAATTGTGTAGAGACTGGCTTCGATTTTGAGTCGCTTTATAGTGGACCCCAAAATCCGGACAATAGTTTAAGGTGGTAGCCTGCAATAAAAAGGGGCAGGCAATGAGCGAAAAGAAGCGTAAAAGTTTCACCAGTCAGCACAAGGCAAAAGTAGCGCTTGACGCGATCCGAGGTGCCAAGACGTTAAATGAGATCGCTCAGGAGTACACTGTCCATCCAACTCAGGTTGGCGAATGGAAGAGAGAGCTGCTGGCGCAGGCTTCCAGTATTTTCGAAATAAAGCGTGGCCCCAAGCCCGAGGACCCGTCCTCCAGCCCTGAGCGTCTTTACTCTGAGATCGGGCGGCTGAAGATGGAACTGGATTGGCTTAAAAAAAAGTCCGGGATCGGCCAATAGCAGACCGTAGGCACTGGGTGAGTCTGCTGGATCCCATGGCGCTAACCCGACAATGCGCGTTAGCTGGTGTTGCTCGTTCCACCGTTTATTCCTCACATTTGGTCGCCGGGCCAAATGAACTGGAATTGTTGTTACTGGCGTTGATTGATGCCGAATATACGCTCCATCCGTTCTATGGCAGTCGCAAAATGGTCGTACATCTGGGCAAAGCCGGTTATCCGGTCAACCGGAAGCGGGTTCAACGGCTGATGAGAATCCTGGGATTGGCTGGTATGGCACCGGGCCCTAATACCAGCAGGCCTCACCCTCAGCACAAGATCTATCCGTACCTGCTCAGAGGCGTGAACGTGACACGACCGAATCAGGTGTGGAGTACCGATATCACGTATATTCGCCTGCCACGAGGCTTTGCGTATCTGGCAGCCGTAATCGACTGGTACTCACGTAAAGTGTTGGCGTGGCGATTATCAAACTCACTCGACAGCGAGTTCTGCGTTGACTGCCTGGAACAGTCACTTCGGTCATACGGTACACCAGAGATCTTTAATACAGATCAAGGGTGTCAGTTCACGAGCGATGCTTTTACGGGCGTCCTCAAGCTGCACGACATCGCTATCAGTATGGATGGTCGCGGACGGGCATTGGATAATATCTTTGTAGAACGACTCTGGCGAAGCGTCAAGCATGAGGATGTATACCTGAAAGGGTATGTCAACATGCCGGGATTACAACTGGGCTTGACAGATTATTTTGAGTTCTACAATACCAAAAGGCCCCATCAATCTCTGGGGAACCTCACCCCGATCCAGGTTTACCAAGCTGGCAGTGGTGGCGGAGCAAGAATCGTAGATAAATTCAAAGAACGAAAAACGTTTTTAGGGGTAGAACCAAAATCAAAAGCAGAAGCTACCACCTTAAACTAAGCATATTATTGTCTTGACCAAAGGGTCCACTAAATTGGGACACTACTGATAATGAACAGCTCTCTATATGTTCTGAGAGATTAGGTGATAAAAAAATGTTTAATATTTCCGTATGCATTGCATCATACAATGGCGAAAGTTATATAAAGGCACAGCTTGAAAGTATTCTAATTCAACTGTCTCAGCATGACGAAATTATTATATCAGATGACGGCTCTACAGATTCAACACTGAATGTAATCAAGAGCATTAAAGACGATCGTATTAGAATTGTTCATAATACTCAACATCATGGAATTTTGCAAAATGTCGAAAACTCTCTACGGTTTGCTACTAGGGATGTAATATTTCTTTCAGATCAAGATGATATTTGGCTTAACGAAAAAGTGAATAAAATGGCTGAACAGTTGGTTACCTATGATTTAGTTATAAGTGATTGTAAAGTAACGGATACCCATCTAACTATTAAAAATGATTCATTTTTTAAATTAAGGAAATCTGGGAGTGGATTGGTAAAAAATATTGTTAAAAATAATTATGTTGGTTGTTGTATGGCGTTTAACAGAAACGTTCTTAAAGCAGCATTACCGTTTCCTGCCAATATACCTATGCATGATAGCTGGATTGGCTTGGTTGCTGAACTAGTTGGGAAAGTTAAATTTTTAGACGAGCCTTTGATTCTCTACAGAAGGCATGCTAGTAATGCATCTGCTACGGCAGAAGTTTCTAAATCACCACTGCTTACTAAAATTAGATGGCGTAGCATTTTGCTTTATGAACTTACTGTTAGGTATTTTAAAATCAGATTTCGGTTACATACGCTATGAAATCATTAGACTGCACCGCCTCAATTGTAATTTATAACAACTCACCTGAAATGATCCGAAAAGCAATTGAGAGTTTTTTGTCGTGTCCACTGGACGTTGAACTCCAGATCGTAGACAATTCTCCAACCGATTCGCTTAAATCATCACTTTATAACTTACCTGTTAGATATCATTTAAATGGTTCTAATGCTGGGTATGGTCGCGGCCATAATAAAGCTATAGGAGAGTGCTCGGAAAGCAAATATCACATCATAATTAATCCGGATATTATTATTGTTCCTTCAGCCATAGAATTATTATCCCGTTTTATGAATGATAATCCTGATATTGGGATGGTTTCTCCCAAGGTACTCAACGAAGATGGAACTATACAGCAACTAAACAAACGCTATCCTACGGTATTCGACCTATTTGCTCGTCGCTTCATTCCCAAGTCATTACATTATCTCATTCAACCCCGTCTGGACCGCTACGAAATGAAAGATGTCGGCTATGATGATATCTGTGATGTTGAGTGCATTTCCGGTTGCTTTATGTTTTGCCGTACCGAAGTACTAAAGAAAGTCGGAGGGTTTGACGACAGATATTTCATGTATTTAGAAGATTTTGATTTAAGCAGGAAGGTTCAGCAAGCTGGATATCGTACCGTATATTATCCTCATGCAACTGTAACTCATTTGTGGGAACGCGCATCGCATAAAAGCCTGAAAATGACATGGGTGCATATACAAAGTGCAATAAAATACTTCAATAAATGGGGCGGGAAATTTTTTTGAACCCATTAGATTTATTCTACATATCTTTAACCTCTCTTATGACCTCTTTGGTCATGGTTCCCCCCATTTCAAAACTGTCTGTTAAAATCGGCGGCATCGACAAACCAGACGAACGGAAGGTTCATTGCACTGAAACACCCCGCCTGGGCGGAATCGCCATCTTTTGCGCTTTTCTTTTTTCTGTCCTCTTTTTTATCGACATCGACCGCCAGATCAAGGCTTTTCTGGCAGGAGCAGTGGTGATCTTTCTGACCGGACTGGCTGATGACCTGACCGGTTTAAGTCCCCGGAATAAACTTATTGGTGAGATTCTTGCCGCAACAGTGGCAATCATCTCCGGCGGCATCAGCATGACAACCCTGGGCAATCCGCTTGGACTTGGCGAGATCCAGTTGGGACTTTGTGCCATTCCGTTTACTATTTTTGCCGTTGTGGGAGTCATGAACGCCATCAACCTTATCGATGGCCTTGATGGTTTGGCAGGCGGCACATCAGCCGTTGCCTGTCTGGCCTTTGGCGTTCTCTCCTGGAACACAGGAAACGCCAGTCTGCTGGCGCTGGTTGTTGCGTTGCTGGGTGCGATAGTAGGTTTCCTCCGGTACAATACCTATCCTGCGAAGATTTTCATGGGAGATTCGGGCAGCTTGTTTCTGGGCTACTGCATGGGGTTCTTTTCGGTTCTGTTGTTAAGGTCGCCAGGAGGGGCTGTCTCCCCGGTAGCCCCGCTTATGATCCTGGGCGTACCTATTCTGGATACACTTGTTGTTATGGGGAGGCGTAAGCTGCACGGTAAGAGCATCTGCAGCCCCGATAAAACCCACCTCCATCACCGTTTGTTGGATCTCGGCTTTGGCCACCGTTTTTCTGTGTTGCTTGTCTATGGACTATCCTATCTCCTCGCTGTAACTGCACTCATTTTGCACGGCACCAGTGATTTAATCCAGGTCGTTGTCTTGGTACTGTTTTGTATTGGCTTGTATTCCGGACTTTATATATTAACCACTTCTGAAAAAGTCCAACAAACTCATTTGTTGAATAGCGACATAGGAATACGACATACCGATGCCTTTCGATCTTTATTGAAGTACAGTCGTTTTCTCTTGGCGGCAATAAAATATATACTGTTGTTGATACTCTCCCTGGTTATTTTCGTTAAACCGGTATATCCGGCAAATATTGCCTGGGTAAGTTTCATGATCCTGGCGTGCATGTCCGGACTGTTGATAGTCGGAAAAAGATGGACCAACTCTCTGCTGCAGTCGGTAATTTATTTCAGCGGGCTGATCAGTATCTTCATTATCGAAAACTACGGTCGCCAGACAGAGTTTGCCGACTTCCATTTGCTCATGATCTCTCATGCTCTGTTTGTTTGTCTACTTCTCGTAGTCTCTGTCAAGGTCGTTTTGCGCAAACGGATAAGGCATCTGATAAATACCCGCTTCGAGTATCTGATCCTGTTAGTTGTGGTTGCCGTACCGTTATTGCCTTCCGAGATTACGGCCCAATTCCATTTGCTGAGCGTTGCTGCCAAATCGGTTATTTTATTTGTAGCCTACAAAATGATTCTCATGCGACAGGTACATAAAAACCGAAAAATAGTATTTTCTACCTACATTGCCCTACTGGCGCTGGTGTTGCGATATGCGCTAAAAATGCAATTTTGAATTCTTTATTTTAAATTTTGAATTTGAAAGCTTAAAGACAATCGGAATTATGAGTATGGATTTTAAACGTTTATATAATCCAAAATCCACAAATAAGCATAGAAGTTACCGGGAATTCGTGAAGATTATTGATCCAAAATCCAAAATCCATTTAGGCCCACTGGGGTCAAATCCAAAATCGGCATCAGCATTAGTTTGTGTGCTCATGCTGATGTTTGCCTCTCCCCTGTATGCTCTTTCATCCGCCAACATTCCGCTCGACAGCCCTGTGTACTCCTACCTGGACAAGCTGGCCGGTTTCGGTCTGATATCGAGCGATATCACGGGGATCAAGCCGTTCAGCAAGGCGGAGGCGGCGCGGCTGCTGCTGGAGGCGGAAAACAGTCTGGCAGAAAATCCATACGCTCCCGCCGGGTTTGCCGCTGAATTGATCAGGCGGATCCGCGAGCTGATCCCGCGTGAGGTCGCGCTGCGGGAATACCCGGATAAAAAGCCGCCCCTGCTTGACTATAATCCGGTGTCTTCGCTCCGGTTTCGTTACGTCTACCTGGATGGGGCTCCCAGAGATTACCACCGCCTCGTGCATGACCCGGGGAACGATGGCGTTTTCGGCATCGGCTCGGGGCTGCGGCCGAAAAATCCACCGACGGCAACGGTAATGCAGCGGGGCAGCGAAGGGACGCCGCTCCTGGAGAACAACAACGGCGTCATACATAAAGACGGCAGCTCCGCTGAACTCCGCTGGGGTTCGGAATGGTAAATGAGCCCCGTTGCCGTCGGTGTGCTGGAACCGTCCGTACTGGCAGGCGGCGGCGATAATCAGATCCGCCTCAACCGGGGGTATGTGAAGCTGGGCGGCGGCGCCCTGGAGCTTGAGGCGGGCAAGGATGAAAACTGGCTCGGGCTTGGCTACCGCGGCAACATCACGTTGACCAACAATGCCGAAAATTTTACCCAGGTCAAGATCTCCAGTCCCGAACCGTTTCGCATCGGCTGGCTTTCCTGGCTGGGGGAGATGAAGTACTCCCTGATCGGCTCGCGGCTGGACAGAACCGTTACTGACGGAGTGGAGCGACAGCCCTGGTTTTATGCCGCCAAGCTGTCGGTCAAGCCGACCGCAAATCTGGAGATCGGTTTCAACCTGGGGCGGGAGGTGGGTGGACCGGGAGTCAACAACAGCATCGCCGATACACTGCGCGGCCTGATCGGCGGCACCAGCGCCGACAATTCCAATTCACTGGCCGGTTTTGAAGCACGCTATCGCATGCCCTGGCTGCGCAACACGGAACTGTACGGTGAATTCTCCGGTGAGGATACCGCCGCTTTCTGGCCGATCGTGGAGAGCTACGTGGCCGGCCTGTATATCCCTCGCCTGACTGATGACGGCAGGAACGATTTCCGTTTCGAATTTTTCCAGGGAAACCAGATCCTCTACACGAACGGCACCTTCCCGGAGGGGTATATCTACAAGGGGATGCCGATCGGCCATTCCCAGGGGGGCGCGACGCAGGATTTCTTCACCCGCTACAGCCACTGGTTCGGGGCGCGCAACAACCTGGCGCTGGAATATATCTACACCAATCGCGGCATGGTGGGACGGGTGCCGGGGCAGGCGATCGAGAGAAAGCATGCCGGGCGCATCTTCTGGTCACTGCCGCTGTACGGCGAGACGGATGCCCAACTCGAATATGGCATCGAGAAGATCAGCAACCTGAACCTGGTTGATGGTGCGGAACGTACCAACCAGTTGGTGAAATTTGAGCTCCGCTACCGGTATTGAAGGCAATTTTGGATTTTAAACCTAAAAAAAGCGGTTAACCGCCGATGTACGCCGATACACGCAGAGAAATCAAAGGCTCAATAAAAATACTGGTTTAACCCAAAAGGTGATTCGTTTTTTTGAAGTAAGTCCTGCTTTTGTCGGCGTGTATCCGTTTTTATCGGCGGTTAATTGCCGTTTATGGTTAAATGGTGGATTTTGAATTTTAAATTGGATAGTATAGGCAGCTTTAAATGTGTAATAGCAGGTTTTTGTTTGAATAACTCAAAATTTAAAATTCATAATTAATAATTGAAGTCTGAAGGGGTATGTTAATGCGATTGGTATTACGAATGATCACCGTTGTTACTTTGATTTCAGCGTGCGTGGCGGCAACCTCTTTTGCCGCGATGTTTGATATAAGCGGACAGCAGCCGGAGCAACTCCAGGAGAGGGGAACTGCAGCTCCCGTGACGCGAGACGAAGCGTTGATTAATAAGCTGGAAAAGAGTGAGAGTGATCAGCAACCTGAAACCCAGGAAAAGGGTCTTTTGCAACCGGGAACCCAGGAGAAGAACGCTGCGAAGAAACCGACAGTGCTGCTGAAGAGCGAACCGGGGGATGGCCTGGTCAAGTTGAGCTGGACACTGGCGAATCTGCCACTTCGTAAGGATGATCAACCGCTGCGCTTCACGATCCGCTACGGCATTGAGTCGGAGAAACTGAACAAGAGCATCATGGTCGGTCCCGGCACCGATTATGTGCTGCGGGATTTGAAAAACTTCCAGCCGTATTTCATCCAGGTGATTGCCCTCGACCGGGACCAGCAGACGATCTTCAAGTCCGACGAACTGCGGGTGACCGCACTGCCGGCCGAGGACCAGGGGTCGCGGATTGAACGGTCGTTTTCACGGAAGGCCACCACCCTGCTTGACAAAACAGAACCAAAGCCGCTGGACCGCGATTTGAAACAGTTCGGCTATGACTTCTTCAAGAACAGCCTCCAGTTGACGAGCGCCATCGACGCCATGCCGGCGGGGTCAAATTACCTGCTCGGTCCGGGTGACGTGCTGAACCTGACTGTCTGGGGAGCGGTCAATTTCCGTTATGAATTGACGGTTGACCGGACCGGCGAACTGACAATCCCCAAGGTCGGGGCGGTGCGGGTCTGGGGACTCCCCTTTGACAAGGCGCAGGGGGCGGTGAAGGAGGCGATCAGCCGTTATTACCGCAATTTTGAGATGAGCCTGACGCTCGGCAGGTTGCGCAGCATCCAGGTCTATGTGGTGGGTGAAGTCGAGGCGCCCGGCAATTATCCGGTCAGCTCGCTCGCCACGGTCATCAACGCCCTGGCGGCTGCCGGCGGTCCGTCGCACAACGGGTCGCTGCGGAAGGTAAAGGTAACGCGCGGCAACCAGACCGTGGCAACGGTCGATCTGTATGACATGCTGCTGTCAGGGGACCGCAACAAGGACGTCCAGCTGCAAAACGGCGATACGATTTTTGTGCCGGTAATCGGCCCGGTCGTGGCGGTGGCCGGCGAGGTGCGCCGCCCCGCAATTTATGAAATGAACGGCCGGACGACTCTTGCGGATGCTTTGAAAATGGCCGGCGGTGTGGCGGCCAGCGGCTCGCTGGGACGGATCCAGGTTGAACGCCTCGAAAACAACAGTGCCCGTATCGCCCTGGATATTGTTCCGAAAGGCGGCACTATGGAGGCCGAACTGGGGAATGTGGAATTGAAGGATCGCGACATGGTGAAGGTGTTTCCGGTGCAGGCGGCGGTGCGGCAGGTTGTCGTGCTGAAGGGGAACGTCCAGCAGACGGGGGAGTACCAGTTCCGTCCCGGAATGCGCCTGACCGATCTGATTCCATCGACGCAGGCGTTGTTGCCCGAGTCGTACCTGGATTCGGTCGAGATTACCCGGCTGTCTCCGCCCGACTATCGGCGGGAGCTGATTACCGTCAGCCTGCGGCGCGCGCTGGACGGCAATCAGGCCGACAACCTGCTGTTGCAGGAACAGGATACGGTCAAGGTCTTCTCGCGTGCGGAGATGGAGGAAAAACCGCGGGTGGCGGTCAACGGCGCTGTCGTCAATCCGGGCACCTATGATTTTTACCCCGGCATGTCGGTGCGCGATCTGGTGACCGCCGCCGGGAGCGCCAAGCGTAATGCGGTTCTTGATGATGCCGAGTTGAGCCGGATTGTCATTACCAAAGACAAGGCACAGTCAACCAGGCTGCAGCTGAATCTCGGCAAGGCGTTGGCGGGCGATCCTGCCAACAACCTGCCGCTGCAGATTGATGACGTGCTGATCGTGCGCGGCGTTGCCGATTGGCAGGATTCGACCGACAAATTTGTGACGCTCAAGGGTGAAGTGCGTTTTCCCGGTGTCTATTCGCTGGCACGTGGTGAAAAGCTGAGCTCGGTGATTACCAGGGCAGGCGGCTATACTGACAACGCCTACCTGCGCGGAGCCAAGTTTACGCGGCGTTCGGTTCAGGAAGCACAGCAGAAACGGATGGATGAGATCGTGCGCAAGTCCGAAAAAGATATTATGCAAAAGCAGGCCGCCCTGGCGTCGGTCTCGTCATCAAAGGAAGAGCTGGAAGCGACCAAGGCGGCCCTTGACAGCCTGTTAAAGAGTACGGAGCAGATGAAGGGGCTCAAGGCGGAAGGGCGGGTGGTGATGCGTCTGTCGCCCGTTGCCGAGTTGAAGAAGAGCAACTATGATCTGGTGCTGGAGGGGGGGGATAAGCTGGAGATTCCGCCGCGGCCAGGTGTGGTGAGTGTCCTCGGGCAGGTGTATAACCCGACATCCTTTATCTATTTGCCCGGGCAGGATGTTGACAGTTATCTCCAGAAGGCGGGCGGACCGGACAACGATGCCGAAGCGGACGAGATGTATATCATCCGGGTGGATGGCACCGTGTTCAGCCGGCAGCAATCATCGTTCGGCATCCACTGGAGCGATGAAGGGCGCAGCTGGAATTTCGGCAGCTTCCTGTCGTCACCTCTTGAGGCGGGTGATACGCTGGTGGTGCCGCAAAAACTGGAGCGGATTTCCTGGATGCGGGAGATCAAGGATATAACCCAGATTCTGGCCAACGTCGCTTTGACTGCCGGAACTGTTATGATCGGCCTGAAATAGGGGGGGATATGAGTGAGACCACGGATATTCGCCCGGAAATGGAAGCTGAGGAAGAGATCAACCTGCTGGAACTGCTGCGGGTTATTGTTCGCAACCTGCCGCTGATTGCCAAGATCACCGGCACAGTTGCGCTGCTCTCGATTGTGGTGTCGCTGACCATGAAAAACATCTACACCGCCAAAGCGACCCTGCTGCCGCCGCAGAAGGATTCCGGCGGTGGTGCGGCGGCGCTGCTCGCCTCGATGGGTGGCGGACTGGCCGGTCTGGCGGGCGGGTTCGGGGGCGGTTCCGCGGATTTGTACCTCGGGATTCTCAAAAGCCGTACGGTCACGGATGCCGTCATCAAGCGGCTTAACCTGCAAACGGAGTATAAATCGAAAAATGCCGATGATACCCGTAAAATGTTGGAGGGGCTGGTCAAGTTTCAGGCCGCCAAGGATGGTATCATCACCATAACCGCCGACGACACGGATCCTGTCAAAGCGGCGCTGCTGGCCAATACCTTCGTCGACGAGCTCCAGAACAAAAGCCTGTCGCTGAACCTGTCCAAGGCCAGCACCGAACGGAATTTTCTCGAAAAGCGCTTGGTCGTGGTAAAGCAGGATTTGAAAACTGCCGAAGATGATATGAAGAATTTTCAGGAGAAGAACAAGACCATCAAGGCTGACAGTCAGGCAGCGGCCGCCATCGAAGGGATCGCCCGGGTGCGCGCGGAGATGGTCTCCAAAGAGGTCCAGCTGGCGGCGCTCAGAAACTCCATGACCGATGCAAGCCCAGAAGTCAGCTCCCTGCTGGCGGCAATCGCGGGACTGCGCAGGCAGCTGAACAGCATGAGCGGCACCGGTATGAGCGGGGTGATCCCGTCGGTCGGCAACGCTCCCACGATCGAGATGGAATATATCCGCCGCCTGCGTGAGCTGAAGACCCAGGAAGCGCTGTTCGAACAGCTGACCAAGCAGTATGAACTGGCCAAGATCAACGAAGCGCGCGATTCGTCGTCGCTGCAGGTGCTGGATAACGCCGTGGCGCCGCTGCACAAGAGTAAACCCAAGCGGGCGCTGATCGTGATCCTTGCAACGGTGACGGCTTTTTTCTGCTCGATTTTTCTGGTGTTCATCAGGGAATATCTGGCCAAACTCTCCCCGGAAGACAGCGCCATCATGGCCGAGATGAAGGGGACACTGAAGGGGATGCTGCGACTGCGCTGAAGGCAATTTAACGGCAATATTGAATTCTGGATTTTGAATTTTGAATGACACTGCGGATTCAGGGAAAAGCTTTTCTTTAGCCACATTCAGTAATCCTAAAAACGGCAATTGAACCGCCGAACACGCAGATTAACGCCGATAAAACCGAGCGTTACGTAAAAAAACAATCCAACCTTTTGGGTTAACCCAATATTTTGTCTAAGGTTTTGATTTTTCGCTTAGAAGCGCCTGATGAAACTACTAACTGGCTGTAAGTTTGCTATAAAGCGAACAAACAACATCCAATAATACTTCTGGCTGCGTGATTCGGCGTTCATCGGCGGTTAACTGCTTTTTCAGGGTAATACTTCCGGCGGCGCGTATCGGCGATAAAATGCTTGGTTCATGAATAATTCAAAATTCAAAATCCAAAATTAGTATCAGCCTGGGCCGTGATCACCATCTCTCGGCACCGGACGGCGTTGCAACGGTAACAGCTTCCCATTTCCCTCCTTGCCATCCCCGCAGCAAACAGGCATAATGCCTTACATTTTACTAACGGAGTTTCTATCGTATGGCACTGCGCGTCTACAACACCCTCTCGGGTGAAAAAGAGCTTTTCGTCCCGCTGACCCCCGGCAAGGCCGGGATGTATGTCTGCGGGGTAACGGTGTATGATTATTGCCACATCGGACATGCCCGTGCCGGGGTTGTGTTCGATATTATTTATCGCTACCTGAAATACGCCGGGTACGATGTCACCTATGTGCGCAATTATACCGATATCGATGACAAGATCATCAACCGCGCCAATCAGGAAGGGACCGACTATCGTACGATAGCGGACCGGTATATCCAGGCCTTTGACGAGGACATGGCGCGGCTGGGGCTGGCAAAGCCGACGATAGAGCCGAAGGCCACCGACCACATCGGCGGAATCATCAGTATCATCGAGACCCTCATTGCCAAGGGGCACGCGTATGTGTCCGATGGTGACGTGTATTATGCGGTGGAAACCTTCCCGGATTACCTCAAGCTTTCCGGACGCACTCTTGACGAGATGCAGGCGGGGGCCAGGGTCGAGGTGGGAGACAAAAAGCGCCATCCGATGGATTTTGCCCTTTGGAAGGGGTCGAAACCGGGGGAACCGTGGTGGCAATCGCCGTGGGGTAACGGGCGGCCCGGCTGGCATATCGAGTGCTCGGCCATGAGCATGGAGTTTCTGGGTAAAACGTTTGATATTCACGGCGGCGGCAAAGACCTGGTGTTTCCCCATCATGAAAACGAGATCGCCCAGTCCGAGGGGGCCAATGGCTGCCGCTTCGTGCGCTACTGGCTACATAACGGCTTTGTAAACATCAATGCCGAAAAGATGAGCAAGTCTTTGGGCAACTTTTTCACCATCCGCGAGGTGCTGAAAAAGTTTGACCCGGAAACGCTGCGGTTTTTCATTCTTTCGGCCCATTATCGTTCACCGCTCGATTTCTCCGATCAGAATCTGGACGAGGCCCAGTCCGGACTGGAACGGATTTACAGCTGTCTGGCGGCGCTGGACGCAGTGCTGAGCGGTACGAATCCGGCGGCTGAAATCGCCGTGATAGAGAACCTGTCTCCGGTCGGCCTGGAGCTGCAGGAAAAAATAGAGCAGTTCATTCCCCGGTTTGTCGAAGCGATGGACGATGATTTCAACGCCGCTCACGCGCTTGGCGTTCTATTCGAAACGGTGCGCTGCACCAACCGCTTTCTTGCGGAAACAAAGGAGACGCCGCCGCTTTCCTTGTCGCTGGTTGCGCATGTGCGCCATCTGTTCAGCGAGGCCGGGGGAGTGCTCGGGCTGTTCACGTCTTCTCCGGCTGCCTGGCTGGAAGGGATCAAGACCGCCAAGGCCGGCCACATTGATATAACGCCGGACGAGATCGAACGGTTGATTGCCGAACGGAGCGCAGCCCGGGCCGCGCGGGATTTCAAACGCGGCGACGAGATTCGCGATCTGTTGCTGGCACAGGGGATCCAGCTGCTTGATTCGGCCCAGGGTACAACCTGGAATGTAAAATAGACCGATTGCGTACTTGTTTTTGACTGATATAATGTGATCTTAACCCTGATAAAAAGGGTACGGGCGGTAATCGAATTCATGTTCTGCCCACCGGATGATGAGTTCTAGGCTACTGCCATATCTGACGAGGTCTGCGTGGATCAGGAGTGTTGTTGCTGGAACAAGGATGGAATCAAGCAGGCAGATTGCCCGGAGATAGGTGCGGGCGAAGAGGATCTGCTCGTTTCCAAACGGCAGCGCAATCTGGATAAATGCTGTGAATGCCCACGGTTTCTCAATGACCTGAAGCAGTTGCACGATGATGCCAACCCGCTGGCCTCGGTTCTCACCAGCTTTCTTGAAGAATATCGCCGCCAGAAGACCCAGATCCAGTCCCTCGTAAGTTTTCTCGATATCAAAACCCTTGAAATACGTTTTCTGCACGAACTGGGTTCTGTCCTGCAAAGCTCGGTTGACCTTGATGAGGTGCTATCGGTGGCGCTGACCGCCATTACCTCCGGAAAGGGCTTCGGCATGAACCGCGCCTTTCTGCTGCTCTGCAATCGCGAAGAGGGCGTGCTGAAGGGGTATCTTGGCCTCGGCCCCCGAAATATGGAGGAAGCCAGTCGTGTCTGGAATGAGATCCTCCAGAACGATATGGATCTGCAGACGCTGGCCCAGAATTTTCGCCTGAACAAGCTTTCCGCCGAACGCGAAAAATTTTACGATGTCCTGGAACTGCTGACGGTTCCGTTCGCCAATAAAGAGCATATCCTCATCAAAGCGCTGGAAGGAAAACGTCCGATCATGGTCGAGAGGGCGTTTGAACATCCGGACGTCCCGCCCGAGATGGCACGCCTGCTGGGGGTTGATACCTTTTTGCTGATGCCGCTTATTTCACGCAATCGCCGGGTCGGGATGATCATCGCCGATAACTGCATTACGCATCGCACCATCACTGAAGAAGATATGCATTCGCTGGAAACGTTCGGTTTTCCGGTCGCGTTTGCGATTGAACGCGCCTCGTTGTATGACAAGCTGCAGGTTGAACTCAACCGTGTTACCGAAGCCGGGAAGAAGCTGAAAGAGCAGCAGGAGCTGATCGTCAGAATGGAAAACATGGCTCTGGTCGGGCGGATAACCTCCAGCATCGCCCATTCGGTGCGGAATCCGCTGATGATTATCGGCGGTTTTGCCCGGTCCATGCTCAAAAACAGCCCCGCATCCGACCCCAAGCGAACCTTCATCGAATCAATTGTCGCCGAAACCAGGCAACTGGAAGGGGTACTGGATGAAATTCTCAATTATTCCGATTCGTTGTATCCGACCCGGGATTTCTGGGATGTGAACCAGCTCGTTGAGGCCGTGCTGCGGGACACCGCCGACAGTTTGACGTCACTTGGCTATGCCACGACGTATCTGCCGGGCCATAACCTGTCACCGGTGTATATCGATTTCAAACAGTTGTCCTACTGCCTCCGGACCGTGCTGCAAAATGATATCGCCGGTATCGGCGCTGACCGGTCGATTGTGATCCACTCCGAGAATGGCGCCGATGGTGTCATCCTTATGGTTGAAGACCACAGCCGGGACATTTCGCAGGCCGAACTTGACCACCTGCTGGTGCCGTTTTCGGAAACCCGTGACCTGGGCGCCGGGCTGGGGCTCGCACTCTGCAAGACCATGCTTGAAAAACAGGGGGTTCTGTTTGTCGCACAGTCGGACGCGCACGATGGAATCCGGTATACCATTACACTTCCAACCCGCAAGGAGGAGCACTCATGAGCAGATTATTGGTAGTAGACGATGAAGCCAACATCCGGCTATTGTATGCCGAAGAGTTGAAGGATGAAGGGTACGAGGTGGTGACGGCGGCCAGCAGTGCCGAGGCGACGGAAAAGCTGCAGAAAGGCGCGTTTGACCTGGCGGTGCTTGACATCAAGTTGAAAAACGAAAGCGGCATTGACCTGTTGCAGAAGCTCGTCAAGGAGCGCCACGACATGCCGGTGATTCTCTGCTCGGCGTTCTCCTGTTACAAGGATGATTTTTCGGCCTGGCTGGCAGATGGCTATGTGGTCAAGTCGGGTGACCTGACCGAGTTGAAACAGGAAATTGCGCGGCTGCTGGCCAAAAAGATGCAGAAGGCAAAGGTGGGACTATAGTTTCCCCCCTTTTCACCGGGGGACGTGATATTTAATTTTATTTCCAAGGAGTGTTCACATGAAAGCAGTTATTATGGCGGGCGGCTTCGGCACCCGGATCCAGCCGCTTACCGGCAGCATGCCCAAGCCGATGATTCCGCTCTTCAATCGCCCCATCATGCTTCATATCGTGGAGCTCCTCAAAAAACACGATATCACCGAACTCGTCATGCTGCTGTATCATCAGCCGTTCTATATCAAAAATTTCTTCCGGGACGGTTCCGATTTCGGCGTCAAGATAACCTATGTCACGCCGATCTCCGATATGGGGACGGCAGGGGCGGTCAAGGCTGCCGAGAAGTTTCTCGACGAGCGCTTTCTGGTGATCAGCGGCGATCTCCTGACCGATTTCAATCTCAAGAAAATCATTGATTTTCATGCCGACCATAAAGCCAAGGCGACGATAACCCTCACATCGGTCAAGGATCCGCTCCAGTTCGGGGTCGTGATCACCGACAAGGAAAAGCGCATTACCCAGTTTCTGGAAAAGCCGGGGTGGGGAGAGGTCATTTCCGACACCATCAATACGGGCATTTATGTGCTGGAACCGGAGGTATTGAAATACATTCCCGATGGGGAAAATTTCGATTTTTCACAGGATCTGTTCCCGCTGATGCTGAAAAAGAAGGAGGCGCTCTTCGGGGTGACCGCCAAGGGGTACTGGCGTGACATTGGCAACACCGATTCCTATCGCGAAGCGTACCACGATATTTTCAAGGGAAAGGTAAACCTGAAGATCGACGAGCCGAAACAGGATTTTGTCGGCAAAGACCTGCGCATCGGCGCCGATGTCAGGCTGGAACACGCATCCGGGCTCGAAGGTACGGTCGTTATCGGCGACAACAGCCAGATCCTGGGCGATGTGCATATCAAGGATTCGGTAATCGGCCGCAACTGCACGGTTGAATCCGGGGTCAGGCTTAACCGCTGCATTATCTGGGACAATTCCTATGTCAAGAAAGGGGCAAAGATCACCGACAGCGTGGTCTGCTCCAATGTGCGTATCGGCCAGGGCGTGACCCTTGAGGAGGGGGTTATCGTTGCCGACGAGACATCGGTTGGCGATGATGCGCTCATCAAGGCCGATGTCAAAATCTGGCCCAAGAAGACGATAGAGGCGGGGTCAACGGTTACCTCCAATATGATCTGGGGGGAAAAATGGAAAAAGGCGCTTTTTGAGGGGGCAATAATCAAGGGACTCTCCAATGTGGAGCTTACGCCGGAATTTTGCGCCAAACTGGGGTGCGCCTATGGCACCTCGCTTCCCAAGGGAAGTTTTGTGCTGGCCGGCCGTGATTCCAATCCTTCCTCCCGCATGCTCAAGCGCTGTTTTGTGGGGGGACTGCTCTCGGCCGGCGTCAATGTGCGCGACATGAAGATGACATCACTGCCGCTCGTTCGCTACAAATTGAAGACCTTTGGCGAGGTGGGGGGAGTTCATTTCCGCCAGGCACAGGACGACCCCGCTTCACTGGAGATCGTTTTTCTTGATGGTGACGGCCTCGATTTTTCCAGCAACATGGGGAAGAATGTGGAACGCACATTCTTCAAGGAAAATTTCCGGCGTGCCCACCATACCGAGCCGGGGGTCATCACCGATATTAATAATGTCGGCGACTTTTATCGTGAAGGGTTTTTGCGGGCGCTTGATCGCGACCTGCTCAAAAAAGCGGCTTTAACGGTGGTTGTGGACTTCAATTTTTCCCCTTCCAGCCAGATATTGCCGCAACTTCTGAATATTCTCGGTTTTTCGGTGGTTGCACTCAATGCCTATGTGGACGAAGGGCGCGGGATTCAGATTAAGGAAAAAGAGCAGGCCTTGGCCCAGCTTTCGGCAATTGTCTCGTCGCTCGGGGCGCAGGCCGGATTCTGGCTCGATCCTTCCGCAGAGGGGGTCGCTATGGTTGATGAGACCGGCCGGGTCTGCACCGGCACCGAGCTGCTCTCACTGACCGTGGCGTTGCTGATGAAAGCCAGGCAGAAGGGTGCGATTGCCGTACCGGTGCAGGCACCCTCCACCATCGAGCAGATGGCGGGGCAGAAGGGGTGCCAGGTTGTTCGTACCAAGAGTTCGGACCGCGCCATGCAGGAGGTCGCCTCATCTTCGGAAATAGTCCTGACCGGCACTACGGACGGCCGTTTTGCTTTCCCCCGTTTTCAGGCGGCTTTTGACGGCATGTTTGCCATAGCGAGACTGATGGAGCTGAGTGCCGCCAGCGGAATGCCGCTGTCACAGGCACTCCTGGATATCCCCCGCAGCGCCTATCTTCAAAGCAGCATCCCCTGTCCCTGGGAGATGAAGGGGGGCATCATGCGCAAGATGAGCGAGGACAGCCTGGAAAAGGAGGCGACGTTCATCGACGGCATCAAGGTGCATTTCGGCGCGGAGTGGGTGCTGGTCCTGCCGGACCAGTATCGGCCCCTGACCCATATCGTGGCCGAGGGCAACGATCAGAAGTCGGCCCAGAGGCTGCTCGGCGAGTACGAGAAGAAGGTTGTCGCGTGGAAGAAGGAGATGGTGTAACCGTGTATGCCGAAGCCTCTTGACGTGGTGATAGTATGGCACATGCACCAGCCATACTACAAAGACCCGCAAAAAAATGAATACGCCCTTCCGTGGACCTATCTGCACGGCATCAAGGACTACTTTGACATGCCGGCTATTGTCGAAGATACGCCCGGCGCCACGGCGGTCTTCAACCTGGTGCCGTCACTGATAGAGCAGCTGCTGGAGTATGCCTCCGGCACGGCTGATGATCCGTTTCTCGTCAGGGGGAAAGCCGATCCGTCCGGGTTGAGCCAGGATGACAGGATTTTCCTGCTGGAAAACTTTTTTTCGGCCAACCGTCAACATATGATCGAACCTTCCCGGCGTTACCTGGAGCTGCTCTATATGGCCGGTGAAGGGAAGGAAGGGAGTGCCCGCGAGCGGATCAGGCATTTCAGCGACCAGGATCTGCTGGATCTGCAGGTCTGGTTTTTCCTCGCCTGGACCGGTGAGGCGGCGCGCCGCCGCTATCCGGCTTTTGCCGCTCTGATTGCCAAGGGAGAAAACTTTACCGCAGCCGACAAGGAGCTGCTTTTTGCCACCCAGCGGGAAGTATTGCAGGCGATAATTCCGCTCTATCGACGCCTTCATGAGGAAGGGCGGATTGAACTGTCGGTCTCCCCGTACTTTCATCCGATACTGCCGCTGTTATGCGATATCCGCGCTGCCCAGACCGCCATGCCGCGGACACCGCTGCCGACCGCCGCTTTTCGCCATCCCGAGGATGCCCGCGCCCAGATCCGCCGGGGGATCAGCTATTTTCAGGAAATATTCGGTTTCACCCCGACCGGCATGTGGCCTTCGGAGGGCTCTGTCAGTAACGAAACGCTGGCGCTCATAACCGAAAGCGGCATCAGCTGGATTGCCACCGATGAAGAAATCCTGGAAAAAAGTCTCGATGGCGGGCTCGGCGCCGGTAAGGAACGGCTGTATCGACCCTGGCGCTACCGCAGCAGCCAGGGAGACATCGGCATATTCTTTCGCGATCACCAGCTCTCCGACCTGATCGGCTTTACCTACTCGCAGTGGGAGGCGGGGCGTGCCGTTGCCGATCTCTGCGGGCGTCTGGGCGCCATCAAGTCCCGCCTGGGAGGAGACGGCCGTGTCGTCCCGATCATTCTGGACGGGGAAAATGCCTGGGAGTATTATCCCGCTAACGCCTATGATTTCCTCCAGGGCATGTACCGGGGGATTGCCGGGTCAGTGGCGCTCCATCTGACGACCTGCAGCGAGGTAATGGCAAAAACCGGCTTCGACGGCCGCCTGCAGACGATTTTTCCCGGATCGTGGATTAACGGCAACTACGGGATCTGGATCGGACACCCGGAAGAAAATATGGCGTGGGACCTCATTGCACAGGCCCGTGAAGCTGCCGTCTCCGGCAATCAGCTGGTCGCCGCCGCCCTGGAGAGCGGTGAGCCTTCCGTGGATAGTACGGCCGAGATGATCTGCCGTTCCCTGTATGCCGCCGAAGGGAGTGACTGGTTCTGGTGGTACGGGGATGACCATTTTTCACCGCACAGCGACCACTTCGACCGGCTTTTCCGCCGACACCTGATGAATATCTACCGGCTTTTGGGACAGGATGCTCCCCGCCAGCTGCTGGAGCCGATCAAGAAAAAGAACCCGGCCGGATTGATCCGGGAGCCGGCCGCATTTATCGATCCCGAGATCAACGGCAGGATCAGCGATTACTTTGAATGGCTGGCTGCCGGGCTGTATGACCTGACCCGCCAGGGTTCTGCGATGCACTCGTCCGACCGGATGCTGCAGAGCCTCTATTATGGCTACAACAGGAAATCATTCTTTATCAGGATTGACGGCGTTCTGGAGCTCTCCCGTCTGCTGCACGAGGACGATGTCCTCTATCTGCACCTGATCTCTGACCGTGAATATCGGCTGCCGCTGCAGATGAGAAATGATGAAGGGCTGCTGCTGGTCAAGGAAAACGGCGCCTGGACTCCCACCAACAGCTACTGTCACTGGAAAATCGCCAAAACCTGTGAGATCAGTGTCCCGCTGAGCGGTATCAATCTGGCTGCGGGAAGCAAGCTGTTCGTATCAGTGGCGCTCGTGCGTGATAACGAGGAGGCCGGACGCTGGCCAAGCGACGCGCCGCTGATGCTGTATTATGCGGGAGCGGATATCGAACTGGATAACTGGCTGATATAACGGCCGGTTCAAAGAGTAGTTGCATGTCTAACGTAAGAGAATCAAAAATCAGGTAGTTCTTTTGTAGGAGAGAGCATGTCAGAACTGCGCTGGGATCCGATAAAGCTGCATTGGGTAATTATTGCCACCGAGCGTGGCCGCCGTCCGCGCGATTTTCAGGTGGAGCCGGAGTCGAACGGCATGACCTCCTGCCCGTTCTGCTATGGCAACGAGGATAAAACACCGCCGGAAATCTTTGCCATTCGTCCGGGCGGAACGCCGAACGCCGCTAACTGGCGGGTCCGGGTGATTCCCAACAAATACCCCGCACTCCGGGTGGAAGGTGATCTGAACAACCGCGGCTACGGTATGTACGATGTCATGAACGGCATCGGCGCGCACGAGGTGATCATTGAAACTCCCGATCATAACCGGACGCTTGCTGACCTGACGGTTAACGAGGTAACCGACGTCCTGACGGCGTATCGTCATCGCTATCTTGATCTGCGCAAGGATTTTCGTTTTCGCTATATGGTGCTGTTCAAAAACCACGGCGCCCGTGCCGGCGCGTCCCTTGCTCATTCCCACAGCCAGCTTATTGCCGTGCCGCTGATGCCCCCGGTGGCAAGTACCCAGCTGAAAGTGTCGCGTACATACTTCAGCGACAAGGAACGCTGTATTTTTTGCGACCTGATCGCGTTCGAGTTGAGTGAAGGGGTGCGCGTGGTAAAGGAGTTTTCCAACTTCGTGACGATGGCACCCTATGCCTCCAGTTCACCATTCGAGCTGCGGCTCTTTCCCAAACGGCACAGCCATGACTTTGCCCTGATGAACGATGCCCAACTGGCGGAACTTGCGGTGGCGATGAAGGATATGCTGCTGCGTGTCAAGACGGTACTGCGCGATGCGCCCTATAATTTTATTTTGTACACCGCCCCACCCATGCATAGCCGACCCGGCAAACCTGATCATTGGAATTCGCTGGAGTATGACTACCACTGGCACATTGAACTTGTGCCGCGTCTGACGCAGGTAGCCGGCTTCGAGTGGGGTACCGGTTTTTACATCAACCCGACGTCGCCCGAGGATGCTGCCCAGTTTCTGCGAGAGGCGGATGTCTGACGTACAGGGTATACTTGATGCACTCTCCGCTTCCAGATCCGCGCAGCATCTCGGCAATGATCCGCTTTCATTCTGTCATCGCTTCCCGGATCCTGCCGATCAAGAGATCGCTGCAGTGGTCGCATCGTCATTTGCCTACGGCTCAATCGTTATCATCCTCCGGACACTGGAAAAGATCTTTGCCACGCTCGGTCGGTCGCCGAGGAGGTATGTAGAAACGTTCGACCCCGAAGCCGGTCTGCACACATTCTCCGGCTTCAAGCACCGGTTTAATGATGGCCGCGATCTGTGCGCGCTCCTGTGGGGAATGCGGCAGATGGTGGAGCAAGAGGGGAGCATTCACTCGTTTTTTCTGCGGGGGCACTCCGCTGACGCTGCTGACGTGAGCAGTTCCTTGAGTCGCTATTCCGCTGCCGTTCTCGCTCTGGATTATACCGGCGTATTCGGAACCCGTGAGATTCCGGCCGATTCCTCCTTCCCGTTCCTGTTTCCCTCCCCTGCCTCCGGCAGTGCCTGCAAGCGGCTCTGCATGTTCTTGCGCTGGATGGTCCGTCCCGCAGACGGCATCGATCTTGGTCTGTGGGCCGGCATATCTCCGGCCCAGCTGATTATCCCCGTTGATACCCACATCAGCCGTATCAGCCGCTATCTTGGCCTGACCCGAAGAAAGGCTGCCGACTGGCGCATGGCACAGGAAATTACGGCCGCCTTGCGACTGTTTGATCCGGATGACCCGGTTAAATATGATTTTTCTCTTGCGCATCTCGGTATCAGTGACGGTTGTGACGGCAAGGACCCGAGTCGCTGCCGAGCCTGCCCGATTGTCACAATTTGTGCACGGAATCTGACTAAATAGTCGAAATGTATCAGAGTAATGATTTGACACCCTCTACCCTTTCTGATATAGGACTAACGTTGTTTCAGATAGTTCCGTGAATTACTGCTATACGCTATCATGGTCGAGGAGTCGCAGATGATAATCCAATGCGAAAAATGTCAAACCAGATTTCGACTTGACGATTCCAGGGTCACGGATAGAGGTGTGAAAGTCCGCTGCACCAAGTGTAAATATGTATTCAGGGTGCAGAAGGAAAAAACGGACGTGGAGTCTGTCGAAGCTGAAGCTGCATCGGCTGATTTTTCTGCATCTGCCGAACAGAATGAAACCCCGATGGCAACTCCGCAATCTCAGCCTGTTACAGAAAATCTTGTCCAAGACACCCCTTTTGATTTCGGATCTTTTGAAACTGCTCCTGCTGATAGTGAACCTGAGATCAGCTCGTTTGAAATGCCATCGTTTGAAGACTCGACCGCATCGTTTGACGCAGATGAATTCCATGGTGCAGTCACTGAGACGGTATCAGCAGCACCAGCAAAACCTGCTGCCTCGATGGATGAGGTTGACTTTTCAAGCTTTGATTTTGGGGAAAGCGGCTCAGAACCCGATGTGACCCCGCTGCCTCCTGTTTCACTGGATAATCTCGGCATTGGAAACTTCGAACCCGCGTCTGATGCACCACGGAAAGAGGCTCTCCAGGGGCTGGATTTCTCTGATGATGATTTGTTCGGTGCGGTGGTACCATCCGCTCCTGAAACTGCAGACAACGCCATCTCCTTTGATTTTGAAGAAGGCAGCTTTGCTGAATCCATGGACATGAGCTCCCATGATTCAAGTGCTAAAAGCGGCACGTTATTTTCCCTCGACACGCACGGTGATGCGCCGTTTAACCTGGGTGAGATTGACTTTGGCGACGAACTGACGTCGGTCGCTGTCCGGCAGGTAAACCCGGAGGATCTGCAACCCTCCCAGGAAATTCTGTTTGCTCCCCTGGCCGAAGCAGAGGGTAAACCGGTACCGGAAGATGTCCCGCACTCTTTCCCCGGGTCAGATTTTGCTGATAACCAGCATGAGCTTCCACCCCTGTCGATAACCTCGCGGCGCAAGCAGAATCCGCTTTTCGGTGCACTAATCGGGGGTATTGCCCTCGTGGTAATTACCGCTCTTGTGTATTTTGGCATCACTTCATTTTCCACCCCCAAGGATATGGCTGCTACGGAGGATGGCACGATCGGTATCCAGGCGGTAAAAGCCGCTTTCATTGAAAATGCTAAAGCGGGTGAACTGCTGGTGATTTCAGGAGAGGCACTGAACGAGTATTCACAGCCGCGTGCGGCACTGCAAGTCAAGGTAACGGTCTTTGACGCCTCGGGAAAAAGTATCGCCTCCAAAAGTGCTTACGGCGGGAACCCGCTGACAGAAGAACAGTTAAAGAGCCTGGCGTTTGACAAGATCGAGGCGGCGATGGCCAATCAGTTTGGCGATTCTCTGACTAACATGGAAGTCGCTCCCGGCAAGTCGATCCCTTTTGTTGTGGTAATCGCCAATCTTCCTGCGGGAGCCAGTGATTTCGCGGTGCAGTCTGCCGGTTCTACGGTTGCAACCGGAAGGCAGCAATAAAACACCAGAGACATCCGGGCAGAGAGAAACCTGTAACAAAAAGGCCGTTGACATCACTGTCAACGGCCTTTTTGCGTGTGCGCCCGGCAGGGCGCGTGGAGCGCGAGCTCCATCGAATCAGCTGTGGTAGCTGATTTGTGACTTGGAGGTGCAAGTCCTCTACGGGCCCTGATGGTGGGAACCGTTAGCCGAACGGCAAGGGTGTCCGGGGTGACCCGGAATCTGAAGGAAGCCGCAGGCAAAACTCCGGCCCGACGAACAGAAATCGCATACGAGGCAGACACATCCGGGCGAGAAGGCACAGTTCTTCAAAGCCCCATAACCATCCAGGAGGGTGTGTCTGTATATGTGGCGGGTATATGGAGTGAAGGTCACGCGCATTACCCGGGGAGATCTGCCGTCCCGCCCTGGATGAAATCCGGGGCATGGCAATCTGGAAACAGATTGCCCCCATGTTCGGCAGAAGTCAGCAGAAGCCATACGAGCCGGATTAACCTCCCGGCAAAGGGCTGAACACGTTGGAACGAACAGGAGCCTTGAATTTCGATGGCGCGAGCAAAGGCAGAAGCCTCACATGAGAAGGTGGGGTCCGTGTTGGAGGGTAGGGACCGGAAGTCCCGAGAGCATAACAACGGTGCCTCAGGCGTCACGGTAACGAGAGAAACCTACTGGACGGAAGCGGAGACGCGCCTGATGGAAGAAATAGTCAGTCGCGCCAACATGCAAAAGGCCTACAACCGGGTGGTATCCAACAAAGGAGCGGCAGGCGTGGACAACATGTCTACCGGTCAATTGAAGGCATACCTGCAAACAGACTGGCCGCGCATCAAAGAAGAACTGCTGAACGGTACGTATAAACCCCAACCGGTACGGAAAGTAGAAATACCCAAACCGGGAGGAGGCACACGGATGCTGGGAATCCCCACCGTCCTTGACCGTCTTATTCAGCAGGCAGTGCATCAAGAACTCGGGCCGTTGTTTGAACCCGGCTTTAGTGCAAACTCCTACGGGTTTCGTCCCGGCAAGAGCGCCCATCAGGCAGTACAAGCCGCCCGTAAAGCAGTAGAAGGTGGCTTGAGATGGGTGGTAGATATCGACCTTGCGCAATTCTTTGACCGAGTCAACCACGACATTCTCATGTCGCGGGTAGCGAGGAAAGTCAAAGACAAGCGGGTACTGCATCTTATCCGCAGCTACCTGCAAGCCGGCCTTTTCGAGGGAGGAGTAATCACCCAACGAGTAGAAGGGACACCGCAGGGAGGACCACTATCTCCCCTGTTGTCCAATATCCTGCTCGACGAACTGGACAAGGAACTGGAAAGACGGAATCATACCTTCTGCCGCTATGCCGACGACTGCAACATCTACGTCAGAACTCGGCGTTCAGCAGAACGGGTTATGGCCTCCATCACCACATTCCTTGAAACACGGTTAAAGCTCACGGTCAATCAGGACAAAAGTGCTGTAGACCGTCCCTGTAAGCGAATTTTTCTCGGATATGGCATGACGTACCACCGCACCCCCAAACTCAAAGTAGGGGGAAAGGCGCTGGATCGTATCAAAGCTAAAATCCGTGAAATCAGCCGTAAAGGGAGAGGGAGAAACTTGAAACGAGTCATCGAAGAAACACCCCGATACTGCGTGGATGGTCAAATTACTTCAAGCTCTCCGAAGTAAAGAAACCCTGTGAGGAACTTGATGGATGGATACGCCGGAAACTGCGGTGCATCATATGGCGGCAATTGAAGCGACCATTCACAAGGGCAAAGAAACTGATGCAACGCGGGTTGTCAGAGGCGAGGGCATGGAGAAGTGCCCTGAATAAAAGAGGCCCCTGGTGGAACTCAGGAGCCTCACATATGAACCAAGCCTTTGATACATCCTACTTCACGAAACTGGGACTACTCTCACCACTCAACCAGTTTTACCGCTTTCAACATTTAACGTGAACCGCCGTGTACGGAACCGTACGCACGGTGGTGTGGGAGGACGGCGGAAGTAATTCCGCCTCCTACCCGATATGGGACATCAGCTCTGCTACAGGATCTCAACCAGCCGGATAGTAAAGGTGAGGTCGCGCCCGGCCAAGGGATGATTGCCGTCAAGCGTAATGGTCGTATCGGTAACTTCCGTAACCAGAACCGGAAAAGGGGAGCCGTTTTCAAGAATCACTTCCATCTGATCACCCGGCGCTGGATTGATCTCTGCCGGAATTTCGCTCCGTTCGATAACGGCAACCATTTCTTCAGCCCGCTGTCCATACGCATCATCAGCAGGAATAGAGACGGTGACGCTTTGGCCCGGTTCAAGCCCGATCACGGCTGCTTCGAACTTCGGAATCAATTGCCCCGAGCCAATGACAAACTCCATCGGACCGGTGGCGGTGCTGTCGCAGCCACACCCGTCATCAACAACACCCTTGTCGCCGCCGCAACAACATGAATGGTCATCCGGTTGAGCAGCCGGGCTTTCCGATGAGTCAAATACGGATCCATCTTCAAGTGTCCCGGTGTAGTGAACGGTTACTTTGTCGCCTGTTTTAGCCTGTGCCATGGTTCATCCTTTCAGTCGGTATACCCGATGGTTAGTAAGGTAGACGTTATTTTACGGAAAACGCCGTGTATGCCCGCGCCCAATGTATCAGGTGAGGGCTTTTGCCAGTGCGGAAATGTGGGTGCTGAACTGCCCGGGATGAGTGCCGGTAATCCGGAGACGTTTATGCCGTGATGTTTCGCCCGAAATAATTTCCACAGCAGACTTCGGCACATCAAAAAGATCCGCAACAAACTCCCGGCAAAGTTTGTTGGCTGCTCCGTCAACCGGCGGAGACGTGAGCCTTATTTTGAGTTCCATTCCCTGGATGCCGCAGATCTCGTTCTTTGATGCTCGTGGCTGAATATAAACACTCAGAACCAGACTGTTCGCAAGATGGGTGATAAATACGGGCTCAGGGGCGTTCATCGCTTGACAGTTGTTGGCTGAAGCTTTCAAGTAATCCCTTGAAGCTCATCTCAAACTGGATCTTCTGCCGGCGGACCTCTTCAATCCGGCTCTTCAATTCCCCGAGTTGCCGTTCAGCGTCAACAATAATACGCTCACCCTTGATCTCGGCTTCCGACACGATCAGCTCGGCTTCTTTGCGGGCATTGGACTTCATCTCTTCTATGACGCGCTGGGCAGAAAGCAGTGTTTCGCGCAACTCCCGCTCCTTTTCCGCTATGTCAAGCATCTCGCGGTTTCGGAGGGAGTTCTCTTCCTTCAACTGGTTGTTTTCGCGGATCAGGTTCTCCATTTCGCCGGCGACGGACTGCAGAAAAGCATCTACGTCGTCCGGATCGAGCCCACGAAAAGTCTTTACCTTGAATTGTTGTTGCTGAATATCGAGTGGAGAGATCTTCATTATGTATCAACCTCGTAAGATGCGTATCGTTCGTGAGTGAGGATAAATAAAATATAAGCGAGCAGTGGCACGCGGCCGTTTCAACACACTTCGTACCGGAAGTTGACCGGTTGCTTATTGCGTGGACAGCTTGAGATAACAATCTGCTTTGTACAGATTCGCATCGGCAGCGAGAGGCGAACCGGAATACTCTGCCAGATAGCGATCGAGCAGCTCAAGTGCCGTACGGCAATCATCCTGACGATATGCTTTTACTGCTGATTCAAAAAGTTTTTGTCCGGCAACGGGGCTGTTGGTTGCAGGAGCGGTAGCAACTGTTTTTGTGTGGACGGCAGCTTGTGCCGCTGCCGGTGCTTTCACGTGTGGGGCCTCATGCGATGCACTTTGTTTTGTATGGCCAGTCGTTTTTTTGCCGACATGGTGTGTCCGGTTTTTTTTCGATACAGGCCTTTTCAAATCTTTCAAAGAAAGTTCGGCATCCGGATGTGAAACAGGTGAAGCCCCGGCTGCTTTCCGGACGTGCGGCTGTACTTCAGTTTTGAGTGGTGCCTTTTTTGCCTCGGTGGCCACCGGCTTGCGGGAAGGAGCCGCCGCCGGTGTGGTGATACGTCCAGAAACGTGACCTTCATTTTCTTGAGTTACCGGAACCTTGAGAGTCGCTCCGCTATAAATCAGGTTCGGATTTTTTATGGAATTGAATAACAGAATCTGGGGATAGTACATCCCGTGGCCGCTGAATGTGCGGGAAAGATCGTAAAGTGTGTCGCCCTTCTTGATTTCGATTTCCCGGACAAGTATGCCCTCACGGGAGGGCGCGTTCCGGCTGGAATCTGTGTGTTGCGGGACATACAGCAGGTACTGTTGGCCCCAGGCCGGCAGTGCCGCACAGAGTATGATGGCGATGACGGTTGAATAACGGGCGCGTGTTCTCATATCAGTACCTGTTCCCCAGTTGGTCTTCGTAGGTCAGCATGTTTTTGACCTGGAGAGCGGTTCCAACGCCGGTGCCCGGCTTGACCCTGAATGAAACCGTGATGTTCCGTTTTTCGCCGGAACCAAGTTCCTTGTAGCGCCAGATAACCGTGCCGTTGCTGACGGCCG
Source organism: Deltaproteobacteria bacterium (assembly GCA_021781535.1). Taxonomy (GTDB): domain Bacteria; phylum Desulfobacterota; class Desulfuromonadia; order Geobacterales; family Pseudopelobacteraceae; genus JACRCG01. The sequence goes on along the minus strand of JAJXWO010000014.1, from coordinate 26,885 downwards.
TTGTGGCGGGGTCGGCTGCCACCAGGTCAAGTTGCTCCGGCCAGAGGCTCTGCAGCTCTACCAGTCGCGCAATGTTGGAGCCGTTGTTGGTAATTGTCAGGTCAAATGAAGCGACGTCACCTGGTTTGAGGCGGCCGTCGTGACCTGACATGACCATTTTGAGAACCGGTCTCGAATAGGTCAGTTGTGTTGACCCTGATGCCGAACGCGTCGCATCCCCTTCTGAAACAAAGGAAACCGTAACAGTCCCCCGGCTGCCGTCTGCTGCAGTGAGTGGTGCCTTGATCTCCACGGCGATAGTGGCTTCTTCACGAGGAGCCAGTGGACCAATCTCGTCAATGGCTGGTTCACCCGCTTCGCGGATGCCGTCGCGATTTAAATCGTTAAAAATAACGACACTCTGAGCAGCGGTAATGACGGAATGTATCTTGAGCTTTTCCTTGATATTGCCGGTGTTGGTGACAACAAAGGGGAGGGTGATTGCCTGGCCGGGAATCGCTATCAGATTGTTATAGCCGGCGCGAACGGAAATACCGCGCTGCGTCTCAACAGTGGCCATGTTTGAAACAAAGGACGCCGTAGTTTTAAGTGCCGTGTCAATCAACTCGCCACGGATGGCCAGTTCCTGCCCGGCCAGGGAGTCGTCCTTCAGCTGAAAGGTTACCGTAAGCTCACGGCTCTCTCCGGATTTAATCCGCACTCCGTCGAGTACCAGGGCAGATTTCATCTCCTGCTTGAATCCGGACGCGGCGTAGTCAACCGGGTCGAATTGGGGCGGGAAACTGAGGCGGAAGTTCACATCCTCGGCGGCGGTTGAGCCGACGTTGAGGATTGCTATGTGATATACGAGTTTGTCACCCGGGAGAGGCCTGGTTCTATCCGTGCGCATGACGGCACGAAGGAGCGGCGCAGAAGCAATCAGCCGGACTTCCCTCGATTGGCTGGCTTCAGGCATCAGGCGTGAAGCGGCTTTGACCGGGTATGAAATGCGCAGCCCATCAATGCTGGCAGGTGGGATGACAAGGTCGATGATCCCCTTGAACGTTTCGCCCGGTGCGAGAGGAGGTGTGTGACTGATTGCAGCTCCGGGAGCAGAGGCAGCGGCAAAACTGGTTTTGAAGTCAGCAGGGAATGCTGATTGCAGGGAGAACGAGTCGGTGCCGTTGCCACGGTTAATGACATCAAACGGAACGGCAACCGGCCGACCAACGGTGAAGGCATCCGGGTGAGAGGGAATAGTGAATTCGAAGCCGGCAAACTGGGCAACTTCAAGATGCAATATCTGGGAATTCTCCTGCAGGGGCGCTGCGGCTGCCTGAGGAGGCAATACGACGGCAATGCCCAATTCACGCAGCTTTGCTGCAGCAGTTACTGCGGCAGCGGACGTAGGGAATTTATCAATGATGGTCTTATACTGGGCAATCGCCTTCTCGCGATATGCCGATTGTTCAGCTTTGGCCTTTTCTTCAGTGAGCTTCTGTTCTGCCAGGCGGGCTTTTTCGGCCTTGAGAGCAGCAAGCCGCGCCGATTCGGCAGCAGCCGCTGCGCGCCTGGCTTCTTCTGCCTTGGCAAGGGCAAGCCGTTCGTGTTCGGCTTTTTCTGCCGCCGCCTTGCGCTCGTTTTCCGCCTTCTGTGCATTCATGTGCGCCAATTCGGCCTCAGCCTGTTCGGCACGTTTTTTTTCATCCTGTATCCGGGCAAGGCGCAACGCTTCGGCTTTTTGTGCGGTGATACGGGCCGTTTCGGCTGCCGCTTCGGATTGCAGTGATTCTTTTGTTTTAGCGGAACGTCGCAGCGCTTCTTCGTTTTTAGCGGCCGCAATCTTCTCTTGTTCTGCGTGTGCTGCTGCAGCGCGAGCCGTTTCTTTCCGTTGTGCAACGGCTATTTCATCAGCCTTTTTGAGTGCCGCAGTGCGTGCTGATTCGGCGGCTGCCGCAGCCTGTTTCGCTTCTTCGGCTTGTGCCGCTGCCACCCGCATTTTTTCGGCATTTTCATTCCGGGCAGCCAGGAGGTCAGCCTGTTTAGCTGCAAGCGGTCCGGTCGGCAGTTTTTCGCCTTTATCGTAGCGTGCCATCAGTGAGAGAAGTTCATCCTCCACGGTATTTTTGAGCGGACTGTCCGGGTATTCTTTGGAAAGCTGGGAAAGATAGCGGGCAGCCTCCTGCTGGTTGCCAACTTTATAGTAGGAGCGGGAAAGCCAGAAAAGCGTCATGTCCTTGAGCGGGGTGTCCGGGTACTTTTTCAATACTTCGTTCAGCTTTTCGATCGAGGTTGCGTAATCCTTCTGCTGGTAGGCATTGAATCCGGCAATAAAAACCTGAGAATCCTCTGTTTCCTGGCAATAGGCGGGAGGCGCAAGTAGAGATGAAATTATGATGAGGATTACCAGGAGCTGGAGTAGGGTGTAGCGACATAATCTCAATAATATCACGTTAATGGACCTCTTTTGGCCGGCGGCCCTGCTGACGGCGCACGGAGAGCAGATAGAGTCTGCAGGTAAAATGCCTCCTAAGTAGCACCTCTCCGCGCCGTTGTCAACGAAAGAAACGGAATGTCAGTACGTTAGCAATCGTTACGCCGTGCGGATTCAACAGGAGCACATGAGCCGCGTACGGTTACATATATCGCCCTGAAAAAGTGCGCAAGAAGCGATTCTCTGCACCCGAAAGTTCAGGTAAGGGCGCTTCTTCTATACCCGAAACGATGGTTCGCGATTCTATCGAATGCTGTCTTCCGGGTAGGCCTCTATGTTGTGGATGGAGAGGTCGGCGCCGGCAAATTCATCCTCCTGGTTCAGGCGGATTCCGACGGTTTTGTGGAGTACGCCATACACCGCAAAACTGCTGGCCATGGCAAAGAGAACTGCGAGGAGGCTCCCGCTCAATTGGGAAACAAAACTGACCCCGCCGATTCCTCCCAAAAACTTCTGCCCGAAAATCCCGGCGGCAATCCCTCCCCAGGTACCGATTATGCCGTGTAGAGGCCATACTCCGAGAACGTCGTCGATTTTCAGTGTTTCCTGCTCATAGTGGAAGCCGTACACAAATATGATTGAAGCGATGCCTCCAACCAGAAAGGCTCCCAACGGGTGCATGATGTCGCTGCCGGCACAGACGGCAATCAGGCCGGCCAGGGCGCCATTGTGGATAAAACCGGGGTCGTTTTTGCCAGCCACCAGGGCGGCGAGAACTCCTCCAACCATGGCCATCAGGGAGTTGACCGCCACCAGTCCGGATATTTTTTCCAGGTTGCCGGCGCTCATGACATTAAAGCCGAACCAGCCAATTGCCAGGACCCATGATCCGAGTGCCAGAAAAGGGATGTTGCTGACCATGATAGGGTGGGATTTGCCGCGAACGTAGCGCCCTATGCGCGGACCGAGGATAATGATTGCCGGTAGTGCGATCCAGCCGCCGATGGAATGGACGACCACCGAACCGGCATAGTCATGGAATTCGGCGCCACCGATTGACTTGAAAAGCGATTGCAGATAGCCGGAGTTCTGCCCCCATATCAACGATTCAAAGATCGGGTAGGAAATTCCGGCGAAGATGGCACCGGCGGTAACCTGCGGCCAGAACTTTGCCCGTTCAGCGACGCCGCCGGAAATTATGGCGGGAATGCATGCGGCAAAGCAGAGCAGGAAGAAGAAGTGAACCAGATCGTAGCCGTGGGTTGTGCCGAGCAGTTCTCCTGCCGGCTTTAAAAAAGATATTCCATAGGCGATCGGAAAGCCGATTAAAAAATATACAATCGTAGAAATCGACCAATCGGTGAGTATTTTTACAAGTGCATTTACCTGATTTTTCTTTCGCACCGAGCCGACTTCCAGAAAGGCGAAACCGGCGTGCATTGCGAAAACCATTACTGCGCCCAGCATGAGAAAAAGAACGTCCGCACTACTTGTCAGACCAGTCATCGTTGACATGGTTTCCATACAGAATTACCCCCGTTGGTGTCTGTTGCCCGTCTTTGGGCGAGTGCTGACGGCAAGCAAAAAAACGGCCAATCAGGCTGCCCGGTGTAATATGCTGATATTATGAACATGTTTATGATGACTCGTTGGTGGCCATTGCCCAAATAATCAGCATATGCTGCATAAACAGGCAATTGTTTGCTCAATAAAGACACTTCCCATTCCAAATGCAATCGGTGTAGGATTGCACTCATGAACCTTGAAGAAAAGATACGGATGTTTCCGACTTCTCCGGGCGTCTATCTGATGCGCGATGCCGGCGGAGAAATAATATATGTCGGCAAAGCGCGCAGTTTACGGCAGCGGGTACGCTCATACTTCAATGCGTCAGGCGATTCGCGCTACCACATTAAATTTTTGATGGCTAAAGTTGTCGATATAGATGTTGTGCTGACCGATACCGAGAAAGAAGCGCTCCTTCTCGAAAATACGCTTATCAAGCAGCACCATCCGCGTTACAACATGAGCCTGAAAGATGATAAGACGTATTTTTCGTTGCGGATTGATCCCCATGAAGAGTTTGCGCGCTTTACCGTCGTGCGCAAGCGTCCTCGCGACGGGGCGCGCTATTTTGGTCCGTATTCATCCGGGGTGGCGGCGCGGGAGGTCCTCCGGCAGATGATCCGGATATTCCCGTTGCGGCACTATCCGCTTGCCGCTTGCATGTCCCGGAAGCGCCCCTGTCTCTACCACCAGATTGGGCAGTGCAGTGCGCCCTGCCACGGCTTGATTTCGCGAGAAGCGTACGCGGTCCTGGTGGACGGGGCCATGCTTTTTCTTGAAGGCAAAGGGCGGCAGCTCATGGCCGAGTTCAAACGGCGCATGATTGATGCTTCGGAGCGCATGCTCTATGAAGAGGCGGCCCACTGGCGAAACCTGCTCCGCTCAATAGAGACAACGGTCGAAAAACAGAAAGTTGTGCTGCACGGTGGAGACAGTGATGTGGTTGGCTTTTACCGCGACGGGAAGCAGATCGAACTGGCCCTGCTGTTTATCCGCGCAGGAGTTCTTACCGGGAGCCGCCTGTTCCCTGTTGCCTGGGAGCTGGACGATGCAACGGCTATCTCGGCGTTTCTGAAGCAGTATTACACTGATACGGCTTTTATCCCGGAAGAAATTCTGCTTCCGCTCGATATAGAGGATAAGGCGGCGTTGGCCGAGCTGTTCGGCGAGCTGAAAGGGAGTAAAGTGTCCATCATGCTTCCGCAGCGCGGCACAAAGCGGGAATTGGTTGATCTGGCCGGTAAAAATGCTCTGTCTGCCTGCCGGGAGCGTGATGAGAAGAAAGCCTCGGCTGAAGCGGTGCTGAGCGCTCTTTTTGACCGGTTGCAGTTGGCCCGGATTCCACAGCGAATGGAATGTTATGACATTTCCACCATTCAGGGTCGCTTTTCGGTGGGAAGCTGTGTTGTGTTCACGTCCGGCACGGCTGACCGTGGCAACTACCGCCATTATCGCATCAAAACAGTTGACGGTCAGGACGACTTTGCCATGCTGCGAGAAGTTTTTCTCCGTCGATTTAGTGTCGATAGCAGAGAAAAGAGTGCTCTCCCCGATCTGGTCGTCGTTGATGGAGGTATCGGACAGTTGAATGCAGTATTGGCGGTTATTGCCGAGCTGGGTTTGACAGGGTGCTTTGATGTGGTGTCGCTGGCCAAGAGCCGTGTTCGGCACGATGCTGCTGCGCCGGCAGTTTTCAAAAGCGATGAACGGGTGTTTATCCCCGGCAGGAAGAATCCGGTCGTACTGCGTCAGAACTCTGCACCGCTGCTTCTGCTGACAGCTATCCGGGATGAGGCGCACCGTTTTGCAATCGGGTATCACCGGAAGCTGCGCGGGAAAGAGGGGCTGGTCTCGGGGGTTGAAATGATTCCGGGCATCGGCCCCAAGCGTCGCTCTGCCCTATTGAAGCATTTCGGCAGCCTCCGAAGTCTGAAGGAGGCGACGGTGGAAGAAATTCTGGCTGTCCCGGGGATGAACCGGACAACAGCAGAAGCGGTATACAGGGGGGTGCACAGTGATTGAGCCGGGGGCGCCGCTAGGTATGCTCGTTATTCTTGGCCCGACCGCTTCCGGCAAGACGCGTCTGGCCGTTGCCCTTGCAGAGGAGTACGGTGGGGAGGTTATCTCGGCCGATTCGCGTCAGGTCTTCCGGGGGATGGATATTGGCAGCGGCAAAGATCTTCATGAATATGGCCGGGTGCCGTATCATCTGATCGATATCTTGAATGCCGGAGAAGAATTCAGCGTGTTCGACTTCCAGCGCAGATTTCTGAAATCCGTTGCGGAGATTGCTTCCCGCGGCACCGTACCTGTCCTGTGCGGTGGAAGTGGTATGTATCTGGATGCCGCGCTGCGTGGCTATCGCATGATCGAAGTGCCGTTTAACGGCGCTCTGCGGGCAGAACTGGCGCTGAAAACCGATGACGAACTGGTCCGGGAGTTGTGGCATCTCAAGCCACATCAGCATAACAGTACGGATCTGGCGGACCGGGAGCGTACTGTCCGGGCGATTGAAATTGCCCGGGGAGAGGCGGAAAACGGTGCAGCCTGCGAGCCGCTCACCCGGTTGCAGTCGACCGTTATCGGTATCCACTGGGAGCGCGAAGCATTGCGTCGACGTATAACAGCACGCCTGAAAGAGCGTCTCGATAACGGTATGATAGAAGAAGTAGAACGCCTCCATGCCGGTGGCATTGCGTGGGAACGCCTGGATTATTACGGGCTTGAGTATCGGTACGTGGGGGCTTATCTTCGGGGTGACATGAATAAAAACGATATGTTTCAGCGGCTGAACAGTGCAATCCACAACTTTGCAAAACGACAGGGAAACTGGTTTCGCCGCATGGAGCGACATGGCATAGGTATCAACTGGATAGACGGTAGCAAAGATCAACTGCTCCAGGCACGGGAAATCATCTGTGCCGACAGTACCGTCGTACGCGGGAAGTGATCTTCCGGCTTTCAGTAACCCATCGAGTACAATATATACAAAATGTTAGAACATGATTTAATTTGCTTGACTTGGTTTATGCGATACGTTAGAGTACATAAAGTTCGGATTATTATCTGGATAAAATCATTAAGAAGAATCAGGAGAAGTAAGCACATGGTAAACGGAACAGTAAAATGGTTCAATGACAGCAAGGGTTTTGGATTTCTTGAGCAGGAAGGTGGCGAGGATGTATTTTGCCATTTCTCCGCAATCGCAGGCGAAGGTTTCAAATCCCTTGCAGAAGGCGATAGAGTAACTTTTGAAGTAACAAAGGGTCCGAAAGGGCTTCAGGCCGCGAACGTAACAAGAATTTAAGGCCCGCTTTGTACCAAAACAAAAAAAGCCCCGGATACTCTCCGGGGCTTTTTTTTGGTTTAATCAGATAGTGCAGCAAAAACACGTCGCTCCGAACAGAGTGTACTATTCGGAGCGTCAACCTCTCATTTTTAGTGTCATGCTGGCGCTTATCAGGTATTCGTAGGCGGTATCAAAAACGACAATCTGCAGGACATAGATAGCGGCAAAGGCGACCAGGGGTGAAATATCCAGCATGCCGGTGTCAGGCATGTAGCGTCGAATGCGGCGCAGAATCGGGTCTGTAACGCGAAAGATAAAATTGACAAGCGGGTTGTAGGGATCGGCGTTTACCCATGAGATAATGACGCTGGCCAGCAGAATGTATTTGTAAATAGTGAGAAGTCCGCTGGCCAGTTCAACCAGCTTGGCCAGGGCCAGCAGTATATTTGCGACGAGAACCATTGGTTTGCTCCTGAGTTCAGGGTAAAATCGATGTAACTATGCCTTAATGCTCGGGCAAAGTCAAAACAGAAACGGTTCGTACGCTCTGTCCAGAGAATATTGATGAAGAGAATTCACAGACGTACATGCATCACGAAAGGGAAAACTGGATTATGAACAAAAAACTGGCTGCTTTGCTGCTTTCTGCCTTTGTGTTGCCGGGGCTCGGGCAGCTGTATCTTGGCCGTAAAATGGCAGGCGGGATCATTATCGTACTGGTCAATATCGTGTTACTATTGGCGCTGTTTGTTCTGCTGCGGGGGCTTTCTCCGGTAATCGCCTCCCAGATCGCCGGTGGTGCGATCAGTATAACGCCAACTGAGGTGATGAAAGCACTTGACGGAGAATCCGGCTTTGGCAAAGCGGTGCTTGCCGCATTTTTTATGGTGTGGGCGTTTTCGATCGTAGATATTCTCAGGTCAGGAAATAAATAATAGATCGCACTGTGGAGCTGATCTTGACAAACAGCGTTATTTTGTGAGATAGATAAAAAGATTCTATTTAAAGTGAAATTCGCCCGTCACTGACAGGTGAAAGTGGAGAAAATATGATTTATTCAAAAATTATCGGCAGTGGTTCATGCCTTCCGGATCGGGTAATACCGAACAGCCATTTTGATTACCTGGTTGAAAATGCGGACGAATGGATTTTCAGCCGTACCGGCATCCGTGAGCGGCGTTTTGCTCATGCCGACCAGGCGACCTCTGATCTGGCCACCGGTGCCGCTAAAAAAGCATTGGAAGCCGCTGGAATTGACGCCTCTGATATTGACTGTATCATAGTCGGAACCTCGACTCCTGACATGAGCCTTCCTTCAACTGCCTGCATCGTCCAGGAGAACATCGGCGCAAAAAACGCTTTTGCCTTTGATGTCAACGCAGTCTGCTCCAGCTTTGTCTATGCGCTCGAAATTGCCGATAACTTTATCAAGTGCGGAAAATACAAGACCGTCATGGCAATTGGCGCCGATACCTACTCAAAAATTCTTGATTTTAATGACAAAACCAGCTGTCCGCTCTTTGGCGACGGTGCCGGTGCTGCCATTGTGAGCAGTGGTGGTGATGCAACAAAGGGGATTCAGCATACCTATATGCGCAGTGACGGCAAGGGGTGGCCGCTGATTCAGGTACCTTCGTCCGGCTCACGCAAACCGGTTACGGCAGAATCGATTGAGGAACGGGAGATTTATTTCCAGATGGCCGGCAAGCAGGTCTACATATTTGCTACGGATGTCATTCCGGACATTATCAACACTCTCTGTGCGAAAGCCGGCATATCTGCTACGGATCTGGATTACATCATTCCTCATCAGGCCAATGTGCGCATGATCGATTTTATCTCCAAAAAAAGTGGATTTCCCAAAGAGCGTTTCCTGCTCAACCTTGACCGCTGTGGGAACACCTCTGCAGCTTCGGTGGCGCTGGTGATGGATGAAAATCTGCGTAACGGCACGATCAAGCCGGGCCACATCGTGCTGGCCATGGGATTTGGCGGCGGATTGACGTGGGGCGGATTGTTAATCCGCTTCTGATAAACAGTGATCTCTCTGGCAAGAGGTGCGTTGTCCCGCTTGTCAGCACATTTATGGCTCCCGTTCTTTTAATCGAGGACAGGAGTTTTTCTTGTCGTTCAGTGTAAACCCAAGGGAGTCGACATGCGTATCTGGTTGGTATGTTTTACTATTGCAGTCATGGTATTGCCGCGTATTGCGGCGGCGGATGATAATATATTCAACAGCACGAAGGCCATCAAGGAACAAACCGTGCGGCTCGGTGATGAGGCGCTGGAAGTTGTCAAAACGCCGGTGGATACGGATGGGTACGGGTTTGTCGGTACACTGGCCGTGGCCGGTGCGGTTGGTCTTACCTATGTTTTTGATGACGACATCCGTACCAAGCTGCAAGGCAGCAAGAGCAGAGGGCTTGATAAGGCTACGGATGCCGGCACTCTGATCGGCGACCCGTTTCTGCATATTGGGATTGCCGCCGCCGTTTATGGCGGCGGCATCTTTGCGGAGTCCCCCCGCTGGAAAGAAACCGGCGAGATGCTTGGCGAGACGATATTGCTGGCTGATGCAACTACATTTGTGCTCAAAGAGACCATCGGCAGGGCTCGCCCCTTCGTTAAGGGCGACAAGGGGAGTTTTACGCCCGGTCGCTTCAAAACCGATTACGATTCCATGCCTTCAATGCATACCTCCAGCTCGTTTGCCATGGCTTCGATCATGGCCGCCACCTCGGAGAGCATGGCCGCCAAAGTATTCTTTTACTCTGCCGCCACGTTTGTCGGTTTCTCGCGTATGTATCAAGACAAACACTGGGCCAGCGATGTGCTGCTGGGCGCTGCCATCGGCGAACTGTGCGGCCGCATCGTCATTGCTAATCATGTTAATAAGGGCAAGAACTCGGTGTCGGTTGTCCCGCTTGTTTCCAGTAACTCGGCAGTGTTGGCCCTGGTGGGAAGATGGTGATGCCAGGGCACCAGGTCTGTGTATCACACAAGAAATAGACGGCATGCCAATTGTTGTGAAACCAAGTTCGTCAACAGACCTATCAAGCCTATACCGTGCCGGGCTTTACCCCGCCGACCCCCTCGCCTGCTGAAAACGTGCGCAAACCATTCTCTTCGAGCACTACCCGCAGCATCTGCTGCGGGTAGTGCAGTTTCCAGCCGGCGTGGAAGCTGTCGGCTGCCAGCATGATCCCGCCGGGCGCAAGTATCCCGGCCAGATTGGCCACTATATTTTTTACGAACTGCGCTTCGTGAAAAAGTGGGCCTCCCAGCAGGCCGTTGCACAGGATCAGGTCGAATGGTTCCGCCGGCGGCTTCGTCAGATCAACACAACGGAAGCAGATGCGCGTTTCATAACCGTGCTCAAAGAGGGCAGCGGTCTCTTCCCGGAACCGTGCTTCTCGCTGCCGGTCGTGAGGAAAGCTGCAATGAGCGGCAGCCCAGACTTCCAATGGATCTATCGTCCAGCTTTCGATGTGTATCTTCTCCCGATCAAATCCGCGTTCAAGCAACAGAGTGGCCAGGCCATAACTGTCTTCCCCGGTGCCGCAGGCTGCATCCAGACAGCGAAGCGTCGCTTTTTTCCGTTCCAAAAGCCATTTCCGGATGAAATCGGTCTGTCCGATATACCGTCTGAAACCGCCATAGAAGCGGTGCGGGAGGAAGGAAGCGAACAAAAACTTCGTCAACAGGTTCCGATCGTTGAGCAGTTGTTCCAGTAATGTCGAAGGGTTTATGCTGAACTGCAGTTGCGGTGGCAGGCCGACAAAAGTGTCCGCCCAGCTCAATGCATTATGAAAAGGGGAACTGGACAAGATAGGGGGGGAGTTCAGCGTGGCGCAATAAAGCCGGTTGAAGATTTTAGTGATCTCGGCAATCGGCAGGTACATCTCGGATTGCCGGCGGATCTCGGGTGTGACGACCAAGCCTGGAGCAATGAACGGCGCCGGGCTCGTGTCGGCATAGCTGGCAAAACGGCGTTGCAGGTGATGGATGGCGCCATGGAAATGATCTGGTCTGATATCGGCAGCGAGCAGTGTGTCAAGGGTGCTGATTGCATCTCCGGTATCCAGGGATGGCGTCAGGGAGTACATCAATAACTGCGAATTGGGTGATACAGCGTATCACGTTCAACGGGGACCTTTCCGGCTTTTCTGATGAGGCGGATAATGCCTTCTTTTGTCATTGACTGCGGGCTTTGGGCTCCGGCGTCATGGCCGATCTTCTCTTCCACTACGGTGCCGTCAAGATCGTTGACCCCGAAAGCAAGTGAAACCTGGGCAATCTTCTCACCCAGCATGATCCAGTAGGCCTTAATATGGTCAAAATTATCGAGGTAAACCCGCGCAATTGCCAAGGTCTTAAGGTCATCGATGCCGGAGGTCCCCTTAATGTCCAGTTTCAGATCAGAGTTTTCGGCTTGGAACGCCAGAGGGATAAAGGCTTGAAAACCGCCGGTTTCATCCTGCAGGGTCCGCAACATCTCCATATGTGCCACCCGGTCGGCAGTACTTTCGACGTGCCCGTAGAGCATGGTGGCATTAGACTTCAGCCCTGCCCGATGTGCCAGGCGGATGATTTCGAGCCAGCGTGACCCTGAGATTTTTTCGGGGCAAATTTTCTGCCGGACCTCTTCGACCAGGATTTCGGCTCCTCCCCCCGGCATCGAGCCGAGACCGGCGCTGATAAGCCGCTCAAACACCTTCTCGACCGTCAGGCCTGCAATACGGGAAAAGTACTCGATCTCCACCGCAGTGAAGGCTTTGATATGGAGCCGCGGTGCGGTGCTGCGGATAGCGCGCAGGGTTTCTTCGTAGAATTCGAAGGCCAGATCAGGGTGCAGGCCACCGACGATATGCACTTCGGTGGCTCCGTCTCTTTCTGCCTCGTGAGCCCGCTTGCATATTTCGTCAAGCGCCAGGGTGTACGCGCCATCTTCGCCGCTGGTTCTCGAGAATGCGCAGAATGCGCAGCGATTCACACAGACGTTGGTCGGGTTTATGTGGCGGTTGACGTTGAAATAGACATTTGTGCCGTTTTTCCGTTCATTGGCCAGCGCCGCCAGCTCACCGATCGCGAGCAGGTCGTTGAAGCGAAACAGAAAAAGCGCCTCGTCAGAGGTAATGCGCTGACCAGCGTGGACATGTGCCGATATGGTTTCAATGGTTATCATGGCTGGGAGTTTACGAAAAACGGACGGTTAGTGCAAGCGGAAAGCAGAAATCATCCTGCCATCTTCACTGCCATCCTGATTGCTGCCAGCAGGCTTTCTTCTGATGCCGTGCTGCTGCCGGCAAGGTTATAAGCGGTGCCGTGGTCAACGGAGGTGCGGATGATCGGTAGGCCCAGCGTAATGTTGACGCCATCGTCAAAGTGCAGCATCTTGAGCGGGATCAACCCCTGATCGTGATACATGGCTACGACACCGTCATAGCCACCCTGCCGGGCAAAATGGAACAGGGTGTCAGCCGATAGCGGTCCCTCGGCATCGATCCCTTCCAACCGGGCGGCCTTTACCGCCGGCGCGATGACTTCCAGCTCTTCGGTGCCGAACTTCCCGCCTTCACCGCAATGCGGATTGAGCGCAAGCACCGCCAGCTTCGGCGACTTTTTACCGGTCAAACGCGCAACTCCTTGTGCCGTGATGCGTATGGTTTTGAGCACCTGCTCGAACGTCACCAGACGGGGAACATCGCTCAACGCTTCATGGATCGTCACCAGGCTGACCCGCAGCAGGTCACCGGCCAGCATCATGACAAAGTTGTCTGTGCCGCACAATTCGGCCAGCAGCTCGGTGTGGCCTGGATAGTCGTGCCCGGCTCGATGCATCGCTTCCTTGCTGATCGGGGCGGTCACCATCGCTGCGGCCTGGCCGTCAAGACAGAGGCGTGCGGCGTGGCAGATATAGCGGTAGACTGCATCGCCAGCCGCGTTTGACGGAGCGCCGTACGGCATGTCGGCTTCCGTGAGGTGTGAGAGTTCAAGCAGGGGAATGCTGCCTTCCGGGAAGGTTCGCACATCCTCTATTGAGTCAGATGCGAAAAACTTCAGGGTTGAGCCGCAGACGGCACGCGCCCGTTCCAGCGCCAGCCGGTCTCCGATTACGAGTGGAACGCAGCTGTTTGTGACATCCGGCGACTGCAGCGCTTTTATGATGATTTCCGGACCGATCCCGCTGGGGTCTCCCATGGTAATAGCGATCACCGGTTTGCTATCTCTATTCATTGCATATCCTTGAGTTGTGCTACCGCCAGGGTGATGTTAGCGGATTTAACCTTATGTAACAGCAATTTCCCTCCATGTGCGGCAAGAATTGCGGCCGGCTCGGCGACACCGGCGGCACCGACTGCCGCCAGGGCATGTTTCGAGGGGGGCGAGGGAAAGGCAACCCTGTTCAGCTCCTCACTCTCAAAGCAACGGAGCGGAACCCCCAGGCGCCCTGCGTATTCAGCAAGCCCGATTTCATCGCGTTTGGCTGCTACCGAGGCGATGCAGCAGATGCTTTTTTGAGAGAGATCCAACTGTTTCAGGTGGGTCGTAACAAACGCTTCGATTTCATCAGCCGGTGTGCCGCGATTGCAGCCGATGCCGAGCACCAGGTTGCGGGGGCGGAGGATGAGGGTATTATGCGTGTCGATCTGTTCCGGCAAAGCCCGATTGGTAACAAGCAATAAACCGCGTGCCGTGCTGTCCGCGGCTGTAGCAAATGTTTCACAAAAGGTGACCTTTCCCCGGCCCTGCAGCCACGCGCTGGTCAGCCCGGTCGGGTCTACGACGGCAATCTCTTCGTCATCAAGCAGCAGGGTGTTGAGTGTCTTGACCCGGCTGATATCCTCAATGCCCCATCCCTGCTCCTTGGCCAGCATGTCGAAGGAGGGGAGATCGTTGGCATCGGTCGCGGTAGTAATGACGGCACGGGCTCCGGTGACGGATGCGCAGCACCCGGCAAGCTCGTTGCCGCCCCCCAGATGCCCGGAAAGAAGAGCAATGGCATATCTGCCGGCATCATCCATCACGACAACTGCCGGATCGGTTTCCTTTGACCCCAGCAGCGGTGCAATGACCCGCACGACAATGCCGGTTGCCATGATCAGCACAAAACCATCGTAGTGCTTCCAGTGCGAAGCGATCAGAGCCTTCAGTTCGGTTGGATCAAAACAGTGGCACGTCGTGTCGGCATGGCTGGCATAGCGGTGGGACAGATAGCAGTCGAACTCAGCCTCTTCGGCCAGCATGTGACCCAGTCGGGCTCCCCCCCGGGTTATGGCAACAACAGCAACTCGCATCTCAGGCGACGTGACCTTCCCGGAAGCCGTGAGAAAATTCACGATCGTACAGGAGTGATTTGGCCTTAAGACCTTCGCGGCGGGCGGCCAGGACATCGCCGACTATGATCAATGCCTGACGATCAATGCCTGACTGCTGCACTCTTTCTGCTAGTTCGGACAGGGTGCACTGGATTATCTGCTCGTCATCCCATGAGGCCCGGCAGACAACCGCTGCAGGGGTGGTGGTCGTATAGGCACCCTGCAGCAATTGCTCAACGACCTTTTCAATCATGCCGACCGAAAGATAGATCACCATCGTGGCGCCGAGTTTGGCAATCGCATGCAGTTGCTCACGTTCCGGCACCGGGGTCCGTCCTTCCATGCGAGTGAAAATGACCGTCTGGGAAACCTCCGGCAGCGTCAGCTCCTGTTTGAGCGCGGCTGCTGCAGCAAAGGCGCTGGTTACTCCCGGCACGACCTGATACTCGATTTCCAATCGGTCAAGCGCTTCCATCTGCTCCTGAATGGCGCCGTAGATGGACGGGTCGCCGGTGTGCAGGCGGACAACGTTTTGTTCTGCTGCCACGGCATCCATCATGACGGTGATGACCTCGGAGAGCGTCATTCCCGCGGAATCATAGACATCGGCCCTTGTTGCATACAGCTGCACCAGTTTCCGGTCCACCAGGCTTCCGGCAAAAATGACGACATCGGCATGTTTCAAGAGGCGCGCGCCACGGACGGTAATCAGGTCCGCCGCTCCCGGACCGGCGCCTACAAACGATATTCTGGCGGCCATCTGTTCTCCATCGCTTCATTACATTAAAAGACTGAACTACTGCTGTTCCTTGTAGCCGTAAAGCGCGGCCGTGTCAAGGGTGCGCGGATTCACGTGCCTCTATAAATTCAGGAAGTTGCATATTCTGCGTTACCAAAATTCTGATTATATGGTATAAGGCCGAACGCACGATCTCTGGGGGAGGATGGACTAATGATCAAACGAGTACTTGTATATCTGGCCGGCGCCTTTTTTATGTTGTCTGCTAGTGGCTGCCTTGTTGCTGAAAGTACCTACCTGAAAAAGGCTGAGGAAGCTGATGGCGTGTCCAAATCACTGGCCGAGCTGCAGCAGGCGCACAAAAAACTTTTGTTGGAAAACAGTGCTCTGAAAGCAAAATTTGACCAGCTTACCCAGGATGCCGCAGTACTTACCGATGAGAAAAAACAGCTTGAGGGGATTCTGAGGGCAAAATCAGATACATTGTCAAAAAATATCAGTGAGTTGCGTCAACAGGTGTCGGAGCTTAAAGCTGAAAACAGCCGATTGAACGATGAAATATCCGGGCTTCAGAAGGCGAAAGAGGAAAAGGTTAAAGAGGTTAGCGGGACGTACGAGCAGCTTCTTGCCACTATGAAGAACGAGATTGCCAAAGGGCAGGTTACCATATCCGAACTGAAGGGCAAGCTGACGGTAAATATGGAGGCAGCTATCCTGTTTGATTCCGGCAGGGCCGACATCAAACCTGAGGGGCTGGATATTTTGGACAAGATGGTTGATACGCTGAAAAATGTCGGTGACAAAGCTATCCGGATTGAGGGGCATACTGATGTGGTGCAGATTACGGGTACACTTGCCCGCATCTATCCGACCAATTGGGAGCTGTCAGCTGCCCGCGCCATTAATGTCACCAAATTTCTGCAGAAGCAAGGGGTAGATCCCCGCAATCTTTCGGCCGCCGCTTTTGCTGAATACAAACCGGTTGCAGACAATGGCACGAAAGAAGGCCGGGCAAGAAATCGTCGCATTGAAATAACGCTGGTTGCGAAGGACTGAACAACGTGGCAAAGAAAAAGCAACGACAACAGAATGCGCCCAAGCCGAAAGAGTTTCTTAGCACCCCGTTCGGGGTTCTGAAAGGGATTGCCGTTTCGGAGTCGGAGCCGATTCTGCCGAGTCAGTCTGCCGGCCAAAAAACTGCGGAGCCGGCCGAAAACACTCTTGATCTTTTTCTCCAGGAGGTGGCGGATGTGCGGCCGTTTCAAGACTCAGGGGAAAAGCCGGTTAAAGCCGGTTCGCATCCATTGCAGAAAACGGCCGGAAAGGCGGCGGAAGAGTTTCTGGTAGTCGAAGAAGGCGCTTTTCTTGAGGAAATCGGCCGCCTGAAGCTGGATACAAAGTTTACGGATTCCGTTCCTGATGAAGGCGAATTGCAGCCGCTGGCCGGCAATCGGCTCCGGCAGGTGAAGCGGGGCGTTGTTTCAGTCAATCATCAGCTCGACCTGCACGGTTTGACGCGTGAGGAAGCTCTGGAGGCTTTACCGCGCTTTTTACGCTCTGCGCAAAAGAAGGGGCAAAAAGCTGTTTTGGTAATCACCGGCAAGGGCTACCATTCACAGGAAGAACCGGTGCTGCACCAGGCTGTTGCTTCGTGGCTGCGCGATGCTGGGCGGGAGATAGTCCTGGAATTCGCCCCTGCTCCCCGTGAAATGGGTGGTAGCGGTGCATATGTGGTTTTTTTGAGGGCTCTTCAGGCGCCCGGATAAGCACTATTTCAAGCAGAACACTAATCCAAAGATTACTCTACGGATAGCAACCAAACTCGGATTCGATGCATGAAAGGAACGGCACTATGATTACCCACATTGTATTGTTTAAACTGGCTGAACCGACTGATGAAAACCTGGCTGTCACCAGAAACAAACTGCTCAGTATGGACGGTAAAATTGACATGCTGCGTCATCTTGAAGTCGGAGTTGACATGATCCGATCGGAGCGCTCATACGACATTGCGCTTACAACCCGTTTTGAATCACTCGAAGATCTGCAGGCCTACCAGATTCATCCGTACCACGCCGGAGAGGTGATCCCGCATATGAAGGCGGTCTGTTCATCTATTGTGGCGGTAGATTACGAAAACTGAAGGATTATACCGTATACTTTTTAACTTGACGAAACATAAGCGTATGCGTAGAATCCGGTTCTACTCTGGCTCTTAATGGTTTTTTTGACGTGACATATCATATGATATCAATAGACTGCCTTTCGGGGCGGATGATGCTTTAGGTGCTTATCAACGCAGGTTATTGACCTGTAAACACAAAAAACAAACAGGAGGCAGTAAATGTCGGATTACGGAACTCTTCAAGACCGAGTACAATGCAAGTCCCTTTTGAGCAAGGTGATGACCCCGGAACAAACCATCCCATTTTTCAAAAACGGTATGAATCTCGGCTGGTCCGGCTTTACCCCGGCCGGCTACCCTAAAGTGGTCCCGATCGCTCTTGCAGAGCATGTTGAGAAGAACAACCTGCAGGGCAAGCTGAAGTTCAACCTGTTCATCGGCGCTTCTGTTGGTGCCGAAACGGAAAACCGCTGGGCTATCAACGATATGATTGACCGTCGCTGGCCGTATCAAACCGGCAAGGATATTGCTGCCGGTATCAACCAGGGGCGCATCCGGATGGGTGACAAGCATCTTTCCCTGTTCGCTCAGGATCTGGGCTACGGTTTCTACACCAAGGACACCGAGAGCGGCAGGCTTGACCTGGCCATTATTGAGGTTTCTGCTATCAAGGAAGACGGCAGCCTGGTTCCGACATCCTCCTGCGGCGTTATTCCTGAGATTCTGATGATCTGTGATCGGGTCATCATCGAGGTTAACACCGGACAGCCTTCTTTCGAAGGGATTCACGACCTGTTAACGCCGCTGACTCCTCCAAACCGGCAGGTATTCAACATTACTTCAGCCGGTTCGAGAATCGGTTCAACCTCTATTCCCTGCGATCCGAGCAAAATCATCGCCGTGGTCGAGTCGAAGCTTCGTGACCAGGGTCGTGCTTTTGCCGAGCAGGACGACACCTCCGAAGCGATTGCAGGCCATGTCATCGAATTTTTCACCCAGGAAGTCAAGGCTGGGCGTCTGCCGAAAAACCTGCTACCACTGCAATCCGGTGTTGGTTCCATCGCCAACGCCGTTATCGGCGGTCTGGCCAAAGGTCCATTTACCAATCTGTCCGTATACACCGAAGTACTTCAGGACACGATGCTCGACCTGTTCGACTCTGGCAAACTGGACCACGCTTCTTCCTGTTCGCTCTCTCTTTCGGCTGAGCCGGGCTTCCCGAAATTTTTCGAGCATATGGATAAATATTTTGACAAAATTACGCTGCGCCCGCTCTCGATCTCCAATGCACCGGAGCCTATCCGCCGTTTGGGGTGTATCGCCATGAATACTCCGGTAGAGATTGATATCTATGCCCACGCCAACTCGACTCTCGTCGGTGGTACCCGCATGATCAACGGTCTTGGCGGTTCCGGTGACTTCCTGCGCAACGGCTATCTGAAAATGATGCATACCCCGTCGAGCCGTCCGTCCAAGACCGACCCGACCGGCATTTCCTGCGTTGTTCCGCACTGCTCACATATCGATCACACCGAGCACGACCTCGACTGCGTCATTACCGAGCAGGGATTGGCCGACTTGCGCGGGGTGGCACCGAAGGAACGCGCTCGTCTGATCATTGAAAAGTGTGCCCATCCGGATTACAAGGCTCAACTGACCGAGTATCTCAATATTGCTGAAGCTGATTGTCTCAAGCGCAAGGTCGGACACGAGCCACAGTTGTGGGATCGTGCCTTCAAGATGCATCTCAACCTTGAGAAAAATGGTACCATGAAGCTTAAGAACTGGGATGTCAAAGTCGACCTCTGCGAATAGCATCCGCTTTTCATCCCTAGGTTTAAAACTACCCCGCCGGGCATCCGGCGGGGTAGTTTATTATGTGATGATGACATTCATGCTTGAACTTAAGTCGCTGTTATGGTTTAAGTACTGTATTGATACTATCTCTCCGACAGGTTGGTATAGATGTCTCAAAACGTAAGCGGTTTTAATGGCGCAGTGGCTGGACTTTCACTGACTGATGTTATTCAGCTGAAGGGGCAGAACAAATATACCGGCGCGATTTCCGTGGAATACGGGGCCAGCGAGGGAGTCATTTACTTTGTTGACGGCGAGATCATTCACGCGGAGCAGGGTGATGAATCCGGCGAGCAGGCTATTTACGAAATCATAAAATGGCCGGGCGGCTCGTTTAACATCCATCCCGAAATGACTTCCAATGTCTGTACCATTCATTATCGTACTGATTTCTTACTGCTTGAAGCACTCCGCCGCCTTGATGAAGAGAATGCGGGTGTAACTGCGAACAGCTCTCCCGGTCCCTCCGTGACACCCCGCCGCACAATGAGTAAAATAGCCGCTCGCCTGCTGGAAATGCACAATATCACCTATGCTGTTTTACTTGATAAACAGGGCGTGCCGATCCAGGACTCCAGCATTGAAGCGGTAGCGCTGGCAGCAAAAGGCCTGTTTCTGGCCAAAACCGGCGGCAGTATCGGCGAGTTAATGGGGTTGGGTGAAATCAAGGCGGCAGCTGTTCACACGACAAACTACAATCTGTTATTATATGACTCCAAACAGCACTATTTGAGTATCGCGGTCAAGCCTGACTGCAATCTGGACACTGTTGAATCAGAAATCAAGTCTGCATTTGCATCGGCCAAATAGGGGAGCCGTATCATGAAGGACATTCTGCAGCATATAAACAGTGTTGATGGCGTGATTGGCAGCGCGGTATTCAGCCATAAGGGAGCACTGCTCGCCCACATATTTCCTGCGCTTATTGATGAGGCATCACTGCAGAAAGCCGCATCATTGACTCTGGAGTGTTCTCATGGTCTGCAGATGTCGCAAACGCTGGAACTTCTCGATTTGCGCTATTCAGACGGCCGCATTCTCATCAAATCATTCCCTGGCGCCATACTCTTCCTGTTATGTGCCAACACTATCAATCTTCAGATTCTGCCGATAACGCTTAACCTGGTAATTAAAAAACTGGAGGCAAAGCTTTTAAGCGACGTTCCCGCCGAGTCTCAATACGCTGCAGTTCAAGATTCAAGCCCGGGTGAAGGCCTTTTAAGGATGAATGTCAGCCACCTTGCTGATAAACAGGCCAGTGCCAGTTTCGATTCGCTTGGAATGGTTGCCCTCAGTCTGCCTACGTCACAATGGATCTCTAATCATTACAAGACTCCCTTCAAAAAGCTGATCCTTACAAATCCCGCTGCAGGCACGAGCGGTACTTTTCCGGTCATGATCATGAAAGAAATGGACCGGCAGTATGACGGTTCCGTGGTTGTTGGACCTGGAATCGAGAAGAGGCTCAAGGTGGCTGAAGGAGATAAAATCGAGATCAGAATCGGGTGATCCACCCGGATATGCAGGACCAGTCAGGAGCGGGGGATAAGATTACTTATTCCCCGCTTTTCGTATGAGCCTTGGGATGAGCTTTGTCATAGACTTCCATCAGGTGGTCGATGCTGACATGGGTATACTTTTGGGTCGTGGAGAGCGAGGAGTGTCCAAGCAGCTCCTGGATGGCGCGCAAATCGGCGCCCCCTTCCAGCATATGGGTTGCGAAAGTATGCCTGAGGGTATGTGGTGAAATCCGCTTGAAAGCGGCGATCTTCATGACATGGGCATCGACGATCCGTGTCACGCTCCGGCGGTTGATACGCCCGCCGCGAGTATTGAGAAAAAGGGCGCCAGAGGTTGCAGCATCACCCCGCTGGCCAAGATACACCTGCAGCGCTTCCAGAGCACGGCTGCCAACCGGGACGATACGTTCCTTCCCTCCTTTGCCGGTTACCCGCACCAATCCGCCTGTCACATCAAGCTCGCCGATATTCAGGCCGGTCAATTCGGAAACACGGAGACCACTTGAATACAGCAATTCAAGGATTGCCCGGTCGCGCGGTCCGCTTTTTTGGTCATCAGCCGGTGCTTCCATCAGGGTGGTGGTCTGATCAATATCCAGATGAAACGGGAGGTGCTGCTCTTTTTTTGGCGTAGCGATCAGCTCGGCCGGATTCTTTATTATAGTGCCGCGCCGCAACAGGAAGCGGAAAAAAGAGCGGATTGCCGCCAGCTTACGGCCGATGGAGCTTTTTCTGGTGGTCTTGGAAAGTCCGGCCAGATAACGCCTGAGAAGCAGATGATCAACATCCTGAGCCGAGACGGTGTCCCCTTTTTCACGTCCGGCAAATGTTAAAAACTGCGCCAGATCGCTGCGATAGGCAGCCAGAGTATGCGGAGATACGTCCCGCTCGGTGTGCAGATAGGCGATAAATTGCTGTATCTGGTGCTCTAATAACGGCATATTATCTGAACTCTCTTTATTCAAAAGGCGGCAGGCCGTTTTTGAGTTCCCAGCTCCTGGTATTCTCCCTATAAACCCACTTCTGACGATAAGAAACCGTTTTGACTCTGTTTGACGGGAGTATGTAATAGTCGAATTCTGCTACCACATCCCCTGTTTTCTCCTCCGGAAGATACTTCGAGGAGAGTATGCGGAAATCGGTAAAGGAGATGCCTCGCTTTTTGAGGCTGCCGGCCTGTTTAAGAAATTCTTCCTGCAGTTTCGGATCAAGATAGGTCATTCCGGCACTTTCAACTTCACGCCATCGCAGCATCCGGTTATAGGCTTTCATGCTCCGGTTAAAACTGTCGCTTAAGCCGGCCTGGGTTGCACAGGCGGTCAGCAGCAGGCACACAATACACAGAAATCCTGTTTTCACCCTTGTCATGATTGTTTCTCTCTTTCTCGTTGCTGGATGTGTTCGATCAACTCGACCGCAAGTTCAAACTTCCCGAAGGGGGGGATCAGGTAGTAGCCACCGGCAACCGAGGCTGTCGCGTCGATAAACTCTTTGGCGATGGCCAGCCCCTCCCGGACTCCGGGCTCCTTTTCAAGCCCTTTCATACGTGCCCGGACACTGTCCGGCACGGTTATCCCCGGTACTTCATTATTCAGATATTCAGCGTTGCGCTCGCTGACCAGCGGCATGATCCCGGCAAGAAAAGGGATGGCGCTGTCGCTGGTTACCTCCAGCGCTTTAAACAGAATCGCCGGATCGTAGATCGGTTGGCTCTGGACAAAGCGGGCGCCGTTGGCAACTTTTTTTCGCAACCGTTCGGCCTGAAGGGCCATGTTTTGAGTATTGGGATTAAAGGCGGCTCCGATGGTAAAGCCGGTGCCGGCGCCGATCGGGTTGCCGATGGCATTAATGCCGCTGTTCATATCGCTCAACAGTTTGATCAACGTCAGGGAGTGCAAGTCAAAAACCGAGGTTGCCCCGGCATGATCGCCCATCGTCGCGGGGTCGCCGGTCACCGCCAGAATCGAACGGATGCCGAGCAGGCTGGCCCCCATCAGGTCTGACTGCATGCCGATCAGATTACGGTCACGGCCGGTGATGTGCACGATGACTTCGATTCCAACCTCGCGCTGAATGAGGCTTCCGAGAGCAATATTCCCCATTCGGGGACGGGCAAGGGGATTTTCCGCCAGGTTGATTGCATCGGCTCCCGCTTCCTTAATGCGCCTGCACCCCGCAATGATTTTAGTGCAGTCAAGCCCTTTGGGCGGGTCAAGCTCTACGGTAATGACTTTACGGTTTCCCCAGCCGTCCAGAAAAGAGGCGGCCTTTGGAATAGTTCTGGCCGTTTCAGAAACGGCAATAAACGGGACTTTACTCCGGGCTGTTGGCCGGGAACCGCGTATGGCCCGGGCGAGCGCGGCGATATGTTCAGGGGTTGTCCCGCAGCACCCTCCGACAATATTTGCTCCGGCAGTAACCATTTCACGCGCCATGGCGGCAAAATAATCCGGGGTGGCGCGGTAGATATAACGTCCGTCCAGATACTCGGGAAAACCGCTGTTGGCGTAGGCACTGATCGGTTTATCGGTCAAGGCCGCCAGACGTTTTATCACCGTGAGCAATTCCAGCGGGCCGGCGCCGCAATTGGCGCCAAGTATATCGGCGCCAGCTGTCTCCATTGCCTGACAGAAGCTTTCAACAGAGCTCCCATCACCGCTGCGTCCTCCTTCAAGAAAGGCCAGCGATGCGCATACCGGCAGTCCGGTTTCTCTCGCGACCGTAACTGCCAGGTGTAACTGCGGGAGAGAAGAGAATGTTTCCAGAAGCAGAACATCGACGCTTCCCTCCGCAAGTGCCTGGCATTGAACCCGAAAGATATCCTCAATCTGTTCCGGCCTGTATTCGCGTTCCTCGCCTTTTATGGCTATCAGCGGACCGACCGATCCGGCCACCAGCACGGTGTGGCCTGCCGCTTCACGGGCAATTCTGGCTCCGGCCAGATTGATTGCGCTTACCTTGTGGCCCAGGCCGATGGCGGACAGTTTGGTGTAATTCGCGCCAAATGTATTGGTTTCGATTATCTGGGCGCCTGCCGTAACATATTCACGAGCCAGTTCCGCCACCAGATCGGGGCGGACCAGGTTCAGATGTTCGAAATTGCTGTCGAGGCTGACCCCTTTGGTGTAGAGCATGGTGCCGATGGCGCCGTCACCGGTCAGGACTTCACTGCTCAAACGGCTCAGAATGCGGTTTTTGTTTTCCTTCATAAATATCCTATCTGCTGTTGCCCGAATGGTTCAGTTGGGGTATAAAGGGCAACTGCATAATTTTTGGAGGAGTTTCGCGTGATACACACCTTGATAACATGGCTGGTGGACACGATCGGTGCCATGGGCTATCCCGGCATCTTTCTGCTGATGGTCATGGAGAGCTCGATCATTCCGGTCCCAAGTGAGCTGGTGATGCCGCCGGCGGGATATCTGGCCTATCTGGGCAAAATGAACCTGGCAATTGCTATTTTGAGTGGTACCGCCGGCAGTCTGATCGGAGCATATATCAACTATTATGTTTCGCACTATCTGGGGCGGCCGCTGATCCTTAAATATGGCAAGTATGTGCTGATTCCGCCCGGCAAATTCGAACGGGTGGAGCGTTTTTTTCTCCAGCACGGGGAGATATCTACTTTTATCGGCCGGCTCCTGCCGGTTATCCGTCACCTGATCTCAATTCCCGCCGGTGTGGCCGGAATGAATCACCTTAAGTTCTCCCTGTATACCCTGCTTGGCGCTGGTCTCTGGTGCACCATCCTGACGCTGATCGGCTACGTGATCGGCGAGAACCAGCAGCTGATCATGCAGTACTCGCATAAAGCGCTTCTCTGGGTTATTCTGTTCAGTGCCGCTCTGATTGCGGTTTATGTCAGGCGGCAGCGCAACCGGAACAGCAAGGTCTAACCCGAATAAACAGAGAGCGTGCGTTAACGGGACTATTTTCTGCTATAAAAGCGCAGAAAACAACTTCTAACTTACTAAAATAGGTCCTGAAGGTAAAAGTATTTTTGGAGGAAGTAACCATGCAGATAAATCGTATCGGTCGTATCCAGTACGTCGAAGTGAATTTCCCCGGGGCATCATGTTCAACACAAGGCTTCACCACCCGCCATGAAGGCGTTTCGCGCCCTCCCTATAACTCGCTCAATCTGGGAATGAATACGCAGGACCAGCAGGCAAATGTAGAGGGCAACCGCAGTCTGCTTGCCCGCGCTTTCGGGGTCAGCCAGGAGGCACTGGTGACGCCCCGGCAGGTTCATGGCAATGATATTCTGGTGATCAACGAACCGAATGAAGATTACAGCCATTTCCTTTCTGTCGAGGGAGATGCGGTTATTACCAATCAACCGAACGTTATCATCGGTGTCTGTGTCGCGGACTGCGCCCCAATCCTGCTCTGTGATCCTGAGAAAAAAGTCATTGCCGTTGTCCATGCCGGTTGGAAAGGTACCGCCGGCAGATTGGTTTCCAAGACCGTCGCCGGTATGCAGTCGGAGTTCGGCTCCGATCCTACCCGGCTTCAAGCTGCAATCGGTCCCTGTATCCAAAAATGTTGCTATGAAGTTGACGAACCGGTTCGGAAGGCATTTATACAAAGTGGAATTGCCTGGGATTCGTGTGCAGAACTAACTGCTCCCGGCAAGTGGCAGCTTGATCTGGCCGCTGCCAACAGGGAGTTGCTGATGCTTGCCGGTCTTTCGGCAGAAGCGATTCAGCAATCCGACCAGTGCGTCTGTTGCCACAGTGAACAATTCTTCTCGTATCGAAGGGATAAGGATGAGTCGGGACGCCAGATGGGCTTCATTTTGCTAAAACCGTAAGGCAATTTTGAATGTTGGGTGTTGAATTATTTCAATCCAAAATCCAAAATTCACCATTGTTTGAGTGGGGGTAATCGTGCTTGCAAAAGTTTTTAGCAGCGCCCTGATTGGAATTGATGCCATTCTGGTCGATGTTGAGGTTGATCTTGCCCCGGGACTACCCGCTTTTGCCACGGTTGGTTTGCCGGATGGAGCGGTCAAGGAGAGCAAGGACCGCGTCAAGGCGGCGCTTAAAAACTCCGGCTACGATTTTCCGCCCCGGCGTATTACTGCCAACCTTGCACCTGCCGATATCAAGAAGGAGGGAGCCGCCTACGACCTGCCAATTTCAATCGGCATCCTGGCGGCTACCGGAGTTATCAAGGGCACGCTTCTTCATGATTATATTCTGCTGGGAGAACTGTCGCTGGATGGCGGGCTCAAGCCGATTCGCGGTGCGCTGTCGATGGCGGTTGCCGCCAAACGGGCCGGCCTTGCCGGTCTGATCCTGCCGGCGGAAAACGCTCCGGAAGCGGCCGTTGTTGAAGGTATTGATGTTATCGGCGCCACTTCTCTTTCCCAGGTTGTTGAGTTTTTGAGTGGCCGCGAGAATATCACGCCCTGCCGGGTTGATCTGCAGGCGCTTTTTTCCAGCAGCAGTGAATATGGCGAAGACTTCAGCGAAGTCAAGGGGCAGGAACATGCCAAACGTGCTCTGGAGGTTGCCGCCAGTGGTGGCCATAATCTGCTGATGCTTGGTCCGCCTGGCTCAGGAAAAACAATGCTGGCGCGGCGCATGCCGACCATTTTGCCGCGCATGTCATTCGACGAAGCCATTGAAACCACCAAAATATTCAGTGTAAGCGGTATGCTCGAAAAAGAACGGGCGTTGCTGGCGGTTCGCCCCTTCAGGTCTCCGCATCATACAATTTCTGATGTTGGCTTGATCGGTGGCGGTACAACCCCCAAGCCGGGTGAAGTCTCGCTGGCGCATAACGGTGTGCTTTTCCTGGATGAATTACCGGAGTTCAAGAAAAATGTCCTTGAAGTTCTGCGGCAACCGCTGGAGGATGGCAGAGTCACCATTTCCCGATCACTGTTATCACTGACCTATCCGGCGCGCGTCATGCTGGTGGCTGCCATGAACCCCTGGAGATGTGTGAACCTTTCTCTACTGGCGCAAACGAAGGGATATAAAAGAAGACAAAATGGAGGGAATCCTCGCCGACATCAATCCTCTCGACAAGTTCTTTCACGACTTGCTG